>JBNLBG010000045.1:0-25314 GCA_050303195.1 Allomuricauda sp. | reverse complement strand
TTCGTGAAAGATTCACTGGCTATTTCTCCACTTCTTGTTGATTTGGGAAATGGAAAAAAAGCAGCTGTTATAGAGGCTGATTTAGAGGATTACCCCGGAATGTTTCTAACCCGAAGTGATAAAACTCAGATAGGTTTGAAAGGAGCATTTGCCCATTACCCGAAGGAAGAACGTTTGGGAGGCTTTAATCATATGAATTATATGGTGGTTAACCGAGAGCCCTATATCGCCAAAACAAGCGGTACCCGAAAATTTCCATGGAGAGCAATAATAATAAGTGAAAGCGATAAAGACCTGTTGAACAATGATATGGTTCAGAAGCTTGCTGTACCTTCTAGAATTAAAGATATAAGCTGGATAAAACCAGGTAAAGTAGCATGGGATTGGTGGAATGATTGGAACCTATCGAAGGTCGATTTTAAGGCAGGAATCAATACGGAAACCTATAAGTATTATATCGATTTTGCTTCTAAAAACAACATTGAGTATGTGGTGCTGGATGAAGGTTGGAGTGAAGAAACAAATATGTTGAAAATTGCTCCAAATATGGATATTGAAGAACTCGTTAACTACGGAAAACAAAAAAATGTAGATATTATTCTTTGGGCTTCATGGTACGCCATAAATCAGGTTTTAGACGATGCTTTTTCTAAATATTCACAAATGGGTGTGAAAGGGTTTAAAATAGATTTCTTAGACCGCGATGACCAAAAAATGGTAAAGTCGGTTTATCACATTGCTGAAAAGGCCGCTTCTTATAAACTCCTTGTTGATTTCCATGGGATGTATAAACCAACCGGTATTCAGCGAACCTATCCTAATATTATCAATTTTGAAGGGGTAAAGGGCTTGGAGAACGTTAAATGGACACCAAATGATGATACACCGTATTATGCGACCTGTATTCCCTTCATCAGAATGCTGGCGGGACCTATGGACTATACACCGGGAGCCATGCGTAATGCAACAAAAGCAGATTTTCGCCCAAGCAATTCTATGCCGGTAAGTCAGGGAACAAGATGCCATCAGTTGGGTATGTACGTCGTTTATGAAGCACCACTTCAAATGATGGCCGATAGTCCTACAGCCTATATGAAAGAGCAGGAAAGCACTACGCTTATTTCTCAGATCCCTACCACTTTTGATGCAACAGTTGCCCTTGACGGAAAAGTAGGGGAATACGTTGCCATTGCTAGAAGAAAGGGCGATGCATGGTATGTGGGCGGTTTAACCAACTGGTCATCAAGGGAGATGACAATAGACCTATCTTTCCTTGATAAAGGAGCCTATATAGCTGAAATTTTTAGAGATGGAATTAATGCGGATAAAGATCCTACAGACTATAAAAGAGAAACAATTGATGTTGCAAATACCGATAAGTTAACAGTAAATATGGCCAATGGTGGTGGCTTTGCGATCATAATTAGACCAGGAAAGTAGTCGTCAGACATTATGTTTATGATGGGAGAGCCATTTCAGATAAGTATACATTGCCGGGAAATGCCCCATATTTTTATGGGTTTATTTTGGAAAGTGTTCCATAGGCTAAATATATATGTACAGAAAGATCAGGAATGGTCTCATTTAACCATGTTGGTAGTAAAAAAAGAACCAAAATGAAAAACCAATGATAAAATTTAATGTGTTTTTTGTGTTGTTGTTCGTCTTTGGCTTGCACGGCAATGCTCAAGGCCAGAAATCGTACCTTTTAAAAGCGGGTAAATTATATGATTCGGAAAACAACATTTTTGTAAAAGATCAGCAGATTCTGATCACGGGAAACCGAATAACAAAAATTGGCAAAAACCTGGAAATTCCTGAGCATACGGAGATTATTGACTTACCCAATGCAACCGTAACACCAGGGCTGATCGATGCCCACACCCATTTGTTGATGGAACAAGAATTTAAAGATGAATTGGTGAATGATGGCATTCTCCATTCTGGCGAATCACGACTACTGCGTGCCATCTCTTTTGGGAAAACCTATCTGAATGCCGGTTTCACCACGGTGCGCGATTTGGGCAACTCAGGTCAGTACTTGGATGTGGAACTAAGAAATGCGATCAAGAAAGGCTATGTGGATGGGCCCAGAATGTTTGTATCCGGCCCGATCATTGGCTCTTACGATGGTCAGTTTGGAGGGCTCCCGTTTGCCCTTCACACCAAATATACCGAAATGGAATATAGAACCGTCAATGGAGTTGACGATGCAAGATTGGCTGTCAAAGAACATAGAGTGCAGTTTGTAGATGTGATTAAAATTCTGGCCTTTGGGAATATCCTGCCCTTGCGTCATGAAGAAATACAAGCGATCGTAGAAACGGCTCATGAAAACTTCTTAACGGTCACTGCGCATGCAGACCGGGATTATGTGGCACAGAATGCCATCAATGCAGGTGTGGATGGGATAGAGCACAATTATAATATATCCGAGAAGACCATGGATCTTATGGTGGAAAAGGGAGTGTATTTTGTTCCAACGTATGGTTCAGTGGACCTGATGATCATTGCATACAAAGCCCTCAATATGGACTTTGACGAACAACAATTGAAAAAAGATAACCAGCCCTATTACGATAGACTTTTGAAGGCATTGAAGAAAGGGGTAATGATTGTGGCGGGCTCCGATGCGTATCAAAATTTTGGAATACCCAGGGGTGAAGCATCAAAATATACGATACTTGGCTATTTTGATGCAGGTTTCAAACCCAATGAGGCTTTAAGAACTGCCACCTATAACGCAGCTATTGCATTGAACAGGAAAGACCAATTGGGAGTGATCAAAGAAAATGCCCTGGCAGATATTGCAGTTTTTGATGGGGACCTGGAAGCAGATTTTAAGGAAGCTTTTTTTAAAGTTAAATGGGTAATGAAAGACGGGAAGGTTGTATACAGCAATATGAACTGTAAAAATTAGTGAAATGATATTCAATTTTAAAAAATGATAAAACAAATGAAATTAGTTGAAAATAGGTGGATATTGACTGTTTTTGTTATTGTGCTCTTTACGGCTGGTTTGAAAGCCCAATCAGCGATGATTAACGTCCAGTCAAGGAATGTGACTAGTTTAAACGGAAAATGGAAGGTTATAATTGATCCAACAGGTATTGGAGATTGGAGACAGGTGTGGCAAGAAAAAAAGCCTCAAAAGAAAACCGATTTTGTTGAGTATTCATTTGAAGGCGGACCAGAATTGCAGGTGCCGGGGGATTTTAATACCCAAATGCCCGAACTCACTTATTTTGAGGGGACGGTTTGGTATAAAAAGCAGTTTGGTCATACAAAAAGAGAAGATAAAAGACTGTTCCTCTATTTTGGAGCTGTCAATTATGTGGCAGACGTGTATTTGAACGGTGAAAAAATTGGCAGTCACGAAGGTGGTTTTACGCCCTTTCAGTTTGAAATAACCAATAAGGTAAAAGAAGGCAGTAATTCTTTAATTGTTAAGGTTAACAACCAGCGTAAGGAAAACGGTTTGCCTGGTGTTGGTTACGACTGGCTTAATTTTGGAGGGATAACCCGTGATGTTGGTTTAATTGAAACGAACACTGCTTTTATTGAAGATTATTTCATCCAACTAAAAAAGGGAAGTTTAAACAGTGTTTTAGGATGGGTTCAATTAAATGGGGCTAAGACAAACCAAAAAATCACCATTAAAATTCCAGAGCTAAATCTTAAGTACAAAACAAAAACAGGCGGTAAAGGCTTTGCCAAGGTTGAGTTCTCTTCAAAATTTACACTTTGGTCGCCAGAAAACCCTAAGCTTTATAAGGTAATCATAGAAAGTGAAACGGATGTTGTCGAGGATAGCATTGGCTTTAGAAGTATTGAAGTTAAAGGGAGTGAAATTTTGCTGAACAAGAAACCCATATTCTTAAAAGCCGTCAATATCCATGAAGAAAATCCACTTAAGGGAACCAGGGCCTTTTCAAAAGAAGATGCAGAAATTCTGCTTAGCGCTGCGAAAGAATTGGGGTGTAACCTAGTTCGTTTGGCACACTACCCCCATAGTGAAAATACGATCAAGGAAGCCGAAAAAATGGGGCTTATGGTTTGGGATGAACTTCCCATATACCAACATATTAAATTTTCGGACTCTCTTGTTCCCCAAAAAATGGAAACAATGCTAAAGGAAATGGTGGCTAGGGATAAAAACCGTGCAGCAGTGGCCATATGGAGCCTTTCCAATGAAACCTACTCATCCACTCCAAATAGAAATGAAGCACTCATTTCATTAACCCAAACATGTAAAGTACTAGATTCAACACGCCTGATCAGCCATGTTATTAATACACAGGGCTATGGAAACAATAGGTTTACAGTACGTGACTCGCTTTATAAGCATTCAGATATCGTTGCCATTAATGAGTATATAGGCTGGTACATACCTTGGCAAGGAAAACCATCAGATACTAAATGGGAGATTGATTTCCCAAATAAGCCTGTGTTTATATCCGAGTTTGGAGGCGAATCATTATATGGGAACAATGATTTACCCTCCGATGAAGCTAATAACTGGACCGAAGAATACCAAGAGCAAATATATATGGATCAAGTTGAGATGTTCAAGACCATTCCCAATTTAGTTGGTGTATGTCCGTGGATTTTATTCGATTATAAATCCTTGGGCAGAATGAACCAGCTTTATCAGAATGGTTACAATCGAAAAGGATTGTTGTCTGAAAAAGGTGAAAAGAAAAAAGCGTGGTATGTCATCAAAGAATATTTTAAGGATAAATAGAAAAATTAAATTCTGAACATAAAAGCCTTAATGAGGATGTTTAATAAACACTAAAAAAAGACTACTATTTATGCCAACCAAACCAAACTTTAAGCACTGCATTATACTTATTTTCCTCCCCATCACTTTTTTGACATGCACAGATCCTGTCGCACCAGAATATGAATTTATTGGTGGGATTGTTCATATTGATGGCTTTATTGGCACTACAGAAGGGGCTTCTTATGTCTCCATAACCGAATCTGATGTTTCATATTCCTATAGAAATGTTTTTGTTAGCGATGCTAATGTCTTTTTTGTTAATGCAATTTCAGGTGAAAGAATAGCATTATATGAAGACGGCTCAAAATACATTCCAGAAGATTATGCTTTTAAAGGAGGGGTTGGTGAAAAATGGTATTTAGAAGTTAATTTACCTGATGGAAAAAAATATCTTTCAGAAATTGAAACCGTTATCCCATCTGTACCAATAAAGGACATAAGTGCAAAGTACGATAAGCAATTAGAGTTCAGTGAAGATCATGATGATTATGTTCCAGGGCATGAGGTTTCGATAACCTTTGACGATCCTGCAGATCAAACCAATTATTATTACTGGCGCTATAAAACCTATGATAAGGAGGAGATTTGCAAAATTTGTTACAGAGGTAAATTTAGAGATAATGCATGCGTTGAAGAACCCAGTGTAGATTATTATACGTATTGGTGTGAATCTGATTGTTGGCGAATCGATTATAGTAGCAATATCAAAATTTTTTCAGATAAATTCTCCAATGGCACTACCACTACTTCCTTACCTGTAGCTAATTTGCTGTTGACCAGAAAAACAAAAATTTTAGTGGAAATACAACAATTTTCACTTACTCCCAAGGCCTATGAGTACTACAGGACCATCAAGGACTTAGTAGATAACAATGGAGGGTTTAATGCCCCTTTACCTGCAGCACTTATAGGGAATATGTACAATCCAGAAGACCCAAATGAGTATGTGTTGGGAAGGTTTACCGCCTCATCGGCAACTACAAAATACATCATGATAGATCGTACTAAGATAGCAGAGTCCCCCATTGGTCGCAAAATAGCACCTCATCCAGAAGAAACAGAGGCAACACCCATGGGTCCGCCGGAGCCGCCTGTCACATCAGCACCATGTGAAGAAAGCAGATACAGAACCGCAATTGAACCAGAAGGATGGATAGAATAATAACTTTACCAATGAAACTGAAACTACATCGTACCTGGTTTGCAGCAATTATTTTTATATTATCTGCTACAAACTTTGTGTCCGCACAAGAACATACACTATCTTTTCAAATACTGGACAACATTACAAATAGACCCATTGAAAATGTACAGATAATTTTAACGCCTTGTTCTTGTGGAGGGGTTACTGATGTTAATGGCGAATTTAAGATTACATTACCTGAAGAAACTTATAATGCTAAAGTATCTTTTATAGGTTTTAAAACGCTGGAAAAAGAGATTTTACTCAATCAAAATAAAACACTACGATTAACTCTAAGCGAAGAACAGGAACAACTCTCAGAGATTGTATTAAGTGCAAAAAGAGTTAGTGACCGATTGGAAACACCACAAATGGGAGCTGTTAAGATGACTGCTCAAGAACTAAAAAAAATGCCTGCAGCTATAGGGGAAGTCGATCTTTTAAGAAGTATGACATTGTTGCCTGGTGTTGGCAATGCAGGAGAAATAAGCAATGGGCTTTCTGTTCGAGGTGGTTCTCTAGATCAAAACCTTTTATTATACGATTATGCCCCTGTTTTTAATCCAACTCACTTATTTGGATTATTCTCTGTTTTTACCCCAGAGGCCATTTCTTCAACAGACCTTTATCGCGCCAATATTCCAGCGCGATATGGAGGAAGAGCGACATCTGTTCTGGATGTAAAGGTTAAAAACCCTTATGTGGACAAACTTAAATTAAGCGGAGGGATTGGATTGGTTTCCAGCAGACTATCTATAGAAACACCGATTATAAAAGACAAACTTTTACTATACGCAGGAACAAGGGCTGGGTTTACTGATTTTTTATTGCCTATTGTATCAAAACGCTTGAAAAAAACGAAAGCTAGGTTTTATGATCATACTATTAAATTACTTTACCTCCCAACGGATAAAGATCAAATTTCCTTTACAAATTTTTATAGCAAGGATTTTTATCAACTTGATTTAATTGCTCAAATCGAAAATGTTAATGCCGAGAGTAATCAATACGATTTTAAAACATTTAACAATACACTAAACTGGACGCATTCGTTTACTGATAATTCTAGTTTGAGAACTGTTTTTTTACTTAGCAAATACACTCCAAAAACATTATTTCCTGAAAAAGGCAGCAGTAATGTAATAGAATATGAATCTCAAATCAATTATTTAAGTGTCTTTTCTGAATACGAGAGTAAATTAAGCGATAAGCTAAATTATTATGCAGGAATACAAGGTAATCAATACAAAATAAAGCCTGGCAAACTGGACCCTGGTAGTGCAAACAGTGTTCTTCCTGTATCTTTAGATGAGGAAACCAGTTATGAATTATCAGCTTACACCAATATAAACTGGAGCCCTATTAAACACCTTACTGTTTCCGGAGGATTAAGACTTACCAACTTTACGTTTGTTGGTCCATATACTAAGGCTACTTTTGATGAAAAAACAGGGGAAATCACTAGTGTGAATGAATTTGGTAAAGGAGACAAAATTAAAACTTATAGTGCTTTAGAGCCTAGATTGGGTGCCAATTTAAAATTGTCTAAAAATACGTCGGTAAAAATAAGTTATGCCCGTTTAAATCAGTATTTACAGAATATTTACAATGCTACCACACCTCTACCTACTTCCAGATGGAAAACTTCAGACCCTAATATAAAACCACAAAAAAGTGACACTTACAGTATTGGTGTATATCAGAATTTACTAGACAACAATTTAGAACTTGGTGTTGAGGGCTACTATAGGGACACTGAAAATAACTTGACCTATAAGCCTGGGGCGGATTTCTTTTTAGAAGAGTATTTGGAACAAGATGTTGTACAAGCTAAAGGCAAAGCCTATGGAATGGAATTCAGTTTAAAAAAACCAAATGGAAAAGTTAATGGCTGGTTAAATTATACTTGGTCTAGAAGCTTTTTAAAAACAGAGAGTGTAAAATTATCAGATAGAGTTAATAACAACTTATGGTATCCTTCAGATTTTGACAGACCACATGTTTTTAACGGTACTGTAAATTTTGAGGGAGATAAATACAATACATTAAGCTTTAACTATACAGCGCAAACAGGTCGCCCATATACAGTTGCCAACGGTTATTTTACTATGGAAGGTACTGATGTGCCTGTATATCTAGAGCGTAATAATGCCCGCTTAAAGACCTTCCACCGCCTTGATCTCTCATGGAAAATAAAGTACAGTAAGAAATTGAATAAACGTTGGGTTGGTGATTGGACTTTTACAATTTACAATTTATATGCTAGAAAGAATCAGTACAACGTATATTATACACAACGAACAGATAGACAGCTTAATTCCCATGTTTTTCTAGATAGTCCTTTAGGGACTTACGAACTAACTATAACGAACAGTCCTATTTTTTCTCTTACCTATAATTTTGTTTTTGATTAATTGCATTTACCCGAAATGCGGAAGTAACGAAGGCCCGGGCGATGAGGCGGCTTACTGGACAGAAGCCCATCAGGAGAAAATTTACAAGGATCGGACCGAAATATTCGGCGCTGTTCCCTACCTGGGTGGGGTGTGCCCGTGGCTGTTGTTCGACTACAGGTCGTTAAAACGGATGAACCAGGTATATCAGAATGGTTACAACCGGAAAGGACTGATATCTGAAAACGGAGAGAAGAAGAAGGCGTGGTATGTCAAGAAAGAATATTTTAAAAATAAGTAAATCGATTAAAAAGTCTAATTAAAGAAAATGAGTGATTTAGGGTTAAAAAGAATAGTGTTTATTGTTATAGGTTTAGTAATGGTCAACACCCATCTTTTTGGGCAGAGTAAAGTGATTGAACTTTGGGATGGCAATATACCTGGCGCTATTTCCAATGAAAGTTTTCATCAAGTGGTGGACTCTTCCGATAATTGGATGAGAATGAAGTTTGTTACCAATCCGATACTGGATGTGTATCCGGCCCCCAAAGAAACGGCAACAGGAACAGCGGTAATTATTTGTCCAGGGGGAAGCTATTCCATTTTGGCCTTTGAGCATGAAGGGTCTGATGTGGCAAGGTGGTTGAACGGTCTTGGTATCACAGCATTTGTACTTAAATATCGATTGCCGGATGATTCAATTATGGAGAATAAGGCTATAGGGCCATTGCAGGATGCCCAACGAGCCATGCGAATTGTGCGCGGTAATGCCAAGGAATGGGGAATCAATCCAGATAAAATTGGCATTATGGGATTTTCTGCCGGCGGGCATCTGGCTTCCACACTTTCCACCCATTATAATGAAAAGGTGTATGAATCTATGGATACAACGAGTGCCCGTCCTGATTTTTCATTGTTGATTTATCCTGTAATATCAATGCAAGAAGGCATAACGCACATAGGGTCCCGATATAATTTGTTGGGTGAAAATCCATCTTCTGAACAGATAACACATTTTTCAAACGAATTGCAGGTAGATGGAGATACGCCACCTACATTTTTGGTGCATTCCATGGATGATGGAGCCGTGCCCGTCCAAAATAGTATCGAATATAGCCTTATGTTGAAACGTAATGATGTTCCCTGTGAACTTCATATCTACCAATCCGGAGGCCATGGTTATGGTATGGGACGGTCAACCAATACCGAATCTACATGGACTGAGGCATGTAAAAAGTGGCTTGGTACAAAAGGGTATATAGACGAAAAGGAAGCACCCAAAGTTGGCTTTGGTGAACCAATTAAACTAGGTCCTGACGACAAGCCTGCATTCAATGATCCACCGGTTGGTTTCAGAGATAAACGTGATAATATGGCACATGGAACCATTACGACTGTTCAATATGATTCCAAAACACTTGGTACACGTCGTGAAATGATGGTTTATACACCTCCCGGCTATTCTACCGATAAAAAATACCCCGTGATTTATTTACTGCACGGGCTTAATTCTGATAGTGGTCAATGGCCGTATTGGGTTCGTGCAGATTATGTTATAGATAACCTGTTAGCCGATGGTAAGATCAAACCAATGATTATGGTTTTCCCCAATTGTAATACAAATGTAACTGTGGAAAATCCCAAACCAGATGAGCAGGAAGAACGAAAAGGCGGATATAAAGGATATGGTGTCTCTTTTGAGAACGATTTGCTCAACGACATCATTCCCTACATTGAGTCTCATTATTCGGTTTACACTGACCGCAAACATCGTGCGCTCGCTGGGTTGTCCATGGGTGGTGGTCAATCCCTGAATATAGGACTTTCCCATATCAATACTTTCGCCTATGTAGGTGGATTCTCTTCGGCCCCGAATACCAATGAATTTGGGGGGCTTTCTGATACTAAGCTTTTACCTGATTTGGTGGCAGCAAAAAAGAAGCTTAAAGTGTTATGGCTTGCCTGTGGGAACAAGGATGGACTTTTCAGTGTCAGTCAGCGTGTACATCAACATCTCAAAGTACAAGGGGTGCCTCATATATGGCACGTGGACGGCAATGCCCATGATGATATCGAATGGGCGAACAATCTGTATCTTTTCGTCCAACATACTTTTAAATAATTAAGGTAACCGATTGAAATTCCTGAAGTTTTATAATGAATGAGCTAATGGTTTTGTGCTTCTTAATCACCTCATCATCTGTTTTTTCACAGAAGGCTGAAGTATTAAGTCCTAATGGTAAACTTAGGTTAAATGTTTTCGTTGAATAGGGGAAACCTACCTATTCGGTGACCTATAACAATAAGATTATTCTTGAAAATTCACCTTTGGGACTTAAAACCAATGAAGGTGCTTTTGATGAAAACCTGTCCTAAAGATTGGGGTATCTACAGTACAAGCTAACCACCGTTGATGAAAAGTTTATTGTTAACTTTGGATTTAGAATCTTTTATTATGAGAAAAGGAATTTTTTTATCAATGGTTTTACTGTTGGTAACATCTTTTGCATTTGGACAATCCAAGGATGAAATGGAAATTAGAAGGCTGGAAAAGCATTGGACAGAATTACTGGACAAGGGGGATACCACATCCCTGTTAGAAATTTGGTCCCCAGATTATGTTGTCAACAATACCAAAGGAAAAATTGTAACCCCCAAAGAAATCATTACGTTAATGAACAGTGGGCATAAATTTCCTGCAGTGGAACGAATTATTGAATCAATCACATTTAATGACAACATTGCGGTAGTTATGGGAAAAGAGTTACAACAGCCCACAAATATGACGACCGATCAGGAGCAATGGATTCCCAGAAGATTTACCAATGTTTGGATATCCACTGAACAGGGTTGGCGGTTGGCCGCAAGGCAGTCTTCAACGTTGGTGGTCGAATAAATAAAGTTTGAGGACACTATCCCAATAAGTGTGTAAGTTAAAAAACCGTCGTCAGTAAACAAATGTGTTATTTTCTTATTGTTCAAATGGGCATCAAACACTATGGTGCAAGAGAACGTTGCGCTCCAATCCCTGAAAAATGTTACTTCCTTCACTCAGAAAAGTGGCCTCGCCTCATAAACCAAAATATGGATAGAACTTGCTAACATGGAAAAAACATTATTCAAACTTCTTACAAGTAAAGGAGTCTCCAATACTTCAGATCCTATTTCTTTGCTATTTGATTGTTGACCCATTCGATCTGTTGTACCAATCGAAGCATATGGTTGATGCCTATCAAGAGTAAGAATATCACTCCAACCATGAGCGGGGTCTTTTCCATGCGAACAACAATATCCATAACACCTATGGACGGTAGGGGCAGCAGAATAAAGATGGCCAAAAAGGCAATGGCCGTTGCAACCAAGACCTATACCATTGGTTTAAGTGATATTTGTATCAAAGTAGGTCTTTCCACTTTTCTGGATGCCAGTCTTTTCATAAGATCATTGGTGAATTCTTCAGAAGTGACCATCTTACTTTGCATCATTATTTTTTTAAACTCCTTATCCTCCATTTGCTTATTTTTTATCCATTACAAAAGATCTTTTACTTGTGCTCCGAGTAAATCATGCAGTGCCTCTTCCATATGCGCCCACCACGATGCAGGTCAACTTTGATCTTTGAAGCGCCAAAGCCCGTAACCTCCTCAATTTCCTTTACCGAATGCCCAAAAAGGTAATAGAGCCAATGAAAGAGCAGCATACGAAATGGACATCAACTATCTGGGCGTAATCCGGTTGAACAATATTTTTATGGATATGCTGAACTCCAGGAAGGAGGCCGCGATCATCAATACCTCTTCCATTTTAAGCTATTTGCCCTCCAACCTTTCCCCTACCTATAGTGCCTCTAGGGCGGCAGTGCGTTTTTATACCGAATCGTTGAGAAGCCATTTACAAATCATGAAGAGCAATGTTAAGGTATTTGAGCTTCTGCCCCCACTTGTCGATACCGACATGGCCAAAGGTTTCGATGCGAAGAAATTGACACCGGGACAGTTGATCAATGCATTGATGGCCGGTCTAAAAAAGAATCAATATACTATTCGGGTCGGTGACACAAAGTTCATGTACACTTTCAACCGATTGTTCCCAAAAACGGCCTTTAATTTACTAAATCAAAAAAAGTTCAATAAACTGTTGCCCCCTGAGCCCTATGGTCAAATAGCAGAAAAAGAAGGGTCTCCATCTTGGCACTCAATTTTTCTGCCAATATCTTAAAGGCCTTGGTCATTTGGTTTTCAACTGTTTTTGTGGAAATCCCAAGAAATTCGGAAATCTCTATATGGGTAAGTCCTTCCTTTTTGCTCAGTAGAAAAATACGTTGACATTTTTTGGGCAGTTTATGGATTTCTGCATAGACCAATTTTATCAGCTCATCCAAATTTTCAGGCTCATTTTCCACAACCAGATCAATCGCCTCCAAATATTTCTTTTCCAAATAAATGATTGGCTTTCTTTTTCGAAATAAATCAATGGATTCATTGTACACAGACTTGTACAAGTAGTTTTTTATAGAAAAATCTGGATTGATCTTCTTTCTGTTGATCCAAATTTTAACAAATACATTTTGGACAATATCCTCTGCTTTTCCCCGATCATGGACCAAAGTATAGGCATAAGCATAAAGATTTTGGTAATAGGAGTCCATCAAAAAATCGTACGCTTTGGAATCACCAGATCTTAGCCTGGTGGCCAAAAAAAAGTTGCTCTCAATCCCCATCCACGGCTTTAGGTTATGCTGGAATACACATTGTGTTGGTCACAAAGCTAAAAAAAAAGATGAAAAAATAGGGGGCCGGAAAAATTTAAACGTAATAACTATAATGGACGAGTTAAAATTTCATAAAACAATTGTTAAGTTTCTCAATAGGGAGGCTACCCATAATGAATTGGAGCAGTTGGATCTTTGGTTAAAAGATGATAAAAACATTCCTGCATTCAATCTTTTTGTTCGTGCGGAGTGCATAGCTGCCCAAAGTTTGGCAGAATGTAATCTGGAAAAAGTGAAAAAGTCCGTACACCAAAAAATCAAGGAAGCCGAAAGAAAGCGAAGGGCCGTTTTCTACAGAAGGATTTCCGTAGCGGCCTCCATTCTTTTAATTTTTGGGATAACGTTCTTTAAATTTAACAAGAAACAGGACATTGATGTTACCGAAACTTCAGCTAAGATAGAGGTTGGGTCCAACAAAGCCATTCTTACCTTGGAAAATGGAGAGCAGGTCACCTTGGGGAAAGGCGATAATTACAATACCGATAATCTGATAAGCAATGGTGATGCAATTGTTTATAAAAATGGAACCAGAGAAAAAGGTATTGATAAAAAAACGAGCTTCAATTATTTGACCATTCCAAAGGGCGGCCAGTTCCAGGTTGAGTTATCAGATGGAACCAAAGCATGGTTGAATTCGGACACCCAATTAAAATACCCAACGCATTTTCAAGAAGGCCGGCCACGTGAGATAGAACTGGTCTATGGGGAGGTTTATTTAGAGGTGTCGCCAAGTTCTGAACACAATGGTTCCGTCTTTAACATCAATACCGAAGAACAGGAAGTGAGTGTGCTTGGCACCAAGTTCAATATCAAAGCCTATACCAATGACACTAAAACCATTACAACATTGGTTGAAGGGAAGGTTATGGTGAAAAAAGGAAGTTCCCAAGAAATTTTAAGGCCCAATCAGCAATCACGTATTGAAAGCTCCTCGGACAAGATCGATGTCGCAGAGGTCGATGTTTCCCGGGAAATATCGTGGGTAAACGGGTTGTTCGATTTTAGCGATGAGACCCTTGGGGAAATGATGAAAGTCCTATCAAGATGGTATGATGTGGAAATAATTTTTGAATCAGATGAACACAAGGATTTTGTCTTCACGGGAGTACTGGAAAGGGCCAAGTCATTTGTGGACATCATTGAAATCATTGAGTCGGCGAGTGAAGGGGAAGTGGAGTTTGAGATAATCGGTAAAACAGTAATAGTAAAATAAAAGAAAAGGCTAGCACCTTGGACAGTAGTAGCCTTTTTCCAACAGATCAATTAAAACAATGTCTAACTAATCCAATACAAACTTATGGAAATTAAACCATCTAGGGAGAGTTTTTCTTATGGAAAAGCCCTCTTAAAAGTAACTATGAGAACCTTTATCTTTTTGTGCTGCTCTATTATGTTTGCCCTTGCGCCCAAAAATGGCCTTTCGCAGAATAGATCTGTCACCATAGATAAAGACGGCTCCATGACCGTTAAACAAGTGTTCAGACTTATTAATAAGCAAGCAAAGTATAAGTTCATATACAGAAATGCTTTGGTTGAAAATGCTCCAAAAATTGCTGTTCAAAAAGGAGAGGTCAAAGTACAAACCCTGTTGAATGATTGTTTGTCCCCTCTCGATCTTACCTACGATTTCATCAAGAACAACACCGTGGTGGTCAAAAGAAAGCCTGTGGTTGAAGGACTTACGGACCAAGTCCCAAATTTTAAAGACCAAACCGAGATCACTGGTACCGTGGTCGATACGGATGGAGCTCCGTTATCAGGTGCAAGTATTGTTGAAAAAGGCACTACTAACGGGGTGATCACCGATTTTGACGGGAACTTTTCGATAACCTTGGAAAATGATAATGCCATCTTGGTGGTTTCTTATATTGGCTATGCCACAATAGAAGTGCAGATGGAAGGCCAAACGAGCCCGACCATTGTTTTGAACGAAAGTGCGGCCCAGTTGGAAGATGTTGTTGTTGTGGGGAGTAGGGGAAAACCAAGAACATCCTTTGACTCACCTGTACCTGTTGATAACATCAAAACAGCAGAACTTGCCCAAACAGGAAAAGGGGTTTTGGATCAGCAATTAATGTTCAAGGTACCTTCTTATAATGCCACCCAACAACCCATATCGGACGCTGCGGCACATTTTAGTCCAGCGGATTTGAGAGGATTGTTTCCAAGTAGGACATTGGTCCTCGTAAATGGGAAAAGAAAGAATGCAAGTGCCTTGGTATACAGTTATGTTACGCCAGGTCGAGGAGAGGTTGGTGTTGATATGAAAGCCATCCCATCATCTGCTCTTGAACGTGTTGAAATACTTAGGGATGGTGCCGCGGCCCAATATGGCTCCGATGCCATTGCCGGGGTAATCAATTTAGTGTTGAAAAAAGACAACGACCCATTCATCAATACCAGTTATAGTACAACCACAGAGGGAGATGGGGAACAGTATCAGTTGGAAGCTGGGTTTGGCGTTAACATTGCCGATAGGGGATATGCCAATTTCACGTTTAACTATTTCAATCAGAAAAGATCTCAAAGAGCTGGAACCATTACCAGTTTGGAAGACGAAGCAAGCTATTGGGGAATTCCTGAACCGGATGCGGGGAATCCAGATGCATATGATACGGACGACTTGGCCGCTTTTCTGCAACGTAATCCCGGCGCAGGGTTTCAAGTGGGGTTGCCAGACTCAAAGATCACCAATTTTTCATATAATGTAGGATATACCCTGGATGAAGAAACAAGCACCGAACTATACTCTTTTGGTACCATAACCAGTAGATATGGCTCTGCGCCACAATTTGCCCGTGTTCCATATTGGGTTTCCGGTTTTGAGCAAATCTATCCAGGACAGGACTTTTTCTTGGCAGAAATGTCCCCTCAAATTGGCGACCATACTTTTTCCCTTGGTCTAAAGACCACATATAACAACTGGAACTTTGATTTGAGTAGTACTTTGGGCAAGAACAGGATAGATTACTATATTACCAATTCTTTTAACCAGTCATATGGTGCGGCCAGCCCATCGGATTTTTATAATGGCGCCCATCAATTTAGCCACGTGGTCAACAATTTGGACATCGTCAGAACATTTGAAACCGATGGCCCCGAAGTCATTACATTGGCCTTTGGTGCAGAGCACAGAACGGAAAGGTTTTTGACCGAGCAAGGCGAGCTTGCATCATACAATGATGGTACACCTGATGATCCCAGTGATAGGACAGGCTCAGAATCCTTTGGTGGATTTACCCCTGAAAATGAGCAAGATGATTACCGAAGTAATTTTGGTGTCTACACCGACCTTACCGCTGATCTTACAGAAAATTTCCTCATCGGCGGGGCCCTTCGTTATGAGGACTATAGCGATTTTGGTACCAATACCAGTTGGAAGCTGAATACAAGGTTGAAAACCAATAATGACAAGTTTTCGATTAGAGGATCTCTGAGCAATGGTTTTAGGGCACCTTCCCTGCACCAATTGTACTATACAGCGACTACTACTACACTTACCGAAAATGGAATACAACAAAACGGTATCCTGAACAATGCAAACCCTGCTTTGAGAGCTTTGGGAATTCCAGAGTTGGATCCTGAAAAATCATTCAATATAGGGTTGGGCTTTGCCTATAGAATAAGCAAAAAACTGGGAATCACAGTAGACGCCTACCAGATTGATGTGGATGACCGTATCGTACTTTCTGGTCAGGTAACACCCACTGGAGATGCATCCAACCCCATAGATCAGACCTTGGCAAATGCCAATGTGGGATCGGTAGGGTTCTTTTTAAATGCAATTGATACCCGTACAAAAGGGTTGGATGTGGTGTTCAGTTATTCCAGTATAAAGCTGGGAAGTGGCTTTTTAAATGGAAGCATTGCGGCCAATTTCAACAAAACAGAAGTACAGGGAACAAATTTCCCGTCGTTCATAGAGAACAATGATCTCGGAGATGCCATCTTTTCAAGGGAAGATGTGTCCAGAGTGGAGACATGGAGACCAAGGACCAAGATCATAGCATCCTCCAATTACAAGATCAATAAATTTGGCATAGATCTTTCGCTCTTAAATTATGGCAAAGTAACCTACAGGCATCCAAGCAACCCTGCCGACGATGCCACTTATGGGGGTAAATGGCTTACGGATCTAAGCTTCACCTATGATTTCTCAAGTCATATAAAGTTTACATTGGGAGCCAACAACCTGTTCAATGTATACCCAGACACCTTTGCGGATGCCTATAGCACAAATGGAGGTGTTCCCAATGATAGGAACTTGGATTTTGTGGGCAGGTTCAAATATCCTTGGCAAACCACACAGTTCGGTATAGATGGCACCAGAATATTTACAAGGCTCGGTTTTACATTTTAACCATATAGTTTGAGTTGGTTTATGCGTTTGGAACCCAGTCTTAATTTTTAAGATTGGGCTCTTTTCAAAGTAAGGTCATTTTAGACCAACCCTTCATTGGTTCAACAAATTTTAATGTAAAAAACAAGCTTAGTTAACAACAATATGACTTTAGGCCCACCTTTTTTATTTCCAGAAAAGCCAAGGTCAAAAAGATATTCATATGAAACCTGTATTGAATTTTGAAGATACTGAAATAGCATTTTCCTTAAAATCAAAGGGAGAACTCAAATGGGCCAATATGCTGTTCAAACTTATCGGAAATAAGTATCTGACCAGTATGGCCAAACCAATCACAAATTTTTTGTTCTGGATGAGATTTCCCATAAGACCCATTCTAAAGTATACGGTTTTCAAACAGTTCTGCGGAGGTGAATCCATTGCGGAATGCGAACCTTTAATAGTTGATATGTTCAACAAAAAAGGGGTATACTCCATCCCAGACTATTCCGTGGAGGGCAAACAAAATGAAGAACAATTTGATCTGACATTGCGCACCACCCTTCAAGCTTATGATTTTTCCAAAAAATCATGGGCGGTTCCCTTTTTGGTATTTAAGGGAACGGGATTGGGACGATTCGAGATTTTTGAAAAAGTTTCTGCTGCTACACCACTGAATGATTCAGAAAAAGAGGAATGGGAGAGAATTGTATCACGCGTAGATACCATTTGTGAAAAATGTGAACGCACACCAGATATGAAAGTAATGATAGATGCCGAAGAATCATGGATACAAGATGCCATTGACAAACTTGCAGAAGAAATGATGGCCAAATACAACAAAAAAAGAGTGGTTGTCTTCAACACAGTTCAATTATATCGATGGGATAGATTGGAATATCTGGAATACATCGACCAAAAGGCCAAAAAAGAAAATTTTCTTGTAGGCGTAAAATTGGTACGGGGGGCTTACATGGAAAAGGAAAGAAAACGGGCCGAACTACTTCGCTATACAAACCCTATTTGCAGTGACAAACAAGCAACAGACAAGAATTTTGATCAAGGGCTGACCTACTGTCTTCAAAATTTAAATGTATTTGAAATTTTCTTGGGAACCCATAATGAACTAAGCTCCCTTTTATTGACAAGATTGATGAAGGAAGCCGGTATAAAAAACAATGACCGCAGAATATGGTTTGGCCAACTTTATGGTATGAGCGACCATATAAGCTTTAACCTGGCCGCTCACAACTACAATACTGCAAAGTACCTGCCTTTTGGCCCCGTCCGAGAGGTAATTCCCTACTTGTTCAGAAGGGCGGAAGAAAATACATCGGTTGGCACCCAGACCTCAAGAGAACTCTATTTAATACAAAAAGAATTGGCCCGAAGGAACAATACACCATTTAGGGATGTTTCTGAAAAGATTTTGGCTTAATTCAAATTAAACACGAACAATTTAATTCATAACTACTATGGGAAAAGGATTTTTTCAAGTACCAACAGCATATAATGAGCCTATAAAAAGCTATGCCCCGGGCACTCCGGAACGTGAGGAAGTGCTCCAACAATACGGGGCATACTACAACGCAAAGGTCGAAGTACCGCTTCACATAGGCAGTGAAGAAATAAAAACTGGGAACACTAGGCCCATGTCCCCTCCCCATGAGCACAAACATCTGGTGGGACATTACCATCTGGCAGAAAAAAAACACGTGGAGCAGGCCATTGCAAATTGTCTGGAATCACGTAAAGTATGGGCCAACTTGGCGTGGGAACAACGTGCGGCCATTTTTTTGAAGGCAGCAGAGCTCATTGCCGGTCCGTACCGTGCCAAGATCAATGCCGCCACCATGATGGCCCAGTCCAAGACCATCCATCAGGCAGAGATTGACTCCGCTTGCGAACTCATCGATTTTCTGCGGTTCAACGTGGAGTACATGTCCCAGATCTATACGGAACAACCCGAGTCCTCGGATGGCATCTGGAACCGTATTGAATACCGTCCTTTGGAAGGTTTTGTCTATGCCATTACACCTTTCAATTTTACCGCCATTGCCGGAAACCTGCCTGCC
Organism: Allomuricauda sp.; assembly: GCA_050303195.1. Taxonomy (GTDB): domain Bacteria; phylum Bacteroidota; class Bacteroidia; order Flavobacteriales; family Flavobacteriaceae; genus Flagellimonas. The sequence goes on along the minus strand of JBNLBG010000045.1, from coordinate 5,767 downwards.
AGTGCTGCCATGATGGGCAATGTAGTGGTATGGAAACCCAGTGACAGCCAAATATTTTCGGCAAAAGTCATCATAGATGTCTTCAAGGAGGCAGGATTGCCCGATGGTGTCATCAACGTAGTGTTCGGGGATCCTGTGATGATTTCGGAGACCATACTATCAAGCCCGGATTTCTCGGGGCTTCACTTTACGGGCTCCACCTTCGTCTTCAAAGAACTGTGGAAACAGATAGGGAACAATATCCACACCTATAAGACCTATCCCAGGATTGTTGGGGAGACTGGTGGAAAGGATTTTATCATTGCACATCCATCAGCAAAACCTAAACAGGTCGTAACTGCCATTATTAGAGGGGCTTTTGAGTTCCAGGGACAAAAATGCAGTGCCGCCTCACGGGTCTACCTTCCAAAATCCATTGCAAACGAAGTCTTGGATTTGGTAAAAGCTGATATCGCTTCGTTCAACAAACCAGGATCCCCTGCCGATATGGGCAATTTTATCACAGCGGTGATTCATGAAGGATCTTTTGACAAATTGGCCAAATATATTGATCAGGCCAAGAAAGACCCCGATGCAGAGATCATTGCGGGTGGTGGATATGACAAATCCGTTGGCTACTTTATCGAGCCCACGGTGATCTTGACCAAAGACCCAAAATATACTACCATGTGCACCGAGCTTTTTGGTCCTGTGGTCACCATTTATGTTTTTGAAGATAAAGATTGGTCCGATACCTTGGCACTGGTGGATGGAACCTCGGAATACGCACTGACCGGTGCTGTTTTGGCCACCGATCGCTATGCCATTGATGAGGCTACAAGGGCACTCCAAAATTCTGCGGGCAATTTTTACATCAACGATAAGCCCACCGGGGCCGTGGTGGGCCAACAGCCTTTTGGCGGTGCACGGGCCTCCGGGACCAACGACAAGGCAGGATCCGCACAGAACCTGTTGCGTTGGGTATCCCCAAGGTTGATCAAGGAGACCTTTGTGACTCCAGAGGATTATCGCTATCCATTTTTGAATTAAAATTATTCCATACAACGGCTGGACTTACTACATTTGACCGGACATTGAGAAAAGAGCATGTTGACTGTTTGAATTAACTTTGAAAACATGTCAAAACCAAAAAGAGAGTACACAACAGAGTTCAAGCAAAAGGCTGTCGAACTGAGCTATGCAAGGGGCAATGCCGCAGAGGTATGTAGGGAACTGGGCCTGAACCCCTCGGTATTGGGACGCTGGCGCAGGGAGGCCAAAAAATACGGGGAGAACAGTTTTCCAGGAAAGGGGAACCCTAAGCTTACCGATGAACAAAGGGAGATAGCCGAGCTCAAGAAAAAACTGAGGGACGTGGAGATCGAGCGCGATATCCTAAAAAAGGCAATAGCCATCTTCTCCTAGGGCGACAGGAAAATATAGGTTCATAAAACACCACAGGTCCAGATTTCCTGTCGGGAAGATGTGCAAAATGTTCAAGATAAGCAAAAGTGGGTATTACAATTGGTTGAACCGGGGCCCTTCCAGAAGATGGTCGGAGAACGAGGCCCTGACGGTGGCCAGGATAATGAGGGCCAACAGGCTTTTCGCCAAAAGAAAGAGAAAGTTCAGGGTCACCACGGACAGCAAACACGATTATCCAATAGCACCCAATATACTGGACCGTGACTTTACGGTACATAGGAAAAACCAGGTATGGGTATCCGACATGACCTATATAAGGACCGGTGAGGGATGGATGTACCTGACGGTAATCATGGACCTGTTCCATCGAAAGGTCGTTGGATGGTCGATGGGCAACCTTGGGGACTGCCGACACCATAATTCCCGCTTGAAAGATGGCGATAAGGTCGAACAATATCACGGACAGACTTATTTTCCATTCCGATAGGGGCTCACAATATGCCAGTTACGAGTTTACCGATATCCTTAAAGAGCATAATGGTCCAGTGGTACAATCAATGAGCCGAAAAGGGAATTGCTGGGACAATGCAGTAACGGAATCCTTCTTCAAGAGCTTGAAGGTCGAATGGGTGTACCATCAAAATTATAGCTTTAGATCAGAAGCGGAACTATCGATATTCCAATGGATAGAGACCTGGTATAATAGAAGAAGGATACACTCGACATTGGACTATAAAACAATAGAGGAATTTGAAAACGAAATGTATAACCAAAAATCAGCGGCATGACTCTTAACTGATTGTCCATTTTTTTGTTGCAAGTCCATTTAAGAAAGTTTGGCAAACGCCTTTTTTGGAAAGGTGAAAGAAAGGCTGAAAAAAGGCTCATTGAAAAACAGTCCAAGGAAATTGGATAAATGTAAAGTTTAAATAAACGATTCATTAAATATCCATATTTGCTAAATATGGATAAATCATATATTTTTGAGTGAGATAAAAATTTTGTCATGAATATTAGTTTCACAAAAAAACAGGAAGAATACATTGCCAAGCAAGTGGCGACCGGCGAATATCAGAACAATAGTGAGGTCATCCGTGATGCAATACGTTTGCATAGAATTTACAGAGACAAGGTCATTGAGGATCTTAGAAGGGAGATAGAGAAGGGTTGGAACGGCCCCGATAGTCCCAGATCAATGGATGAGATCATTGCTTCAAAAAAGAACGGGTGATAAAAGGCTACGTTCTTTCGCAAGAAGCGGACAATGACATTGAGGATATATTCGAATATGGTAAATACCGTTTTGGAGCTTCCCAAGCAATCGAATACCTGATTGGCCTGAACGACCATTTTAAAGCAATTGCCAAGAATCCAGATATTGGAAAGGATAGAAGGGAAATTAAGGATGGCCTTTTCAGTTTTCCATATATCTCCCATATAATTTTCTATCGTAAAATGAAAGGATATATACGTATAGTAAGAGTTCTGTACGGGGGAAGAGATTTGGTAAAGTTTCTAAGTTAAAAGTTCAAATAAACGATGCCTGATAGACCCTGAGCAAAGAGCCATTGCAGATGTCTTGACCTCTTTAACGCGAGATCGGATTTACCAATACAACTTAGATACCTACAATTCATAAAATGATGAAAAATAAAAGTTTGTTACACACGGCAGTAATAACAGCATTCATTTTGACTTGTTCCTGCAAGCAGAATAAAGACATTGGATGGACACCCATTTTTAATGGTAAGAATCTAAATGGATGGTCTACAAAATTTACAGGTCAGCCGTATGGGGAAAATTATCTGAATACCTTTCAGGTAAAAGATGGAAAGTTAATTGCCAGTTATGATGCTTACGACAGTTTTGACAACAATTTTGGTCATATTTTTTATCAGGAAAAACTTTCGAGTTACAGGTTGCGGTTGGAATATCGCTTTGTGGGAGCATCGGTGCCAGGCGCGCCATCTTGGGCCTTTAAAAATAGTGGAATCAAAATTCATTCAACGCATCCTTCTGAACTGCCCCTTGACCAAACCTTGCTGGTGGCCATTGAAGCCCAAATACTGGGGGGCGATGGCAAAACGGAACGTTTTACAGGCAATATATGCACCGCTGGCACCCATATTGAAATGAATGATAGCCTGATCACCCAACATTGTACCAATTCAACCTACCCCGCCATTAGTGATACCAGTTGGGTTAAGATGGAAATTGAAGTACGTGGAAGCGAAAAAATAATCCACAAGATCAATGACCAAGTAGTTATGGAGTACTCTAAACCCCAATATGATGATACTGATGAATTTGCTCGGGAACTTATGGAAAAGGGCCACTCTAGGATTATCAGTGAGGGCTATATTGCACTTCAGGCAGAAGGTCATCCTGTGGAATTCAGAAATATAGAGTTAATGAAACTGGATGAGTGATTTTTTTAACTGATTTAAATTGGTAGGGTATGATTGAAAAAATATTCTGCATACGACTACCGTTCTTATACTACCACTAGCAAAGTTCAAATAAACGATGAACACAGACCAATTAATCAGGGAATTAAATATTCTTGGCGTAAATAGGAATAACTACTCGATTAATGAAGGATTAAAAATCGACGCGTACATTTTGAGCGAGGCGGATGGCCTCTGGAAATTGTCTTATTATGACGAAAAAGGAAATCAAACTGATATATCGTGGTATAAGACCAGTGAGGAAGCCCATTTGGGATTGCTAGAGCAATTTAAAAATGAAACGAAAATCTAAAGTTCAAATAAACGATTAATAGCCAACTTGTTAATGGAGACCTTTGAAAGCCAATTATAAATTTAACTTCTACGAACCCAAAACTCCGAAGATGTCCAACGTTTTTCTTGAGCATAAACGTTTTTTTTCAGAGATAGGTAATTTTCAAAATTGCTGTTGATGCCATTTTGGTAAACTACAATTTTTTGATTTCGTTGTGATGCTGGGGAAGAAACGATTAATGTTGATTGGAATGCAGAGGATATACCGAACCCTATGCCCATTGAAGAAATAGGGTCGAATGATGTAGCTGCATCTCCAATTGCCATAAAATTCTCGGCTTTTGTTGAGTCTACAATTTGGGTAAAAGCATTGCGGACCCATGGTTTTGAATCCGAAGCAACACCTCCTTTCGCCCTCTCTCTGGTATGATATGTACTTTGTAAGCAATCATTCCAAAAAGCACTTTTGTTAATTTTATTTCTTGATATTATGTCAGCATCTGAGAAGAAAGTTAAGGTCATCAGATTATCTGGCAACACAGCACTGTGCCACCAACCATGCTCTGTTGTCTCTATGAGCCGATTCTGTTTTAATTTTCTGGTATTATCTAATTTCAAGAAAGCACCGACGCCCATCAAAGCATCTATTCTTTTCGAATGAACACCTATTTGGCGACTTACTGAAGCTTGTCTCCCTGTCGCATCAATTAAAAAATTCGCCACAATAATGAATTCCCCTTTCATGGGATGCTTCAAGCTTACTTCCCAATCACCATTATCCCTCTGAAAAAACCGTGTGCATTTTGTTCTTGGAAAAACATTTCCCCCTCTTTCTGAAATCTTTTTGATTAATGTAAGGTCAAACTTATCCCTGTTCAATTGATAGCTGGATTGTTCAGTAGTGAAGATGGCGTCTATATAAGAGGGATACTCACTTCCCCAAAAAGACATACTCCCGTAAGAGGGCAAAAAACAACCATCTTCAAAATCTGTGATGCAAAGATCTATGTAATCCAATAAATCGAAAATACTTGACGAAACCTGTTCCCCAACAAGAATTCTATCAAAATCAGATTGTTCCACAAGAATAATCCTGGAATCGAAATACTTCAAAAGACTCAAGGCAGCTGAGGCCCCAGAAGGGCCCCCACCAACTATTAATACATCCGTTTCAATTTTGTTCAAATCAAGGATAGATTACCGTCTGGTTCTCGTTCCAGAACGAGGCAATCCAAGCCCTTCTTCTGAAATTTCAATGGTTTTAAATGCTCTGCTTTCTAAAAAACTGACTAGTTTTTCAGCTCTAACGCTCTTTGTTCTGACAGTCTCCATTTCAGGTTCAATAAAGAAGACAGGGATGGTTGTTTCATTATCAGCAGAATTGCCACTTATTTTTCCAACACCTATATCCTTATATGAGAACAATTCATGGTTTCTTTCTGTTTCTGTAAAAAATGGAAATCCTTTATCCCCTGAGTTTCTATCACGTATAAAGGCCAATGCTGACCAATGCTCTACCATTTGAACAAAACTATTGATACCACGGGCATAGTTCATTTGCTGCCCAGCAGGCACATGGGATTCTGCCTGTCCATCGGCAGTAAGTTCTCCAGTCAAAACAT
>JBNLBG010000044.1:0-25871 GCA_050303195.1 Allomuricauda sp. | reverse complement strand
CAATAAGGTTATTGAGTTGGAGGAACAACTCTTTATTGCTGTACGGATTTTAAAAACTGAAAATCATAATCTGGAATCTGAACAGATGTTTTTTGTGGCGGGCAAGGATTTTATCTGGTGTATTCAAGAAAAACGGGGGGACCATTTTGATTGGATTCGCAACCGGATTTTTGATAACAAGGGGATTATCCGGAAAAAACGGGCAGATTATTTGCTCTACTTCATTTTGGAGACCATTATTTCCAATTACAAGGAGAAATATGAAGAACTCGTTGTGATGGAGAACATGTTGGACCGTGCCACTAAAATGGAACCCACTCCCGAATTTATGTTTGAAGTGGAACAAAAGAAAGCCATGATTCACCAGTTTAAAAAAGCATCACATGGACTTAGGGATACAGCAGTACGGTTGGAGAGGGTAGAAGTAAAAGGATTTCATACCAAATACTTCAGTGAACTTCGGGAACAAATCAATGGTCTTATCAATGATATCGATTCGGACATCCATGAGTTGGAAAGTCAAATCAATCTTTTTTTCAGTATTCAGGGACATCGGTTGAACGAGGTGATGAAGACACTCACCATCTTCTCCGTAATCTTTATCCCCCTTACTTTTATGGCCGGTATTTATGGGATGAATTTTAAAAATATCCCGGAATTGGATTGGCATTATGGCTACTTTATCCTCTTGGGCTTAATGTTGGTGGTCAGCTTGATTTCCATTATCATCTTTAAGCGTAAGAAATGGTTTTAGTTGGCTTTCTTTTTTGATTGAGACTTCATCACAAATCATTGGAAGTATGGAGCCAAAAACTATTTTCCAATGATAAACATCATATTCTCGGAAACCTCTGCAAGCTAGTTTTGCTCAACCTTTAAATACAAAACAATGAGAAAAACAGCACTTTTTGCAGTGGCAGCATTAATGGGAATCATGAATACGGTAATGGCCCAAGATACATCATCGAGCGATAATGGAAGTAAATGGCAGTTCCGCTTACGGGGTATTGTGGTAACCCCTGATGAGAGTGCAGATATTGAAGCAATAGGAGGGGACGCATCCATTTCCACAGCATTTGTGCCCGAATTTGATATCTCCTATTTTTTTGATGAAAATTGGTCTATGGAATTGATTTTGGCCACCACAAAACACGATGTTGAGGCTGTGGGGACCGAAGCAGGCGATATTGACTTAGGGCATGTTTGGTTACTTCCCCCAACTTTAACAGGTCAGTACCATTTTACAGGAGGAGATTTTGTGCCTTATTTAGGAGCCGGGCTGAACCTCACCTTGTTCTATGGGGTAGATGAAGGCCCTGTGGCCGACGATGTTGATTATGACACCGCTGTGGGTTATGCTTTGCAGGGAGGTTTTGATTTCATGCTCAATGACAAATGGTTTTTAAATCTTGATGTTAAAAAATTGTTCTTAAATACAGATGCAACGGTAAATGCAACTACCGCATTGGGAGCCACAGTGGTTGCCGATGTGGATATTAACCCATGGATTTTTGGATTTGGAGTGGGAGTAAAACTTTAGGGTGACGGTTTTTTAGCACGTTAATTGATTCGGGGAAAACAGCTTGGCATTGCCAAGCTGTTTTCATTTTGCCATTGATAAGGGAAGGGTGAATCATTCCAGTTTTAACCGAAACCCATAGACCTGAAGGTCTTGTTGCTTAAAGTCCAAATCCTCTGACCTAATGAATCCTAGGTTTTCATACATTTTCCAAGCCACTTTCATATAGGCAGTGCTGTGTATGATTACTTGGGCATGACCCTTTTTTCTAGCCTTTTCAATACAAGCAACGCTCAGGGCACGTCCTATCCCCAATCCTCTAGCGGAAGGGTCAACTGCCAACAACCGAAACCCTGAAGCATTTTTCTCTTGGGTGACCGTTCCTCCGGCACCATAATACTGCATATCCCCAAAGTAAAGGACCGCTCCAAGAATTTTTCCATCATGGGATAGGGCTGCCAAAAGCTCCACCTCAGGTTTTTGGGTAAAATCGCCTATGTTGGCCAAAGTTTCATAGTATTGGGGTTGTTCTTCGGCTTTTGGAAACCCTTCCAGTCCAGAATATACAGCTACCATAAGTTTCCCAATGGCCTTAAAACCTGTTGGTTTGGCATTGTGAATGGTGTATGCCTTTTGCCCAAAACGTTTCTGATAACGGGCTTCAAAACCCAGATTATCAAAGTCTTGCTCTAATTGAGTTAGATTTTCAAGGAAGTCATCACTGACAAACTCCCTTAGAACTTCTTGAATCCGATTCCACTCTTTTTCGAAGATGGGCAGCGCTTCTTCTCCCTTTTTGGAGAGTAGAATGAAAGTTTTACGCCTGTCATCAGGGTCTTTCCGGCTTTCCAGATAACCTTGAGCTTTCATTTTTTTGGTAATCTTGATCATGGCCGGATGCGAAAATCCTAAAGCATGGGCAATTTCGGTAACTGTAAGCTTCCCTTTTTCCTTCAACAACAGAAAAATGACATGCCAATTGGGTTCAATGCCTAAACCCAAACTTGAATAGTGCTCCAACGTACTCGATACAATCTTTTCATTGAGTCTTTTAATACGTGCGGTAAACCCTAAGTGCTCTATTTCTTGTAAAAAATCGGTCTTCATATAAATGCGTAACTGGTTACGCAAATATATTAAAATAAGTAACTGGTTACGTATATAATTGTTTTTTATTGAATATGGATTGGATGCAATGCAGGGAATTGAGAAAGACTTACTGTGGATTTTTAGCCTTTATACTGGCTATGGCCATAAAGGTTAGGAAGGCTAGGCCCAAGTAGCCAACCAATCGGTAAGAACCAAAGGTTGAAAAGAAAAAACTGAAAATGGGAGGAGCCAAGGCACTGGCCAATACCAAAAAGCTCATCACCTTTCCCGTGATGGCACCCAAATGGTCACGCCCATAGAAACGCGGCCAAGCAATGGCATTCAACACCGCAAAAAATCCACCCATGGTTCCAAATCCAGCCACTAAAAAAGGCACTCCAAAAGGATAGGCCAGGAACAAGAAGCCCGATGCAGCCAAAATACCGCCCAAAAGCATTAAATAGAGATAAAGCTTTAAGGGAAGGCTGTCACTTAACCAATTGAACACCGTGGAGACGGTAACGGCCACCACTGAGCCCGGTAGAAAAATGGAGATTGCATCTTCCTTGGGAAATCCTTCACTCGCAAAAATGGAAATCACATGAAAGGTCAGGCCAGTGATAAAAAAACTATTGAACGCCAGCATAAAGGCATACATCCAAAAGGCACGGGTTGCCATAGCTTCTTTTAGATTGAATTGTTTATAGCCAATTTTAGGGGTGTTGTCGTCCGTTTCTGTACCATTCTTATACCCATCAGGAAAAAGCCCATATTCCTCAGGCTTGTTTTTATAAAAGAGAAAAACCAAAATGCTAAAAACAAATAATGCCATAGCCAAATAACGCCATGCATTCTGCCAGCCATTCCCATCTATCAAGGCACTTACCCAGAGCGGCGAGGATGAAAAACCAAAGGATAAGGCAACACTGCTGAACATATTTACCTTTCCACGGTTTTTGTCGAACCAAATCATGATCATGTTTCGGGAAGCCATCGTCAAGATACCCTGTCCCGTAAAACGCAAGAGAAAAAATAAGCCAGTGATCAACACAAAAGGGATGATCCATGTCTCCTGGTTAAGCAGTTGTTTGATGAATTCACTCATTTGTACCGACCATGAACAGAGTAGGAGGGTGACACCCAGTACCAAGGTGGCAAAAAAGGCCACATATCGGGCACCGTATCGGTCAAACCAAACCCCACCACGCCCAATGACCAAGGAACTCATGATGGTTCCGATCATATACGCATTGCTGAATTGGTTGCGGCTCAGTCCCAATGCATTTTTTACAGGGTCGGTAAAGACCGAAACCCCTATGGTTTGCCCAGGAATACTGCAATACACGCCCAAGGTGCCCATGAACAAGATAACATAGCCATAAAAAAATGGACTCTTGGCTGGATTGATGGTAATACTATTCTGGAATTTGGACATGGTTGGTTGTCAGCTGACAAAAATAGTGGTTTTGTCAACAAGAAAACCCCTTACAAACTAGATTATCCGATGTTGATTCCTCTCAACACCAGTTTTTTCCATTCGGGATGCTGTTTTGCGTAAGTGATAGGGTATAAACAAAAAAAAGCTGCCCATTTGGACAGCTCTGAATTATGGGTTTATTGGATAATACCAGTGCACGAAACCCGAGCACCAGCTGCTCCACTGGGCTGAGAGGTGAAATCATCCATGCCTTGGTGAACGATCACGGCCTTGCCCAAAATGTTCATGGTTTCATCATCGCAGCCAATGCACCATTGGTCAGTTTCAAACTCCACAGTGGCGTTGCCATCGGCGTCGGCGGTAAAATTGCCAATGTCACCTTTGTGAAACCCTTCTTCGGCTCCCCACTTACCATGTGGTTGGAACGTTGGGTTCCAGTGCCCGCCGGTTGAGGTTCCATCATCCGCAGAACAATCTGCTTTTTCGTGAAGGTGAATGGCGTGTTCACCTTCAGATAGACCTGAAAAAACCGCTTTCATGGCTACTTTTCCATCTACCTCGGTAAAAGTGACTTCTCCGCTTACACCACTATCGCTTTTGGGTTCCATCCTAAAAGTAATGACCGTAGGTTCAACTTTTTCGGCCATTTTGTCAACGGTTTCCTCTATTTCTTCGGAAGCTTCTTCCGCTTCTTTTTTTACTTGCTTACAGCTAAAGGCAGTTATCAAAAGCAGCCCAAGTGCAAGTACTTGTAATTTTTTCATTGTAAGAATTTTTAGGTTTAAATCTAAGGTACTCAATATTTGGAGTGATGTCAATAAATTGTCTGATCAATCCCATTTTTTAATGTAAGACCATACGAATTCTCAAGTTGGACCGTTATTGAAATATATCAGTAATTTCATCGTAAAGCCATAAAAATTGCATCATTTAGCATCAAACTATATTAATTTCCTTGTATACTGCCAAAAGCGAAAATCCTTTAGCAAAGGATATCATCGTTTGAAGCAAAACAAGCTAAAAGGCTATATTGATCATAAGGATTATGTAAAATCTTTACGTAAAATATATAACGCCACCATTGAGCTGGAATTGGATTATTTTGATATCCGGCACATGCGTCTTTAAGGCCTAATCCCCATTCTCATTCTGCTTTTTAAAAAGGCTCCTTAAATCTGGATTGTAAAAGAATCCAACCTGTAAACGGTCATACACGGCATTGGCGAATTGGTTTCTCAAGTATCCGAATTGAATGCTGCTATTTTCTGTGATGTGTACACCCACTGCACCATATAATCGATTTTGACCAAACAGGTCATCCTGCAGATTGATGAACAGTTCATCATAAAAGTTAAGGAAAAAAGTATTGGTTAGGGGCAGTGTCATTTGAATTCGGTAGCGTGCTCGATGCTGGGCGTCAGTTGCGTCGCCAAAATCGAGGAAGCGCTGCTCCAATCGATACCTGTGTTCAAAGAGAAACTCCCAAACCTTATTCTTTAGAATAAATTGCTCATAGATTCGATGTTCCTTACTGTTTGTTTCATTGGGAAATTCCTCAAACGTTACATCCGTAGAAATAAAACCATACCCCCCGGTGGCAATGGCGTTGGGGTTGATGTGGTAATTGAGCCCGGTTCGCAGTAAGAGCTGATTGAAATTACTGGCGGTCTCATAAAAACGGAACTGTGCTTCGGTATGAATGCTGAAGCGTTCTGCAATTTTATTGGTTCCAAAAAACATATACCAGGCCCCCAAGTTATCCTCTCCGCTGTTTTGTGCATTTCCTAACGCACTAATCAACACGACCAATAGGATTGTTGCTCTTTTTGATATAATCTTCATTAATCCAAACTAAAGGTTTCAGTTTCTTTAAAAGGGGACAATTCCAGCGATTCTATCGATTCGCGATAGGGTTTCCATTTCTCGTTAAAGAACGTATTGGTTTTGTCCAAAGCGTTTTTTAACTCCTCTTCTGCAAATTGAACCAGCCTTTTTTCTGTATCAGTAATCCCTGTTTTCCTAGAATTGACATAGTATTCCGCTGTATTTAACCGTAGTTGTACGGAGGGTTCAGGGTTTCGTGTAATCCCTTGGCGCTTGTCTTCTTTTCCAAGATATAGGGCAACCACGGAATCGATTTGTTTTGTAATGGTTTTTGAGGCCTCAATCTGGTCCTTGAATTTTTCCTTGTCCAACTCTTTGAGTTCTTTCTGAAATTTTTCGGCCAAATTCTTGCTTTCCGTCAATTGTTTTACCGCATCTGCTGCGGTCTGGGTATACGCTTCTAGCTTTTTACCCAAAGCGTAAACCTCATTGACGGAAGCTAGAGACACGTCCAATCTAGGGTCGGTTTTAACCGTTACCGAAGTAGAATCAGATGCTTCGCCATAGTTGACTTTTACCTTGTATGTTCCAGGTTTCACACTGATTCCCCCAGATTCTGTTTTGCTTTTTGAGATGGTCCTTGATGGTGACTCGGGACCTTTTTCATCCAGATTCCAATACATTCTGTGAAATCCTGCTTTTTCAGGAGTCTTGTATTTTAGGGTCCGAATCAACCTATCCCCGTCATAAAATTCAAAGAAGATGGAATCTTTGGTTTTTTCCTTGGATTTTTCTTCAGATTTGGACGCTTCATCCGCTTCATCTTTCTTTTCGGCTTCCTTGTCCTTTTTGTTCCCTTCTTTCAAATAGTAGGTGATCATGGCACCAGAATCCCGATTTTCTCCGTTGTAGAGGGCATCACCCCCAAAACGACTTCCGGTGGGTTGTTGGTAGGCAGCCAAATACGCATCTGGACTTTTAAAAAGGGCAATCTCTTTGTGAAGGATGGATGTATTTCCGGCCAACTCGCGTAGCGGACGAATATCGTCCAACACCCAAGCAGCCCTTCCAAAAGTACCTATCACCAAGTCCTGCTCTCTGGGATGAATGGCCAAATCTTTTGTGGATACGGTTGGGAAACCTTTTTCCCATTTTTGCCATTGAGTTCCAGCATCCAACGAAATATAAAGCCCATCATCGGTACCCAAAAACATTAGATTTGGATTTTCTGGATCCTCTATGATGGAAAGGGTATAGCTCTCTACATCATTTTGGTCCACTATGCGGGTCCAGGTTTTCCCATAATCCTTGGTTCGATAGGCATATGGCGTATAATTAAATCTCCGGTAATCGTTGGCAATCAACAACGCTTCACCTTTATTGTTGTGCGAAGCTTTAATTTGTGGAATCCAACTGCCTTTGGGTAGCCCTTTAATGTTGTTGGTGACCTCCGTCCATGAAGCCCCACCATTTTGAGTAAAATGTACCCGACCATCATCGGTTCCCACCCATAGCATATCTTTTTCAACAGGTGAAGGTTCAATAACTATGATGGTACAATGATTTTCAGCTCCTGTGGCATCCATGGTAAGACCACCACTTTCGCTCTGTTTCTGTTTTTCTTTGTCGTTTGTGGTTAGGTCTGGTGAAATCACTTCCCAAGTCAGACCTTTGTCCATTGATTTATGCACAAACTGACTTCCAAAATACACGGTGCTGTTATCAAAAGGATCCTGACCAATGGCGGCGTTCCAATTGAAACGAAGCATAGTGTCTGGGTCGGGTGGGGTAGGGCGGACGGTATAATTGTTTCCGGTAATCCAATCGTATCGGTCTACATAACCTTGTTGGCTCATAGCGTAACCAAATTGACTATCATCTTTATCTGGAACGACATCAAAACCATCCCCGAATGCGATTTCTTGCCAATAGCTATTGCGAATGCCCTGTTCTCTCCAAACATAGGCGGGACCACGCCAAGAACCATTGTCCTGCATACCCCCATATACATTATAGGGAAATTCATTGTCCGTACTGATGTGATAAAACTGGGCCACGGGTAAGTTTCCAATGAAGCGCCATGTTTTGCCCCCATTCTTGGTAATGTTCAATCCTCCGTCGTTCCCATCCATCATAAATTGACCATTTTCAGGATGTATCCACCACGCATGGTGGTCTGGGTGGACTCCATTACTCACACCGTACGCAGGCATCAATTGGGTGAAATTTTTGCCTCCATCTTCAGAGACATTGATATAGGTGAAAACCGAGTACACCCTATTCTCATTTTGGGGATCAACATAAATTTCAGAATAGTAAAATGGTCTATTGCCAATATCATTCTTATCATTGATTTTCTCCCACTTAAATCCACCGTCTGTTGATTTGTACAGGGCATTTTTCTTTGCTTCGACCAATGCATATACAATGTTGGGTTTGTTCCGTGCAATGGCAATTCCAATTCGCCCTAACTCCCCTTTGGGCAATCCATCTTCTTCCGTAATCTCTTTCCAAGTAATGCCACCATCATGGGTCATGTATAATCCACTGCCTTCCCCACCAGATTTAAAGAACCAAGGGTCACGTTTGTGTTCCCACATAGCCGCGATCAATTTGTTGGGGTTGGAGGGATCCATAACCAAATCGGCCACCCCGGTTTTGTTGTTGACGAACAATACTTTCTCCCAGGTTTTACCGCCATCGGTAGTTTTAAAGACGCCACGTTCTGGATGTTCGCCCCAAGGTGAACCAATGGCCCCAACGTAAACGATGTCCGGGTTTGTAGGGTCAATGATGACACGATGAATGTGCCGGGTTTTTTCCAATCCCATGGATTTCCAAGTTTTTCCACCATCCAAGGATTTATAGATACCATGCCCGCCATTGAGACTGTTCCGGGGATTTCCTTCACCCGTTCCTACCCAAATAACCGAAGGGTTGGACTGCTGAATGGCCACGGCTCCGATGGAAGCTGTGACTTGATCATCAAAAACGGGTTCCCACTTGATGCCTCCAGATGTGGATTTCCATAATCCACCCGAGGCGGTACCCACGTACATCACATCGGGATTGGAATGCAGCACATCTATGGTGGTAACACGACCACTCATTCCAGCGGGACCAATGTTTCTGGGTTTTAGGTCCTGAAGCAAATCCATTGAAAATTCTTGGGAAAATAGGGATACAGATGCGAGAAGCATCAAGAGGTAAAGAGGCTTTTTCATTGTTGAGTCAATTAGTCGGCTAAAGATACCAAAAACCCAAAGTGGATTTCTTAAAGGGTTGTTAACGGAAGTGCTATTCGTTTTTGTAGATTGCGCCGTCTTTCATAACCAATTTCACCTGTCGCATTTGCTCAATATTCTCGATGGGATTTCCTTCCACAGCAATGATATCGGCCAAATACCCCTTTTGAATTCTCCCTAAATCATGGAGATGAAAAATACGCGCATTTACGGAAGTAGCGGATTGCAAAACTTTTAGGGGCTGCATTCCATAGGCAACCATAAGCTCCATTTCTCTATAGTTTTCTCCGTGCGGAAAAACACCTACGTCACCTCCAAAAACAATATCAACCCCAGATTCCAATGCAAGTGCAAAGGATTTTTTCTTCTTGACGATTCTATCGGTATCGGGTTCTTTCCCCTTTTGCCATCCCATGTATTGTTCGGTGGCATCACCAGCAGCTAGGGTAGGGCACAGCGCCACATTGTGTTCCTTCATCAGCGTAAAGATTTCCAAGGTTCCCCCATCACCATGCTCAATGGTTTCCACACCACCCAAGGTGGCACGTTTCATGCCTTCTGGAGTACTGGCGTGTGCCACCACATATCTACCAGCGGTAGTGGCTGTTGCTACCATGGCATCAATTTCTTCCTGTAGAAATGTTGCTTGGGAAGGTTCATCCTTGCCCCAGCGGTAGTCTGCATAAATTTTTATGAGATTGACCCCGCCACCCATTTGATTTCGAACTTCTTTGATGGACTCTGCTTTGCCACTTACGGGTACTGCTCCAAGGGGAACGGTAACTCCCTCATGAAAACCCTTTGGGCCGTAGGCTCCCGTAGCCACAATGGCAGGGCCAGCCACCAATAAGCGAGGGCCGGGAATAATTCCATCGTCAATGGTTTTCTTAATATAAACATCGGTGTAACCAGCTCCTTCAGAACCGAGGTCGCGCATAGTGGTTACTCCCGCCATAAGAGATTTTTTGACATGCACTGTGCCTCGAACGGCCCTTTCGGCCGGGGATTCTTTCAAAACTTGATCGTTCCATTCTGTTTCGTTGTAAGGATGCAGAAGAATGTGCGAATGTCCCTCGATAATGCCCGGCATCAAAGTTTTTCCTGTCAATTCGTGCCGCTGATAGGAGTTGGCACGTTCTAGTCCAGATTCGGGACCTGCATAGACAATTTTATTTCCATTCACGGCCACTACCCAGTCTGGATGCATTTCTTCGCCATCAAAAACCCGATCGGGAACCAAGAGGTGTTGGGCATGAATCGAGATTGCCGAAAACAATACTAGTATGAAGCACCAAAATTTAAACTGGTTCATGTTTTTAAGAATTAAAGGTTTTGACATAATATGGTTTTAATCCATTACGGCACTTTCTAAAAGTTCTTCAAGTTGTTCTTTGGTGAAGACTTGGGTTCCTTTAAGCACCGCATAGATGTTTTGGGTCTGTCCGATATTTTCCGGTAGCGTCAATCAACGAATCAGCCTTGTAAGCCCTCACAGTACCTACATCCTCCAATAATTTGATTTTACCATCGGAGATGTAAATATTTTTCACGGTAATATCTCCAGTTACCAAGTCGATGGCATGAGCGTTCATGAGGGCCAAATCAACAGATTGGGTATTCTTGTTCTGACAAGTGCCCAAAATCAGTAGGATAATAAGGAACTGCAATCTATTGAGGAGGTTTTTCATCTTTGATTTTTTAAGGCATGTGCATATAAAACTACGATTTCCTGAATTCTTTCTTGCTGGATTTTCTTTCTTTTGTTATGGATTAACAGTGAACTCATTTAGACTTTTTGATTTTGAACTTTTTCAAGGCCAGCACGATGAAGGAGAGGTAGTTGAACCCTTTCCAGCTTTCCGTGGTGGTATCGAACCTGTTGAGCAGTGAGCGAAAGCTGTCCATCCATGCATTGGTGCGCTCTATCGTATATCTTTGATCATATAGTTCCTGGTCAAAATATTCGTTTCTCTCCACGCTCCCGTTCCTTTTGTTGAAACAGACGTTGGCGTTGATTTCCTTGGCTGCACAGGCCGACCTGAAGTCCTTGGAATCAAAACCTGCATCCGCATTGAGGAACAGACCGTTGACCCCTATCTTGGCATTCTCAAGTGTTGCCGTGACCACCTCGAACTGTACCTCTATGTCGTATAGGTCGTTATGGTTTCCCGCCACGGGCTCGGACATGGCAAGGGGCAATCCCTGCCTATCGACCAGATACAGTGCGTTGGTGGTCTTCCTTCGCTTGCGGCCCTGGTACTCCACGCCCTGTCCGCCCCTTAGGGCCGGGGTGTGGCTACCGTCAAGGTCCACGCTGGAGAGGTCGAGCCTCTCCCGATACTTTTCAAGTATACACGTCCAACATTGGTAAAAGATGCCCGACAGGCACCATTTCCTGAAATGGTAGTAAACGCCCTGCCAGGTCAATGACCTTTCGGCAAAAAGGGAAGTTACGGGCAAGTATTCCCACTGCACACCTGTCTTCATCTTGTAAAGAACGGCATTGACGATCTCGGACAGTTCCACCCTCGGGGGAAAACCGCGCCTGGGCATCGGGATGTTGGGTACTATTTCCATTTCTATGATATCTTTGTCAAGTACTTTGTACATGGGCTATGGAGTTTGGGTGTCGCAACACAAATATCCGTGGCCCTATCTTTCGATCCAAATAAAAGTCTAAATCACTTCAGTCCTAACATTCGGTTCATCAAACCTGAGAAATCCTAAAATTTTCTTAAAACCCTGTTTTAAATATATCATCAAATAGTTTAAATGTTAAATACTGAGGCAAGATTTAAATTTTGAATTTGGCTCAGTGCCCCAGTTATATGTATTTTTAGCTGCACTTAAATTAACTTTAATGAGAAATTTATTGGTATTGACTGCTGTGGTGCTTGTATTGGGTCTATCAAGCTGCAGTAAAAAAAGAAGTGGCCCCCCAAAAGTGTTGGTTTTTTCAAAAACAATGGGTTACAAACATGCCTCAATCCCAACTGGAATTGTGGCACTTCAAAAAATGGGCCAAGAGAATGGCTTTGAAGTTGACACCACAAAAAATGCCGAATTATTTACTGATGAAAATTTGGCCCAGTATTCCACCATTATATTTTTAAGTACTACAGGTAACGTTTTGGATTACAAACAAGAAGCTGCCTTTGAACGCTATATTCAATCCGGTGGTGGATATGTGGGAATCCATGCGGCCACTGACACCGAATATGATTGGGGCTGGTATGCAAAACTGGTCGGGGCACAATTTCAAAGTCACCCCAGAGGTACGCCAGAAGCAGATTTCATAATAAAAGATACAAAGCATCCATCCACAGAATTTTTTACTGACAGCATTTGGCACCGAACTGATGAGCTATACAATTTTAAAAACCTTAACGATGATGTAAATGTTTTGGTCACAGTGGACGAGTCTACCTATGAAGGAGGTGAAAATAGAGATTACCACCCCATGGCCTGGCACCATGAGTTTGATGGCGGCCGAGCTTTTTACACCGCGGGAGGGCATACAGATGAAAGTTTTTCAGAAGAACTGTTTTTAAAACACCTTTTGGGTGGAATCAACTACGCCATTGGTGAAAATCAGGAATTGGATTATACCAAGGCAAAATCGCAGACACCCCCTGAAGCCGACCGCTTTAGTAAGGTTGTTTTATCAAAAGGGCAATTTTTTGAGCCTACAGAAATGACAGTTCTTCCAAACAATGATGTACTGATTGCACAGCGTAGAGGAGAAATATTGTTATTTTCCGATGAGACTCAAGAGCTCTCCCAAGTGGCCTTTTTGGATGTGTATTATACAACCTTGGAGACCCAAGGAGTAAATGCGGAAGAAGGTGTTTTGGGATTGCAAAAAGACCCAAATTTTGTAGAGAACAACTGGATTTATGTGTATTATTCTCCCACGGGGGACAAATGGGTGAATCGTCTTTCACGATTTAAGTATATGGATGGCAATTTTGACTTGGATTCTGAGCAAATTATCCTTGAGGTAGACAGCCAAAGAGAAATTTGTTGCCATACCGGAGGCTCCATTGCTTTTGGACCGGATAATCTTCTGTATCTATCTACAGGAGATAACTCAACTCCCTTTAATGAACGCAATGTAAAATATGTCAATAACGGGTATGCTCCTTTGAATGATTTGCCCGGAAAAGAACAGTACGATGCTAGACGTTCTTCGGGGAACACCAATGACCTTCGTGGTAAAATCCTTAGAATTAAGGTCAACGAAGATGGAAGCTATGATATTCCCGAAGGAAACCTTTTTCCTGTGGGTACCGAAAAGACACGACCCGAGATATATACCATGGGGCATCGTAACCCATACAGGATTTCTGTGGATTTAAAACGAGGTTACCTGTATTGGGGCGATATAGGTCCGGATGCCCGTGTGGATAGTCTGCAAACTCGTGGTCCGCGTGGATATGATGAAATGAATCAAGCCCGTGAGGCCGGAAATTATGGATGGCCCATGTTTATCGGAAACAATTTTGCGTATAAAAAATATGACTATGCAACGGGTGAATCAGGTAGGGTTTTTAATCCGGAAAAACCTATAAACGATTCCAAGAACAATACCGGCTTAAGTGAATTGCCACCTGCCAAACCCGCATATGCGTACTACCACTATGGAGATACCCAGGAATTTCCAGAATTTGGTACTGGAGGTAGAAATGCAATGGCAGGACCTACATATTGGTCCGATTTGTACCCCAATGGTGGTGGATTACCGGCCTATTATGACGGCAAGGTTATTATTTATGATTGGATGCGGAACTGGATGAAGGCCGTACATCTTTTTGAAGATGGCTCCATAAACAAAATGGAACCCTTTGCTTCGGATATAGAACTTAGCAACTTGATAGATATGGAAATGAGCCCCGATGGGCGGGTTTATCTCTTGGAATATGGTAGCGGTTGGTTCTCCGCCAACCCAGATAGTGGATTAGGCTATATTGAGTTTAATGGAGGAAACCGTCCGCCTGTTATTGACAGTTTTGTTGTAAATACCGATTCTGGTTCTCTTCCGCTTTCGGTTACGGCCACTGTTGAAGCCCATGATCGGGAAGGTGATGCTATGAGCTACATTTGGAATCTGGGTGATGGAACAACTCAAGAAACCACCGAACCAAAGCTGACCTATACCTACAGCGAGGCAGGTTCGTACAAATTGAATGTTATCGCGAAAGATTCAAAGGGTGAAGAAATTTCAAGTATGGATCAAACCATTGTTGCAGGTAACGAACGCCCTGTGGTGACTATTGATTTGGAACAAGCAAACACATCGTTTTACGTACCAGGACAGCCGATTAACTATACCGTTTCGGTTTCAGATGCCGATGGTGAAGTGAATGAGGACAATGTATATGTTTCGGTTGAATACCGTTCTGGAATGGATGAAGTGAACATGAATTTGGGTCACCAACAAGTATCTGGTGCCGTGATGGGTAAGGCACTTACACAAAGCTTGGACTGTAAATCGTGCCACAAAGAAAAAGAAGCATCCATCGGACCAAATTATCTAGCAGTTTCCGAAAAGTATAAGGCGCAACGTGGTGCAACCAATTATTTGATGGCAAAAATTATTGGAGGAGGTTCCGGCGTATGGGGAGAGGTTGTAATGCCCGCTCACCCCAATGTGACTCAATTGGAGGCCAGACAGATTGTTCAATATATCCAGTCGTTGACTGGGGGTGGGAATAAAAAACCATCACTTCCATTGGTGGGTACAGTTGAGCCAGAGGCCAAGGAGAACGGAGAAGTATTTTTATTGACTGCAAGTTATACGGACCAAGGAACTGAAGTTGCTTTGCCGCTAACAGGTTCAAAAACCGTTGTTTTGGCAAGCAACACCATGACCTTCCCCGAGGGCACACCAACAGAAGGCATGCAGGCCATGGCTTTTAACGGAATGCAATTGCAGTTAATGAACAGTACAAAAGGATGGTTGAAAATTGAAGACGTTGATTTATCAGGTGTTGGTACGGTGATGGCAGTTCTTGGATGGCAAGCGCCACCTAGCATACCTTACACCATGGAACTTCGTTCTGGAGCTCCAGAGGGTAAAGTTCTAGGTACAGGAAAATTGAATCCGAACAGTCTTACTGGTCAAGGTGGCGCCATTCCAATACCTATAGAAAAAACCGAAGGCGTTCAAGAAGAACTGTATTTAACCTATAAAGCGGAAGGCGAAGAGCCAAGTACCTTTGCCTTGACACAGGTTCAATTCAATAAATAAACCATTGCTTAACAACTACAAAAAAAGGCCCTGCTAAAAGCGGGGCCTTTTTACATAAGAATCGTTTTAAAGCAAGGATTACATCTTTTCTATAACTTTAATGGTCTACAAAGATCTCCTGAAAACCCACTTTCGTATAATTTTACAAAATCAACATTCAATGCTTGGTGTGAATCCAAGGCAACGGGAATATCTTCTTCCTTGTCTACAACTAGAGAACCGGTTTCTCATCTTTGGTTTCGGTATTTTACGTTTTTGGAAACTAAGGTCACGATTTCGTGAATTCGTTTTTGTTGGGTTTCTTCCCGTTTGGCCTGATTAAGCCAATAGAGATAGCTTTTTCGTTGACTATGGGTGAAATTTTCAAAATTCTCAAAGGCGTTTTTGTCCGCTTTCAATGCTTTTTGAAGCTCTTTAGGGATAACACCGTTTTCCACATCGTCCAAAGCCTCCCATGAACCGTTCTTCTTGGCGACATTTATGGCCTCTAGGCCACTTTTATGCATTAATCCATTGGATTTCAAATCTTTGATATGGTCTTTATTGACCTTGCTCCAAACGCTTTTAGGCTTTCTGGGGCAAAAATATTGTCGTCGTTTACCATTGCCCAAGCTTTTTACCGTACTATCTATCCAGCCAAAACAAAGAGCCACACGAACGGCTTCTTCCCATCGCATACTTTCTTTGTGATGCTCCACTTTGTAAAAAATAAGATGTATCCCGCTGGAAGTATCGTGGTTTTCATGGAGCCATGTGCGCCATTCGGTATCATTTTTAAAGTAGTGTTCGGGAAGAGGGTCCAAATCAGATTTTTTCAGTTTCTATCAAAAAGTTTTTATCAAACTTAAGCTTGTCATTTGCCAATTTTTCGGTTTTCCATTCAGAGTTGGGGAATAGCCAATGTTCCTTTTCATCAAGAAAGACCCTAATGGGCATATCAAAATCCTCCACAATATCCACATAGCGATAGGTAATGGAATCCTCCTCCAATTTGTACTCCAATTTGGGAATCATGGTAGTACGTAAATATTGATTAAAGAAAGCCGAAAGATCCTTTTCGGTTTTTTCACTGAGATAATCCTCTATCTGCTTTGTCGTTACGGTTTGGTGGTAAAAATCGGCATTCAATCCCCTGAGGGTTTTTCGCCACAAGTCATCATCCTCAATAAGCTGCCGTAAGGTATGCAAGATATTGGCGCCTTTGTAATACATATCACCCGAACCACTTTTATTGACACCATAAGGACCAATAATGGGAACATCATTCTTGATATTGGCTTTGGTACCGACAACATATTCGGAAGACGCTATTGTTCCAAAGTGGTAGTCCAAATACAGATTTTCGGAATAGGCCGTAAACCCTTCATGAATCCACATATCTGCAATATCTTTATAGGTGATGTTGTTGGCAAACCACTCATGGCCAGATTCATGGATGATGATAAAATCAAACTGTAGCCCCCAACCTGTGCCAGATAAATCCCTGCCTAAATACCCATTAGCGTATTGGTTTCCATATGTGACCGAGCTTTGGTGTTCCATTCCTAAATAGGGAACTTCCACAAGTTTAAACCCATCTTCGTAAAAGGGGTAGGGGCCAAACCAATGTTCAAAAGCTTGGAACATCATGGGCACTTGAGTGAATTGTTCCTTGGCCTTTTCCAAATTTTCGGGAAGTACATAATAATCCAAATCCAACGTCCCTTTTTCACCTTCATATTTTTCACCAAAATGTACATAATTGCCAATGTTCACATTAACGCCATAGTTGTTGATAGGGTTGGCAACAAACCAGTGATAGGTTTTGTAATCCCCCTCTTCATCTACACCTTCCAGCTTCCCGTTGGAAACATCCATTAAATCTTTGGGAACGGTAACATTGATGCGCATGCTGTCCACCTCATCGTACATGTGGTCTTTATTGGGCCACCAAACACTGGCGCCAAGTCCTTGGCAGGAGGTAGCTACAAAAGGATTGCGTTCCGAATCGGTCTTCCATGAGAAACCGCCATCCCAAGGCGCCCTTACCGCTTTTCTGGGGTTTCCCGAATATTGAATCTTGATTTCGTTGAACGCTCCAGGCACCTGTTTTTTCTTCAGTTTGATGAAATGGGCATTACCTTTGGAAGTAAACTTCAGTTTTTTTCCGTCTTGGGTCACGGATGCAATCTGCATAGGCTCTTGTAGGTCAATCTGAAGCACATCAGATGCCTTTAAAACCTTATACCGAACCACATTATGACCCGAAATGAATTCTTTTTCGGGTTCCACTTTTACATGAAGGTCATAATAGTTCAAGTCCCACCACTCGCGTTCTGGGGTTATGCTTCCCCTCAAGCTGTCTTGACGGGTAAAGTTTTGGGCAGAAGCAGCGAATACGCCCAACAAAAATGTAGTTGTAATAAGAAATTGTTTCATGTAATATTAATAATGACGTTCTATTTTGATTGAATGATAATTAGCACTTTTTATCTAAAAACTTTGTTTGGAAAAACCACAGGACTTTCATGACCATCCTTGCCAACGGCCGCCACACCAAAGAAGAAATTATCAATGACGATACCTTTTAAGGTATGCTCGGTCACGTCACCAACATATCTGAAATTGTCCCAAGTGGGAGAGGTGGTATCCCTCCAATAGATTTTGTAGCCTACGGCACCATCCACTTTGCTCCATCTAAGTTTGGCATTGGGTTCCACAACACCACCTATTTCTACAGTTTCAGGAGCAGGGGGAGCCCAAGCTATGGAGGCCAGGTTAATGGCATTTACTGAGGTCAGTTTTTTAGCGTACTCAAAATTTACATGTTTCAACACATCTCCATATGCTATGCCATCTTCCACTCGTATGTCTTGATGTTGCTGGGTGTAGTTTTCATGGGCTTCCATGATTCGGATACCCGCAAAACCCGCATCGTTGAAGGGTCTGTGGTGCCCACCGCGACCAAATCGGTCCAAGCGATAAATGAGCATTGGGTTCATTTCGGGCATATAAGTCTTTGTGGTTTTGTACACATATCGCGCCAATTGGCGGGAAATGCCGTCCACTTCACCACCATAAAACCGACGGTCAGTTCGCTCTTCTTCGGTTTCGGTTGGTGGAACAGGTTCTGAGAAAATTCGGAAATCCCGATTACTCACAACCCCATCAACTCCAGTAATGTTGCCTATCATATCGTTGTTGAGAATTCCAACGATGTTCCAATTGTTTTCCTTGGCATAAGCGGCCAACCCCTTACCACCATATAGACCTTGTTCCTCTCCAGAAAGTCCAACAAAAATAATGCTACTTTCAAAGTCGTATTTGGACAATACACGAGCCGCTTCAATGGTTCCGGCCATTCCACTGGCATTGTCATTGGCCCCGGGTGAATCGGATGTGAAATTTGTGGGGTCACTCACTCTTGAATCAATATCCCCACTCATAATAATAAACCGATTTGGGTATTTGGTCCCACGTTTAATCGCTACCACGTTTACGACCCAAACATCCTTTACAATACGGGCGTTGTCCCCCTTTTTTATTAAATCTTTTTGGCAGAAAACCTCCAAACAGTCATTGCAAGCCGATGAAATGGTTTCAAATTCCGATTTTATCCAACGCCGTGCTGCACCAATGCCCCGAGTTTGGGAAACTGTATCGCTCAAGGTGTGCCTTGTACCAAAACTGACCAGCTTCGTCACATCTTTTTCAATACGCTCTGCGGATACAGCCTTGATGATATCGTACAAACGCGTATCAGTTTGAGCATGCAGTACGGGAATGCTTAAAAGTGCAAATAGCAATATGTAAAGTTTCTTCATGAGTACGGTTTAATTTCCAATGAGTTCAATAAACAACCCATCCGGGTCTTGAATTAGAATAAAAGTTTTCCCATTGGGCAATTGTAGGGGAGTGTCTCCCAAAGTTTTATAATATTGTTTTCTTTGATGCGCTGCAAAACAGCTTCAGTTGATTTAAGGTGTATGGTTATATAACGAAGACCATTTTTTTCTTGAATGACTTCCCCAGCATCAACCTTGGGATTGCCGAAGGATGCCAACTTGAATTCCGTAGAGTGGGGGTCATCAATAAGTTTTAAAATCTTGACGTCATAGGGAGCGCCTCCTGTAAGACCAGATTTTTTGCCGAAAGCTTCATCAACAGTGAACCCCCCGGTTTCAACCATGCCAATAATGTTGGTGTAGAAATCGTAAGACGTATCCATATCCGAAACAATCATGGCCATAGAAATGGAAGGGTTTTCAACTTCGTTTTGTGCTTGGCATAAACCTAGGGTGAGAATTATAAATAAAGGGGTAAAAAGAAGACGTTTCATTTTGTTGTGGGTTGCGTTGTATTAGACCGCATGAAAGTAGCAAAAAAGGGGCAAAGTAAAAACCCAATAGGTTGAATAGAAAATTGGGCTCAATCAACGAATGTTACCTTCACAATTTTACCGTTTTCCACTTCATAAATGGCCACGGCACTAACTTTTGAGCCATTGACCGTAACATATTCCTCGTCAATCACTTTGTTGCCAATGACAATCCTGTTTTTAACCTCACAATACAAATCGGGAGTATTTTCAAAAAAAGTACCGTAACGTTCCCTCATTTTTTCTTGACCCTCCAAAAAGAGTTGGTTGGGGTAATTGTAGAGTTTGACATTTTCAGAATAGGTTGCCATAAATGCGTCAATGTCTCGAGCATTGTAGGCTTCAAGCTGCTTTTGTACAATAATTCGTGGGGATTCCTCAGCTACAAAAGCCAACCGGGTTCTGGATGAGTTGACAGCAATCCGGGTAATGTTATTGATTTCTTCTTGTTCAAATTGGATGACGGGCTCCCAAGAGACTCCCGTTTTTACATCATACATTAAAATGGATTTTCCTGACCCGGTTACTAGTGTGTTTTCGTCCAACCAGCAAATATCCTCTTCATTTTCATACGTGTTTGCTATCTTTTTGGTGACTCCGGATATGGGATTCAAGGATTTGATTTCCCATGTGTTGTTTTCCTTGCTGATAAAGCTTATCAAATCTGTTCCTGGAATTTTGTGTAACGACCTTCCCACATTTCTTTGGGAAGTGTATTTGGTCTTATCTTTTAAATTGCTCACGACCAAATCCATCCGATTTTCCACCAAAACAGTGGTAACCAGAATATGGTCATTGTACCAAACTTGGTATCCAATTTTAAGGTCTGAAATTGGAACGGATTTCCCTGTCTTCAAGTCATATTCGTATAATCGTTGCAATCCATCCAAATCCAACCGAATGGCCGAAATGGCATTTTTTCCCGGAATTCTAAGGGGTGAATATTCGCTTCCCGTGGGAGTATTGGTAATCCATGAAGTGGTACTGCCTTCGTTGATACTAAGCCGTAAAATGTCGGTCTGGTCCTCTCTCGTTGAAGAAAACAATACCGTGTCATCATCCCAAAAAGAGGGCTGGTTGTCATACCCTTCATTGTTGGAGATGTTTTTTGGATTTGATAAAATTGGACTTCCATGCTTTAATGACAAGTCAAAAAGGTAGACCTCTGTATTTGCCTGCCCATTCATATGGCATACTGAGAGCAGAAAAAGGAGCGTAAATAATCTAGATGTCATGGTTTTGCAAACCGTTTTAAAAGTTCCCTTACCCGTTTGGTATTTTCAACATGATACTTGGCCTTGGTTTTTTTCAAACCTACTTTTACCGTGATGGCAGAATCTGGAAGGTCTTGGAACATAAACTCATCCGTCCAGTCATCTCCAATGGCAAACACAAAATCATAATCATCCTCACTTAGCATTCGTGTGGCAGCCCTACCTTTGTTCACGTTGCT
This sequence comes from Allomuricauda sp., assembly GCA_050303195.1. Taxonomy (GTDB): domain Bacteria; phylum Bacteroidota; class Bacteroidia; order Flavobacteriales; family Flavobacteriaceae; genus Flagellimonas. The sequence continues at coordinate 4,696 of JBNLBG010000044.1, read as the reverse complement.
ATTTTTTACCTCCATAACCTTGTTGCCATTAAGGACACTAATATCGTCATTGCCGATTAAACTGGTCAATACCGTGTTCAATTCCGTGGCCCTTTTCTCCCCAAAATCCGGATCTGTATTTCTGTAATGCCAAGCTAGGGAGTAATTTTTTTCCTCAATAAAAGAGCCTGGGGTGCGATCCACAAATGATTCCAAAACGGGACGTATTTTTTCCATCCATTGGCCTTTCACTTTTTCCAACATCTTAAAATCCTCCCCGTTCTTGGATAACCATACCCCATGTTCCACTATCATGTTGTACTTTTTGGGAAGGAACCATCGACCAAAAGTCTGTTTATCCCTTCCGCTTATTAGAAATAAGGTTGTGTTTTCTTGATTATTCAGTTGGTCCAAAAGCTCATACAGCTCTTCGTCCGGAGAAGCTTTTTGAGGGTCTTTGTGAAACCCTGACAGCGTACCGTCATAATCCAAGAACAAGAGACGTTTAGAGGCATCGGAGTACCTTTTTGCAATCTTGTTTAAACGGTCTTCCGTAATTTTTTGGGATATAAAGGCATGTCCTAATTCTCTTTTTTGGTTTAGGGAATTCATAAATTCATTGGCCCAAACCTCAACGTTATAGCGTTCCAAACGATTTTGAAGGAAGGTATTCCGTGATATTTGCTCTTCCACGGGCATGGTAATGGCCTGTTTTAAGGTATCGGCCTGTTCCTCAAAATTATTGGGATTGATTAAAAGGGCTTCGTTCATCTCATAGGCAGAACCAGCCATTTCACTTAAGATAAGAACTCCCGTCTTGTCCGTTCGTGTGGCGATGTACTCTTTGGCCACCAAATTCATTCCATCACGAAGTGGTGTTAGCCAAGCAATATCACTAAAGGTGTACAGGTCGATGAGGTTTTCGAACGGCAGGGAACGGTAAAAATACCAAATGGGGGTCCAGTTTACTGTAGACAGCTCCCCGTTGATTCGCCCTACCAACTCGTCAATCTCTTTTTTCAACAATTGGTATTGGGGAACATTGGAGCGCGAAGGAACGGCAAGAATGATCAATCGCACCTTTTCCTTGTATTCTGGATATTTGTTCAAGAAATATTCAAAGGCATTAAGGCGCTTGGCAATGCCCTTACTGTAATCCAATCGGTCTATGGAAAGGATGAGTTTTGTGTCCGGCGCAGATGCTTTATGACTGTCCAATCGTTTTTGAAGGTCGCTCTGCCCACCCTTTTTATTTTGGTCATGGTACATGGCAGCCTCCTTGAATTTTTTATAGTCGATCCCCATGGGGAATGAATCCACCTTAATGACCCGATTCTCCATAAAAATTTCATTGAAACTCACTTCAAGCCCCAAAAGCCTGCGAACCGAACTCAAAAAATGCCTTTCATAATCATAGGTGTGGAAACCGATAAGGTCCGAGCCCAGCAATCCTTCCAAAATTTCTTCCCGCCAAGGAATGGTCCTAAAAATTTCATAGGAAGGAAACGGAATGTGCAAAAAGAATCCGATGGTGGTATCGGGACGTTTTTCACGTACCATTTGTGGCACCAGCATCAACTGGTAGTCGTGTACCCAAATAGTATCATCCTCACCTGAATTTTCAATAATGGCATCGGCAAATTTTTGGTTTACAGACTTATATGTATTCCAAAAGTCGAGCTCAAACTCGGAGTATTCCAAAAAATAATGGAAAAGCGGCCATACCGTTCTATTGCTGAAACCAAAATAGAAACCATCAATTTCTTGGGCATTGAGCCTTACCTTGGAGCAACCGTTCTTTTTAAGAGCCTCGTCAATATCATCCTCAAGTTCGGGAGGAATATCTTCATCGGTTAGTCCGGACCATCCAATCCATAAACTTTTACCTCCGCTATGAACGGATTTCATACCTGTAGCCAAACCGCCCACACTTGGCACTGCATTGATGCTTCCATTGTTAATTTGTAATTGAACGGGTAGTCGATTTGAGATTATGATAGTTTTGCCCATAAAAGGATGCTTTTGCCAGATTTTAATTTTTTGTTTCTTTAAATTTCGGGAAATTCGCTCGCAAAACCAATTCATAAGAAACCTTTTGAGGATAATTGATCTATGGACAACTTGAATTACGGTATTATTGGAAATTGTAGAACGGCTGCTTTGATTTCAAAAGCAGGTTCTCTGGATTGGTGCTGTATGCCCCAATTTGATTCTGCTTCTGTCTTCGCAAAGGTTTTGGATGAAGAAAAAGGAGGAAGTTTTGAATTCATATTGGATGAAGGGTACCAGGTTGACCAAAAGTATCATCCCAATACCGCTATATTGATCACCCGTTTTTCCAACGGGGAAGATGTTTTTGAAGTGCATGACTTTATGCCCAGGCACCACAAGCTCAATAATGGAAAATACAACGCCCCGCCGGAAATAGTGCGATATATCAAACATGTTTCTGGAAGCCCCAAGTTTAGTGTGAAGTACGATCCCAAACTTGAGTATGGGATTGGGCAGACCAAGCATTATGTGAAAAAGGATTTTATTGCGAGCCTTACCCATAAGCAGCGATACGACACCTTGTTTCTGTACACTTCTTTTGATAAGAATGCTGTTTTGGAGGGAAAAGAGATTACCCTCACCCAAGACGGTTATTTTTTGATTTGCTATAACGAAAAGATTTTAAAGGCCACTACCGATAAAATGGCCCTGGAACTGGAACGAACCAAGGTATATTGGTTGGATTGGGTAGATAAAACCCCAAACTATCACAAATTTGGGGAACAGATAATCCGAAGTGCCATTACCTTAAAACTATTGACCTACGATAAAACAGGAGCCGTTTTGGCCGCGGCCACCACTTCTTTACCAGAAACGATTGGTGAAGTGCGCAATTGGGACTATCGTTTCTGTTGGATCAGGGATGCATCAATGGTCATCAAAGTGGTTTCTGAGTTGGGTCATAAAAATTCAGCGAAAAGGTATTTGCAATTTATTATTGATTTGATGCCTGATAAGGATGAAAAACTCCAAATTATGTACGGCATCAACCAGGAAAAAACCCTTATTGAAAAAACTTTGGGTCATTTGGATGGGTACAAAGGTTCCAAACCCGTCCGTATAGGAAATGCTGCTTACAAACAACGGCAAAATGATATTTATGGCATTTTGATGGATGTGATTTATGAGCAGCTCATGAAATTCAGCACCGATATTGAAAACGGGGAAGAGCTTTGGAGCATTACCAAAGGCATCGTCTGGATTGTTGGTAAGCACTGGAAAGAACCAGATAAAGGCATTTGGGAATTCCGGGGTGAAGACAAGCATTTCACTTTTTCTAAGGTACTTTGCTGGGTGGCGTTGGATAGAGCCATTAAAGTGGCTAAAATTTTTGGAAAGACCCACAAGATTCAAAAGTGGACTGCACTGGAACAGGAAATCAAGGAGGATATCCACAATAATGCTTGGAACAATGACATCAATGCATTTGTACAATGCTATGGTTCCCGTCATTTGGATGCTTCGGTGCTATTGATGGAATCTTACGGATTTATTCATGCCCGAGACCCTAAATACGTAAGTACCGTGAGGGCCATTGAGGAAGGTTTGAGTAATGATGGTCTTCTGTATCGCTATAAAAATGAAGATGATTTTGGACTTCCTTCATCGTCCTTTACCATCTGTACCTTTTGGTTCATCAATAGTTTGTTTAAAATAGGGGAAGAAGAGAAGGCTTTGGAGCACTTTGAGCGATTGTTGAGCTATAGCAATCACTTGGGGCTTTTTAGTGAGGATATTGATTTTAAGACCAAACGCTTGTTGGGGAATTTCCCTCAAGCCTATTCCCATTTGGCACTGATTGAATGTGCCATCAACTTCTCTAAAAAAGAGAGCGAAGAACGTATTTTGGAATCTATTGGATAATAAAAAAACCGCCTCAACTGAGGCGGTTTCCAAAATTAGCTTTGTTTCAGCGTTATTTGAATTAGTCGAAGGTATACCCGTTATCCGCAGCAACCTTGTCCGCAATTTGGGTACGGAGTGCCACGACATTGGGTTGATTTGTATATTTAGTGAAACGTTTTAGTCCCATGAGCATCATGCGTTGTTCATCACCTTCGGTAAAGGAGACTATGGCTTCTTTTCCTTTTTGGTTGATGATATCCACAGCTCTATACAAATAGAGTTTGGCCATGGCGATTTGCGTTGCTTGTGTCTCTTCGCCAAATCGTTTTGCATTTTTCTCGGCACGAAGGATGGTGGATTCCGCCAGATACACTTGAATCAGAATATCCGCAGCGGACATCAATAGCATTTGGTGCTCTTCCAAGTCCGGTCCATATTTTTGAACAGCCTTACCTGCAATCATTAAGAATACCTTTTTCAAACGAGCCACCATATCTTTTTCTTCAGAAAACAGTTCCGAAAAATCAGGAGTATCGAAAGAGGGAATACCCATCAATTCCTCTCCAACAGCTGTGGCAGGACCCAATAAATCTACATGACCTTTCATGGCTTTCTTCACCAACATGCCTACGGCCAACATTCGGTTGATTTCGTTGGTTCCCTCATAAATTCGGGAAATACGGGCATCCCGCCAGGCAGATTCCATGGGAGTGTCGGCGCTAAAGCCCATCCCTCCGAAAACCTGAATTCCTTCGTCTGTGGTATGTTGTACATGCTCGGAAACAGCCACTTTTAGAATGGAACATTCTATAGCATATTC
>JBNLBG010000043.1:0-25906 GCA_050303195.1 Allomuricauda sp. | reverse complement strand
ATCCACTTTCCATTGACTTTTCACTTAAGATAAAGTGCATAAAAACATCGATGACAGGTATCTTTTAGTTTTATTAACCCTTTTTATCTAAAATTTATTCGATGAAATGCACTTTTTAGTCGTTAAAATCAAAAACCTGTGAAAAATTCATAAGTATTCCCTGTAATTCTTTTTGATCTTTGTGATGTTATTAACCCCCAAATCTAATATCATGACACGTTCAATCTTTTACAGCCTACTTGTTTCGGGAATGCTTTTTTGCAGTTTAACTGCCAAGGCCCAAATGGCCAAAGACTTGGTCAGCACCACTTTAGAAGGCAGCCTATCCACTAGAGACGGATATATTCCCTCCATGACCATCACTAAAGATGGAAAGACAGCTTATTTCAGCAAAACCAGCGAGCAAAAGCCTTTATACGGAGTATTCTCCAAAAAAGAAATCGTACATGAAATCTACAGAGTCGAAAACATCAACGGTGAATGGAAGAACATTACTAAAATGGATGTTTGCCCAAAATATGCCTCTGCCAAGCACCCTACAGTTTCTGAGGATGGAAAACGCTTGTTCTTCGCCTCCAATATGCGTGGAAGCTATGGAAAATATGACATTTATGTAGCGGACATTAAAGCGGACGGAAGCCTCGGTGTTTCCAAGAACTTAGGTCCAAAGGTCAATACCAAGGAAGATGAACTTTATCCAAGTCTCTATAATGGTACATTGTTGTTCTTTGCTTCCGAAGGACGCGATGGTTTTGGTGGACTGGATCTATATGCTACACAGGTTGTTATGAACACCTTGACCCCCTCAGTAAACTTGGGTAATCATATTAACAGTGATAGCGATGATTATGCGATTCAATTGAGTCCAGAAAAAGGATTGGGTTTTGTAGTATCCAATAGAGGTCAAAACCAAACCATTTCACAATATACTGTGGCCTATGGAAGCAGCAAAAAGGCCCAAAATAAATATGATGATGTTGCGGATAACGGCACCACTCTTCAAACTGCAATGCACGATGGGATGGAATATACCAGCAATTCATTCGAAGATAAATAAAATATATACCGTAAATCGGTCACAACTACCTGAAGTGTCATTTGATTCTGTTTCATAGCCGAGATCGAAACACTCATGACCATGATAAGAAAGACAGGGGGAACTGACAGTCTATCATAGAAAGCGGGTTGTATTATTTCAATCTGACCGATTTTTTCAGCAGGAACAGGATACCAGAAAAGGTATCCTGTTTTTTTTGTTTAAAATTCTGAATGTCACTATTTTAAACTCAACATATCCTTTTATATCCTTGATATTAAAAATGCATTTGAACGAAAAAAGCTACAATTTCGTCTATTGAAGTAAAAAAAGTTCTACTTTAATTCTTGAAATAATACAAACCCAAATCTTTTTAGTCATGAAAAAAAACTACAACTCTCGGAAAAAAGGAATCCCTAGACCAACTTTTGACCCCATTTGCTGGGGAACCTTCAACCTTTTCTAAACTACATTTTTTGATATAATCCCTTTGGGATTAGTGTCGGTATATTCAATTTTGGTATACGCTACTGACATTTCCGTACACCTACGTTATGCGGAAAAATGCTTCGGATTTGGCTATTCCATCAATCTTGAAAATACTTCGAATGGAATACCTTTTGCCTTATTTGGGCAAAATGGAAGGCGAATTATGTAAAAAAGTCAGACCCCCAAATCTTTCTTATTATGGAAACTAACCCTTTAAGAATTGCGATCATTGACAATGATGTGAGCTTGCATCCCATCTATAAATTTTATTTTGAAGATGTGATGACGTATGAATTGCATGGCATTTATAAATCTGTGCACGACCTTTTGTCAAACTTTGGAAGATCCAATCCCGATATTGTGATTTCAGAAGTGGCCTTGGCCGGAATTTCTGGAATTGATGGACTGGAATACCTCCATAAAAAGAACGAAGACCTGAAGGTCTTGATGATGAGTAAAAAGAACGATTTTAAACTCATCAAGGAGGCCTTTAAAAAAGGTGCCAGCGGGTATCTTACCAAACCATTGACCAAGGAACGATTGTTCAATGCGGTTGAAGCACTTGATCAGCACGGCGTTGCCCTGGAACACGATTTGGTGAAAAAAATTATCAGTTCCTTTCAAGTGAAAACATTTGATTCCTTCTCACGAAAGGAAAACCAAATCATTGAACTCCTTACCCAAGGGTTCACCTACAAAATGATTGCGGACCGACTTTGCGTAACGCCCAGTGCGGTGAACTTTCACATCCAAAACATTTACGTCAAACTAAATGTTAACTCAAAATCCGAGGCCCTGCAAAAGCTTCGGGAGATGGAAATGAGGCAATTGAATGCTGCATAAAACTGCATTTATATACATGTAAAGCCCGCACTAGTGTGGGCTTTCCTGCTTTATCCCCATAACTTTACAAAGCCTAAAACCCCAACAGCAACAATACTTAAAATGCTGACCCATAAAATGATATCGTACAAGAGTGTGGGCTTGAACAGAGGATCCAACCGTTTATACCTAAAATGCATTGCAGCAAAAACAACGAGGAACAATAAAAAAGAGCCCACAATGCCCCCAACAATTATCATCAGCACAGGCAACTTAACAAAACTGAAAATCAGGGCCCATAGCACTGGGATCACCCATGCCGAAATGGCCACGGTTCTTTTCCTTACTACAACATCGGCAAAATCAATAAAACCAATTTGACCAAAAATATCGGAAAGCTGCCGGGTCCAAGCGGCCAAACCAGCAAACAAAGTAGAGAACAGAGTGACAAAAGCCCCTACCAAAAAAATTGCTTTGGCTTCGGGCCCCAAGGATTCTGTATACATCGCTGAAAGTGTTTCCACCATAGCATATCCCTCCGGGACACCACCTTTGGCATTCAATACGGCTGCTCCCAATAAATAAAAGGCCGAGGTCATTGCAGTATAGACCACCATAGCAATGACAACATCCATTTTCATGACCTTTATCCAACCTTTTGCCCTATTTCGCCATGATTCTGAGCCATTGTTTTTTCCTGTATATGCGGCATATCCCTTTTCAAGACACCAGTAGTTGTAGTGAATAATCTCATCAGCTCCCACACCTGTTATGCCAAATGCCCCAATGGCTGCGGCCAAAGCATATTTTGGTAAATCAAATTGAAGTCCGCTCCAGATATCTTCAAATGAAATCGCATACGGTGTGAACTTTAAAAAATAGACGGAAGCAAAAGTTAAGACGGTGAAAAGTCCGATCATCCAAAGTGACAAACGTTCAATGAACAAATAATATCCTTTGTACACCATTAAAGCAACCACAATTGCAATCAGAAAACAGAAAACAATTACCCCAATTGCCGGAAATACCATGTTTAAAATTATGCCCACACCCCCAACAATGCCTCCTACCTGTAACACTTTTATGCACATGATCAAAAATACGGTCCAGACACTCCATTTGGCTCGATAGATTTTAGGCCCAGGCAATTGATTAAAGGCCTGCATTGCCGTCTCTCCCGTAAGTATGGTATGCTTACCAAACTCCAGTTGCACAGCCACTTTTACGATGCAGCTCACAATAATCACCCAAAATGTAACGAATCCTGCCTCTGCACCCAGGGTGGTAGTGACTATCAACTCCCCTGATCCAATAATGGATGCCGATAGTACAAAACTGGGGCCCAAAAATCTGAGTCGTCCCAAAAAAGTGGTGGGCGGTTCTTTAACTCTATCAGATGAAAGAGTATATAGGTCGTTTAGGTTGGTCATTAATTCATAGGATCTTTATGAATACCATGGAATGCCTGAGCTATCTGATATTTAACGGCATGGTAAGGTTTTAGGCTAAAAAATCCTAGCCTCGGCTTTAAGGCTGATTACATTTTTTTGCACAAAAACTAAAAATACCTAAAATCAACAAATTTTCATGCCTTTTTTATAGAATATGCCAATGAAAGGGTTGTTTTCCTTGATTGTTTTTCATAAAAAAAGCGCAGCAATGTGCTGCGCTTTCCCAACTTTATGTTCTAAAGGATTACTTTACCTCTTCAAAGTCAACGTCTTCAACGTCATCGCCTTCTTTGGCGCCTCCAGCTGAACCGCCTTCACCCGCAGTAGCTTCACCGTTGGCTTGGGCCGCATCAGCTTGGGCCTTGTACATTTCCTCGGAGGCTACCTTCCACGCTTCATTGATTTTCTCCAAAGCAGGCTCAATAACGGCAACATCCTTGGTTTCGTAAGCTTTCTTCAATTCTTCCAAAGCATCTTCAATTGGCTTTTTCTTGTCATCAGACAATTTATCACCGAATTCCTTCAACTGCTTTTCGGTTTGGAAGATCATGGCATCAGCCTCATTCAACTTGTCAGCAGTTTCCTTCGCTTTTTTATCCGCTTCGGCATTGGCTTCAGCTTCGGCTTTCATTTTCTTGATTTCTTCCTCGGTCAAACCAGAAGAGGCCTCGATACGGATATCTTGGGTCTTGTTCGTGGCTTTGTCCGTTGCTGAAACCTTGATGATACCGTTGGCATCAATATCAAAGGTCACTTCAATCTGAGGCGTACCCCTTGGCGCTGGTGGAATACCGTCCAAGTGGAACCTACCGATGGTTTTGTTATCGGCCGCCATTGGACGCTCTCCTTGCAGTACGTGGATTTCAACAGAAGGTTGATTGTCCGCTGCAGTGGAGAATACCTGTGACTTTTTGGTAGGAATTGTTGTGTTCGCCTCAATCAATTTGGTGAACACGCTTCCCATGGTCTCGATACCCAATGAAAGTGGGGTAACATCCAACAAGAGTACGTCTTTTACATCTCCTGTCAACACACCACCTTGAATCGCGGCACCAATGGCCACAACCTCATCAGGGTTCACCCCTTTGGATGGCTTTTTACCGAAGAATTTCTCAACGGCTTCCTGTACCGCAGGGATACGGGTAGAACCACCTACCAAAATAATCTCATCTATATCGCTCTTGGAAAGACCAGCAGATTTTAATGCGGTCTCACATGGAGCGATGGTTCTTTTTACCAAGTCCTCAATCAATTGTTCAAACTTGGACCTGGACAAGGTTCTCACCAAGTGTTTTGGTCCTGAAGCGGTAGCCGTTACGTAAGGCAAGTTGATTTCTGTTTGTGCAGAAGATGACAACTCGATTTTTGCCTTTTCAGCAGCTTCACGCAAACGTTGAAGAGCCATTGGGTCCTTACGAAGGTCCATATCTTCATCCTTGATGAACTCCTCGGCCAACCAATCAATAATTTTTTGGTCAACATCGTCACCACCTAAGTGGGTATCACCGTCGGTTGACAATACTTCAAAAACACCATCTCCCAATTCCAAGATGGAAACGTCGTGTGTACCACCACCAAAGTCAAATACCACAATCTTTTGGTCGGTATCTTTTTTATCAAGACCGTAGGCCAAAGAGGCAGCAGTTGGCTCGTTGATGATTCGCTCCACAGTAAGACCGGCAATTTCACCAGCTTCTTTGGTGGCCTGTCTTTGGGAATCGTTAAAGTAAGCAGGAACGGTAATTACCGCACGGGTTACATCCTGACCCAAGTAATCTTCGGCAGTTTTCTTCATTTTTTGAAGAATCATGGCCGAAAGTTCCTGGGGAGTGTACAAACGACCATCGATATCCACTCGTGGGGTATCGTTATCGCCCTTCACTACTTTATAAGGAACCCGGTCCGCTTCTTTTTTAGATTCTGAGTATTTGTTCCCCATGAATCTTTTGATCGAATAAATCGTTTTGTTGGGATTGGTAACCGCTTGCCTTTTGGCGGGATCTCCCACCTTTATCTCTCCGCCTTCCACAAACGCAATTACAGAAGGGGTAGTACGTTTACCTTCGGCATTTGGAATTACCACAGGCTCGTTACCTTCCATTACAGAGACACAGGAGTTGGTCGTACCCAAGTCTATACCTATAATTTTGCTCATCGTATCTAAAGTTATATCAGTTGAAAAATTATTTTCTTGTTTCGTTCATAAAATGTCAATGTTCATGCCATGCACCAGAATCTGACAAGGTGTCAGCTATTTGATTTGAATTGATGGAAGATTTGTAGGTATGTCACTGTAATTTCCTGGAAAATTCCTTTCTTATTAATCCTGATTTTATATCCGAGAGGTTGTTATATTTGGGCCAGTAAATTGCCTGTATGGAATGTATCAGCGTGTTTGATATGCTTAAAATTGGGGTGGGACCTTCCAGCTCCCATACCCTTGGCCCTTGGAGGGCTGCCGAACGTTGGATCAATGAGCTTAGGGAACAAAACATTTTTGATGATGTCAAAACAGTCAAGGTTTTTCTTTACGGTTCACTTTCGCTGACGGGCAAAGGCCATGCTACGGATATTGCCGTGGTGATGGGATTGTTGGGCACCGACCCTGTTACGGTTCCCATTGAAAACATCAATACTGTTTTGGAACAGCTAAAAACCGATCAAAAGCTGAACCTTGGCGGTATTCGGGAAATTACCTTCGATTTTGCAACTGATATTGTTTTTAAAAAAGAATTTTTGCCCTTTCACTCCAATGCCATTCAGTTTCAAGCAAAGTTGAACAATGGCAAGAATGTGTCCGAGACTTATTATTCCATCGGCGGGGGATTTGTGGTCAAGGAAGAACTGATTCATTCCAAGGAAAACAAGGAGACTTTCAAAACTTTTCCACATCCCGTCAAAACTGGGAATGAACTCCTCCAGCACTGTCAGGAACAAGGCGAATCCATTTCAGAGATTGTTTTGGAGAATGAACTTTCCCTCAGGACCGCTTCCGAAATCGATGAAGGCCTTCACCAAATCTGGAATACCATGTTGGAATGCATGTACGTGGGCTGCCATACGGAAGGAAAACTTCCGGGCGGACTCAATGTAAAACGGCGTGCTTTTGAGATGCACCAAAAATTGAAAGGGGATGTCCCCTATTCCAATCCCCAGGAATGGCTGGAAAGTATTCGTGATACAGAAGTGCGATTCCGTCAAATCATCAAATGGGTCAGTTGTTTTGCGTTGAGCGTGAACGAAGTCAATGCCTCGTTGGGACGAGTTGTGACCGCGCCCACCAATGGAAGCGCCGGCGTCATCCCAGCGGTACTCATGTACTATATGGTGATTGAAAACCACGATGCGAATTTTGACGATGTCCGTCAGTTTTTATTGGTGGCCAGTGAAGTGGGCAGTATCTTTAAAAAAGGAGCCACCATTTCAGCGGCCATGGGCGGGTGTCAGGCAGAAATTGGGGTTTCTTCAGCCATGGCCGCTGCGGGACTCACCGAACTGATGGGCGGCTCCCCTGAACAGGTGTTGATTGCCGCTGAGATTGCCATGGAGCACCATCTGGGACTTACTTGTGACCCCATTGGCGGATTGGTGCAGGTTCCCTGCATTGAGCGCAATGCCATGGGAGCCATTAAAGCCATCAATGCCGCAGAACTTGCCTTGGACACCGACCCCAAAGAAGCCAAAGTCCCTTTGGACAAGGTGGTGAACACCATGTGGGAAACCGCCAAGGATATGAGCTCAAAATATAAGGAAACTTCCGAAGGAGGTTTGGCCGTAGGCGTATTTTTAAGCGATTGTTAATTTCATCAAATAGAATCAAAATTATGAAACACATTAGTGCCGTACTGGGATGTCTTCTGTTATTTTCCATCACTGTCATTTCGCAGGAAATCAAACCAGGAGCTGTAAAAGAAATCATGAAAAAAGTGGCGGATTGGCAAATTGAACACTATCGGGATGCTTTTACGTATGATACACCCCACCATCCACTGGATTGGACCAATGGCGCCCTGTATGTGGGCATGACCAAGTGGGCCGCTATGGCAGATAGTGACAAATACTACACTTGGCTAAAAACCATTGGGGAGCTAAGTAATTGGAAATTGCACGAACGATTGTACCATGCGGACGACCATACCGTGGGTCAATTTTACCTCGACCTCTATAAAAAATATGGCGATGAAAAAATGCTGGAGCCAACTCAGGAGCAGTTCAATTACATCATGTACCACCCAGCTAAAACCTCATTGAAGTGGCAAAGTCCGTATCATCAATCCCGATGGAACTGGTGCGATGCCCTCTTCATGTCGCCACCCGTCTGGGCTAAATTGTACAAGATTACTAGAGAGAAAAAATATCTTGATTTCATGATGGATGAATTCAAGGCCACTACCAATTTTCTTTTTGATAAAGAGGAGAATCTATACTATCGCGATGAAAGCTATATGGGCAAGCTTGACAATGACACCAAAATATTTTGGTCGCGAGGCAATGGTTGGGTGTTCGCTGGGTTGGTCAACATCATGAACGAACTGGAACCCGGGAGTTCCGAGCACCAATATTTCAAGAACATTTATGAAAAAATGGCCGCTAAACTCTTGAAGATCCAAACTCCAGAAGGACATTGGGCCATGAGTTTATTAGGGCAGGAATTTTATCCTACCCCAGAAACCAGCGGCACCTCCTTTTATGTATATGGCCTTGCCTGGGGCATCAACAATGGTATTTTGAACAAGAAAACCTACGGCCCTGCTGTTGAAAAAGCTTGGAAGGCATTGGTAAGCCATGTGACTCCAGAAGGCATGCTGGGTTATGTGCAACCCATTGGTGCCGCTCCTGGAAAAGCATGGCCAGATAAAACTGAGGTTTATGGTACCGGAGCTTTCCTAAGCGCGGGAACCGAAGTTTACAAATTGTACAGTGGCGAGTGAAGTGGGAAGCATCTTTGAAAATTGCCCCCATTTTAGTTGTGACGGAGGCATTTTTGAATGATTGTTGAATCCATTCTTAATAAATCCGTATTTACATCGTTTTACTTCTACCATCTAACTTCAATTTTATGGAAAACATAGAAATATACAGTAGTAAGAAAAAATCCTTTTTGCTATTGATAGGATCCTTGATTTTTGTTGGCTTGGGCATATGGTTCGTACTTGAAGCTAATTCACTTTCTGATTCTTTGCGAAAAAGCCCATTGCTGATCACAGGTATAGGGGTTGTCTCCATTCTCTTTTTTGGGCTGGGCATCTATGCGGGAATAAAAGGTTTGATTGCTACTCGCCTCTTACTGATCATTAGCCCAAAAGGTCTAAATGTCAATCCCAGCAAATCTATGAGTGATTTTATCGGATGGAGGGAAATTCTTGGATTTAATGAAATTGATATTCATGGTACCAAAATAATAATCATAAACGTTGAAAATCCTACCTCTTGGATAGAAAAAGAAGCGGATTCCCTTAGGAAACAACTGATGAAGTACAATATTGAAAATTACAATTCACCATTCAATATTTCAGCGAATGGTTTGAACATAAGTCATGTACAATTGAAAGAAAAACTAAATCTTTATTTCGATACGTTTAAATCCTAAAACGAAATCTTGTTGTAAGAACAAATGCACTATTGTTCCAAGCAACCTGCTCTTCCGCGCGTGTCAATCAAGTAGATGATTTTCCATTCGCCATCAAAATCTACCAATTGAAAGGAGTTGATGCCGCAATGGCTGAATTCATCATTTAGCCAAAACTCGTAGCCTACCCAAGCATTGGCCATAGTTCGGTCCACCTGAATGGAAAAAGAGGTAAGCTTTTCTTGAAACTTGATGCTGTCCGGGATGCTACAGATAGAGGTGAGCACTTCCGACAAGTGCTCTTCCCTAAATCGGGTCTTCCCTTCTTGGTCCCTCCCAGTGGTTTGGAGTACTATCCGGTCTGCAAGGGTACTTTTCATAATAGTAGAATCTTGCTTGTGGAATCCATCAAAAAAAGTTTCAATAACCTGCTTTACCTTTTCTTGGGCGCCAACCTCGGAAGGATTGGGACCCTGCGCATTGGCATTGATGAATACAAAACAAAAAAATACTAAACTGAATACAATTCTCATGATACTGTAGTTTTTTGATTGAGACCCAAATTAAACAAATCTGCTTACATTTAACCTGTAAAACTGAACCAAATGTCTGTCGCTAAAAAAGAATACAAAAGGGTCACGGTAAAATCCCTCATAGAAATGAAACAAAGCGGTGAAAAAATTTCCATGCTCACCTCCTATGACTACTCCATGGCCAAAATTGTTGATGCCGCCAATGTGGATGTAATTTTGGTTGGGGACTCGGCCAGCAATGTCATTGCGGGCCATGAAACCACGTTGCCCATCACCCTAGATCAAATGATTTACCACGCCAGCTCTGTGGTGCGGGCAGCCAAAAGAGCTTTGGTCATTGTGGATATCCCTTTTGGAAGTTATCAAAGTGACTCCAAGGAAGCACTCCGCTCCGCTATTCGGATTATGAAGGAAAGTGGTGCCCACGCCGTAAAAGTGGAAGGTGGTACCGAAATCAAGGAATCGGTTAGTCGAATTCTTCAAGCAGGTATTCCCGTGATGGGCCATTTGGGACTCACCCCGCAGTCCATTTATAAATTTGGCACCTATACCGTTCGTGCCAAGGAGGAGGAGGAAGCTGAAAAGCTAAAATCTGATGCAAAACTATTGGAGGAATTGGGCTGTTTTGGTATCGTTTTGGAAAAAATACCCGCACAACTGGCAAAAGAAGTAGCCGAAAGTGTTTCTATTCCCATTATTGGTATTGGTGCCGGAAATGGGGTGGATGGTCAAGTATTGGTGGTTCATGATCTTTTAGGTATGACCCACGAATTCCATCCAAGATTCTTAAGACGATATATGAATCTCTATGATGATATGAGTGAAGCTATTTCTCAATATGTGGATGATGTGAAGAGTAGGGATTTTCCCAATGATGAAGAATCGTATTAAATTATAATCTTAACTTTCAGTTCGAGTTTTTTCAGAAGGAAAAGTACCTGCCTGTGGGCAGGCAGGTCGAGAACAAGGTTTTATGTCTACAAAAATTCTTTTCTCGATACATTTTTTTGTCCTTAGGTTCAAAAAACACTCGAAATGACGAATTTTTATCAGAATGACTTCCAAATTCAAATCCACTCTGAAGTGAATTCCAAAAATCCAAAAGACCAAAAATCCATCAAATCCAACCCCTCCAACCTCCAAGTCCTGTATGAAGACAACCACCTCATTGTAGTAAATAAACGCGTGGGTGATATTGTGCAAGGGGATAAAACGGGTGACACTCCATTGAGTGAGGTTGTAAAGCAATACCTCAAGAAAAAGCATAACAAACCCGGTAATGTATATTTGGGCGTGGTACATCGGTTAGATAGGCCCACATCTGGAATTGTGCTTTTTGCGAAGACATCCAAAGCTTTACCCCGACTCAACAAACTATTTTCTGAAGGAAACACCAAAAAAGTCTATTGGGCTGTGGTTCAAAATGCCCCAAGAAATCACCAGGAAACGCTAACGCATTGGTTGGTACGCAATCCAAAGCAGAATAAGTCCTATGCTTATGACAAGGAGGTGCCCAACAGCAAAAAAGCTATTTTAGATTATAAAATTGTTAAAAAGCTGGACAACTACTACCTCTTGGAAATTGATTTGAAAACTGGTCGACACCACCAAATTCGGGCCCAATTAGCTGCTTTGGGATGTATCATCAAAGGGGATTTAAAATACGGAGCGGACCGAAGCAATAAAAATGGAGGCATTCATTTACATGCCCGAAGCCTTGAACTGGAACATCCGGTTCAAAAAGAGATCATCACATTTGCGGCGCCACCACCGGAAGATCCGGTTTGGAACGCTTGTCTCTAACGGGTAACGGCCAATGCTTTTTCACGAATAATCTGGCCCACGGGTTTGTTTTCCAAATGACTTTCCAGCCAAGAAAGAATGTCCAAATACAAAAATGCCCTCTTTTCGTAAGGATGGTTTTCGTACTTCTTCAATTCGTTGTACAGTTTTTGAAACTCGTTCTTGAGTTCATGGGGATAAATGTCTCCCAGACCTCTCAAAAACTTGATCATCTCCTTTTGAACAGCATGCAAGTCGTTCATTTTCAATAAAAACTTGTAGGTGCTTTTAAGTTGAACTTCCAAATGGTAGTCCATTCCCGCCTCATAATGGGCCACCAAGCTCAATACCCTTGCAAAGCACATGAGGTCTTCCCGCATTTTTAGATTCTTGTTGGAAATAATTTTCTTTAAATAGATGATGCAATTTTTGTTGTCACCATGACCGAAATAGAGACAAGCAATCTTATAATAGAGCAGCATAATGTGGTGCTCATCAATCCGCTCCCGATGCTTTTTGATACCATATTCAATAATGTTGACCAAGTACAGCCCTTTATCAAAAGTACCTTCCAAGAAGTGAAGATTCAATTTATTGGAGTTGATGTACAAAAAAGCCAGGGAAGCAATATTGTCATTTTGAGGGAATGAAGGACTTTCTACTTGCGCTTCCAAACGGTTCAATGTCTCCCTAAACTGAGAAGCATATTTTACAAAGAAAAGTGATTCCAAGAGGTAATGATTTCCTTTTAAAAAGAAAACGGGGTTTAACGGAATCATCTCTTCATTTTCGTAGAAAAGGTCCACCCATTTACTGGCATATTTGTAAGCTGACAAAAAGTCCTGAATCAGCAAACTGTACCACAAATGGGCCTTGTACAGCCAAAGCTTTTCCCGAAAACCCAGTTTCTCCAACTCATAGGTGGGCAAATGGGTTTCAAAATAGGTTTTCACTTTTTGCAGGTCTTCATCGCTCCGCACATAGCCCACTTTCAACATCATTCCATACAACTGCAGGGAAAGGTTGGACAGTTTACTTGCCATCACATTTAAGGCGGAGAGCTCCTTAGCCTGCACTGCCAATTCATCGGCCCTATCTGGAATACTTCGGGTAATGTATTGGGTCTCAATCACCTTTTCCAACTCTACAATTTCGTAGGCCACATTTTTTTCTTCATGCTCAATGGCAAAGGTCTTGGCTTTGTCCAAAATTTTTAAGCTTTGCTTGTACAATCCTTTTTGATAAAGTATTGTAGCAAAATCCAATTGCTCTCGTATTTGCACCCTTGCATTTTGGTTTACGGGGTTCAATCGAAGACTCACCAAAATTTGCTTGTACAAGTGCGCTTTTAGATTAGAAAGTTGTGTCTTTTTTACGATGCCACTCTCAAGAATTTGTCGCTCATCATACTTTCGCAACTTGTCCAAAAGGTTAAAAAGCGCCAAAAATTTTGCATCCGTATTGACTCCTAAACGGCCCACATACAGCTTAAATTGACGTTTTTCCGATTTGGAAAGCGATTTTATCAAAACGAACAATGCGTCCTTACTGGCATTTGTCATCGTAAAAAATATAATTTAACTATTTGTATTTCAGTATATTATATTATAGTGAATACTATTTAACGTTGTAAAGGATTGCAGCCCTTTTTTATTCTTCCCATATCCTTGTCTATTTTCGTAGTACTTAGAAGAAACAGACAAAAATAATGGGTAAAGATAAGGTACAAATTTTTGATACGACACTGAGAGATGGAGAACAAGTTCCTGGATGTAAGTTGGACACGGAGCAAAAATTGGTGATTGCCAAACGTCTTGATGATTTGGGCGTTGATGTGATTGAAGCTGGCTTCCCAATTTCAAGCCCTGGCGACTTTAAGTCTGTTCAAGAAATTTCCAAGTTAGTCAAAAATGCAACGGTCTGTGGACTCACCCGTGCCGTTAAAAAAGACATTGAAGTGGCCGCCGAGGCCATCAAAGAAGCAAATAAACCAAGAATACATACCGGAATCGGAACATCGGATTCCCACATTAAGTTTAAATTCAACTCTACCCGCGAAAAAATCATAGAACGCGCTGTTGAAGCCGTTGCCTATGCCAAAACATTTGTGGAAGACGTGGAGTTCTATGCTGAGGATGCCGGGCGTACGGACAATGAGTATTTGGCCAGGGTCTGCGAAGCAGTTATCAAGGCAGGAGCCACCGTGCTCAACATTCCCGATACCACTGGATATTGTTTGCCCGAAGAGTACGGAGCCAAAATGAAATATTTGAAGGAGAATGTGAAAGGTATTGATAAAGCCATCCTTTCATGTCACTGCCACAACGATTTAGGATTGGCCACCGCCAACTCCATTGCAGGAGTCATTAATGGTGCCCGACAGATTGAGTGTACTATCAACGGTATTGGTGAGCGTGCAGGGAACACCTCCTTGGAAGAAGTAGTGATGATTTTGAGACAACATCCCTATTTGAATTTGGACACTGGTATAAACAGCAAATTACTTTGGGATACTAGCCGAATGGTCTCCCAAAAAATGGGAATGCCCGTACAGCCTAACAAGGCCATCGTAGGAGCCAATGCCTTTGCGCATAGCTCAGGCATCCATCAAGATGGAGTCATTAAACAACGTGAAACCTATGAGATCATTGACCCTAAAGATGTTGGTGTTAATGAGTCTTCCATTGTATTGACTGCAAGAAGTGGAAGGGCGGCCTTGGCCTACAGAGCCAAAAAAGTAGGTTACGAGCTTACCAAAATACAGTTGGATGTGGTCTACGAAAATTTCTTGAAGTTTGCTGATGTCAAAAAAGAAATTCTGGACGAAGACATCCATCAAATTGTGGAAACCAGTAATATTAGCATTCAAAGCATCGCATAATTTTATTTCCATTTTTAAAGTTACCTGATGAATTTGAACATTGCTTTACTCCCTGGAGATGGTATAGGACCTGAGGTGTTGGCCCAGGCAGTAAAATGTTTGCAAGCCGTTGAGGAAACTTTCAATCACCATTTTGTTTACAGGGAAGCACCAGTAGGTGCCATTGCCATTCAAAAAAAGGGAACTCCCCTACCCGACAATACCTTAAAACTCTGCAAAGAGGCCGATGCAGTCCTATTTGGTGCCATTGGAGACCCCAAATACGATAATGACCCTAATGCTAAAGTGCGGCCAGAACAAGGATTGTTGAAATTGAGAAAAGAATTGGGTTTATTTGCCAACATCCGGCCCGTACAAGCGTATTCATCATTAATTGACAAATCTCCCCTAAAGAAAGAAATCATCTCTGGAACTGATTTTGTGATTTACAGGGAACTGACAGGCGGTATTTATTTTGGTGAGAAAAAATTGAATGAAGAAGGTACTGTGGCATCAGATCTTTGTGAGTATTCCGAGGATGAGATAAGTCGTATTGCCCATTTAGCGTTCAAAGCCGCCAAAACCAGAAAAAAGAAACTCACTCTGGTGGACAAGGCCAATGTGTTGGAGTCTTCCCGACTTTGGCGAAAAGTGGTCACTAAAATAGGTGAAAGTTATCCTGATGTCACTTTGGATTTTCTTTTTGTGGACAATGCTGCCATGCAAATCATTTTGAACCCTAGTCAATTTGATGTCATTCTTACCGAAAATATGTTCGGGGACATTATTTCTGACGAAGGGAGTGTCATTGGAGGTTCTATAGGACTACTGGCCTCGGCTTCGGTTGGTGAGGAAAATGCCCTGTTTGAACCTATACACGGCTCATTTCCGCAGGGAGCAGGAAAAGATATTGCCAATCCCATTGCCTCCATCCTATCAGCAGCGATGTTGTTGGAACATTTTAATCTTATCGAAGAGGCAATCGCTATAAAAAAAGCAGTGGACAAAGCTTTGAAAAAAGGTATTGTAACCCCCGATTTAAGGCCAAAAAGTCAATATGGAACCAATCAAGTTGGTGATTTTGTAGCCCACAACATTGTGGATATTGAAGATGACTTCAATATGAATGATGAAAATATCGACTTAGGGAAATCCACCATTATTTAATCCGCGGAGATTTCCGCTTCTTCTTGGGTCAATTTCTGAATGGTTTCAGCAAAATGTTTCTTGAACTGCTCGTATTTTTCCCCGGTAGCAGGTCCGTTAAAGCCTGTGTGTATCTTCTTTACCTTACCATTTTTGTCTATATAAATGGTAGTGGGATAAGATAATATATGATTCAACATGGGCAGCTTCTCATTTGCTTTTTGTTTGTTGGACGTACCATATTGTGCCAAAAGAATGGGATAATCCGCTCCTGTTCTTTCTTTGAGTCGGGAAATCCCTTCAAAAGCCTTCTCTTGGGTCTTTGCATATTCAAAAGCCAGGGCCACCAGTTCAATATTCAAATGCGAGTGCTTTTCCAAAAAATCAACATAAAATCGGGTTTCATCCAAACAATTGGTGCACCACGTACCCATAATCTGCACCAATACTGGTTTGTTTTTAAATTGATGGTCTGAAAGACTCACCATTTTACCGGAAGGATCAGGAAACGAAAAATCGAACTTGTCGTATCCTTCTCTAAGAAAAGTCAATGAATCGGCATCTGGAAGTTCAAAAGCTTCGTTACGGACACCCAAAAACTCCTGGACCGAATGCCTTCCCGAATAAAATGTACCATCCAATGTACTATCGGTAACCTTCGCCATGAACAGGTACACGTGTGAACCGTCAAATGTTGAAAGTTTCATGCTATCTCCTGTCACCACACCTTCCAAATAGCGATAATCTCCAGTTTTTGTTCTAAAAGTACCTTTTACCTTGTTGCCATTTTGCATAAAAATGCCCTTGGCTGGATATTCATCTTCGGTGTTGACCTTAAAATATGTTTCCCAAATGCCTGAAATATTCACGGCAGCGATATCATTTACCTCAAAACGATCTTTCTTTCCATACGTTGCACTAAAAGGAACACTTCGGCCCTTGCTCTCCTCAACAAAATTTCCTCGCATTGAATTTTTTGAAAAAGTACCGGTAAAATGACCATCGAAAATGGGCATCCTAATATTGATGGAATCGCCATCAATGCTGATTTCATCGACAGTGATTTCCTCTTCGGCATTATACATCTTCACGAGGTATTTTCCATTTTCATCCAAGGAAAGCGTAAAGTTGAATGGTAACAATTGAGATTCGGAAAGCTCCATTTTGGCCAGCCAATTTCCTAAGGTCAATTTTTTATCTTCTTCCCTTTTACAAGATGTAACCAACAGTGCAACAGCAAGTAACAGCACATAAATTCTTTTCATACTGCGAAAGATTTTTCCTAAAAGTAGGGAATCCAGTCCAAAACTTACAACTCCATTCGACTTATGGATGCTATTTACGTTGAATCTGTCCCCCCATTGTTTTATATTTGTCGACTCTAAAATTGGGGTATGAAGATTTCTTACAACTGGTTGAAGCAGTTTTTGCAGATTGATTGGGACGCACAGAAAACCGGAGAATTGTTGACGGATCTGGGGCTTGAGGTTGAGGGTATTTCCAGTTTTGAATCCGTGAAAGGGGGATTAAAGGGAATCGTGGTTGGGCATGTGCTTACTTGTGAGAAGCACCCCAATGCAGACCGTTTAAAATTGACTACGGTTGATGTGGGCCATGAAACCCCTTTGCAAATTGTTTGCGGTGCCCCCAACGTGGCGGCGGGCCAAAAAGTTCCCGTAGCCGCTGTTGGAACCACATTGTATACCAAAGAAGGGGAAGCCTGGCAAATTAAGAAAGGTAAGATTCGAGGAGAAGAAAGTCAAGGTATGATATGCGCCGAAGATGAACTTGGCCTTGGTGATAGCCATGATGGCATCATGGTTTTGAACGAGGCACTGGAACCTGGTACCCCATGCTCCAAAGTCTTTGAAATTGAAAACGACGAAGTTTTTGAAATTGGACTCACACCCAATCGCGCAGATGCCATGAGCCATTTTGGAGTGGCCCGGGATCTGAAGGCCGGGTTGGAACAAAAAGAAATCCAAAAAGAGTTGGTAACTCCATCCACAAGCAACTTTTCCATTGACAACCGATCCTTAAAAATTGATGTGGAGGTAAAGGATAGCCAACTTGCCCCCCGATATTGTGGTGTTACCATCAGCAACCTTATTGTGCAAGATTCACCCGATTGGTTAAAAAATCGCTTAAAGGCCATTGGTCTATCTCCTATCAACAATGTGGTGGACGTGACCAATTATGTACTTCATGAATTGGGTCAACCTCTTCATGCATTTGATGCCTCAAAAATAAAAGGCAATAAAATTGAGGTAAAAACTCTTCCTGCTGGGACAAAATTTAAAACTCTGGATGAAGTGGAACGTGAACTTCATGAGGATGATCTTATGATTTGTGACACCGAAAAACCGATGTGCATAGCTGGTGTTTTTGGAGGGGTTCATTCAGGAGTAACAGAACACACCTCAGCCATTTTCTTGGAGAGTGCCTATTTTGACCCTATTTCCATCCGAAAAACGGCCAAAAGACATGGCCTTAACACCGATGCATCGTTCCGTTTTGAGCGCGGTATAGATATTAATATGACTGAATATGCCTTGAAAAGGGCTGCTCTTCTCATTCGTGAGATCGCTGGAGGCTACATCAGTTCAGAAGTAGTAGATCTCTATCCAAAAAAACCACAGGAACGGCAAGTGTTTCTAACTTTTGATAAAATCAATTCCCTAATCGGGCAGGAAATTCCAAGGGATACCATTAAGTCCATTTTGTCTTCACTGGAAATCCGAATCAACAATGTCACCGAGTCAGGTCTTGGGCTCACCATCCCTACCTACCGCGTGGATGTGACCCGGGAAGTTGATGTTATTGAGGAAATATTAAGAGTTTATGGTTACAATAATATAGATTACAAAGAGAAGTTGACGGCTTCCATTGCCAAAACATCCCGATTTGAAAACCATAAAATACAGGATGTGGTAGGGAATATGTTGGCGGCACAGGGCTTCTATGAAATCATGACCAACAGCCTTGTTTCTGCCGATTCTGAAGGGGTTGGCAGTGAGGATGATGCGGTTAAGATGCTGAATCCGTTAAGCTCAGATTTATCCGTGCTACGAACTTCCATGTTGCTCTCTGGTTTGCAAACGGTAAGTTTCAACCATAATAGACAGAAAACCAACCTCAAATTTTTTGAATTTGGCAAGACCTATCATACATCCAACGGAGAAAACATTGAGAAGCGACATCTGTCCCTGTTCATCTCTGGAGACCGTACAGATGACAGTTGGGCCATAGCATCCAGAAAAACGGATTTCTTTTTCCTAAAAGGCATTGTTGAAACTTTATTTCATCGTTTAGGCTTAAAGGATATTGATACAGTGCCCCATTCAGACGCTGTTTATACGGAAGGGCTATTGTGCAGCAAGGATGGCAAGTCCTTGGCTTCTTATGGATTGGTGAGCAAGTCCATTTTAAAAAAGTTTGACATTAAGCAAGATGTATTGTTTGCTGATTTCCATTGGGATTCCATCCTATCATTGGTAAGCACTCAAAACGTGGTCTTTCAAGAGATTCCAAAATTTCCAGAAGTAACCCGGGATTTCGCCCTTTTATTGGATGAAAACGCCTCATTCCAAAAAGTGTATGACATTGCTTGGAACACAGAGAAAAAGCTCTTGAAAAAGGTGAATTTGTTTGATGTATACACCGGCAAAAACCTACCTAGTGGTAAAAAGTCTTATGCTGTAAGTTTTACGCTGATGGACGAAAAGAAAACCTTGACCGATAAGCAAATCGACAAAATAATGGGCAAACTTTTGGCCCAGTACCAAAAAGAATTGGGAGCAGAACTGCGCTAAACTCACATTTGGGCAGGAAGAATTACGCTGTCAATTTCGTGAATGACCGTATTTTTTTGGTTGACATCAGCCGTGGTGATTCGGGCTGTATTTCCCATGGAGTCGGTTAAAACGATGTCATAACCATCTAAATGTGCCAATAATTTTTTGCCTTGAATGGTGGTAAAACTAGCTTTTCCATTACCTCGGCACATGGCTCTAAGGATTCGGGACGCGGTCAAGTGGCCCGCAACAATATGATACGCAACCAATGATTTCAAGGCACTTTTGTCCTTGGAATTGATAAGCTGATTGATTTTTTCACTTGAAAATCGCTCAAAAGCAGCATCTGAAGGTGCAAAGATTGTGAAAGGTCCGGCATTCTCAAGAACATCATCCAACTGAGTGGCCTCAACAGCGGCAGAAAGGATTTTATGGTGATCTGAACCACCTATCGTATTTTGACTTATGGAAGAACTGGATGAACCGGTACTTTGCGAATATATTGACGCACTAGACGCAAAAATAAAGCAAAGCAAGAATTTAGGAAGGAGGGCTTTCATAGGGAGGTTCTCAGATTTGGGTAGTTGTCAGCTTAGTATGGTTTTACGATTAACGGTCAAAAACTTCGATAAGATACATCTTTTTAACAAAATGCCAATCATTTTTTTGATTCAAATTTGATTTAACGAAATGTTAACGCAAGGTTTTTATGAACCCTATTTACAATCAATAGTCCAATTCATTAACTTTGAATGAATTGCTAAGAAAACAGGTATGATTTTTAGAGGAACGGACATTGAAGATAAGCTCCATAAAATCAGGAGAAAACAGAAAAAAGAAGGTCAACTTTTAGCAGAGGTCCAAGAAATCTTAAGAAAAGATTCCCTAAAAGAAGCGAAGATTGCCAAGGAGCTTGTTTCAAAAAATAATACAAACTCCAATGATTTTGTTTTTGATCTTTTGGATACCGATAAAATCTTCCACCTAAACCAAATCAAGGAAATCTGCATAGATTACAGACTACGTTTTTTGGACAGCTCCTATTTTAAGGGGACAATTCCGCAAAGTGCCATTTCCAAAATAAAGCAATTGGAAGCCTCCCATAACACCGAACTTAAAGGATACAAAATCATGGCACCTTCAAAACTCTTTAAGCTAGAAGACAAGGACGACCCACTCCTTTTTGCGCCTATTGGCAACGATTATTTTTATTTGGTCCACAAATGGGGTAACGACCTACACCCGTTTCGCAAACTTTTGGCATGGCCCTTTAAGAATATTGTTAACCTGACCTTGCTTGTAGTTTTGATCAGTTATTTGGTGACGCTTATGGTTCCCGATGGATTGTTCTCAAAAAATAATTCCACCGCCGAGTTTTGGATCATCTTCTTTTTTATGTTTAAATGTATGGCCTCCGTGGTTATCTTCTACGGATTTGCATTGGGCAAGAATTTTAACCCCGCCATTTGGAACAGTAAATATTTTAACGCTTAGACTGTAACGGCGTACATTTTTTCCCGTTGCTCTTTGATGGACTTATCAGACATATAGTCGTCAAAGGTCAAATAACGGTCAATGGCACCTCTTGGGGTCAATTCAATAATTCTATTGGCAACTGTGTGTACAAACTCATGGTCATGGGTGGTCAATAGCACAGTGCCCTTAAAGTTTTTTAGGGAATTGTTAAAGGCAGTAATACTTTCCAGGTCCAAGTGGTTGGTGGGTTCGTCCAACAACAGCACGTTGGCACGAAGCATCATCATACGGCTCAACATACAGCGGACTTTTTCTCCTCCAGAGAGTACGGTACACTTTTTCAGTGCCTCTTCCCCGCTGAACAGCATCTTGCCCAAGAATCCGCGGATGTAAACTTCCTCGCGCTCCTCTTCGGTCTTGGCCCATTGCCGTAACCAGTCCACTAAATTGATGTCCTCCTTAAAAAAGTCAGCGTTGTCTGCAGGTAAATACGATTGAGTTGTGGTCACCCCCCACTGATACGAACCTGAATCGGCTTTTGTCTTTCCGGCAATAATATCATAAAATGCTGTAGTGGCCCTAGAATCCTTGGACAGAATGGCCACCTTATCCCCTTTTGCCAAGTTGATGTTCACATTTTGAAACAATACATCACCATCTTCTGAAATGGCGGAAAGCTTCTCAGCATTTAGGATTTGATCTCCTGCTTCGCGTTCACGGTCAAAAATAATGGCTGGATATCTTCTGCTGGAGGGTTTAATATCCTCAACCTTGAGCTTATCCAACATCTTTTTTCGGGAAGTAGCCTGTTTACTCTTGGCCACGTTAGCACTAAAACGTTGAATAAATTCATTGAGTTCTTTGGCCTTTTCTTCTGCCTTTTTGTTCTGTTGGGCCCGTTGACGAGCGGCCAACTGACTACTTTCGTACCAAAATGTATAGTTTCCCGAATACAGATTGATTTTTCCAAAGTCGATATCGGCGATGTTGGTACAAACGGCATCCAAAAAGTGCCTGTCGTGCGATACCACGATTACCGTGTTTTCGTAATTAGCCAAGAAATTTTCCAACCAGTTGATAGTCTCGTAATCCAAATCGTTGGTAGGCTCATCCATGATCAGCACATCGGGACTCCCAAACAAAGCCTGGGCCAACAACACCCGTACTTTTAATTTGGAATCCATATCGGCCATGGTGGTATAGTGCAAATCTTCGGTAATACCCAAATTGGACAAAAGCGCAGCAGCATCGCTATCGGCATTCCATCCGTTCATCTCTTCAAACTCTACCTGCAACTCCCCTATCTTCTCTGCATTCTCATCCGTGTAGTCCGCATAAAGGGCATCTATCTGCTTTTTGATCTTGTACAAGGGCTTGTTACCCATTACCACAGACTCCAATACTGTAAATTCATCATACGCATTGTGGTTCTGCTCCAAAATGGACATCCTTTTGCCGGGCTCCAGATGAACATGGCCCGAAGTAGGATCCAACTGCCCTGACAAAATCTTCAAAAAAGTGGATTTCCCAGCACCATTGGCCCCAATGATACCATAGCAATTTCCATCGGTAAAGGTTACGTTTACCTCATCGAACAATACGCGTTTTCCAAACTGTACGGATAAATTGGATACTGATAACATGCAACTATTCTATTTTTTTGCAAAAGTAGCTAAAACCTATCCGTATTTCCAATTTAAGAGCACTTTATTAAACCACACAAAAACACAGATTTATAACATTTAACTACCCATTAACAAGCTCAGCTAACAGGTATCCTTAATTTTGTTTGATAAATGTATGGTTCCCTATATGGTTAGAATTCTACTCAGCCTCATCGTATTGTCAACTTTTGGTTGCTCAAATAAAAACGGAGAATGTGCTTCTGTTTTCTTTGGCGGTGAGATTGTTAATCCTACGAGCGACTATGTGGTCCTTTACCGGGATGATGCTTACATAGACTCTGTAAAGTTGGATGACAACAACCGTTTTTCCTTCAATCTACAAGGAATAGACGAAGGCCTTTATCATTTTGACCATGCCCCTGAACTTCAATACGTTTATCTGCAGGAAGGCGATAGCCTGTTGGCACGTTTAAATACGGTTGAGTTTGACGAATCCTTGGTGTTTTCCGGAACTGGAAGCGAGGTGAACAATTTTTTGGTTGAAATGTTTTTGGCCTACGAAAACGAAGAACCTCAGGTTTACGAATATTATCCATTGCCACCGGAGATCTTCAGTAAAAAAATAGATTCGTTGCGCGAAATAAAGATCAACCATCTCAATGAGCTTGTAGCGGAAAGTGATTTATCGGAGCGTGCCCTGGACATGGCCAAGGCTTCCATTGACTACAATAGTTACATTTCAAAAGAAAAATATCCCTTCTATCATAAACGAAAAACTGGTGAAGAGACCATACACGACCTAACGGGTTCTTTTTATGCGTACCGAAAAAATATAAATCTCAACAATAGGGACCTGACCTATTTTAGACCCTATTTTGATTTTATGAAATGGCATTTTGGGAACATGTCCTATATGACCTGTTTGAAGGATTGTGGTGGCGACCATGAAGCGGTAAGTGACCGTCTCCACTTTAACAAGCACAAGCTTTATTTGGTAGACAGCTTGGTTGCGGAAAAAGAAATAAGGGATATCCTTTTCAGAAACATTGCCGTGGACTATTTGCTGAAAGAACACAACCCCAGCCAAGAATGCCAAGCTTTTATCGATAAATTCCATGCGCTTTCCTCCAATGAGGAGCACAAAAACGAAATAGACCTGCTCTACAAAGGAATCCAACATTTACAGCCCAATCATCCACTTCCCAATTTTAAACTAAAGGACGCCGACAACCAAGAAGTTTCCTTGAAAGAAATCGTGGGCAGGAAAAAGAACACTGTCATTTACTTTTGGACCGCATCACAGAGGAAGCATTTTAGAGATGTGACACAGCATGTGGCTGAATTGAAAAAGAAGTATCCCCAGTATAATTTTGTGGGCGTCAATCTTAGAACAAGTTATCCCCAATGGAAGGTTCTTGTGGAAGAATACAAGCTTGATAAGAACAACCAGTTCCACGGCGAGAATTTTAAAGAAATCCAAATGGCCATGATCATTGACAAAATCAACAAATGCGTTATTACAAGGGATACTGTGATCGTTGATGCCTTTGCCGATCTCTATACGTCCTTCTAAACAAAAAACCCCGAAAACTTAATTTCAGGGCTTCTCAATTTTACTTTTTTGGTTTTTTAGGAATTTCCTTTATGGTAATCTGCCAAGAATTTTTCCAAACCAATATCGGTTAGGGGGTGCTTTAACAGTCCGTCAATAGATGACAAGGGACCTGTCATGACATCTGCTCCCAGTTTGGCACAATCGATCACGTGCATGGTATGACGGATGGAAGCTGCCAAAATTTGCGTCTCAAATCCGTAGTTGTCATAAATCAACCTAATTTCTGAGATAAGGTTCAATCCATCAGTGGAAATGTCGTCCAAACGTCCCAAAAATGGAGAAACATAGGTAGCTCCTGCCTTAGCGGCCAATAAAGCCTGTCCTGGAGAGAACACCAAGGTACAATTGGTCCGTATCCCTTTATCGGAGAAATATTTCAATGCCTTTACACCTTCTCTGATCATGGGCACCTTTACCACTATCTGTTCGTGCAATTCGGCCAATTCCTCACCTTCTTTAACAATATTATCAAAATCTGTGGCGACAACTTCGGCTGAAACATCCCCATCAACAATGTTGCAGATATCCACATAGTGTTTTAAAATATTATCCTTTCCTGTAATGCCTTCTTTGGCCATTAATGAAGGGTTGGTGGTAACACCGTCCAAAACCCCTAATGCCTGCGCCTCTTTTATCTGGTCTAGATTTGCAGTATCAATAAAAAACTTCATGCGCTCTTATTTTCAAATTTGATTAGTATTAAGAAGTGTAAAATTACAACTTATAATGGTTGATCAATAGTTTTTCGTAGACTTTATCGGGTAAAATCTTCTTTAAGATAAGGGAGAACTTTTGCAAAAAAGCCCCCACGGGATTATGTACTTTGGGTCGTTTTTGATTGATAATCTTATACACCGCCTCAGCCACTTGTATGGGGTCGCCACCACTATCCACATCATTGTTGATGGCGTCGATGGTCTGGGCATATTTATCCTCATAGGGAGATCCGTCCAAAACGGGAGCATGGTACCTTCCTGCCGCTATATTAGTGACAAAATCCCCTGGCGCCACATTGGTCACGGTTACTCCAAAATCCTTGGTTTCCATTCGAAGGGCTTCGGTGAGTATACCCAACGCACCTTTGGTGGCAGAGTAATATCCTCTAAAGGGCAATCCCATATACCCTGCAATGGAGGTAATGTTCACGATGGCTCCCCCACCCTGACTGCGCATTTGCGGTAGAACGGCCTTTATCATGTGAATAGGGCCATGAAAGTTGGTCTCAAAAACATTCAGGATTTCTTCATGGGGGGTTTCTTCAATGGGGCCGGTAATCCCCATTCCGGCATTGTTGATCAACACATCCAACCTCCCTTCTTTAGAAATGACATGGGAAATAGCCTTTTGAATGCTCTCCACATCCTTCACATCCAATTGGACCAGCTCAAAAGCATTAAAATCAGGATAATTTTGGGGATTTCTGGTGGTACCATACACCGTATATCCTTTGGAATTCAAAAAAGTTCCAATGGATTTGCCAATGCCGGAAGAACCACCGGTGATGAGTACAACCTTTTTATCCATTTTAGCTGAGTTCAGGGAACAAAAAAAGGCAAGCTACCTACATCGCACCGCTACGACCGTATACCCTTGCTGCGTTCCCGCCCTGGGGGATTCTACAGGAGCTGGTCGTGTAGGACTTGCCAGATGCAAATATACGACCTTTTAAATTTGTTACAATCCTATTTCATTCTTAATTTCGACGATC
>JBNLBG010000042.1:0-26396 GCA_050303195.1 Allomuricauda sp. | reverse complement strand
TTAGGGATAAAAAAGGGTATATAAGGTAAACTATTTAAGTGTACCGAAAAAGTAAACTCTCTGGAATTAGCGGACTCGTTTTACTCTAAAAGTTCAATAAAACGGTACTAAAAAAATAACACCTTCAATAGCTCTTCTTTGGATAACTTTCTTGAAACCATTCATCGAATTTATGGCTCCCTAAGCACATGGTTAACAAGATTATGACACAATACCCGTTATAGTAGACATGGCCATTATAAAACCTAGTCGAGACACAATAAGAAAAGTTCGTTCAAAACTCATTTCAGAAGGCATGTTCAGGGAGGCTTCCATAGAAGAGATCCGATCTGGCCTAATGAAAAAAAGGGAAGAAACAAAGTTCTTTCAACTCATACAGAGACAACATCTCAGTCAAAGTATCGCTGCCCTTACGCACATATTGAATGAAATGGGGAATGAAAGACTGGATAAGAACAGCCCACCCCCGACAACTGACCCGGGTAAATGAATTCGTTTTCCGGTTACGGGACGGCAGGCTGCAATATTTTTGAAAACCAAAAGAATTTTATAAGGTCAAGGAACAAACCTCTATATGGACTGAGGTCGGATGCCGAAACTAAGGGGATGCCAGTATTCCTACAAATAAACTCCCCTAAATTCGATGAAAGGCAGGTTTTATATAACTTTTCCAGTAAATGTCCACAACCATAAACTAAAGTTCACCAATCTTTCCGCACCTTGAAATAAAAGTTTACAAAAACGGTCCTATTCATAAACAATAGATTTAAGTTTGTCCAAACTTAATTTATCATGAACTTTTTCCACAGATGAATCAACTTCTATAATCATTTGAACTGAAAATTTTTAGTTACATTTATCCTCAAATAAGTTCATTTGATATATCGTTTTGGATAGGTGCGCAAATCGGTGTACATATCCAGAAAAAGAATTTTAACTTTTTGAAAATCAAAGTATTGGAGCTC
The DNA here is from genome assembly GCA_050303195.1 of Allomuricauda sp. Lineage (GTDB taxonomy): Bacteria > Bacteroidota > Bacteroidia > Flavobacteriales > Flavobacteriaceae > Flagellimonas. The sequence continues at coordinate 25,431 of JBNLBG010000042.1, read as the reverse complement.
ATGTTCGAGCCCCAGTCAGGTCACTTTTTAAAAAACCGATAGACTCAAATTTATCGGTTTTTTTGTGCGCAAAAGATTCTTATTTCGATTGTGACATTGTCCTTTTCTTTCTGATAAGACCATACTCCACCTTCTTACTTTACTCCAACTTCTCAGCAGTATTCACGGATGGGAGGATTCCTTTTGTTTAGGTTTTTTCCATTCGGGATGTGGTAATTTTTTTATTTCTATGATTTTTATTGGGGTGGGTTCCATATTGACAAGTCCTTCTCCGTCTTTTTGGGTTACATTTTGGGTGAAAATATGCAATTTCCCTTCTTTGGAGAATAGTTCAAGATCATAATTGGGCTCCCATTCCCCAACGGAATAGGAGGTGATGTCCTTAACCTTCCAAGGGGAGTGGTAAGGATATGAACAATGGGCCAAACTGATTTTGTTCCCCCTTTCCCCATCCCTGAACAGCAGGTAGAGGTTCTCCCCGTTTTTGGGACTCCAGAGAATTTCAGGTCTTGAAACGGGGATTTTCTTGGTTCCGCCACCCCCCAGTTCAAAACCGGATTTTCGAAACCCTGTGTTTATTTTTTTCCATTGGCCGCAATTAAGAAAAACAATTTGGAACTGTGTAGTGTCATCTTCGTTCCAATAATTGGCGATAATAGGATTGTTGTCCTGGTCCGTTGTCATTGAGGTTTGGTTGATAAGGCTGCTTTTTTGGGGAATCTTCCAAGCATATTCGGCGGATTTGGCCGTTATGGGCAATATGTATTTTTCTCCATTGGAGCGCTCCCAAGTATTGCCACCATCTTTGGATAGGGCATAGCAAAGATCATGGTTGGTGGATACATCCCAAGTCTCTCTCCACACCCAAGAAATATGGATGTTTCCCGCTTTGTCCACGCAAGCTTGCCAATAGGCATTTCGTTCACCCTCCCCATCAATGAGGTTTTTGTGCAATTGTTCCCATTTTCGCGTGGTGGTGTTGAACCTATTGATGACCAAACTACCTCGACCCGATTCCCCATCACGGTACATAAAAAGAAGGTCTCCATTTTTAAGGTTGAGGAATTGGGGGTAGGTGATTCGGTCTTCCCGACTACCGGTCATGGGTTTTTCTTCCGATAGTTCCAACCCCAATGGTTCTTTACTCTTGGCATAGCGTAAAGGCGAATTGTGGTGATCCCAGCTCACATGGAGAAAACCATCGCCATCAATGGCCAAACTTATGGCATTGTGTGCATCTGTAGCATTGCCCTTATATGGGGTCTTTTGGGTTTGCCATGAACTTGAGTTCAGCTTGCGTTTGGCGAGAACCACGTTTTGGTCTGCATTATAATAGGCAGTGAACTGATATTCTTTAAAGGAAGTTATCGCGTTTTTCCTGAAGATTACCGTGTTCACAGAATTGTTCGCCCAGCCCAAACCCACGGTGGTAGCTTTTTCTTGGGCACTGCCACAAAAGAAAGTGCACAAGGTTACGCAAAGGAATACCAAGCTTAAGGCTGGTTTTTTCATGGTCTTCATCAAATAATCCAAACAACAATATTGATGTGGAAATCAAAAATTCAACTAAGGAATGAATACTTTTTCTTTTTTTGATCCAAACGAAACAGATAAATCCCTTTTGTATATCGAAAGGAATTTAATCATAAAAATTTACAAATCGTCCACAAGAGATATGGACTTTCGAAGGATTAAGAGTATACTTGAGAAGATAGTATCAGATTATGCCAATAGTATAGTTGATGCGATATTAGACATCCATTTTATTTGTATTTCAGCACTGATGAATGGATTATAATACGACGACGGTCAGCCCCGTTTTTAGAATCAAGAATTGAATTTTTACTACTTGGTCATGCGTATTTTCCTCATCCGAACTGGATTGCCTATTTTATAAAATTTAGGCAATCCAGTCCTTTTTAAAGGGTGCCTCCCCTATTTAGGAAACCACTTCTTCTTTTTTGTTTCTTTCTGAAACAATGCGTTCAATCAAATCGGGTACTTTTTCAAATGCTGCTGCCAAACCGTGGGTCTTGCCTGCCTCCAAGAAAGAAATCTCATCCCCTTTGGTCACCAAAAATCCAATAGGTTGGATACCAATGCCTGCTCCTGCGCCGGCACCTTCTCCTTTTCGTCCTTTGTCTTCAACTCCTTCGCCTCCTCCGGAGCCAAATCCCATACCCACTTTAATTACCGGTACGCACTTAAATTCACCCAACTGAAAGGGTTCACCAATAATGGTGTCTGTCTTTGCCTCTGACTTGATAAAATCAGTCACTTTGTTCAATAATTCTTCAAAATGTAAATCCATGACCTTATTATTTAATGTTTAACAAATGATTTAAGTATTCTGTAAGGCCTGTTCCGTACATCAACCAACAATCTATTCCGATCTTCAAAATTGATGTGGAAAGAAGCCACATAATGGTTGAGCAACACAAATACAGGATACATCTTTGCGTTGGTAAAATAGTCTCCTGTATCTATGTCCAATGCAAATTGCCTGATTTCAAACGATTTGAGAACACGCACAATCTTCCCAAATTTCATCTTCCTTTTGTGCTTGGTTTTCCTCTTTTCGGGCTTTGGTTTTGAAGATTTTTTGATGGGATAAAAACAATGTTCATAAAAGAGCACTTTTAACCTTACCCGTAACAGCTCTTTTTGGTCTGGTTCCAAACTTGCTTTTGCCAAGCCCTTTATCCTGACATAGTATTTTACCGTTTCTGTATCAATATAAATTTGAATTGGAACAAATAGGAGTCCAAGGGCAAGAAGCACCACTAACAATATCACCACTGTTAGTATCATCAACTTTTTGTGGCAAAGAAACTATGATCCGTGTACACATACAATGACCTACGTCATCAAATGGTTTAAAGTTGATGTGCTTCCGCACAATTTTTATAAATAAATTATATACTGACCAAACTCATGTTGTAAATCATATTTTTATTGGTAATTTGATGACATACTCATGAAGTTTACCATGAAATACATTGTACCTGCCTGCATTATAGTTTCAATTTTATTTTCATGTTCCAACAAAAAGGAGAAAATCTATCCAGAGAAGATGCCTTTGACCGAATCTGTGTATGCCTCGGCCACAGTACAACCCGATAGCCTATACCAAGTCTATTCTGTAGTGGTTGGCATTCTAGATAAAATTTGGGTGGAGGAAGGTGATGCGGTAGCGAAGGGTGATCGTATCCTTCAAATCATAAATACTTCCCCGGAACTAAATACAGAAAATGCCAAATTGGCCCTACAATTGGCCCGAGATAACTACAGTGGAAGTGCAGCCGTATTAAGTGGTATCAAAGATGAAATCCAAGCGGCAGAACTCAAATTGAAGAATGATTCCATCAATTATTTTCGACAAAAAAATCTTTGGAATCAAAATATCGGCTCTAAGGTGGAGTACGACAACCGAAAACTGGCCTATGAGCTTTCCCAGAACAACCTGAGTCTCCTCAAACGAAAATACAATCGCACAAAAAACGAACTGGAAACCCAGGTAAGGCAAGCAGAAAACAACTATAAAACCGCTCTCACCAACACCAAAGATTTTACCATTTCCAGCAAAATTAATGGTACCGTGTATGCCATCAATAAAAATCAGGGGGAAATTGTGAATACCATGGAACCCGTGGCCGCTTTGGGCAAAAGCGACAAATTTGTGGTGGAACTTTTGGTGGATGAAGTGGATATTGTGAAATTGAAAACAGGACAACAAGCGTTTATCACCTTGGATTCGTACAATTCTGAAGTTTTTGAGGCCACTTTGGACAAAATTTATCCTCGAAAGGATGAACGTTCCCAAACTTTCAAGGTTGAGGCCCTCTTTAAAAATCCACCACCCACGTTATATCCAGGGCTTTCGGGAGAGGGCAACATCATTATCGCACAAAAAGAAGAAACACTTACCATCCCAAAAGAATATCTTATTGGTGAATCGAAAGTACTTACTGATGACGGTGAAAAACAGGTTACAATAGGACTCCAAAATTTGGATAGGGTGGAAATCTTGGGCGGTATCAATGAAAATACTGCCATTTACAAACCTGAGCAATGATCAACTGGAACGTTATATTGGGCATAGCCAAAACTCATCTTCTCACCAAGATGAAATCCACAGCGACCGCTACACTGGGCGTTACCTTTGGTATTGGGGCCTATATTACCCTCGTGAGTTTTATGACCGGATTGAATGCCATGTTGGACGATTTGGTGTTGAACCAAACCCCACACATCCACATATATAATGAAATAAGGCCCTCTCCAGATCAACCTGTGACCTTGTACAATGATTTTGAGGACGCCTTCAATGTTGTCCATTCCATAAAGCCCAAGCAAAACCAAAAAAAGATACACAATGCCCTTCCCATTTTAGACTACCTCAAAAAACAACCCAACGTAAAAGGGGCCACACCACAGCTTCGGGCCCAGATTTTTTATTTATCGGGATCAATAGAACTGGGTGGTAACCTGATCGGAGTGGACATTATGGAGGAGGTCCGATTATCCAATATCCAAGATAATATTGTACAGGGTACCCCCGAAGCTTTGGACACCAATGACAATGGTATTCTTTTGGGAGCCGGATTGGCCGATAAAATGTCCTTGAAGGTGGGAGACCGGGTCCAAGTAAGCACCGTGGCCGGCAATATCTTTCCATTAAAAATAGTAGGGATTTATCAAAGTGGCATTGCTGAAATTGATAATATCCAAAGCTTTGCCAACCTAAAGACAGTACAGCGCATTTTGGGTGAAGCGGAAAATTATGTGACCGACATCAACATTAAACTATTGAATATTGCGGAAGCCGAGCCCATGGCCCGTCGTCTGGAAAAACAGTTCAACACCAAAGCCATAGACATCAACGAGGCCAATGCCCAATTTGAAACGGGTTCAAACATTCGGAATCTTATCACCTATGCGGTTTCCATCACACTGCTCATTGTGGCCGGCTTTGGCATCTACAATATTTTGAACATGCTTATCTATGAAAAAATGAAAGACATTGCCATTTTAAAGGCCACCGGATTTTCGGGCAGGGATGTGCAGCTTATTTTTATGAGTCAGGCCATGATAATTGGATTGATTGGTGGTGTTTTGGGACTATTGATTGGATTTGTACTTTCAAAAGTAATTGACCAAACCCCTTTTGAAACTGAAGCACTGCCCACAATTTCAACATTCCCGGTAAACTACAACGTACTGTATTACGTAATCGGCATCACATTTGCCCTTATCTCAACCTTTGTTGCGGGCTATTTGCCATCGAACAGAGCAAAAAAAATCGACCCCGTAAGGATTATCCGAGGAACCTAACATAGCCCATGAAACTTGTACTAGAAGCAAAAAACATCAATAAACATTTCCACAAACCCAAGGATTTTCATGTGTTGAAGGATATTTCCTTTGGGGTTCGTGAAGGTGAGTTTGCCACCATTATGGGAAAATCAGGCTGCGGAAAATCTACATTATTGTACGTTCTTTCCACTATGGACACGGATTATACCGGAAAATTGTATTTGGATGATCAATTAATCACCGGAAAATCCCATAAAGAACTCTCCCGTATCCGGAACAAACATATTGGGTTTGTATTCCAGTTTCATTATCTGTTATCAGAATTCAGTGTCTTGGAAAATGTAATGCTTCCCGCTAAAAAATTGGGAGAGAAATCCATCGCGGAAATTGAACAGGCTGCCCATCAAAAATTGGAAATGCTCCATATTGGGCATCTGGCCGAACAAAGGGCATCCCGTATTTCCGGAGGGGAAAAACAACGGGTGGCCATTGCTCGGGCACTCATCAACGACCCCACTATTTTAATGGGCGATGAACCTACAGGAAATTTGGACAGTCATAATTCTGAGAATGTGTTCAATATTTTTAAAAATCTTAAGGAAAACCAAGGCTTGTCCTTATTGGTGGTAACGCACGATGAAGATTTTGCCAAGCGAACGGACCGTATCATTGAAATGGAAGACGGTAGAATTTTCAAGCAATAATAAAAGTGCTGTAATTTCAGAATGTTGAATCAGGTTATATTTGGACAAAACCCTATATTTGTCGCCCCAAAGAATTTTGGTCTACCGACCAAAAAACTGATAAGCCCACGTGGTGGAATTGGTAGACACGCTACCTTGAGGGGGTAGTGTTCGTAAGGACGTGCTGGTTCGACTCCAGTCGTGGGCACTTGGATCTCTTTTAACTTTTTGGTTTTAAGAGATTTTTTTTTGACCACAAAACCTTCTGAACCCTCTTCCCATTTTATTCATAATCATAGTTTTCAGGCTTTTCCTATTTTTAGTGATCAAGAAATCAATCAAACCTATCAATGCTTGGCCTAAACTATCAGAATTTGGACACCTCTTCATCAACTGAAATCTCGATGTTTTATGGTTGGTGGCAATTTTCGGTATGCCTTTTTGCTTTTTTCTGTTTTATGGCGATTTGGTACCACATCGGAAAAAGACAAAAAGATTATGGCCCGGTGTGGTTGGCACTTTCCATTCTCTGCTGGACGTTTTCAGGACTTGTGGAAATTGTGTTTCTGGACAATGGTACCGTCGGTGCCCATTTTAAAGAAGGTTTAAGAAGTACCTTTTCCTTGTTGAACAGCCTCTTTATTTTAATGGCCTTGCCTTGGTTCAAATATTTACCGAAACCATTTGCCCCAATCATAAAATCTAGATTTTGGACCTACATCATTGGTATTCCTTTTCTATTTGCTTTGTTGCCCACCCTGTACAAAATGTTTCTTGCGCGCGAAGCCTCCGTTATAAACGAACTGGATGTGTTCTATGCTCTGCTTACCCTAATCTTTTTAGGGTTCGTCCTCTGGGAGTCCTTTAAAAAACGAAGATTGCCTTTGTTGGGATGGCTATCAACAATTACCATTCTAATCACTTTAGTAGCGCAGATTTACAAGTTGTTGGACAACACCATCAACCTATTGTTGTTCTCTGCCATTTTTAAAACGGCATTGATCATGCTGTTTTTTGCCTTGGCATTGAGCTGGGTGAAAGAACTCACGGAAACTGTAATTCCCGAACCACATCAACTAAGATTTCTGTTTTCAAAAAACAAACAAGCTGTAAGCATCAAAGGATTTCCAGGATATGAAGATAGGGTTGTTCAACTGACCCCGGCACTCTATAAACTCTTAAAAACATTTGCCCTTCGTAAACTTAACACCCCAGAGGGGTGGTTGGAAATAAAGCCAAAAAACTTTGAGGCCTCCAAAAATTATGATATCAATGACCACAATGAGCTAAAAAGATTGATATCTGCTTTGTTGGATGGCCTTTTCGGAAAAAGAAACTGGACCAAGGATAAGCACTTTATCCCCCTTAAAAACACCTTGTTTGAAATGTCGGAACAAAGAGAGCGAAAAATTAGGCTCTTGCTCCCAAAGGAAAATATTCATATTGATAATGAATGAGTTACACTTTGTATGTCAGTTTTTTGGTTACTGACATTTTAAGATTCATTCCGACAATCGCAAAATAGTTAAATCCTTAGATCGAAATTCCACAAAAATTTTGATCATGGACCAGCCGCTATCATTCATTTCAACCGTACTCACATTTACTGCCCAAACTGCTGAGAAAGGACTGGATGAAAAAATCAATGATTCCTTTATGCCTTTTGCCGTTTGGTGGGAGAATCTAATCTTAGCAGAAATCCCCATTTTTGGGTATGGCATCCCAATTGTGCTCATTATTCTGATTTTGGGAGCCCTATTCTTTACCCTGTATTTTGGTTTTGTGAATGTCCGCCATTTTCCAACGGCCATTCAAGTGGTACGAGGCAAGTATGATGAAATGGAAAAGGATGCCTCAAAATTAAAGCCTCAGGTATATGAAGTTGAGGGAGACCTTGTTGATACCATTAAAGATGAAAATCATCTTGGGGAGGTCAACCATTTTCAAGCCCTGGCCACAGCGGTATCAGGAACCGTAGGCTTGGGAAATATTGCCATGGTTGCCGTGGCCATTTCCATTGGTGGGCCGGGAGCCACGTTTTGGATGATTCTCGCCGGGCTTTTGGGAATGTCCTCCAAATTTGTGGAGTGCACCTTGGGGGTAAAATACAGGGACATTGATAAGGAAGGCAATGTGTTTGGTGGCCCCATGTACTACTTGTCAAGAGGGTTAAAAGAACGTGGACTTACCCGTTTAGGGAAATTTTTGTCCGCTATTTTTGCGCTTCTTTGCGTTGGTGCTTCCTTTGGTGGTGGTAATGCTTTCCAAAGCAACCAAGCTGCGGCCCAGATTATTGAGCGCTTTGGGCTTACCGGTGAGGCTTCTGGCAGTATTATTGGTCTTATTTTCGCCATTTTAGCCGGTATTGTCATCATTGGTGGCATAAAACGAATCGCCAAAGTAACGGAAAAGGTAGTTCCGTTTATGGCCATCCTTTATGTAGGTGCGGCCCTGTTCATCATTTTCTCCAAAATTGAATTTGTAGACGATGCCATTGCCTTGATCATAAAAGAAGCATTTACCCCAAAAGCTACCATCGCCGGAGGGTTTGTTGGTGTAATCATACAAGGGTTTAGAAGAGCGGCCTTTTCCAACGAGGCCGGTGCCGGTTCCGCGGCTATAGCCCACTCTGCCGTCAATACGGCTTTTCCAGCCTCAGAAGGACTTGTAGGGTTGTTGGAACCCTTTATTGATACCGTGCTTATCTGCACCATGACGGCTATTGTGATCATTCTATTTAACATGGATGGTGCATTTATCTACGGTAACGTAATAAATGGGCAGGCGTTGATGAACGATGGAAATCGTCTTGGAGGTGTCAATATCACTTCACTTGCGTTTGAAAATTCAATCAGTGGGTCATCTTATGTTTTAATGGCTGCTGTTTGTCTTTTTGCCTTTTCCACCATTTTGTCTTGGTCCTATTACGGATTGCAAGCCTGGAAATACCTTTTTGGCAGAGGAAAGCTGATTGATTTGACCTATAAAATCATATTTCTGCTCTTTACCGTTTTGGGTGCTGCCATTACCTTAGATGCCGTGATAAAATTTTCCGATGCCATGATATTAGCCTTGGTATTTCCCAATATGATTGGATTATTGATTTTGTTTCCCAATGTAAAAATGGAGTTTACCAGATACATGGATCTTATTTCAACACGAAAATCAAGTTGAAGAAGGAAATCTGGGTAAACTTGGACAAAATTTCTTGCTTAAAGAAAAATAATATAAATCTCAATCTCACTTTTCACGGCTGTTCTTTCAAAACTATTCACCTTTTCAGCTAAATACATTAATTTTTCGGTGATTACGCGCCAAATTTTATGATAAAAAAATAGGTTCGTATGGTTTAAATTGTAAATTTGTTTAATCTTTATTGATAAAAGATGAACAATGTAAAAAAATCTTTCAGTATTCGGGACATGGAAAATCTGTCCGGAATCAAGGCCCATACCATCCGGATTTGGGAAAAACGATACAACTTATTTAGCCCCGAAAGGACCAGTACCAATATTAGGACCTATTCTATTGGCAGCCTACAAAAGCTGCTGAACATTACCTTGCTTTACAATAACGGCTACAAGATTTCCAAAATCGCAAAGTTGGATGAATCCCAAATTCCAATGATGGTAAAGGAGATTGTTGCCCAAAACAGCAAAAAGAATCATGCGCTGAATGCCTTTAAGTTGGCCATGCTCAATTTTGACCAACCCCTTTTCCAGAAAACGTATAACAGTCTTTTGGTTGAACGGTCCTTCAGAGATGTTTTTTATGAAGTGTTCATTCCATTGCTCAATGAACTTGGACTTTTGTGGCAAACCGATACCATCAGTCCTGCCCATGAACATTTTGTGTCTAACCTAATCAAACAGAAAATCTACATTCAAACGGAGAGGTTGCAATTTGAAGAGCCCACTAAAAAAGATAAGGTCTTCGCACTTTTTCTGCCAGAAAATGAAATCCACGAATTGGGATTGTTGTACATCAATTATGAAATCACGCTAAGGGGATACAAATCCATTTATTTAGGGCAAACCATGCCCATGGAAAATCTTTCCGATTTACTGAAATATTACAATAATATCAATTTTGTATCTTACTTCACTGTTGCGCCAACCCCAAATGAACTGCAGGCCTACTTGGAGCGCTTCTCCAATTTGTTGGAGATTGCGCCAGATTCCAGACTCTATGTCCTAGGTCACCAAATACGGCATGCCACAGCGGATAATTTCCCTGATTCGGTTAAAGCGTTCAATTCTATTGAACAATTATTGGAATCCCTTTAATTGTGCATTGCCAATGGAAAAAGTCATTGTTATTGGTTCTGGTTTTTCTTCCCTTTCCACTTCTTGTTATTTGGCCAAGGCTGGTTTTGAGGTTGAACTGTTTGAAAAAAATGATACCGTTGGAGGTAGGGCGAGACAGTTGATCAAAGACGGATTCACTTTTGATATTGGACCAAGTTGGTATTGGATGCCCGATATTTTTGACAAATTTTTCGCCGATTTTGGTAAAAAAACTTCAGATTACTACCAACTGGACAAGTTGAATCCGGCCTATAAAGTTTTCTTTGAAGATGATGTGATCACTATAGGGGACTGCATGGACAAAATCTGTGAAGAGTTTGAACGATTGGAATCCGGCAGTAGCACTCATCTAAAAAATTTCATAAATCAAGCTCAGGAAAACTATGACATCGCCATTAACAAAGTGGTGTTGCGTCCAGGGCTATCTCCTTTGGAATTGGTGACCAAGGAAACGGTTCTTCGGGTCGACCAGTTCTTCAAAACCATCAGCCAAGAAGTGCGTAAACGCTTCAAAAATCCTAAATTAATCTCCACTTTGGAGTTTCCGGTGCTTTTCTTGGGTGCTAAGCCCAGTAACACCCCTTCATTCTACAACTTCATGAATTTCGCTGATTTCGGATTGGGCACGTGGCATCCCAGAGGCGGCATGTATGAAATCATCAAAGCCATGAAAAGTCTGGCTGAAGAACTAGGCGTACAGATTCATGTGAACAGTCCCGCAGACAAAATTATTGTTTCGGACAAGGAAGTGCTGGGCATAAGAAGCAGTGGTCAAAACCATTTGGCCGATTATGTGGTAAGCGGAGCGGATTACCATCATTCCGAAACACTTTTGGATGCAAAATATAGACAGTATTCAGAAGACTACTGGGATAAAAAGACGTATGCACCTTCTTCCCTCCTATTTTATATTGGATTTAACAAAAAGTTAAAAAACATAGAACACCACAACCTCTTTTTTGACACCGATTTTGAAAAACATGCCCAAGAAATTTATGACGAACCGCAATGGCCCTCGGAACCTTTGTTCTATGCCAATTTTCCATCGGTGACCGATGCCTCCATGGCACCAAATGGCTGTGAAACCGGTTTTTTTCTGATTCCCATTGCCCCTGCATTGGAGGATACGTCACAACTACGAGAGCAATATTTTGATCTCATCATGGACCGATTTGAAAAAAGAACCCATCAGCATATCAAAGATTCCATTATATTTAAAGAAAGTTTCTGTGTTAACGACTTTGTTGAACAGTATAATTCCTATAAAGGAAATGCCTACGGTTTAGCCAACACACTTCGGCAAACCGCTTTTTTACGACCCAACCTCAAAAGTAGCAAGGTAAAGAACTTGTTTTTTACCGGTCAGCTTACCGTTCCCGGCCCAGGGGTTCCACCATCCCTAATCTCTGGGAAATTGGTTTCTGATTTAATCACTAAAGACTCAAAAAGATGAAAACTATTTTTGACCATGTTTCGTACCACTGTAGCAAGATTGTCACGAAATCTTACAGCACCTCATTTGCCCTAGCCACTAAAATGTTGGCTCCATCCATTCGAGCCGACATCTATAATATATACGGATTTGTCCGTTTTGCCGACGAAATTGTGGATACCTTCCATGACTACAACAAGGAAAAGCTTTTTAATGATTTTGAAAGTGATATGGAACAGGCCATTGCTGACAAAATCAGCTTAAACCCTATTTTAAATTCCTTTCAACATACCTATCATAAATATGATATTCCACACCATTTAGTGGAATCTTTTATGAAAAGTATGCGGATGGACTTAACCAAAAAGACCTATAGCACCTTTGATGAATACAAAGAATACATTTATGGCTCTGCCGATGTTGTTGGATTGATGTGCCTTTGTGTCTTTGTCAATGGGAACAAGAAAAAATATGAGGAACTAAAGGAATCTGCCATGGCTTTAGGGTCAGCTTTTCAAAAAGTAAATTTCCTAAGGGACTTGAAAGCGGATTATGAAGAACTGAACCGTACTTACTTTCCCAATACCAACTTAACCGAACTCGACGAGGCCTCCAAAAAGCGTATCGTAAACGAAATTAAGGCCGATTTTGCCATCGGGTACTCAGGCATCATAAAACTACCGGAACAGGCTAAATTTGGGGTATATACAGCCTATCGCTATTACAAAAAACTCCTTCGTAAGCTTCAAGATACACCACCGCTCGAAATTAAAAATACACGAATCCGCGTATCCAACTACCAAAAATTTGGACTTTTGGCACAATCCTACCTAAATTACAAACTTCAATTGGTACAATGAAAATAGCACTTTGGATAGGGATTTTTTTGGGCATGTTCTGTTTCATGGAATTTATGGCGTGGTTTACCCATAAATATGTCATGCATGGATTTTTATGGACCCTCCACAGAGACCATCACAAAAAAGACCACGACTCTTGGTTTGAGCGGAACGATGCCTTTTTCTTGTTCTACGCGGTGGTGAGCATGACCTTGTTCTTTCTCGGAAACTACACATCATTTTGGTACGGATGGCCTTTGGGATTTGGTATTTTGGCCTACGGTATTGCTTATTTTTTAGTGCATGATATTTTTATCCATCAACGCTTTAAGCTATTTAGAAATGCCAACAATTGGTATGCCCGTGGGGTACGTCGCGCACATAAAATGCACCATAAACATTTGGGCAAGGAAGATGGGGAGTGCTTTGGGATGCTCTTTGTCCCGTTCAAATACTTTAAAAAGTAAACTACTCCAAAAGAAGGCTATCCAGCAAGGCTCTAGTGCTTTCTGAATTCCAATTGGCCGCACCTTTCTCATCCACCACAATTTTACCTGTTTTACTGATAATATAGGTGGCAGGAATACTTTTGGAAACCAATTCGTTAGGGGTTTGGGAAGCTTCAAAATAAACTGGAAGGTGATATTCCTTTCTTTCCAGAAAAGTGGCTACTTTCTCGCGCTCATCACTGGCCACAAAGGCGAAAACCATTTTATTTCCATAATCTTCATGTAGTTCTACCAAACTGGGCAATTCAGCAATACAAGGCGGACACCAAGTAGCCCAAAAATTGACCAGTACCACTTCTCCCTTTTTGGATTGAAAATCCATTTGTTTGTCTTCTAAGGTCACCAAGTTCCAATGGTAATTCTTTAAAGTATGTTGTTCTTCCACTTCCACAACATCGGCACTGGTGGCTATAAGTTTACTGACCAACACCCGAAGATGGAACCCAACCGGGGTGAAAACAATCAAAATGATGACCAGAATCCAAATGCCATTGCTGATTTGTTCCTTGGAAAGTTTCATAGCAGCTATTCTGCAATCAATTTGTCCAACAGTTTGTAAATTTTGCGGTTGCTCCAATCCGCTATCCCCTCTTTATGGATTACGATGTTACCCGATTTATCTATAAGATAAGAGGAAGGTACTTTTTCAGGGTTAATGGGCATTTTTTCACCAATTATCAGATACGTAACCGGAAATGTAAAATTGTGTTCTTCCATAAATGCTTCAACAGGAGCCCTTTCTTCATTGGAAATGATATAGAAATCGACCTTACCTTTATATTTGTCGTATAATTCCTGAATACTTGCAAGCTCTGCTTCACTGGGCAAACGCCAAGAGGCCCATAAATTGATGAATACTACATTGTCCTTTGATTTTTCAAAATTGAAAAAGTCCCAATTCTCATCTTTCAACCGCCAATCATAGTCGTTGATTTTTTCCCGCTGGGATTCTTCAATAACAGGAGGCGAAAAAGCAAATAGTCGGTTTAAAAAAATCTTTCCATAATACCCTAATGGGGTTACAAAAAAAGAGAGTATAAAAAGAATCAATACAATATTGAGTATGGTCTTTCTACTGATTTTCATTCTTTGGATTTGGGTTAAAATTAAAAACTCCTGATATTTTGCCAATATCAGGAGTTTTATTGGATAATCTTAAAAAAATTTAAGCATTCTCTTTTTTGATCACATTCAAAGCAGATCCTTCCCTGAACCATTTGATCTGTGCATCATTGTATGAATGATTTGCTTTAATAGTATCCTTGCTGCCATCAGCATGAACTAGCTCTATGGTCAAAGGTGTATCTGGAGCAAAAGCATCAATATCCAAGAAATTGAAGGTGTCATCTTCTTGAATGAGATCATAATCGTTCTCATTGGCAAAGGTCAAGGCCAACATTCCTTGTTTTTTCAGGTTGGTCTCATGAATCCGTGCAAATGATTTTACCAACACAGCTGCCACACCCAAGTGTCTTGGTTGCATAGCTGCATGCTCTCTGGATGATCCCTCACCATAATTATGGTCTCCCACAACAATGGTCTTGATTCCTGCTTTTTTATAGGCCCTTTGTGTATCAGGGACACCTTCGTACTCTCCCGTCAACTGATTCTTCACAAAGTTGGTCTTTTGGTTGAATGCGTTTACCGCACCAATTAGGGTGTTATTGGCAATATTGTCCAAATGTCCCCTAAAGCGCAACCAAGGACCAGCCATGGAAATGTGGTCTGTGGTACATTTACCAAAGGCCTTGATCAATAGTTTCATCCCTTGAAGACTTGCTGGAGTGATAGGCTCAAACGGTTCCAAAAGTTGAAGTCGTTCAGAATCTGGAGCAACCGCAACATCCACCTTACTTCCATCGGCAACAGGGTCTACATAACCATTATCTTTCACCTCAAAACCTTTTGGGGGCAATTCCCATCCTGTTGGCTCATCCAACATTACTTCTTCCCCATCCTCATTGATCAGTTTATCCGTCAATGGGTTAAAGTCCAAACGACCTGCAATGGCGATAGCAGCGGTCATTTCTGGAGAAGCAACGAATGCATGCGTATTAGGGTTTCCGTCGGCACGCTTGGCGAAATTACGATTGAAAGAGTGTACAATACTGTTCTTTGGAGCGTTCTTTGGATCTTCATAACGGCCCCACTGACCAATACATGGTCCACAGGCATTGGTAAAAATCTTGGCATCCAATTTTTCAAATATTTCCAAGATACCATCACGTTCCGTAGTATATCTTACTTGTTCTGAACCAGGGTTGATTCCAAACTCAGCTTTTGTTTTCAATTTTTTGTCCAAAGCCTGTTGCGCAATAGAGGATGCTCGCGACAAATCTTCATAGGAAGAGTTGGTACAAGAACCTATTAATCCCCATTCAACCGCCAATGGCCATCCATTTTTTTCGGCTTTTTCGGTCATGGTTCCCACTTCTGTTGCCAAATCGGGCGTAAACGGACCATTCAACAACGGCATCAATTCGGTCAAGTTGATTTCGATAACTTGGTCAAAATAGTTCTCTGGGTTGGCATACACCTCTGGGTCTGCGGTTAAGTATTCTTTTACTTCATTGGCCGCATCGGCTACATCTTCCCTATCGGTAGCTCTTAAATAGCGCTCCATGGATTCATCATAACCAAAGGTAGACGTAGTCGCACCAATTTCAGCACCCATGTTACAGATGGTTCCTTTACCGGTACAGGACATTGAGGTGGCTCCAGGGCCAAAATATTCCACTATGGCTCCTGTTCCGCCTTTTACGGTAAGAATCTCAGCCACTTTTAAGATAACATCCTTCGGAGCTGTCCATCCGGATAGTTTCCCAGTCAATTTAACCCCAATTAACTTCGGAAATTTCAATTCCCAAGCCATTCCGGCCATCACATCCACAGCATCAGCTCCACCAACACCAATGGCCACCATTCCCAAACCACCTGCATTTACGGTATGTGAATCGGTTCCAATCATCATTCCTCCTGGGAATGCGTAGTTTTCCAATACCACCTGGTGAATAATTCCAGCTCCAGGTTTCCAGAATCCTATTCCATATTTATTGGATACAGACCCAAGGAAGTCAAATACTTCCTTACTGGTCTCGTTGGCATGTTTTAAATCGGTGGCGGCACCTTCCTTAGCTTGAATCAGGTGATCGCAATGTACCGTGGTAGGTACGGCCACTTTATCTTTACCGGCCTGCATGAACTGCAACAACGCCATCTGCGCGGTGGCATCTTGACAGGCTATTCTATCTGGGGCAAAATCAACATAATCCTTTCCTCTAATAAATTCCTTGGTGGGCATCCCATCCCATAAATGTGAATACAATATTTTCTCCGCAAGAGTAAGCGGTTTTCCCACCAATTCACGAGCCTTGTCCACACGTTCCCCCATGGAAGCGTAGACGCCCTTAATCATGTCAATATCAAATGCCATTCTATAATCGTTTTTTAAGATTTTAGTAATTTGGTAAATTTACTAAAATACCTACGATTTCTGAATTAGAATTGCCTTAAATAGTAGAGAAGATTTGATATTTACAACAATTCTGAGATAATCCTTTCCTCAGAAATTCCCTCGGCTTCGGCCTTGTAGTTTTTTAGGATTCTATGACGAAGTATTCCCAATGCCACTGCTTTTACATCCTCAATGTCCGGAGAAAATTTTCCGTGTATCGCAGCATGGGCCTTTGCAGCCAGCACAAGGTTCTGGGATGCCCGTGGTCCTGCTCCCCAATCCACATAATTGTTGACAAAATCTGAGGCTCCTTCCAAACCGGGGCGTGTGCTATTGACCAATCGCACCGTATAATCCACTACATTGTCCGGTACAGGGATTCTACGCACCAAATGCTGTACTTCAATAATTTCATCCGCATTGAACAAGGTATCAATGTCAACCTCATCATCGCTTGTGGTGGATTTTACCACTTGGATTTCTTCGGCAATCGATGGGTACGTCAGCTCAATGGCGAACATGAAACGGTCCAATTGCGCCTCTGGCAAAGGATAGGTTCCTTCTTGTTCTATGGGGTTTTGGGTAGCCAATACAAAATAAGGACGATTGAGTTTGTACTGTTTTCCGGCAATGGTAACGGCCCGTTCCTGCATGGCCTCCAAAAGAGCGGCCTGGGTCTTTGGTGGTGTCCGGTTGATCTCATCAGCCAAAATGATGTTTCCAAAAACAGGCCCCATGATAAATTTAAAGTTTCGGTTCTGATCCAAAACTTCGCTTCCCAAAATGTCGCTGGGCATTAAATCCGGGGTAAACTGTATCCGTTTAAAATCGAGCCCCAAAGTTTGAGCAATGGTATTGACCATAAGCGTCTTTGCCAAACCGGGAACCCCTATTAGAAGGGAATGCCCCCCAGTATAAACGGAAAGCAAAATTTGCTCGATTACCTTTTCTTGGCCCACTATGACCTTGGCAATCTCTTTTTTTAGGGCTTCATGTTTTTTTACAAGATTTTCAACGGCTGTAACGTCTGACATGTATCTATTCCTTTACCCAGTTGTTTGCAAAATCGCAGTCCTTGTTTTCGGTGTTTACATGGATATAGGTGTCCTCAATATGCTCATCCATCCATTTCTTGATGGCCTTAAATTGCTTTTCCCTGAGGGCCAACTCTTGTATTTTAATATAGTCTTTTGCAAAATCGGCCTTATGCTCGTCAAAACGATTGGATATTTTCATGATCTTGAACTTGGGCGCCCCTCCCCTTGGATCATCCTCACGGATGGGTTTTGATATTTCGCCATCTTTTATGTTCCGTACTTGATTGTAAAGCGTGGGATCCATTTTGGTCAATTCAAAACGGGAATCAAAATTGATAGGGTTCCGTAACAGTCCACCATCAAACTTTGTTTCTTTTTCATCGGAAAAATTGAGAGCGGCCTCAGCAAAGGTGTATTTCCCGTCCAACACCTGTTGGCGGATGGTATCCAACTCTTGGACAGCCTTCTCAATGGCCTCTTTGGGAATTTCAGGGATCAACAAGATATGACGTAGATCTACCTCTTGTCCCCTAATTTTTTCAATATAGATGATATGATATCCAAAATCTGTTTTAAAAGGTTCGGAAATCTCACCTTCTTGAAGGCTAAAAGCAACATCCTTGAACTCCTTAACGAAAGGCGTTTCACGGGTCATGCTGTAAAACCCGCCCTTGGATTTTGACCCGGGATCTTGGGAGTAAAGGATGGCCTTCACATTAAAACTGGCATCATTTTCAAGTACGTCCTGTCTGATTTCCTTTAATTGATTGATGACCTTTTGTTTTTCTTCCTCTGGTGCTTCTGGTTGTTTGACAATCTGCGCAATTTCCAATTCGGCTCCGAAGACAGGTCTTTCATCCTCTGGGATTTTATTGAAAAACTGGCGTACTTCTTCTGGGGTCACCTCAATTTCCTCAACAATCTTGCTCTGCATTTTTTCTGAAAGCATCCGTAGTTTATTGATTTCAAAAAGCTCTTGCCTAAAGCTTTCCATGTCTGGTTTGTTGTAGTACTTTAACATTTTCTCCACGCTTCCGATCTGTTGGGTAAGCTGCTGAATCTGTCCATCGCTTGTGGCGTTCACTTGATCGTCGGAAACCAATAAACTATCCTGTACCGCTTGGTGCGCGTACAACCGGTCTTCCATTAGTTTTCCCAAAAGACTGCAACGGGTAATATCTTGGGTTGACGCACCTTGACTTTTTAAATCGATCAACGTTTTGTCAATGTCAGATTCCAAAATCACATAATCCCCAATAACCGCAGCAATGCCATCCAATTTTACTTTTTTGGAGCTGCTTGTGGTATCATTGACCGCCATGGATTCATCCTGCTCTTGCTCTTGTGCACGCAGCATACCCACCACAGCAAAAATTGCCATGGCCGTAATAATTCTATTTTTCTTTGTCATAAACCTCAAATTCATTCTTCTTAATGGCTTCATCTATAATTTCGGTTTCAAGTTTTTTTACGTAATCCAACCGTCGTCGGTTCAAAATCAATTGTCGTATCTCTGGAGCAATGTACTCAAAAGGAGCCGTGTCGTTGACTTCCAACACATTGGTCACCATTCCCAAATATACCTCTAACGAATCTTGTAACTCAAAAAATTGTGATTTTTTTAAGTAGGTCACCTCATTAACAGGAGTTAAAGGTGGTATTTCTTCAATGACCCTGGTGGCACTTACCCAAATGGAATCATTAAAATGCATTTTTTTAAACTGGACGGCTATCGAGTCCAAATAGGTTTTATCACTTTCCTTCCAATCCTGGATCCGTGCCTTTACTTGATCTTTGTCCAAAAATTGTTCAGACATGCCCACAAAACGCAGTTGCACCAACTTTTCGTTGAGTTTAAAATTTTCCTTCTCCCGCTCATAGTATTGTTGAAGTTGGGAATTGGTCACTGCCGTATCCTGGGCTTGGAGTGCCAATGCCTCAATATAGGCCCTGGTGTACAAATCTGAGCGGTAATTGGACACCAAGCGATCAAATTCCGCCAGTTTCTCCTCAGGCAGGTTGATTTTTGATTTAGATAACAACAATTGTTTGGAAGCCCAGTTGTTGATATAATTGGTAACAAACAAAGTGCTGTCTTCGGCAGACATATCATCACGGATAAACGAGGCAATATCTTCTTTGTACAAATAGGAATCCCCAACCCGGGCCAGTGGTTCCCGCTCTTCCTCCTTATTGAAAAGGCCTTCGCAGGATGAAACCAAAAGGACACCCGTTACACAAAGTAGGAAAAGACTATTTTTTTGGAGCGTAAGCATTCCGCAAAAATAACAATTACAAAATCCCTTACAAGTAGGTTCCTTTCTCATTAACAGATTTTTAGTAGAGCATTGCTTCAAAGAAATCATTACATTCGTGCAAAACCGGTCAGAAAGTGGAATACACCACCTACAATACCAAAGGCGGACATAACATCCAAAAAAATTATTTTAAAGAAGGTGATGATAAAACATGGTGGATTTCGGAAAGTGAATTCCAATTTTCAGGTTTTGGTATGAAATTAATGGACTTTTTAATGCCGGGTGCCTTTAAAAAGCAGTCAAAAAACTATATGGAAGATTTCAAGGGTTTTGCCGAAAATGGCACTTCTGTTCAAGACCTCTAATACTATGGAAAAAGCGTTGGATCGAAAAATTAAAATAATTTGGGATTTTAGGGGTCCCAGTGCAGCCAGTATTGCGGAACACTATCAAAAGCATCTTGAAGAGTTCATCGTGATTGAAGAGTTGAAATTTGATATTACCGGAGTGGAACACTTTAGCCCAACGCACAGTACAACATTTCTTGTGGTGGCCGAATTTGAACTGAAAGAAGTGAAGGATATTCTAAAGCCGCATAGAGGCGAAATTTACGTAGAGTAACACTAAACGAATCCAACATCCATCATGTGGGGCAGGTTTCTATTTTTTGGATTGATGCTATTCGCAGCTTCCTGCAGCAGCGTCAATTATGCAGACCCGCTGGAGAAAGCGCTCAGTTCCGAAAGTCCTTTGATCACTCAAGTGATGGACAATTTAAAAGCGCATGAGCTCCAAATACGGTATACCCAGATAGACCGTAGGAACGACAGCATCCTTTTTACCGATTTTGATTTTCAGGTAAACAAAGACAACTATTTTTATCCGGCCAGTACCGCCAAATTTGCTGCTGCTGTAGCCACGCTTGAAAAACTCAATGAAATTGATTCCCTTTCCATGTACACTCACTTCTTTGTTGAAGGAGACTCTGTGGAAACCACTTTTGCCAAGGCCATTTCAGAGATCTTTGCAGTTTCCGACAATGCTGCCAACAACAGATTGATTGAATTTTTAGGACAGGATGACCTCAACCAACGTATGCGGAACAGAGACGTACAACCCATCCGGATTGCCCACAGGTTATCCGCGCCCAATGGCGATGATGTGACCACCAAACCCTTGGTCATTTATTTGAACGATTCCACAACAGTACTGAGCAAGTCTATTATTAACACGCCTGCCAAACCCTTGAAACTGCGTAAAATCAAAAAAGGGAAAGCGTATTATGAAGATGACTTGCCTGTAATGTCCCCTTTTGATTTTTCACTGAAAAACTATTTCCCCATCCAAGCCCAAAATGCCCTTTTAAAACGCATCATTTTCCCGGAGGCCTTTCCCAAAGCACAGCAATTTGACCTGAGTGTTGAACAGCGTAAGTTTTTATTGGAGTCCATGCACATCCTTCCCGCCAAACTGGGATACGACCCGGAGCAATATTATGATAGCTATGTGAAATTCTTCATGTTTGGTGACATCTTTGACCCTATGCCAGAGCATATCAAAATATATAATAAGGTTGGTTATGCCTACGGCACTCTAACCGATTGTGCGTATATCCAAGACACCAAAAACAATGTCGATTTTATGATCAACGCCACCATTTTGGTGAACAGCAATGAAATTTTTAATGATGATGACTATAATTATGATGAAGTGGGCATTCCATTTTTGGCACAATTGGGGCGTGAATTGTATGCGTATGAATTAAAACGAAAACGATGAGCAAACTTACTTTTGGCCAGTTTACCAAAAAGATTTTCATAAAGGCCCCCAAAGAAAAACTCTATTGGTGTTGGGCTACTTCTGAAGGGATAACATCGTGGTTTTTGAATGAGGCCATTTACACCTCAAACGGCAAACAACGGGAACCCAACGAAAATGTACAAGCGGGTGATGACTACATCTGGAGATGGCACAATTGGGATAGACAGGAAACGGGAAAAGTACTTCAGGCCAACGGAACGGATTTTTTGGAAATTACCTTTACCAACAGCAAAGTTTCGGTGACGTTGGAAGACCACAACAATGCTGTACTCCTAATTTTAAAGCAACATGGAATTCCAACGGATGAGGATAGCAAATTGAACATCCATCATGGTTGCAGCAACGGCTGGACGTTTTGGCTGACCAATCTAAAGGCTTATTTGGAACATGGGATATCACTCAACGAAACGGAGTTCGACCTGAGAAATATCCCATTAGCCGGATTTGAGTTTGTAAACATATAGTGGCTAACTTACCAACTCAGATTCAGCATGCCAATTACCATTGCCTAAAAGCACTTCGTCAAAATCGATGCCTTCAAAAGGTTTCAACATCTCATGCTCTGCATCCCATTCTATTTTTCGGCCCAATTTCCATGAAAGGCCTGCCATGTGGGCAGAAATGGCTTCATCAAACCCTTCGTTGATGCCACAGCTTACTTTTCCGCCATTTTTAATGACACTCAACCATTCCCGCATGTGCAAAAAGGTAGAATCTACCCGAACCCCATCAATATAGGTCCACATCAATCCTTTATCTGCAAAATATTGGGAAGTTGCGGATGAAATGGCATCTGGCGCGTTGGTAGCTGGATCATATTGATAGATAGGAACATCTGGGCGTATCTTCCCATTTTCCAACATATCTGCATATCGGGTGGATGCACCATCGGGCCAAACGGTAAGTTTGTTGCCCAACTCCATGGTAGCATCATGGCCCATGAGAATGGTAGGTCTGTTGAAACCATTGCCCAAGGTGGCACTGTAGCAGAAGGTCATTCCTTTTTCTTTGCCTTTGGCCTGACTACTTCCTGTGCTGAAATTGGGAAACTCCATGTTCACCTGAATTACATCGGGTACATTTCTGCCATCATTATGGGTATAAACTCCTCCAGAAGCACTCACCGAGGAAGGAATCCCCATGTTTAAAACACAATTGAGTCGATCATAATCATGCGTCAAGAGATCACCTGAAAGTCCAGAGCCGTAGGCCCACCATTTTCGCCATCTGAAAAAATGATTTTTATTGAAGGGTATTGTCGGTGCCGAGCCCAAAAATTGTTCCCAGTCAATGGTCTCAGGACTGGCTTTCTCATGGATATCATAATTCCATGCCCCATTGTCATCATTTCTATTGGTATTGGTTTGGATCAGGGATACATGACCCAAAGTACCTTTTTCCACAATATCACGGGCCGTGCTAAAGCTCAAGGTTTGTCTATGCTGGTGGCCCACTGCAAATACCGCTTTTGAATTTTGGGCTGCGGTTCGCAATTTGTACGTTTCGGTAACGGTATGTGTCATTGGTTTTTCCACATACACGTGCACATTGTGGTTGAGGGCCTCAATGGACATAGGGGCGTGCCAATGGTCCGGTGTGGCAATGACTACAGCATCCACATCCCCACTTTGAATCATTTCCTTGTGGGAATAGTATCTTTTGATGGGATTCTCCGGGGTAGCAAAAGCCTTGATAAAATTCTCTGCCCTAGCATCGAACACATCACAAATACCCACCAATTTTACATTGAGTTTATCCTGTTTCAAAAAATCTTCCAATGCATGATTGTCGGAATCTTCCTCAGCGGCCAATTTCATTTCTTCCATCCATGCTGGGGTGGCATGACCCAAAGATCTACACAATTGCTCCCCTCTGATTCCGAAACCAATAATCCCCACACGAACGGGTTCTCCGCCAATTTCTGGAACCGTAGGAGGTAATGAAGGCCTAATGTTCAATTGTTCCAAAATTTCCAATCGTTCTTTTTTGTTTGAAGTGGCACTGACAGCTCCTGCCCACCATACAGCTCCCAAAATGGGAAGCCCTCCCAAGCCTTTCAATAAATCTCTTCTAGTCCATTTCATGATTGTTCAATTTTGAGGTGTTCTCTTCTCTTTAAGTGACCCAATCCAAAAAAATGACCAGTAGGATGGTATAAAATCAAAATGCAACCAATAAGCTCAATAAGGTTCTTGTTTACAAACCAATAGTTACCCTCTACGTTGAGTTGATGTAACCAGGGAAATGGAGGATGGGCCAAATAGTACAGTGCCAATAGACTTATACCAACAATGGCGCCGAAGCGTTCCCAAAATCCCAAGAGGAATGTTGCACCAACCACCAGGAGTGCCATAATATTTAAGGTGTCCACCCAACCAATTACCGATTCTCCTATCAGCAATGAGAAAAAAGGTTTTAAAGGGCCTTGTGCAGTAGCTAAGTACCCAAAGGAAGTCCACTCTGGGTTATAAAGTTTAATGACACCTTCATACAAAAAATGCCAACCAATAAAAATTCGGAGAAAGGTAACCACAAGGTTCACTTTCCCATTGTTCAAGGAGTTGACCATAGCATTGTGATTTAATGTTTACGATGACATCAAATCTACAAGCTAAAGCTAAAATGGACTATGACAAATATCAGTTGAATACGTACAAACCACTGTCAACTAAGGGTTAACAGGAACACCATACAGGTCAAAATCAGAAGCTTCGGTAATTTCAATTGGAGTGAAATCACCAATCTTCACGTAGTGTTTGGCTGCATCAATGAGGACTTCGTTGTCCACATCTGGGGAATCGTGCTCGGTGCGGCCCACGAAGTAATTTCCCTCTTTCCGGTCAATGATACAACGAAATGTTCTTCCGATTTTTTCTTGATTGAGTTCCCACGAAATTTGGGATTGTATTTCCATAATCTCGTTGGCACGTTCTTGTTTCACATCTTCGGGAACATCATCTTCCAAAGAATAGGCATGGGTGTTTTCCTCATGACTGTACGTAAAACAGCCCAAGCGTTCAAATCGCATTTCCTTTACCCAATTTTTAAGCGTTTGGAAATCTTCTTCGGTCTCTCCGGGATATCCTACTATCAATGTGGTACGAATGGTCATTTGTGGAACGGCCGCCCTAAAATCCTGTAACAACTTGGTGGTCTTAGCTTTTGTGGTTCCACGGCGCATGCTATTCAAGATGGGGTCGGCAATGTGCTGCAAAGGAATATCGATGTAATTGCAGACTTTAGGCTCGTTTCACATTACCTCCAAAACATCCATCGGAAATCCTGTGGGAAAGGCATAATGCAGACGAATCCATTCTATGCCCTCCACCTTGACCAATTCCTGGAGCAATTCGGCCAAATTTCGCTTTTTGTATAGATCTAAACCATAATAGGTAAGGTCTTGGGCAATCAAAATCAATTCCTTGACCCCTTTTGCCGCCAATTTTTCAGATTCAGCGACCAGTTCTTCAATAGGCTTGCTCTTATGTTTGCCCCGCATCAACGGAATCGCACAAAAAGAACAGGGGCGGTCACAGCCTTCGGCTATCTTTAAATACGCATAGTTTTTGGGAGTGGTCGTTAAGCGTTCACCCAACAACTCATGTTTGTAATCGGCGCCCAATGCTTTTAGGAGATTGGGCAAATCACTGGTGCCAAAATATTCGTCCACATTGGGAATTTCTTGCTGTAAATCGGGTTTATAACGCTCACTGAGGCAGCCGGTCACAAAAACTTTGTCCACTTCTCCAGCTTCCTTCTTCTGAACATATTCCAA
>JBNLBG010000041.1:0-26551 GCA_050303195.1 Allomuricauda sp. | reverse complement strand
AACATGCTCATTAGCGGCTTTCTCAATATGCGCCACAAACATGTCACCAGACTCCCGCTCCCTGATAGCGGCGTCAATCTGAGGCATCGGCAAAGTTACCTTCGAGAACAGAGATTCCTTCATCTCCACCAAAAAACCAAAATGCTCAGGGGAATAGCCGCAATGATTAATCCCATAAAACCTTTAAAAAATGGATTGGTCGAAATCATGGCCAAAAAACAGGCGTATAGGAACAATAACAGCATTCCGCTCAAGCGGTCCAAAAGCAAAACAGAGACCACTTTCTTGGTGCCGGTCTGATATTCTTTTTGGATGACATAGCCTTTGTACGCATCGCCACCAATCCCCCCAGGAAGAAAAAGATTGTAGAACATACCCTGTAAGTACAGCTTAAGATTGCTCAGTTGGGTAATTCTTGACCCGATTTGATGAAAATATAAATTCAAACGGAGCGCGGCGAGCACTTTGGAAAGGACAAAGAACAAGATAGCCAAGACCAGATAAAGTGGGTCACTTTTTCGTAAAGTCTGTAAAACACCTCTCAGATCTATTTTGGTGAAAATAAAGTAGATCAGGGCTGCACTGATGATGAATTTCAGTGCTGTGATGAGCTTTTTACGCAGCTTTTCCGTCACCTACAGTAATTTTTTTGATGCGATAAGGCCTTTTTTGCTGGGATTCATAATAGGTTCGGATAAGGAGTTCCATCACAATACCGATGGTGAACAATTGAATGCCCCCCAAAATGAACATCATACCAAAAATAAGTAAGGGTCTGCTCCCAATATCCTCTCCAAAACCAAGCTTCACGATCAGTAAATAAATGTTGATGAAGATACCCAGAATAATCAACAGCACCCCAAAAATCCCAAAAAGGTGGATTGGGCGTTGAAAATACTTTCGGATAAAGAGCAGTAACATCATATCGGCCACCACTTTAAAAACCCGCTCCAAGCCATATTTGGAAACCCCGGCATGGCGGGCATGGTGCTTAACGGGCATCTGTTTGATTTGTCCACCTTCCAAAAAGGCCAAAAGCGTAATGAAGCGGTGCATTTCACCGTATAAGTTCAAACCTTTGGCAATGTCCTTGGTAAACACTTTTAGGGCACATCCGTTGTCCTTAATGTCCAATTTGGTCACCCTCCTGACCAAGAAATTGGCAATTTTGGAAGGTATTTTTTTGACCAAGGAATCTTTTCTTTTTTGGCGGATGCCCGTAACCACATCATATTCTCCACTTACGGCATATTCCAACATTTGGGGAATATCCGAAGGGTCGTTCTGCAAATCCCCATCCATGGTGATGATGAATTCTCCCTCCGCATAATCAAGTCCAGCAGCCAAGGCCAAACTTTGGCCATAGTTCTTCTTCAATTCAATCAAATGGACTTTATCATCATCCATTTCCTTGATCCTCTGACGTGTTGTGTCGGTGGAAAAGTCATCCACGTATACAATTTGATAGTGGTACCCTGCAAGACTTTCATGAATCTTCTGGGTCAACAGGACCACATTGTCCTCTTCATTGTACAAAGGAACCACTATGGATAGGAGGGAGTCGGTGACGGTGCTCATGCGATTTTTGATCTGTGCAAATTTATTGCTTTTATTTAAAGTTCCTTGGTGATTTTGTCCAAGAGGAGTTTAGCGGCATAAAAAGGGGAGATTTCGTTGTTTTCAATGGCAGTTAGCATTTTGTTTTGTTCCTTCTTAAAGGACTCTCGTTGGTGGAAATATTGTTTGATGTGTTCATCGACGGTTTGAAGGAACCAGTTTTTGTTCTGGGTCTTTCTGTTTTTCTCAAAATGACCGCTTTCCCTTTGCTGTGCAACAAAATCCTCCACCATTTCCCAAATCTCCTTGATTCCAGTATTCTCGGTGGCAGAGCAGCGCATTACCTTAGGAACCCATCCATTTTTTTTAGGGGGATAAAGATGGAGTGCCCTTGAAAACTCGGTTTCGGCCAACTTGGCCTGCTCTAGATTGGAGCCATCGGCTTTGTTGATGGCGATGGCATCGGCTATTTCCATAATTCCTCGTTTAATACCTTGGAGTTCATCACCCGCACCGGAAAGTTTCAACAGCAAAAAGAAGTCCACCATGCTGTGTACCGCAATTTCACTTTGGCCCACACCCACGGTTTCCACCAGAATCACATCATAGCCTGCGGCCTCGCAGAGCATAATGCTCTCGCGGGTCTTTTGTGCCACTCCGCCCAACGAAGTCCCCGAAGGGGAGGGCCTAATAAATGCATTTGGATCTTTGGAAAGCGCTTGCATTCGGGTTTTATCGCCCAAAATACTCCCTTTGCTCAATGAACTAGTAGGGTCTACTGCCAAAACAGCCACTTTTTTCCCCATAGCGGTCAATGTAGTGCCCAGTGTCTCAATGAACGAGCTTTTTCCCACTCCAGGAACCCCTGTAATTCCCAATCGAATACTGGTATTGGATATGGACAGACACTTTTCGATTACAGCGTTGGCTTTTTCAAAGTGTTCCGGTTTGGTACTCTCCAGAAGGGTAATGGCCTTCGCCAAAATGGATTTATTACCCTTAAGGATGCCTTCCGTTAAGGCTTCAACGGAGATTTCCTGTTTGCGGAGTGCCCTAATTTTGGAAATGGTGCTGGGGGGTGTACTTTTTTTGGTTGCCAAGGGTAACAGTCATCAGATTTTATACTAAGGTATAAAGTTTTTACGGGTTATGGTGAATGTGTGTTTGTGCGATATTGTGATGTTTTTCCATTTCACAAAAATTTAATGGCAGATTTGATGGTGGTACAGAATCAAAATGGTATTTTTCATGTGATGTACGGTTGATTTCAGTCAATCGGTGCATTTGAACCCTAAAAACATTTAGATGATGAAGACAATTTTTGAAGCAAAAGCCACAAATACAGGAGGTAGGTCTGGACATGTAGAAAGTGAGGACGGTGTGTTGAATTTTAAAATTTCCATGCCCACTACGAAAGGCAAGACGGACCCAAAATCCACCAACCCGGAAGAGCTTTTTGCAGCAGCATATTCCAGTTGTTATGGAGCAGGTTTGCAAGCCGTTGCAAAAGAACGCGGTATTGACCTGGGAGATTTCACTGTAACAGCTTCTATATCCCTGAATGCAGAGAAAGAAGGTTTTTTCCTGGAAGCAATCTTGGATGCTTACTTACCCACGGTAGATAAGGAAATGGGGACGACCTTGATGGAGGAAGCCCATGAAATATGTCCCTACAGCAAAGCCACGCGGGACAATATTACAGTACATCTCAATCTGTTGATAGACGAGTAAAAGCACTGTAAATTGTATGAAAAATGAAATCCCGCTGATGCATCAGCGGGATTTTTTGTTAAAAATCGATGAAAAGGGAATAATTCTGAAACGTTCCATTTTTTTTATCGTCTTTACAGAGAACCACTAGGAACCAAACAGTAAACTGACCGTGTTTCAAATTGAACTGGTAGAAAAATGTAAGCGCAACGATCGTGGGGCGCAGCTAAAACTGTATCGTCAATATTGTGATGGTATGTTTGGCGTGGCAATGCGTTTCTTGAAAAATTCGACGGATGCGGAAGATGTGGTTCAAGAATCTTTTATTAAAGCTTTTCAGCGAATTGACCAATTTAAAGGGGAGGTTACGTTTGGGGCATGGTTGAAGCGGATAGTGGTAAACGGGAGCATCGATTTTTTAAAATCAAAAAACCAACGAACGGTGGAATTGAATGAGAGCTTTCTCCATATCACGGATGAGGCTGACTGGCATATTGAAGATGGGATTTCCCTGGAGGAGGTAAAAAAAGCTATTGAGGAACTACCGGATAAATATAGATATGTGGTTCAATTGTTTTTGGTAGAAGGCTATGATCATAGTGAGATAAGCCAGATATTGAACATTACCGATGCTGCTTCACGAACTAGATTGTTACGGGGCAAATTACAGCTAAAGGAATTATTAAAGGACAAAACGTATGGCACGGGATCTTAGAAAGTTGTTCAAAAAGGAACGGGAAGAGAAAACTTACTCCATGGCAGCGGGACATGAGGCCCGGTTTTTATCAAAATTGGAGGAGAAAATGCCAACGGAAGAACCGCCAATGGAAAAGAAGGGGTATTCCGTTTGGTGGCAGATGGCGGCTTCTGTTGTGGTGGCTTTAGGATTGACCTTCTATTATTTCTCAAACCAAGAGAATGAGGGTACCAAAACAGATACCCAGATTGTGAAAAGTCAAGAAAGAGAGGGGGGGTACCAGAACATTTCATTGGGAGATCTTTCGCCGGATTTAAAAAAGGTGGAGAATTATTACCTCACCAACATCAATCTTCAACTTTCCGATTTGGAGGTTGACTCAAATAATAAGGAAGTGATGGACAGTTATATGGGACGGTTGGAGGAATTGGATACGGAGTATCATCGATTGAACAAAGAACTGAACGAAATGGGCCCCAATGACCAAACGATAGGAGCCCTCGTGAAAAATCTACAGCTGCGATTGCAGTTATTGCAAAAATTAAAATCAAAGTTGAACCAATTAAAATCATCAAAAAATGAGCAGGAAACATCAAATATTATTTAGTGGACTCCTTTTTGTGCTAACCGGAATGGTCTGCAATGCACAGGAAAAGTCAAAGACCTACAAGGAAACCTTCAATGTGGACCAAGATGCTGTTATCAACATCAATACCAGTTATGCGGATATTGAATTTGAAACATGGGATAAGGATCAAGTGGAAATTACCGCTGTGGTGGAATTGGAGGGAGCTACTGATGAAGAAGCGCAATCCTATTTTGAAAAGGATCAGATCACAATCAAAGGGAACAGTAAAGAGATAGAGGTGCGCACCGAAGGCAATAGCTTTTGGGGAGGCCATTCTACATTTGTATACGATTTTGATATTCCGGAGATTCCCAACATTGATTTTGTAATGCCAGAGATTCCCGAAATCCCTGAGATTCCAGAAATTATCGTCATGCCAAATTTACCTGCAATGCCCCCCATGCCCCCCATGCCCCCCATGGATTTTGATTATGATGCTTATAAAAAGGATGGGGAAAAGTACATGAAAGAGTGGAAAAAGAACTTTGACAAGAATTTTGATAAGGAGTACAAAGAGCGCTTTAAAGAATGGAGTGAGGAGATGGGGGAAATGGCCAAAGAAATGGCCGAGGACAGAAAACAAATGCAAGAGAACCGGCAGCAACTTAGGGAAGAGCGCAAAGAGTTAATGGAGGAGCAAAAAGAACTTCGTAAAGAGGCCCAGGAAGAGATGAGGAGACATCATGAGGAGGCCAAAAGGCAGCAACATGAGGTTAGGCGCCAACATGTCATCAGTATCAACAACGGCGAGCCCAATGTGTTCTATTTTTCATCGGATGATGGGGAACATAAAAAATACAAGGTGAAAAAGCGAATCAAGATAAAAATGCCAAAAAGCGTGAAACTCAAAATGGATGTGAGGCACGGAGAGGTAAAATTGGCGGCTAATACAAAGAACATCAATGCAAGCTTGTCCTACGCAAGCTTGCATGCCTCTACCATTGATGGCGACAAGACTGAGATTAGGGCTTCTTATTCCCCGGTGGTGGTACAGCAATGGAACTACGGGCAGTTAAAAACGGATTATTCGGATAGGGTAAATCTTAAGGAAGTGAAAGAATTGAAACTGAATTCTGTTTCATCCAATGTAAGTATTGGAAGATTGGTGAACAATGCCCTTGTCACCAATAGTTTGGGGGCACTCAACATTGATTCTGTGTCCGATGGATTTTCCAACATAGACATTACCGTAGAAAATGGAGAAGTGGACTGTGCGGTACCTTCAGTGCCCTTTACGATATATGTCAATGAAACCGCTTCTGAATTTAGTTATCCTAAAAGTATATCCTTGGGTACTTCCAAAAATTACCATACCAATGTGCATAGAGGGTATCATATCTCTGATAATGGAGGTAAATCCATTACCATCAACTCCAAATACAGCGAGGTAGTCCTTAAAGAATAGCAAGAATCTTTGTGCTGATGTCCCTTTAACCTACACACTTCCCAAGACCAAATCCTTGGTCAAAACCGCAACAAGCACTTACTTCCTCAACCCGATTTATGTACCTGCTAATGGGCCTCTTCTTTCAGGTAGGATTGAAAATTGGCCTTAAACCGATTTAATCTAGGAATGGAGACGTTTCGGATATACGAATTGTTCGGGTGGTTTCTTTCATAATCCTGGTGGTAGTCCTCGGCCATATAAAATTTATCAAATTTCTGTACTTCTGTGACAATGGGCCTATCATAGATATGCTCGGCTTCCAACTTGGCCATATAATCGGTAATGATTTTTTGTTGCGCTTCATTTTTATAAAATGCTATGGAGCGGTATTGAGCACCTCTATCGGGTCCTTGGCGATTGAGCGTTGTGGGATCGTGCGAGCCAAAAAACACTTGTACCAACTGAGTGAATGAAATTACTTCTGGGTCATAATATACCTCAACAGCTTCTGCATGATGCGTTTTGCCATAGGAAACCTGTTCATATGTGGGATTTATCTCTGTCCCTCCAGCATATCCTGAGTAGACTTCCTTTACTCCTTTTACACTTTCAAAAATAGCTTCAACGCACCAAAAACATCCACTGGCAAAATAGGCGGTTTCATATTCTTGTAATTGGGCAGGGGTAAAAATTTCTTTTGATGGAGCTTCCATTTTTTCTTCTTGGGCAAGCTCTTGTTTTTCAGATTTGTTTTTGGTTTGACAGCCAAAAGAGGTCATCAGCAGTAGCAGTAAAAAAGGGATTCCCACGGTTTTCATTTTAATGTTTTTTGTTTAGTGGGGATAAGGTAACAACTATTACTTGGAAAGCTGTTAAAATTTGTTAATCCTGATGACCTGAGGCAAAACCCATACAGTTCCAAATGGGAGATTGAAATACCCCAAATCGCATAAGAAGGACATCTTATTCTTACGTATTGTATTCTTTTTCCTACAAATAATATGTTTTATATCAGTGTTTTACAGATGAGCGGACATTTGAATGATCGATGAAATACACATGCCATCGGCATGTTGTATTTAGGCCTAAAAACGTTCGTCGACGATAAAAAACACTTTATCCAAGAAAAGTTTTTACACCGAAAAAAAGGGTGGGTTGAGCGACATAAATCGGGACTAGGGGCATGTGAAGGTAGCTTTACATTGTAATTAAAACCCAAGTCATGAAAACAATTTTAACCATCATCGCAGTAACTTTTTTCGGAACAATGGCCATGGCCCAAGATATTTCTAAAGAAGTAAAAGTAGAAACCAAAACTGCAGATGTAGAGTTGAACGTTGCAATTCAAACTGAAATCAAGAAGGACAGAAAAATGACAAGATTGTACAAGTTCAAAAACTCTAGGGTTAAAAAAGAACTTTCTTTCACTACAAAAAGAAATAAAGCAAAATTGGCTTAATCATGATTTTGGAGCTTTTAATACCCTTTACATTTTTCTTGAGTGTGGCTTTTGTTGTTGCTTCAATAGTGTTTTCTTTCCGGGCAAAAAAATTTAGGTAACATTGGGTAAGTCACTTTGTTTGAGGAGATACACAAAAAACGACAAGGGGCTTTCAAAAAATCAATCTACAGAGTTAAAGTCTTCAACGACTTCTTCAAACTCAATGCGGTAATAGGTGCCCTTTTTTTCGTAATCCCTTGATATGGTTCCCCGCAGTTGTCTCGCCAAGTTGTAGATTAACTTTAGACCGAGGGAATTGGAAGTCCTTGGGTTGATATCCTCCGAATAGCCAATACCATTATCTCCTAGGTACATTTCATAGCGGTTATTTGACAGTTTGCGCAGTGAAATATGAATTTCACCTTCACAACCCTCTGAAATTCCATATTTGAGGGCATTGGTAATGGTTTCGTTAATGATAAGTCCAAGAGGGATCACCGTATCGATACTGAGTTTGTTGTCATCAATATCCAAGTCTACTTTAACATTGCCGGTGTTTCCTTTTACAGAACGTACCAAATAATCACAAAGCTCTTTTACATAAGGTTTTAGTTCTACTTTTGATAGGTAGTCGTCACGCTTGTATAGCATTTCGTGCACCATGGCCATGGATACCACCCTGTTTTGGCTGCTTTTTATGATGTTACTGATTTTTTCATCGGCAAGGGCCCTGGATTGTAAACTCAAAAGGCTGGAAACGGTTTGAAGGTTGTTCTTGACCCTGTGGTGGACTTCCTTCAGTAACATTTCTTTTTCCTCGATACGTTCTTGTATTTCGCTTCTGGATTTGTACAGTTTATGATGTGCCCTCAACAAATTTCGACCAAAAACCCCGCCCAATAAATAAATAGCAAACCCCACACTCAAAAAAGCAAACCAATTTTGGGATTCTTCCGGAACCGTGTTGTGAGACATCTTAAAGTCACTGTTATGATAAAGAAACAGGATGGCAATTACGGAAAGATTAATGATCAAATAAATTTGCCCGTACACCATAGTGGTCACATATCCGGCAAAGACGATGATGGCCAAAATAAAAATAAATGGACTATTTATGTCCCCACTGAATAGGGTAATCAAGGTAGCACTTATCATGGCCAAAATAGAGGTCAAATTATAAGTGATAACAACGTTCTTATGTGCTTTATAAAGAAGGGTATTCAACAAATTTAGCAACGCGAACCCAAAAAAAGTATAAGGTATCACTCCTTGTATATTCAAAAAAAACATACATACGAGACCAAAAAGTAACGCCAGTAGCGAAGAATTGTAATTGACTTTTATTATCAAATCCACCTTGTCTTGTAAACGATATTTATCCTTAACAGGAATCTTCATATACTGCGCTTGGTTGTTCTTCTCTACTACGTAAAGGTTGAAAAGGAGTAGTAAAAGTAGCTAGTTACGGGGTGTTTTAGTTGTAAATCTAAATATGTTTTTTGATATAATCAAAAGCGGCAGCTATAATTA
Source organism: Allomuricauda sp. (assembly GCA_050303195.1). Taxonomy (GTDB): domain Bacteria; phylum Bacteroidota; class Bacteroidia; order Flavobacteriales; family Flavobacteriaceae; genus Flagellimonas. The sequence goes on along the minus strand of JBNLBG010000041.1, from coordinate 17,601 downwards.
GCTGCCGCTTGACTGTTGTATGATTTTTGGAATTAGTCCTCAACGAGTACCCACTCACCTTTGTCAATGAGGGGTTCGGCCTGTTTGTACTTACAGGTTTTACTCTCTCCAGACATTACATTTTTTATAGTGACACGGTCATTTCTACCAATTTTTGGTTTTTCCCGAACAATGGTCTCGGTTACTTGTGGCCTCTGACGTTGGGTTTGTCCTGCGGCCCTGTTCTGTGCCGCCAGTTCGTCGCTATTTGGAATTTCCTCTTTTGAAGTTTTAATATTTTCCTTAGGCCTCCGTACATTTCGGGCTTCTTGGATTTGATTGGTGTTCTCTGAAGGTAGTTCCCCTTTAAAAAGGAAAGAGATTACTTCTTTGTTCACCTTGTCTATCATTTCCTTGAAGAGTTCAAAAGCCTCAAATTTGTAGATCAATAAAGGGTCTTTTTGTTCATGGACCGCCAATTGCACGGATTGTTTTAACTCATCCATTTTACGTAAATGGGTTTTCCATGAGTCATCAATGATGGCAAGAGTAATGTTCTTCTCAAAATCCGTAATTAGCTGCTTTCCATCCGTGTTGTAAGCCTTCTCCAGATTGGTGACCACATTCAAGGTTTTGATGCCATCTGTGAAAGGCACTACAATGCGTTCAAACTTATTGGTCTGATCTTCGTACACCTTTTTGATGACCTGAAAAGCCACCGTTGCACTGCGCTCCATTTTTTGCTTGTAGAAATCATACGAAGCTTTATAAATGGTGCTCGCAATTTCATGGAAGCTCATTCTTTTGAAATCATCCTCGCTGATGGGTGAGGTGATGGAAAAATATTTGATGAGCTCAAACTCAAAGTTTTTGAAGTCTTCAGCCATTTTATTGGTTTCCGCAATGACTTCGCAGGTATCATAGATCATATTGGCGATATCTACCTTAAGGCGTTCCCCTTGAAGGGCGTGTCGTCTTCTTTTGTAGATGACCTCCCGTTGGGCGTTCATAACGTCATCGTATTCCAACAAACGCTTACGGATGCCAAAGTTGTTCTCCTCCACTTTTTTCTGGGCGCGTTCTATGGATTTGGTCATCATGGAATGCTGGATGACCTCGCCTTCCTCCAAGCCCATGCGGTCCATCATTTTGGCCACACGGTCCGAACCGAACAAACGCATCAAGTTGTCTTCCAACGAAACATAGAATTGGGAACTTCCAGGATCTCCCTGTCGTCCAGAACGACCTCTCAACTGTCGGTCTACGCGGCGGGAATCATGGCGCTCTGTACCCACAATGGCCAAACCACCGGCTTCCTTAACTTCAGGACTCAATTTAATATCGGTTCCCCTACCGGCCATGTTGGTGGCAATGGTCACGATACCAGATTTACCCGCCTCGGCAACAATATCGGCCTCTTTTTTGTGCAACTTCGCATTCAAAACATTGTGTGGTATTTTCCGAACACTCAGCAGTTTTGACAACAATTCTGAGATTTCCACCGAAGTTGTACCAATCAATACCGGTCTTCCAGAGTTGGAAAGTTCGGTGACCTGATCTATGATGGCGTTGTATTTTTCACGTTTGGTCTTGTAGATCAAATCGTTTCTGTCATCTCGGGCAATGGGTCGGTTGGTTGGAATTTCCATCACATCCAACTTGTAGATTTCCCAGAATTCGCCAGCTTCGGTAACGGCAGTACCCGTCATCCCGGCCAGCTTATTGTACATTCTAAAGTAGTTCTGCAGGGTGATGGTGGCAAAAGTCTGCGTCATGGCCTCAATCTTCACACTCTCCTTGGCTTCAATGGCCTGGTGCAATCCATCGGAATAGCGTCTACCGTCCATAATACGACCGGTCTGCTCATCCACAATCATTACCTTGTTGTCCATCACTACATATTCCACATCTTTTTCAAAAAGGGTATAGGCTTTCAACAATTGAGTCATGGTATGGATGCGCTCGCTTTTTACCGCAAAATCCTTGAAGAGGTCTTCCTTGAGTTCGGCTTCTTTTTCAATTTCAAGGTCCTGATTTTCAATTTTGGCGATTTCACTACCGATGTCTGGCATCACAAAAAAGTCTTTGTCTTGATCACCGGAAATGTAATCAACTCCCTTATCGGTTAGCTCAATTTGGTTGTTCTTCTCATCAATGACAAACAATAGATCGGCATCTACTTTGGGCATTTCCCGGTTGTTGTCCTGCATGTAGAAGTTCTCGGTCTTTTGCAGCAACTGTTTTACGCCCTCCTCACTTAAAAATTTAATGAGCGCCTTGTTCTTGGGCAATCCACGATGTACACGAAGTAGCAAGAACCCACCTTCTTTGGTATCTCCTGCAGCGATCAGTTTTTTAGCCTCGGCCAAAACGCCTGTTAAATGTTGTCTTTGTTTCTGGACAATGTCCGAAACTTTAGGTTTTAGTTCGTTGAATTCGTGTCGGTCACCTTCAGGAACAGGTCCGGATATGATCAAAGGTGTACGGGCGTCGTCTATCAAAACGGAATCTACCTCATCCACAATGGCATAGTGGTGGGGTCGTTGTACCAAATCACCAGGGGTATGCGCCATGTTGTCACGCAGGTAATCAAAACCAAACTCGTTGTTGGTACCGTAGGTAATATCGGCATTATATGCGGCCCTTCGGCCATCGGAATTGGGCTGGTGCTTATCAATACAATCCACTGAAAGACCATGGAATTCAAAAATAGGAGCCATCCAAGCACTATCCCTTTTTGCCAAGTAGTCGTTCACGGTGACCAGATGGGCGCCTTTTCCGGCCAAAGCATTCAAATAGAGTGGGAGGGTGGCAACCAGTGTTTTACCTTCACCGGTCTGCATCTCAGCAATTTTCCCTTGGTGCAGGGCAATACCACCAATCAACTGCACATCATAGTGTACCATGTCCCAAGTGACTTCCTTACCAGCGGCATCCCAGGAATTGCTCCAAATGGCCTTGTCACCTTCCAAAGTAACATAGTCTTTAGTCCCCGAAATAGCACGGTCAAACTCTGTGGCTGTAACCGTAAGGGTTTCATTGGCGGCAAAGCGTTTGGCCGTTTCTTTAACTACGGCAAAAGCTTCTGGGAGTATATCGTTGAGGGTCTTTTCAGAAATTTCGTAGGCCTCTTCGTTCAACCTGTCTATTTCGGCATAGATTTCCTCATTGCGGTCAATGTCATAGGAATTTTCCACTTCTTCTTCAAGTGCCGCAATCTTGTCATTGATTTCTTTGCAATCTTCGGCTATCTGTGCTTTAAAGGAAACGGTTTTCTGTCTCAGTTCATCGTGGCTCAATCCTTCAAGTTCTTGCTCAAAGGATTTTATCTCTTTTACCAAAGGTTGCAGGGCCTTAACGTCCTTTTCCGATTTATCTCCTACAAAAACCTTCAGTACGGAATTAATCAAACTCATGAAATGTCTTTTCGTTAGAATGGCAAAAGCTGTTCCATTGATGAGAATATGGTGGAATTCTTCTGCTGGGCTGTCAAAATTACATAAAAAAAAGCCTCTAATGAGACTTTTTAACGTGCTTTATGTTTTTCAAAATTAATATTCATCCTCATTCCAAAGATAGTCTTCTTCGGTAGGATAGTCGGGCCAAATTTCCTCAATGGACTCATATATCTCCCCGCCCTCTTCTTCCATGGATTGTAAGTTTTCTACAACTTCCAATGGTGCTCCGGTACGGATTGCGTAATCTATCAGTTCGTCTTTGGTGGCTGGCCAAGGCGCATCACTTAAATATGAGGCTAGTTCTAATGTCCAGTACATAGTAACGGTTTGATTTTAAATTTTTTGCAAAAATAATTTTTAAACTCAATTAGTCAAGTAAAAACAGTATTAATTAAAAATTATTTTGGAGTTGACAAAACTATTGCGTTAAAAAAACGATTTTTTTAGTCCCTCTCCTTTGGAATCCACTTTACTTCTTGGGCTTTCAAGTCGTTTGACAACTTTCGTGCCAGTACAAACAAATAATCGGAAAGACGGTTGATATAGGACAGTAACAGGGTGGGAACAGGTTCATTTTCATGAAGGTACGAAATCATTCGCTCCGCTCGGCGGCAAACGGTTCTGGCAATATGACAGTATGACACCGTGGTATGGCCACCTGGAAGGATAAAATGTGTCATTTCTGGAAGGCTCTCATTCATTTGGTCCATTTCCTTTTCCAAAAGTTTGATGTCTTCTTCACTAATCCTTGGAATTTTAAGCCGACTGTCTTTTTTGGGCTCTGTGGCCAAAATTGAACCGATTGTGAACAATTTCTCCTGAATGAGCATTATAATTTCTTTGGAATGGACATCCATCTCCTGATCGCGTAGCAGGCCCAAGAACGAATTGAGTTCGTCAATAGTACCGTAGCTTTCTATTCGGATATGGTGTTTGGGTACTCGGGTACCTGTGAACAATGCCGTGGTGCCTTTATCTCCAGTTTTGGTGTAAATCTTCATTCAGGTATTAGGAGTTAGGTTTTAGGGGTTAGAATGTATTGATAATTGTTCATTGGTGACTGTTCATTCTTCATTGTCACGTTCACGTTTTCGTTTTCCTTCCATAAACCTGCGGGATTTTCTTCGACGGGTTCCCCGTTTATTTCGAAATAAAATGACCAAATAAATCAGTCCCAAAACTACGAGGACATACCAAATGGTGTTATCTGTTGTGGCATTTTCCATACTTAAAGTTACTTTTTTAAATTCGAATGGCGAAATGTTCCTTCACCTGTTCCTTTCGAATGAAGAGGGCTCCACAACGGAACATATCTATGCTCACGGTAATATTTGGGGAAGCAATCAGGTTTTTCCATTCTTCCCGCTTCTTTTTGGTTTGATGTATCTCGTCAATCAAAATCATACTATCATTATGGAGTTTTCCTTCAGAAAGGAGTTCAACAAGCTTTGATACATTCATACGGTCCGTGTAAAAGAGATCTACTTTGGGTGAATCAAAACGAATATCCTGAAATGTATTCCCGACCACTTTTTCAACCGCAGGAAAATTATCGATTAGGACATTTTTAAAATTGAAGTAACCGATGCTTTTTAACAGTACATTGATGCTTTTATCGTTGCTCAATCTTTTTTTGGAATACAAACATTTTGTCACAAAACTGAAAACAAAAGGGGAGTGCACGCCATGCGCATTGGTGGATTTCAGCAAAAATTTGAGATAAGAAATAAATTTATAGTACATAAAACACCCCTAAGGCCCCCTCAAGGGGACAATTTATCCTTCTAAAATGGCAGAAAGTTCAAACCAGCGTTCGGTTTTTTCTTCAATGGTATCCTCAACTTCCTTGAGTTCTATGGAGAGCTGGTCAATCTCATCGCCACTTAGTTCAGGATTGGAAAATTTGTGCTGAAGTGCTTCTTTCTGCTTCTCCAATTTTTGAATATCTTTTTCCAATTGTTTGTATTCCTTCTGTTCCAAATAGGAAAGTTTACCCCCGCTGGTATTTCGCCATTTATGTTCGGTTTTTTCGGAAGTAGTGGTTTTATTTTCCCGTTCTTCTATGACCTTACTGTTTTCGTACACCCGATAATCGGAATAGTTGCCGGGGAAATCTTCAATTTCACCGTCACCCTTGAATACAAACAAGTGATCCACGATTTTATCCATAAAATAACGATCATGCGATACCACTATCAAACATCCGGGAAAATCCAACAGAAAGCTTTCCAGAACGTTTAAGGTAACAATGTCCAGATCATTGGTTGGCTCGTCCAAAATCAAAAAATTGGGATTTTGGATGAGTACGGTGCAGAGGTATAAACGTTTCCGTTCCCCACCACTGAGTTTTTCAACAAAGTCGTATTGCTTTTTTCGGTCAAAGAGGAACCGTTCCAATAGTTGCTGAGCCGAAATTTGTCGGCCTTTTTTCAAAGGAATATAATCTCCAAACTCGCGGATGACATCAATAACCTTTTGGCCTTCCTTGACCACAATTCCCTTTTGGGTATAGTAGCCAAATTTTAGGGTGTCACCTACAACCACTTTTCCACCATCAACGGATTCTTGCTGGGTGAGGATATTTAAAAAAGTGGATTTTCCTGTACCATTTTTACCGATGATGCCCACACGCTCCCCTTTGTTGAAGTTGTAGTCAAACTTGTTGAGAATGACTTTGTCATCATAGGATTTAGAAACGTTGTGAAGCTCCAAAATTTTACTCCCCAAACGCTCCATGTTCAGCTCCAGTTCTACTTCATGTTCCTTTCTTCTTTGGTGCGCTCTTTTTTTGATTTCAGTGAAATCGTCGATTCGGGATTTGGATTTGGTGGTACGTGCCTTGGGCTGTCTTCGCATCCAATCCAGTTCCTTTTTGTACAACTGTTTGGATTTGTGTTGCTCTACAGCTTCACGCTCCATTCGGGCATCTTTCTCCTGCAAATAATACGAATAGTTCCCTTTATACGTATATAGTTGGTTGTTGTCCAGTTCTATGATTTCATTACAAACACGATCCAGAAAATAGCGGTCGTGCGTCACCATGAACAGGGTAATGTTCTCTTTGGAGAAATAAGCCTCCAGCCATTCAATCATTTCCAAGTCCAGATGGTTGGTTGGCTCGTCCATAATAAGCAAATCGGGTTTGTTCAGCAATACATTGGCCAAGGCCAGGCGCTTTTTTTGTCCTCCGGAGAGGGTATTTACCTTGGCATCCAGCTTTGTTAATTGCAGTTTGAACAGAATTTGCTTGTATTGGGTCTCAAAATCCCAAGCATTGTGGCGTTCCATGGCCTCAAATGCTTTTTGATAACGAACTGTGTCTTCGGGATTTTCCATGGCCTTTTCATAGGAGGCGATGACCTTTAATATTTCATTGTCCGTGGTAAAAATGGTCTCTTCAATGGTCAAATTGGGATTTAGATTGGGTTCCTGTTCCAAAAAAGCGATTTTGGTATCCTTTCTAACCGTTACCTGTCCCGTTTCTGAAGTGTCCTTGCCGGACATGATGTTGAGAATGGAAGTCTTTCCACTCCCATTTTTAGCAATCAATGCGATTTTTTGGTCTTTGTTTATTCCAAAGGAGATATCGGAAAACAGGACCAACTCTCCATAAGATTTAGATATATTTTCAACCGTTAGTAAGTTCATGGGTATGGATTAAAAGCCAATCCTAAAGTTTGGAATATCGTATAAGATATATATACCGAATTGCCAGAGTCAAAAGTACGGGAATCACCACGGGTGAAAAAATCTGTACATGGAATATCCATAATACCAACACAAGTGCAATGAGACCTAAAGCACTGTACAAATATTTGGCGGTCCATTCTGGCAACTTATCCTCAAAAACAAAAATGAAGGCCACAATGGCATTGAGCGGAAAGGCCCAAAATACATTAAAGTTGTTAGGGGTTGAGGTGTGGTCAGTGGCAAACCAGAGAAACAATAGAAATATTCCTATTAATCCCGTGATGATAAACAGGGAAAAGTCCAACCAACGGCTTCTAGCCTTGTGCAAGTAATCAAAATAGGTGACTATGCCCGTAAACACCAAAAGCAAAATAAACCAGAACAAGGGTGTAAGCGGGAAAAAGTTCTGCGCTGTATGTTCAGTATAATCCAAAATGGTACGCTCTCGTTTCAACAGCGGTTTTCCATCTTTTGTGGTGTGGCGTATTTGCATCATGGCATAATAGGGTAGGAACATGTGTTCCTGTACCGTTGCTGTTCGGTCTACTCTGGAACCAAAGGCGAGGTCTATACCAAACATGGACCACGAATTGGTGTCCAAAAATTGCCGTACCAACTGCCTGAAGCTATATTGCTTATCCAAATAAGAACCATCAAAGGCAATGGCATCGCCAAATTGTTCTTTTAAAATTTTTCCGGTAATGCTAGAACAATTGTTCAAAAGAGGGTCGTACAAATAGTCTCGATTTTGGGGTAGGTAATTTTCCTCAAAAAAAGCGAGCAATTGATTTCTTTCCTCTAAGGTTAGGTCTAGAATCTGTTCTTTGACCCATCTTTTTTCCAGTTCATATTCATACAGGAAGGTTTCAAAACTCCTTCTGGATAGGGAGTATATCATTCTTCCCTTTACAAAATTGAGATAGAAATTGGGCTGGTTAAAATCAAAAGTACCATAGTTGTAGACCACATCAATGCCCAACTGGGAATCCTGAACACGGAACGCACTGTGGCCAAAGGAACTGTACAATTCATCCCCAGTAGCACAGGTGAGGAAACTTATCTGGGATTTCTCAGAGAGTTGGGGTGCTTGGGAAAACATTTGGAACCCCACCAAGAGCAGTAGTGAAAAAAAGAAAAGCCGTTGTTTCATTTTTAGATTTGTCACGGCAAATATCAGAATAAATACGACTCAGCCGAACATCAAAATCCAACAGTTCGTTTTTTCCCTTATTTTTACGGAAACCGAACTGTATGAAGTCCTATATTCCCAATTTGCTAACCTTATTGAATGTATTGAGTGGTTGCGTGGCCACTGTTTTTGCCGTACTCAACCATTTGGAATTGGCGGCACTCTTTGTTTTTATTGGTATATTTTTCGATTTTTTTGATGGGTTGGCCGCACGAGCCTTGAATGTGAAAAGTGAGGTTGGGGTGCAGTTGGACTCCTTGGCCGACGTGATCACTAGTGGGTTGGTACCCGGTATTGTGATGTTCCAATTGCTCAATATGGCTGAGCGGGGCGGATGGAACCTTGGTTTTTTTGGGCATGATGATGAGATGACCCTAATGCCCTTTTTTGGATTTGTAATTACGCTAGCATCAGCGTATCGATTGGCAAAGTTCAACGTGGATGAGGACCAGGTTTCTTCGTTTAAGGGATTGCCCACTCCGGCAAATGCCTTGCTCATTCTCTCGCTTCCCTTGATTTTGCTCTATCACAACAATGAAGTGCTCAGCGGCATCATTCTTAACCAATGGTTTTTGTTGGGATTAACCGTACTAAGTGCCTATTTGCTGAATTCACCTATTGAACTTTTCGCCCTAAAATTTAATAATTGGAGTTTTAAGGACAATGGGGTTAAATATTTATTCTTGATCGGAAGTTTGGTGATGCTACTTACCCTTAAATTTTTGGCGATACCGTTGATTATAGTTTTTTATGTGCTAGCATCGATATTAGTTCCTAAAAAGAATGGAAAATAAAACACATAATGTATATCCCTCAAAAGTGGGGTGGGGTCTGCTCGCTTTCGTGCTTTTAGGTTTTGGTGTAGGGATGTACCATGCAATTGTTCAAGGTGATTGGACTAATTTGGCTATACAAATAGGTATATTGATTTTTGTGGTCCTTCTTTTCAACTCGATTTCTTACGAGGTCAATGAAAAAATACTGCTGGTAAAAACGTTTTTTTGGTTCAAAAAAGAAATTCCTATCGGGTCTATTACCGGTATAGTAGAAACCTATAATCCAATATCTTCGCCTGCGGCTTCGTTAGATCGTTTAGAAATACTGTATGGCAAATACAAAAGTGTTATCATCTCCCCAAGAGATAAGATGGGATTTATTAGGCATTTAAAGTCTATATCTCCTGAGATAACAGTAAAAATGAGGAAGGGAAAGGATTAAAAATCCAGCTTCTTTTTCCGGAGCTCAAAGTTTTGTCCCAGATATACCTTTCGTACCATTTCGTCCACGGCAAGTTCTTCAGGAACCCCAGCTTTTAAGATACCGCCTTCAAACATCAAGTACGATCTTTCGGTTATGGCCAAGGTTTCCTGTACGTTGTGGTCGGTAATGAGAATACCAATGTTTTTGTTCTTCAACTGGGCCACAATACGCTGAATATCTTCCACCGCAACGGGATCCACCCCGGCAAAAGGCTCATCCAATAGAATAAATTTTGGGTCAGTGGCGAGTGCACGGGCAATTTCAGTACGGCGTCGCTCCCCACCAGATAACAAATCACCTCGGTTCTTTCTGATGTGCCCCAGACCAAATTCATCGATGAGCGACTCCATTTTCATGTGCTGTTCTTTCTTGCTCAAATTGGTCAACTGAAGGACACTGAGAATATTTTTTTCAATGCTCAATTTGCGAAAAACAGAAGCTTCTTGCGCCAAATACCCAATGCCATTCTGGGCCCTTTTGTACATGGGAAAAGTGGTGATATTCATATCGTCCAGGAAGATTTTACCCCCATTGGGCTTTATCAACCCCACAATCATGTAGAACGAAGTGGTTTTTCCGGCCCCGTTGGGTCCCAAAAGTCCAACAATCTCACCTTGGTTTACCTCGAGCGAAATGCCCTTAACAACTTTTCGGCCGCGGTAGGCCTTCATTATATTTTCTGCGCGTAGCTTCATAGGAATTTGCCAAAACTAATCATATTCTCCTTCTGGAAAAGGGTCTTTGGGATTTTTTTAAGCTTCGTTTTCCTCCAAAGCCTCCCAAAATTCGTAGGCCCTGCGTAGATGGGGTACCACTATGGTACCGCCCACCAAAGTGGCGATGCCCAAGGTTTCCATGATTTCTTCTTTACCGGCGCCTGCCTTTTTGGAACTTTCCAAGTGGTATTTCACACAATCATCACAGCGGAGTACGGCTGACGCCACCAATCCTAGAAGTTCCTTGGTTTTTACATCCAGTGCACCGGCCATATAGGCGTTGGTGTCCAAATTGAAAATACGCTTAATGAGTTTGTTGTTATCGGCCAACAGCTTATCGTTCATTCTGGAACGATAGGCATTGAATTCGTCTACTTTATTTGGCATTTTTTCGCTCTTTTTCTTTTTTCTCCTCTCGTTTCACCACGATTTTGGAAATGTAGATACTTATTTGATATAAAATCAAGACAGGAATGGCCACCACAATTTGACTTGTAATATCGGGAGGGGTAATGATGGCGGAAAGAATCAAAACAACCACCAATGCAATTTTTCGATACTTCCTGAGGATTTCCGGAGTCACCAGTCCTATTTTCGTTAAGAAATAAATGACAATCGGAAGTTCAAACATAATTCCACAGGCAATCACCGCTGCACGTACAGTTCCGATATATGAGGCAAGGTCAATATCATTGTGAACCTCTCCGTATACGGTGTAAGTACCCAAAAAGTTAATGGATAAAGGAGCCACTACATAGTATCCAAAAAGGACACCTAAAAAGAAAAGGCCTGAGGCGGTAATGATGAATCCTTTGGAATGTTTTCTTTCCTTTTCATAGAGCCCTGGACTGATGAAGCGCCATAACTCCCAAAGAATGTACGGAAATCCAATGATTACGCCCGCCCAGATGGAAGTCCAAATGTGGGCGGAAAACTGACCGGCCATTAATCTACTCTGAATGGTAAACGGAAGTTCATCCCCACAAAACTCCGAATCAATGCCAAAAGAAGTTGCGATGTTACAAAAGAAACGATAGGTGGGGAAGTCCATACTCTTTGGACCAAAGATGATCCCAAAGACAAAGTCTTTCATGATAAACGCAGCACAGGCGATAATTACTATGGCCAATGTAGACCGAATTAAATGCCACCGTAACTCCTCCAAATGGTCCAAAAAGGACATTTCATCTGGATTTTTCTTGTCTTTTTTTGCCATTATAGGATTCCCTCGTTTATAAGGTTATGGATATGGACCACTCCAGCATAATTGCCATTTTCAAAAGCCAGAAGTTGCGAAATTCCACTTTCTTGAAGTTTTTTCAATGCCTTTACAGCCAAGGTATCCACATCCACCGTTTTTGGGTTGGAGGTCATGATTTCTTGGGCCGTCAATCCACTAATATTGTCGTACTTGCTGAGCATCCTCCGAATATCGCCATCAGTAACCACGCCCACAACTTTTCCATCCTTCAATACGGCGGTCACCCCCAACATTTTTTCAGAAATCTCCACAATCACCTCTTTCACGCTGGTATTGATATCAACCTGCGGCTTCTGGTTGTTCACCACAATGTCCGCCACCCGCAAATATAGCTTTTTGCCCAGTGAACCACCCGGATGGTATTTGGCAAAATCAGAGCTGCTGAAGCCTCTCAGTTCCAAAAGACATATGGCAAGGGCATCACCCATGGCCATTTGTGCCGAGGTACTGGTGGTAGGGGCCAAATTATTGGGGCAGGCTTCTTTTTCCACATAGGCGCTCAAGACAAAATCGGCCTGTTTGGCCAAAATGGAATCCATATTTCCGGTAATGCCGATTAATTTGTTCTTGCCGATTTTTATCAGTGGGAGTAGCGCTTTTATCTCTGGGGTGTTTCCACTCTTGGAGAGACAGATTACCACATCGTTTTCCTGTATGGTACCCAAATCGCCATGAATGGCGTCCGCAGCATGCATAAAAGAAGCTGGGGTGCCCGTGGAATTGAGTGTAGCCACAATTTTAGAGGCCACAATAGCACTTTTTCCAACGCCTGATACCACAACCCTTCCCTTGCATTCCAATATATATTGTACCGCATGGGCAAATTGGTCGTCAAGTTGATCGATCAAGTTGAAGATGGCCTTGCTCTCTGTCTCAAGGGTTCGTTTTGCGATGGATAAAATAGACTTAGCGTCGTTCAATGTAATAAACAGATTATCTAATTGTATTCCTAAAAGAATGTCTTATATTTAAGATTACAAAACTAATCAAACTATCTTTTATGTACCATTATGGAAGATAGAATACTTCCTACTTTTGTTCGATGTAGAAAATATGAACTTCAACAGCCATTTTAGGTGGCTTGCAATAAATTGAAAAATGCGGAAATGAGTTTGACGGATACCGATTTACATGCTTCCCTGAAAAAATATTTTGGTTTCTCAAAATTTAAAGGGCTTCAGGAAAAAGTAATTCAGAATATACTTGACAATAAAGACACATTTGTAATAATGCCTACGGGAGGTGGAAAATCACTTTGCTACCAACTCCCAGCAATAATGAAAGAAGGTACGGCCATTGTGGTCTCTCCTTTGATTGCTTTGATGAAGAACCAAGTGGATGCCATTCGGGGTATCTCTGAACAAACCGGCATAGCCCATGTACTAAATTCATCTTTGACCAAGACCGAAGTAAGGCAGGTGAAGGAAGACGTCGCCAACGGTGTCACTAAACTTTTGTATGTGGCTCCGGAATCTCTTACAAAAGAGGAAAATGTGGAGTTTCTGCGAAACGTGACCCTTTCTTTTGTGGCCGTTGATGAGGCGCACTGTATCTCCGAATGGGGACATGATTTTAGGCCTGAGTATCGAAACTTAAAAGGCATTATCAATAGATTGGGGGATGATATTCCCATTATTGGACTTACGGCGACAGCAACTCCAAAAGTACAGGAAGACATCATAAAAAATCTGGGGATGACCGATGCCAAGGTTTTCAAAGCGTCCTTTAATCGCCCTAATTTGTTTTATGAAGTCCGACCCAAAACCCAAAATGTGGATGCTGATATTATTCGTTTCGTAAAGCAAAATCAAGGTAAATCTGGGATTATTTATTGTTTGAGTCGAAAGCGGGTTGAAGAGTTGGCCCAAGTGCTCCAAGTCAATGGAGTGAGCGCTGTACCCTATCACGCCGGTTTTGATGCCAAGACCCGATCAAAGTATCAGGATATGTTCTTGATGGAAGAAGTGGACGTTGTGGTGGCCACCATCGCCTTTGGAATGGGAATTGACAAACCCGATGTTCGTTTTGTGATTCATCATGATATCCCCAAGAGTATTGAAAGTTACTATCAAGAAACAGGTCGCGCTGGAAGAGATGGCGGTGAAGGACATTGTTTGGCTTTCTATGCGTATAAAGATGTTGAAAAACTGGAGAAGTTCATGTCTGGAAAACCTGTGGCCGAGCAGGAAATTGGGAATGCGTTGTTGCAAGAAATTGTGGCGTATGCCGAAACTTCCATGTCCCGTAGAAAATTCATTCTCCATTATTTTGGGGAGGAATTTGACGCGGTTAACGGCGAGGGTGCCGATATGGACGATAATGCCCGAAATCCAAAACCCAAAGAAGAGGCCAAGGATGAGGTGGTGAAACTTTTGAAAGTAGTGCGTGATACCAACCAAAAGTTCAAGACCAAGGAAATTGTCAAGATTTTGGTAGGTAAGACCAATGCCATGATATCCTCCCACAAAACCGATGAAAAGGATTTTTTTGGCATTGGGGCCAATAAAGATAAAATGTATTGGATGGCCCTGACCAGACAGGTTTTGGTAGCTGGATTGCTGAAAAAAGAGATTGAACGCTACGGCATTCTGCATTTGACCAAAGCTGGTGAGGACTTCCTCAAAAAGCCAGAATCCTTCCTAATGACGAAAGATCACGAATATGCTGAGGAAAGTAACGATAATATAGTGACTGCCGGTAAATCCGGCGGGGGAGTGGCCGATGAAAACTTGCTCAAACTGTTGAAGAATCTTCGTAAAGAGGAAGCAACAAAGTTGGAAGTGCCTCCTTTTGTCGTATTTCAAGACCCATCTTTAGAAGATATGTCCCTAAAGTATCCTATTACCATGGATGAGCTTCTCAATATCCAGGGCGTTGGGGAAGGCAAGGCAAAAAAATACGGAAAACCCTTTGTGTCTCTCATTGCCCAATATGTGGATGAAAACGACATAATACGTCCAGATGATCTTGTGGTTAAGAGTACAGGGGCCAATTCAGCTCTAAAACTGTATGTGATTCAAAGTGTGGATAGAAAACTGCCTTTGGATGACATTGCCTCGGCAAAGGGACTGGAGCTCCCCGAACTTATCAGAGAAATGGAGCAGATTGTGTTCAGTGGGACAAAACTGAACATTGGCTATTGGATTGATGAAATTCTGGATGAAGATCAACAAGAAGAAATCCATGACTATTTTCTAGAAGCAGATTCAGATTCCATTTCAGAGGCCATTGAAGAGTTTGAAGGAGACTATGAGGATGAGGAACTTAGGCTATACCGCTTAAAATTCATTAGTGAAGTGGCGAATTAGGGCGCCAGATACTCAAAAGGGTACATTTTAAGATTCCGTAGGAACATGAAGAGAAGGACTATGATCAATACAATGATAGGAGCGAATCTATAATTGAGGAAACTTTTTGTTTTTAGCAACCCAACCTTTACAAGTCCATGTTGTACAATTACAAATAGGGCAGGAAGCAAAAGTACATTATGGCTAACGGCGTCCCCAATGCGCAGGTGTAGCAAATCGTGTATGGCCCTTTGGCTTCCACAACCTGAACAATAGATTCCCAAATATTGATAAGAAGGGCATTTTGGAAAAAATAGTCCCTTCTCAGGATTGAAAGAAAAGTAAAGGAGTACTGCCATTGCTGACAATACTCCTAAACCTATCCATACTAATGGTTTTTTAATAGTTACCTGCATTGGCCAAACTTCCAAAAATTGCTAAGCCAAAGAAAACAAAATAGACAATCCATATCAACGCAGCGGCACCTACTCCTATCAGTCCCCACATCTTTGCGTTTTTAGATGCGCTTTCGGCTTCCGCGTACTCCCCGCGCGCATAATGTTCATTTACCTTAGAAGCATAAATGATGCTGGCTATTCCTGTGGCGATGCAGCAGAAGATAGTGCTTAAAATGGCCAAAACCATATAATTGCTTGGCTTTGGCGGCATGTTTTGGTTGTTTTCCATGGGTTTTTATAATTTATTGGTATAGTTTCAAAGATGTATTAAATTTTCTCAAGTGCTACGCTGCTTTACTTCTTTGTCAGAGTCAAATTGATCTGTAAAGAAATAGTTTAACTGAGTTATTGATCAATTATTGCCCAAATAAATCTTCTATTGCTTCGCGTAAAGCTTCCGGGTCTTGCATGGTTTCCCATCCAAATGTTGCATAGATCCAAACAATGTATGCTATGAATAAGAGGTTAAGGACTATTCCAATAATGGCCAAAATTCTACCCGTTTTTACATTTTGTACACCTTCATACATTTCTGGATTCGTAGCGTAAAGTTTTAAGGCTTGGTTGGCCAAAACCAATGCAATGATACCAAAGATAAGCCCAAGGATTCCATAACAACAGCAGGTTACAATGGAAACAATACCAAAGATTAAAATCAGTGTTGCATTAGGGAGTTTTTGTTGTTCCATAATTTATTTTTTTGGTTAAAAAAGGATATTCATTTTTATAAGGTAGCTCACTAAAATGGCACCGGCCGTAGTAAGCATTAGGATTAACTTTATCTGGTCCGCAAATTTGAATTTTATAAACAAGGTGGAGACTAAAAAGGCCAATAATAAAATAATGGGATAAATGGCAGGATACATTTTGAACGCTCCTATAAAATCACCTTGCAAGAGCAATTGTACTGAGCGTTGCATACCACAACCAGGGCATTCCACCCCAAACAATTTCTTGTTGAGACAGGGCAGCATATAATCCTTTAGGCTGATTAAATACAT
This sequence comes from Allomuricauda sp., assembly GCA_050303195.1. Lineage (GTDB taxonomy): Bacteria > Bacteroidota > Bacteroidia > Flavobacteriales > Flavobacteriaceae > Flagellimonas. Next base: position 1,302 of record JBNLBG010000041.1, on the reverse strand, counting down.
GGTTGGTTGTAGGTACATCATCACTGTAACTGTCAAGAAAAATACTATTATTTTTGCTTATGGGATTAACTTTTCAAGATTTTTTTAGCTGAGATTTATGAGTGGGATTGCTATAGGGGATAAAGTTGAAGTACTGGATGAGGCCATTTCAGGACGGGTGGAATCCATTGACGGCGATATGGCCACTTTAATGACCTCTGAAGGTTTTCCGCTGAAATATCCCATCAAGGAGTTGGTAAAGGTGGAAAGAGGCATAAAAGTCTCCAGTTTTGAAGTGGCCCAAGTCAAGAAAGAAAAAGAACAGCCCAAAAGAAAAAAGACTTCAACCGTAAAACCTAAGGAACGAAACGCTCCCAAAATGGAAGTGGACCTCCATGTTCATCAAGTGGTAAAGTCAAGCAAAGGGCTCAGTAATTTTGATATTCTCAACCTTCAATTGGAAACAGCTAAACGGCAACTGGATTTTGCCATTAAAAAGCGCATCCAAAAAGTGGTTTTTATTCATGGGGTGGGTGAAGGTGTCCTAAAAGAAGAATTGTACTACCTTTTTAAAAAGTACGACAATCTTAAATATTACGATGCCGAATACCAAAAATATGGGTTGGGCGCCACAGAGGTCTATATTTTTCAGAATAGTTAGCCCTATTATTAAGGTACAGCGGTGGTAACCTCACCAAACTCGCTTATGGTTAGGTCGGTAATCCGTTCGTCGGTCTCAGTAACAAAAGAAATGCCGCTCAAACGTATGGTGTGTACAAACTCCGTATTGTCTTCATTGGCGGTTGTTTCAACGATTACAGTGCCATCTTGGGCCTCAATTTCCTCAACAACTGTAGGTTCTGTGGCTGGGATATCGTCGCAAAAATAATTTTTGGTGACACCATCAGAAAAAATGCGGTAAGTAAGTTGTGATTGGCCTGGAACGGTACTTTCGGTCGTTATGGTTTCTCCTATGACGCCTTTGTTTAACACACCGCTCTGGAGTTCCAAGATCAAGGCTTCATCATCATTGATCTTGAACATTATGTTCTTGGTGTTTCGTATCGGTGCAGTGCAATACTGAAGGGTAACACTATCAAAATCTATGGTCTCAATCTGTAGATCACCATCACTACAAGAAAGGAGCATCCCTGCACAGAGGGCTAAAAAGAAATATTTTCCCATGTGCCAAATTTAAAGCAATTCCATTTTAATAGCCCAATCCTGTGGAATACTTTAAAAGAAATTAACTTTATTTCCCGTATTTTTGAAGCCTTAAAATCTACTGCAACCCATGCAAAAAGTGTATTTGGATAATGCGGC
>JBNLBG010000040.1:0-27026 GCA_050303195.1 Allomuricauda sp. | reverse complement strand
TTGACAAAGTCAAATTCGAAGAACCTTTCCCTTAAGGTAAAGGCCCCTTACAGATATGATTGGAATCAAAATGATTTTAAGAGATGTAATGGCACTATTTTACGAATAATTAAATAACAAGGATAATTTTTGAAGACTGCTTGGCATTCCTCCTCTAGGTCCATCTACAGGAAAAATTGCCAACTACCAGGGAAAACCTACCTAGAAACACACTTCTTTGATGTTGCAATTTTGCCCAATCAAATTATGTATAACAGTAAAAAATACAAACATGAAAAAAGTAATTGCAACATTAACGGTACTTCTGGGAGTAACAAATGTATTTGCCCAACTTCCAGATACCGAGTTTGACATTGACGGCGTAACCGCAATCGTCATTACAGACCCTCAGAACGATTTTCTAAGTCCACAAGGTGTAACATGGGGAGTGGTCGGTGAAAGCGTCACCAACAACAACACCGTGGAAAATCTGGAAACTCTCTTCAAATTGGCAGAAGCCAATGGCATTAAGGTATTTGTTTCACCACACTACTATTACAAGCACGATCACCATTGGAGATTTGAAGGTGCCTTGGAAAAATTAATGCACAACATCAACATGTTTGATCGCGGTAATCAACTTTCAACAGAAGGATTTGAAGGTTCCGGTGCAGACTTCTTGGAACGTTACAAGAAGTACATTGAAAAAGATTACGTGACGGTGGTCAGTCCCCATAAAGTGTTCGGCCCTGAACAAAATGATTTGAGCCTGCAATTGAGAAAACAAAAAATTGACAAGGTGATCTTGGCAGGTATGTCCGGTAACTTATGTGTGGAGGCCCACATGAGAGAACTTATCGAGGATGGTTTCGAAGTTGCCGTGGTTGGTGACGCCACAGCTTCGGCAATCATCCCTGGACATGATGGAAATGCCGCTGCGCAGACCAATTTCAGATTCATTGCAAGCCACGTATATAGCACAAAGGAACTTGCTGACAAATTGAATAAATGATACAAATCAAGTCAATAGAAATATGAGCACTATCACAAAACTGACTTTAGAGCCAAAAACAATCCAAACGGCAGATGCTATTTCTACCAAAGTTTTGGAAGCCACACAGAAAGGGTTGGGTATGATTCCCAATATGTATACAACCATGGCCAACAATCCAGCGTTGTTGGATGCCTATAGCCATGCGTACAAATCCTTTAGGGAGCATGCAGGATTCACCCCCCAAGAGCAAGAAATTATTTTCTTATCGATTGCTTTTGAAAATGAATGTGACTACTGCATGTCCGCACATAGTTTTGTGGCGGACAAAATGAGCAAAGTGCCTACAGAGGTTACCGATGCCATTAGAAACAATACCGAAATCGATGATGCCAAATACAGGGCACTAAGTACTTTTAGCCGGGCCATGACCGCAAAGCGGGGAAATCCATCACAGGAAGATATTGATGCTTTTTTAGCGGCCGGCTATACCAAAAACCATATTCTGGGCATTATTGCGGGAATAGGGGTGAAAACAATGAGCAATTATTTCAACCATGTGTTCAATACACCGATTGACGATGCTTTCTCGAGCAGAATTTGGGTAAAACCCAATTAAATAAGTACCATGCTATTATCTGATAAATGCTGATGGAATGGATGCTGATTAATAGCATGAAAAAGCAAACCTAAAAGGTTTGCTTTTTTTATACATCTTTGTTACATCCAAAGATTTAATATCTTCGCATGCATCGGTGATGGCAAATGATTGGTAAGGTTTATAGCAATGAAATTTATCGGTAAGACCAACGAATATCTCCAAATGAGCGTACTGGACAAAAAGGACTGCAGCATTTTAAATGATGTCGTGGAAGGGGGCCTCACCATTTTATGGTTTCAGGGGGATACCAATAAGTTGACCATAGATGGAAGACCTTTCGTGTTCCATAAGGATCAGGTCATTTTTCTGACCGAATTCCATCAAATAACAGTTGACCAAATTGAACCGATTCGTTTTTTAAGATTCAACAGACCTTTTTATTGTGTCATAGACCATGATACGGAAGTCGGATGTAAGGGCATTCTGTTTTTTGGTGCATCAAAATTGCCCATTATCCAAATCCCAAAAGAAGACCTGTTGCAATTTGAAACACTTTGGACCATGTTCAGTATTGAGATGCGATCCAAGGACAACCTGCAAATGGATATGCTGCAAATGATGCTGAAACGCTATTTGATATTGTGTACCAGATTGTTCAAAGCACAAGAAGAATATCCTGGGGAAAAGATGGAAGTGGATATTCTCAGAGAGTTCAATTTTTTGGTAGAGCAGCATTTTAGGACAAAACACAGTGTGGCCGAATACGCCGAATTACTGCACAAATCACCTAAAACCCTGTCCAATATCTTCGCAAAGATCGGTTCCAAAACACCTTTGCAATATATTCAGGAACGAAAAATGTTGGAGGCCAGGAGACGTTTGCGCTACTCAGATATGCAAATTCAGGAAATTGCCTATGAAATCGGTTATGACGATGTGCAGGCATTTAGCCGTTTTTTTAAAAAACAGGAAGGTGTTTCCCCCTCAGTGTTCAAAGCGACCCATTAGATAGGGAAGTTTTGCCAAATGATAGGGAAACCTTACCTACCGTCCCTCTCTGACACCTCACCATCTTTGCTGTATCAATTCAGCATTAAAAAGTAAAGATTATGAAAACAGTGGAGAACAGCGACGATTATAAAGCTTTGTTGGCACAGGGAAAACCAATATTATTGGATTTCTATGCAGATTGGTGCGGACCATGTCAATCTCTATTACCAACAGTCGACAAACTATCCAAAGAGTTTGAGGGAAAGATAGAAATTCAAAAGGTAAATGTTGACCAAAATCGTGAATTGGCAGCCAATTTTGGTGTTCGTAGCATCCCTGCCCTATTTTTTATCAAAGACTCGGAAGTTGTTGACAAATCGGTTGGTATACAACCGGAAGCCATCTTAAGGGAAAAATTAGGTGCCCTATTGGATTGAGTTATATATAAATATAGAACAGGCATTCTTGGAAGGACAATTGAAAATCGTCTAAAATACAAAGGGTTACATCCCAACAAAGTTGTATATACCCAAGGTGCATTATTCGACTTCTATATCCGATCACTTAATAAAACAATCTTAAAAAAGTTCAAACTTCAATTTAGAAACCATGGAACAAAAGCATCCGCTCCCACCATTCACATTGGAAACGGCCAAACAGAAGATACAAATGGCAGAAGATGCGTGGAACAGCAGAGACCCAGAAAAAGTCTCCAAAGCCTATACAATTCAAAGCGAATGGAGAAATAGGGATCAGTTTATAAATGGACGAGTGGAAATCATAGACTTCCTTACCCACAAATGGAAAAATGAACTGAACTACAAGCTCAAAAAGGAATATTGGGCTCATACGGACAATCGCATAGCCGTCAGGTTTGAATATGAATATCAAACCAAAGAAGGAAACTGGTTCAGGGCTTATGGCAATGAAAACTGGCAATTTGATGAAAATGGCCTTATGGAAAAGCGATATGCAAGCATAAACGACTTGGCCATAAAAGAAGAAGACAGAAGGCTTCGGTAAATAAAGCCAACCCTTTGGGTATTTCTAAGTGAAAAATATATTTTTGAATGAGATAAATGGATTTGTGAAAAATTCAAGTTGATATACCTTCTTAGGATTTATTCAATGACCAGAGATATTATTGACATAAATGACTTTACCATTTTGGTAGAAACGGGCAGTTCGGATGAACCGTCGACCGATTCATGTTTTTTTGATGAACCTGTTATTGCTGTTGCATTTTATGGCTCCGGGAATGTGGATCTTGCCGTCAAATACGATGACAAACAAAAAACATTCAACTACACAAAAGGTCTGGCGCTTTCGTTTTATGCAGATAACAAGGTTGAGTTTGAGCATACCGTTTCAGCTTTAAAGCCACTGGAGTGTATTGTCATAGCTACTTCTCCCCGGAATATTGATAAGTTGCCAAACCAGGAAGGTGAGCTGTTCGGGGAAATGCTTCACCAGTTGGTTTTCCCTAGCGACCATTATGTGGAAGGGCCCAGCTTCTTTATGACCCCGGAAATGCAGTCGGTTGTAGACCAGGTTTTTCGAACCCGGTACGAAGGCAAGGCAAAAATGATGTTTTTCAGGAGCCAAATGACTTTGTTACTGGCCCATTTCTTTGGCCAACTTTCTATGATTTCGGATGAGGTCATTCCTGATAACGAAAAGGAAAAATTACAATTAGCAAGGGAAATACTTGTCCAAAACCTTGAGAACCCTCCTTCTTTATCAGAACTTTCCAAACAGATAGGGCTTAATACCTTCAAACTGAAAAAGAATTTTAAGGAACTGTTTGGAGTGCCCGTGTTCAAATACCTGCAAAACGAGCGGCTAAACATGGCACACAACCTTCTCCGAAACAAAAAAATGACCATACAGGAAGCCGCATGGCATGTGGGATACGATAGTCTGAGCTCCTTTTCCAATGCCTTTGCCAAAAAATTTGGTTTTCGCCCCAGCGCAATAAAAGGATAATCCTTTTCGAACAAATCATACTCCTTTTCAGATAAACGAAACCATAGAAGAAGCCTCAGCTTTGTTGCATGGAATTTATCCAATAACAAAGAAAAAAATAATACCATGGCTTTTTTTAGGCACTTAGATGAAGATTCAAACATCACGGACATTACATTCAATGACCGTAAACGATTGGGACCCATGGACAAAGTGTCCCAAAGGATAATGCGGGGAAAATCACCTTTTACCTCTGCAGAAAAAGAAACCATGGCAGCTTTTGTTTCGGGACTCAATGCCTGTCAATTCTGCCACGGCTCACATAAAGCAGTAGCAAAACAGTTTGGCATTCAGCCAGAAGTCATCGAAAAGCTTGTCGAAGACATTGATACGGCACCCGTGGATGCTAAACTTAAACCCATATTTCACTACCTGAAAAAACTTACGTTAACACCAAGCAAGCTTGTACAATCAGATGTAGATAAAGCGAAACAAGCCGGCTGGTCAGAAGAAGCCCTGCATCACGCCATCCTGATTGGTTGCCTGTTTAACTTTTACAACAGACTGCTGGACGGACATGGAGTTAAAGGCGATGCCTATATCTACCAACTCGGAGGGGAGCACTTGCATAAAAATGGTTACGGAGTCCCTTGGTTTATTGGGCTAATCAAAAACACAGTTAAAAAAAGTAACCTGAAAAAACTGAATGCCATAAAGCAGGCAGCATCTTAACTCAAATTAAAAGCGAATAATTATGACAAATAAAACATTAGTAATTGGCGGAACCGGTAAGACCGGACGCAAAGTGGTTGAAAAACTACAAGCATTGAATCAAGGTGTCAGGATTGGTTCACGAAAGGCAAACCCTCCATTTGACTGGCAAAAACCGGATACATGGCCTGCTGCATTGGAGGGAATTGAGAAAGTATATGTCACTTTTCAACCCGATCTGGCAGTTCCTGAGGCGCTGGATGCGATTGAAGCTTTAACGAAGCTGGCCCGGCAAAAAGAAATTAAAAAGATGGTGCTTCTTTCCGGCAAAGGAGAGCGCGAAGCCGAACTTTGCGAACAGGTAGTAATCCACTCCGGTATAGATTATACCATTGTGCGTGCCAGTTGGTTCAACCAGAACTTTAGCGAAAGCTTCTTTCTTGACCCAATTCTGGCAGGCCATGTTGCCCTTCCAAAACCAGAGGCAAAAGTACCTTATGTGGATACTGGTGACATTGCAGATGTGGTTGTGGAAGCGCTGATGAACGACCAACACAACGGACAATTATACGAGTTGACCGGACCAAGGGCATTGACCTTTAGTGATGTGGTAAAAGAAATAGCTGATGCAACCTTGCGGGAAATTCAGTTTACGCCGATTTCTCTGAGCGCTTATGCAAAAATGCTTGAAGAGGTGGGGGTCCCGGCAGACTTCGTATGGTTAATCAACTACCTGTTTACCGAGGTACTTGACGCCAAAGGCAACGATATCATCTCCAACGATATTGAAAAAGTGTTGGGAAGAAAACCGAAAGATTTTTCGGAATATGTCCAGGAGACTGCTGCCAGCGGAATATGGATCCCTGATGATAAATAATGTTGTAAAAGATATTAAAAACTAAAAAGACAAAATTATGCCACATTTTGTAATCGATTGTTCAGAAAATATAACGAGACAAAAATCGCCAAAAGAAATTATGCAAACAGTATATGATGCTGCCGAATCGACCAACCTTTTTGATGAAGGAGATATAAAAGTTAGGATCAACTCTTTTGAGCATTATAATATTGGAAATAGTGAAAATGATTTTATTCACATTTTTGCCAATGTGATGGAAGGCAGGACCATTGCCCAAAAGAAAAACCTGTCTGAAAAAATCATTGGGGAATTGAAGCCTATATTCCCAGAAGTTCCTGTTATTTCAATCAATATCAGGGATTTTGAAAAGGCAACGTATTGTAATAAGTCGATGGCAGAATATTGAGAAAAATTCATGAAATAAAAAAGAATGATTAGCATGACAAAAACTCTTGAACTACAACGCATCGAATTTATAAACCGGAAATTCCTTGCCACGCCTTTGGCCGGAATGATTGTTTGGACATTGGTTGGCATAGCCGGAATTTTCTTTTCGGAAAGAATTGCTGTATGGGTAATCTTCATTGGCACCGGCAGTATTGTTTACCTTGGGTTGTTCCTTTCAAAATTTACCGGCGAGAACCTTTTGGATAGGAACAAGCCCAAAAACGAATTCGATAAATTGTTCCTGTTTACGGTTGGGCAGGCGGTTTTGGTCTATGCCATAGCCATTCCTTTTTTTCTGGTAGATTATACCTCACTTCCTATGACAGTTGGCATTTTAACGGGTTTAATGTGGTTCCCATTTTCATGGCTAATCAAACATTGGGTAGGTATCTTTCACGCCACAACCAGGACTATTCTAGTGCTTACCCTTTGGTATCTATTGCCAGAACAAAGATTTGTAGCCATCCCCTTTTCCATTGTATTAATATACCTGTTGACTCTGGTAATTCTGAAAAACAGGAAGAAGTAGAATTATTCATAATCTCAATGATTAAAAATGGACAGGCGAATATTAGCAAATATCTTGATCATACTATTACTGATTCTATCAGGTTCTGGTATCTTTATGTATTTCACCTATTGAATTAAGGCATATTTAATTAACACTGGGGATTCTTCCCAAAAAATGTCGGTTCTATAGCAATCGGCATTTTTTATTGTATTTCTTCGACTATTTCTACCCTCAACCCGGCAATCTTCCAACACTGGGCATAAATTCAGCTATTTGACCACCAACTGGTATTTTGACCCTTGGAACAGGCCTGGTAAATCCTATCCCATACTTTTCCAATTAAAAAAAGCGCAATCCTGATGGATTGCGCCATAATTCGATTTTTCATATCGAAGATGACACCAATGGCTGACATTTTTAATGTGACAAGACTTGTTGCAAGTGCATAAATTTCATGCTCCGTTCGTCAATCATTCCGAAGAATTTTTGACAAGTTTCACTTTTCATGACCTCCTGAGCAGCTTTCTCCGCTGAGGCCAAATCCGTCCAGTAAACGATATCCGTCCAAGTGCCATCCTCGCCCATCGCAAGCTTTCTGCCCAGATATCCCTCAAGTTTCTCTACCACTGGACTCACCGCGCTTGCTGCGGCTATCACCTCCTTTTGGGTAAATTCAGGTTTGGTTTTGAAAATTACCAACTCAATTGTTCCGACTTCTTTTTTTGCTGATTCAACTTTGTTTTGATTACCGCAACCAAATAGTATCACTGTTACAGTTAGAATTAAAAATTGTTTCATTTTAATATATTATTTATTTGGTACGAAAGTAAAATGGGGATGTGACAACCTTATGTCAACAGAATTGAATAAGGTCCATAAAAAAGTGCAGCCATCAATCATCTATTCTTCCCTACCATCTGAACCAAATGAACAATTTGTTCTGTGGGTACAGTAATCATGCCCCTGTAATACCACTCCCCCGAATAATCATCTGGCCAGTTTACAATTTGAAGCCTGAGGGGGGCAATAACGAACGTTATTTCAGTGAATGAAAATTGGGGTTCCGGCTTTGCTTCAATAAATAGGCAACCATAAGTAAGATTACAATTGGAATAATGGGCAATTGTGGTTGCGCTGGAAATGCTTCCGGGTTAGAAACGACGATATGTATATATAATGCGACCAACATAATCGGAATTATGGCAAATAAAGCCAAAATGGACCTGTAATTGAACAATAACATCAAACCAATACCTATCTCAAGAATAGGAACCATCCAAAACATCACATAGGGATATGGTATAGCTGCCTCCGCAAGTTGAATTGAAAATGCATTGCCAAAATGGGTTAATGCAACCTTCATTACTCCGGTCATCAGAAAAATCACCCCCAATAAGACTCTGATAATTTTATCTCTCTGCATGACTATACATTTTGGTAAATCTGTACTTGTTTTTTTGCGCTACCAATGAAAAATCGAAATTCGCTGCCAAACCTTTGTGGGCCATCAGAAAGTCATCGACAGCTAAGGTGTTACCCATCATTATTCGGGGTGTGTTGTAAAGGACATCTATTTTTATCTTGGTCCCATTTAGCAGGTTATTGGATTTTCTCGAAATGTCTTTGTTGTCAGTATTTAATTTAGGTTTACCCATTGTTCTTATATATTGAATTAATAATTGCTCTCCCTATTTTCAAAAGATTCTCCGAGTTTTTGTATTCAACGGATTTTCTCAAAACATTTCTTTTGGAGCCCATAAGTAAGAGGATTGGGCAACCCTTTACATCGAAATGCTCCATTAATGTTTTTCCGCCATTTCTGTCAAATTCGGTACTCATTGTTTCCGTAGTGCCTAAAAGGGGATATCCAAATCAACTTACTGCTATGGATATCCCTGACTTTTAGGTCTTTAATCAAATCAACAAAAAACACTGATAATCAAAAAAGTATTATTACATCAAGAGACGGTCTATTTGTTAACCCTGACACATTTTTTTGATTGCCGACCATTCAATTCCATTAAAATTGCTTTTCCGTTTCACTTAAAAGTTTGCAAGAGGCAATGTTGGATTAATACTTGTATTACATCCGAACATGCTAAGAGCACTCTTATTGACCAAATATCACTGTATTGTAGAAAGCGGGGATGGAGAACCACATCCCCATCATGGATTTGGATCTGACCAAAAAAGAACCGGCATTGGGTCCAGTCAGGGCCTTTCCAAAAATGTCCCATTGATTTCCTTCCCCATCTTCCAACAACAATTCCCCTCCGTTATGGATATATTCGAAATCGCTGATCGTTTTCCCTGCTGGCATTTCAAAGGACACTATAAAGTTCGCATTGCCCACGATCAAATACTCCTTTCCCCTGAATACATCCGAAATCACATGTTCCGAATCAAAGCTCGAAAAGCGATAGGCCTTCGCTTGATCTCCATCCAGTAGCACATGAACCCTTTCCTTGGATGGCAATCTGGAATCTTTGGTAACCGGGAAAAGGAAGCGGTTGTTATTGGTATTGTAATCTCCGTATGGAGACACGCCATAGGTCCTTGAGAATCCAGTATTCCTCCCCACAATCCTCGAATTTGGATATAGGGTTTTCCAGGTTTTCCAATTGGTTTCAAAAAGGGTTATCGTTTCGGCCAATTTCCCGATAAGGGGGCCATTTACAGCTTCGTTCAAAATCTGTGACCAATTACTGTCCGTGGCCCGGTCGTAAGGTATAAGGTTGGTATTGTACAGAAGACCTGAAACACCAAAGGTAGTTTCGGTCCCATCGATCAACCTATTCCATCCAATGCCCGTCCCGGTCAGCGGACAATAGGTCACAGCCATGGAGACATCCCCTATGTTGTCATTGATGATTTCATGCCAATCCAAAATAGCATGGGGATATGCCCTGATATCATCCCCATTTTTAAACCCTATGACCAGATCATTGTCGGACAAAAAATCAATTGCCCCAATAGGGACTAATTCTGGATTTGTCAAAGCTGGAATGCCATCTTTCCCTGGACCACCGTCCAAAACCTCCGATTTTGGAATGGACCATTGTAAATTATTGGATGTGTTCTGATCGTTATCCAATCCCGTTGGGTCAGGAAGTGGTGATACACTATCCGATGAGGAACTACAGGCAAATAAAAGCCCGGACAGAAATGTTAAAATCAATATCTTTTTCATGGCAAACTATTTAATTGTGGTGTTTTCTTTCTGAAAAGGTTTACCAGCATACCCATAGTAAACCTAGAGGTTGGGGTCAATTGCGTACCGTCCACATAACTGTACAACGGCAATTCAAATCTGAAGTTCAATGAAAAATCCTTGTATAGTCCGATACCAACCTCTGGTCTTACGAAGACCCACTCCCCACCAGTATTGGGGATTTCCGAACCATCAATTTTGTCTTGTCTGGCCTTTCTATATTTAAGAACCAGACCCGGTCTCACGATGGTACCCATGATGAAAATTTGATCTGTGTACCCAAGGTTCATTTGGGTCTCATCACCGAACTCATAAGTTGCGGTATTGTTGAGATACGTCCTATTCGTTCCTGTAATCCTATGTGTCAGACTACCGGAAAGGGTTGCCGAAGGCCTGAAACCCAAAGGTCTAGAAAGCGATAACCAGCCCAGGATATCCCATGCACCGCTACCTGGCTGTAGGTCTGCCGTGAGCTGTATGCCTTGATCGGTCAAAATATCCGACCTCCCTAATGGAATTTTCACTCCCATGCCCGCATTTAACCGCCATGCAGGCCCCAAAAAAGATGGCAGGGCATACTTGCCCAGTACCACTGCATCCCCGATACCCGATGTCTCCGTGAAATTCTCATTGCCAAATTGATTGATTGTACGAGTCTGGTTGACCCATGTCAACATGGTCTCCACGGAAAGTCTGTCCGTAAAAGCATAGCCCAGCCCCAATAAGATAGAATTGGTGATTCGCTGCCTGGAACCATCATCTAGTCGTTCCGTTCCGGCATTCAAGGTGTTCAGGTTGTTGTAATCATAGTTCAGACTTACCGTAAGCACACCACTTCCTTCATTGGGTATTCCAAGATTATTCGATAAGGGTACACCACCGGAACAACAGGTCTGGCCCAAAATGGGATATGCGTTCATCAACAAGAACATACCAATTATGTACCGTGGTTGCATCTGTATTTTTGGGGAACAGACGGCGATTCCAGAAAACCTGACAAAAGAAATCGAAAGTCCGTAATGATACCCCTTAGATCAAAATATAGGTTTACCTATGTTTTGACTTTTTCTTCCAGTCGTTTGCGCATCGCTTCCTTGGATGCTTTGTCCAATTTTTTAAACTTCCGGTTCCTACGTTCCATATTCAGGAAAACCGCTAGGATGCTATCCAACCTGTCCGATTGCTTTTTAAAATTCAAACAAGCCTTGCAATACTGCAAGTGCACCCAATACCGGAATCTTTGTAGTGGAGGTAGTCTATCCATCTTATCCTTTTCCACCAAATAGCTTGCATGCTCGCAGGTAAAAAACAACTTATCCATCATCTTTTTCAGCATCATTGGAATTTTAATTTAATCAGCTCCAATTTCTCCGGAGTTTGTTTAAGCAGTCCCTCAGGAACAATTTGGCCCTATGTATGATTTGCCAATAATTGGACTGGGTAACCCCTAATTCCTGACAAATATCCCTGCTCTTCCTATCGAACAAATATTTGAACGATATAGCCAATCGCCAATTCTCAGGAAGATCGGCCATGCAGGAATCCATTGTTTTTACAAAATCTGGGTTGTCCAAAAGGTACTGGTCCCGATGCCAATCGGCTCTCTCCATTTGAGAAGGGGACCAACTGCCATCGGTTGCAAAAAAGGAGCCTAGTGTTTCGGACAGTTCTTTTTCCTTGATTTCCTCCGCAATCTTTTGTTTTTTGGCCCTTCCCCTGTAATGATCAATAATCTTGTTGTTCAATATCGAAAACAACCAAGTCTTGGCTGAACTCCTATTGTTAAATCCACTTTTTGCTATCGCAGCGGAGAGGAAGGTATCCTGGACCAAATCTTCGGCCACTTCCTTGGAACTGGTTTTGTAGTATGCCCATCCATAAAGGTCATCCGAATAGGCCTCAAACCACTCAATAAGTTGACTATCCATAAATTGAAATTGTTTCTAACGGTTCAATGTTATTGTCGTAAGCAAATTCAAATCATTTCGCTATCCTTATCCGTGGAGTACTTATCCAACCAAAAAATCGCCTTCACAAAAAATTTGTCAGGAAATGAAAACCTGTTGTCTATTACGGCAAATAGGAAAAATGAAAAGAATAAAAGTACTTGGCTTGGTACTTCTCGGCATTTTGTTGCTAGGTCTTGGCACCGTCCTATATCTCTTCAATATGCCTCATAGGGATGTCGTTGCCGCAAAACCTGATTACGCCATGACCACTTCTGAAATAGTTTATGAATATCTGAACAATTCTAGTGCTGCCAATGCTAAATATCTCAATGAAGAAGGAGAATCCAAAATCCTTGCGATTACTGGAACGATCCAATCAATTGATGCGGACATGAACCAGCAAAAGGTAATCTTCTTAAAAGAAGAAGGTGACAAAGCAGGCGTCAGTTGCACGTTTGTTCAAACCACTGGCATGCATGCCGATAACGTGAGAATCGGGCAAAAAATCACCGTTAAAGGAGTCATACGTTCCGGCGCATCTTATGATGTAGATATGGAGCTGTATGAGGACGTTATCTTGGAAAAGTGCGACATTTTAAAGAAATAAATACACAGTTTAACATAATTAAAATTCATAACCATGAAAAAAGTAACATTGATTTTATCATTTGTAAGTATTTGTGCCCTATCTGCGTTTACCGCATTGCCACCGGCAAAACTGGTTGCCAAGGATGCCCATATCAGTTTTTACTCCCATACCGCCGTGGAGGATATCACCGCTGACAATTATAAGGTGACCACTACCTTGGATACCCAAACAGGGGATTTGGTCTTTTCAGTTCCCATGCAGGGTTTTGAATTTGAAAAGGCCTTGATGCAAAAGCATTACAACAGTAAAAACTTTCTGGATACCAAAAAATATCCAAAAGCAAAATTTGTGGGCAAGATTACCAACATAGAGGATTTGGACTTGAACAAGGAGGGGTCATATCCCGTACAGATTTCCGGTGAAATGACCATTAAGGATACTACCCGGCCTTTTACGGCCACTGCGGATATAGCCGTAACCGGCCTGCAGATCAGCCTTGGATCGAAAATGAACATCGTATTGTCCGATTATGGCGTTACCTTTTCTAAGGGGAAACCTTCGACCAATATTGCCAAGGAAATCGAAGTGTCCGTCAAAGCGAACTACCCACGTTAAGGTTATCCTTCGCTACAACGGACACGACAACATGATGGATAGTCTCGCTTTAAGCCAACACATCGGAAGCTTTTTGACTGGTTTTACATAAGTGTTTTTGGGAGCCTTGCCTATAGGCTCCCTGAATCTTACTGCCAACCAAATTTATGTTTCAACTGGACTCTTGAAAACAGCCATTTTCATGGCTAACATCAACAGGGTTTATATTTTCATGTTGCATGGCTTGCTTAAAGGAACGGGCAGGGACTTCATTGGAGAAAATATGTCCTATTGCCACTGGGTATGGACTCAGCTATCTCAATACTTTTATAAAACCTATTTGAAACCAAAATCCCACACCAATGTTTGAAACTTCTAATACAGTTTTGTTGGAACTTCGAGAGATTCTTTTACAACTACCCTATGGCATTTATACTAAGCCTTGCAAGACATTGTCCTATGCAACCATCGGCCAACATACCCGTCATGTCGTCGAGATGTACCTTGTCCTCTTAAATGGCTATCAATCCGGTTATGTATGCTATGATGAAAGACCGAGAAATAGAAAGGTTGAGGAAAACGTGAAGCATACGGCGACAACACTCCACAAAATCGCCTATAACTTGCAACAAGACGACAAAAGATTGCTGTTGTCCCAACACATACATGGTGAATTGTGCACAATCCCTACAAGTTTCCATAGGGAGTTGATGTACAATCTTGAGCATACCATTCACCATGAGGCATTGATTCGGGTGGCCATCGAAGAATTTACAGATATGGTTCTGCCGGTTTCTTTTGGTGTTGCCCCATCAACCTTAGAATATAGAAACAAGTTGTTGGCCCTTGGCACCTTCAGTATCAAGGGTAAACAAGAACATGAAAAATAAGTATTCCCATCCCTATTGTAGTGATGGAATGTATTTGCTAAGAATTCTTCAAAGGTTGAGCTAAAGCTAGTATGAAATACATGCTGGGGTCTATCCTTCAAAACCTGATTTTTAGAAAAGAAAATTCAGATGATGAAATGAAGTTGATTAATTTTAACAGATCAGTACATATTGAGGTGATTTTTTGGACTGTCATCCTATTACCTACAATTGTTGGACTAAAACCGAAAGCATATGATGAAGAAACGAATTATCTCTATTGCCGTTGTCTTGGGCCTATTTCTGGTAGGCTTTCAAGTGATGAACAATCAATTGCACCTTTTACAGTCGCCAGGAGCGGTAGTGGAGGACTATGTAGAACAAGATTATGGACTGGGTTCAGGTCATGTTGATTCACTTTTACCCTATCCAGACGTAAAAAAAGGAGAACGGACCCCCTTTGATCTTTGGCGTTATGGCGGTAAAGGAAAAACTTCCTTCACCACACCGGAACTTCCCATGTCTTGGGATGAATGGGTGGACTATAACCAAAAAAGAAAACCCGAACTCATGGCCGATATCAAAAAATATATGGCCTCACGTTATGATTTCAATGGAGAGTTTCATGAAGGTCAATACATGTCCGGTGGTAGAAACCATATCATGAAAGGTCCGGTTTCTAGACTGCCAAAGGGAATCAAGTCCTATGAGGAATTGGCAAAACTTTCTGCGGATCAAATCAAAGAAAGGGATTTGTTCCCGTTCAAGCCATTGGCACACCCATTGGCATCCACGGCCCATATGGTATTCCCCGATAATTGGAACAAAGTACATCCCGAGCATCTGAGAATGGATGTGGACCATGATTATCCAGAAGAATATCTTCCAGAGTTTCCACCTCCGATGTTCCTTACCACCCACAAGGAATTGGGCGATGTTACCAAGGGAAGGGAAGTTACCATTGCCAATTACTGGGAAATTTTCGATGGACTGCTCACTCCAGAACAGATGGAGGGCCTTAAGGAATTGTTGCGGCCGACACCTACAACATGGTTCAACCACACCACCCATAGGGTGACTTTGGAACCCAGTGCCGGGGTGTCCTGTTTTTCCTGTCACGTGAACGGACATACCAATGGAGCCTTTGAGCTTGCCCCTGACAGTCGTCCTGACTTAGCAAGGCTTAGGGTAGGAACGTCTTCAATGCGTGGAAACTATAATTTAATGCAATTGGCGTCAAAACGATCTATTCGAAGTATGGACCATTTTGCGGAGGTTGAGGAATATTTTGACGGCGATCCAGGAATGCAGCAACATATAGGTCAACGTAGCCAGAAGCGCGAGGTGACCAACCGTATGGGGGACTTTAATTCTATTTTGGATTTTTCACCAGCTCCCAAACTGGATGCCATGGGTGATCTGATCCCCGAAAAATCCACAAAACAAGAACTTTTGGGACAGGAATTGTTCAGAGGCAAGGCCAAATGTGCTTCCTGTCACTACGGTCCCGCCTATGTGGATGATTATTTGCACGACCTTAAAGTGGAACGTTTTTACAAAGGAAGACCCGAAGGTCCGATCAAGACTTTCCCACTCAGAGGGATAAAAGATTCGCCACCGTATCTGCACGATGATCGCTTGCCCACGTTGGATGATGCCACAGAGTTCTTCAACTTGGTTTTGGAACTGCACCTTGCAAAGGAAGAAAAAGACGCCATAACGGCTTATATGATGTGCTTGTAAAGATAAAGAAGCTCTAGACCAGTAGAGGTTGGGTAGGGCTTACGCTCCACTTTTCCTTCCACCACTTCCTTTGACCAAGATTATTTGTGCGCTGCCCTATCGCCATTCCCTTAGATAAAAGGGATATGGGATAGGACAAAATGTAGATGATGCGCCCTGGTCCAATTTTACCTTGCGCTTATGTTTCCCTACGCATAAAATTGTAGCAGGAACCTGCGCAGGTTAGTTATGGTATGATTTGGGAGAATTTTTGAAGTTCTGATCGTTTTGATTACCCCATGCGATTACACTATTACAGACCAATTGGGTCTTTTTATCTGCTCTTGATGGGTAATGCTCGGTTTGCAAATGGGAGTGGATTATGGGACATATGATGATTGGCAATGTGTCGGTCTTTATAAACTGTGGTCCCAGATTGGAACAAATGGTTCGTAAAGACCAAATCAAACCAAAGAAAAACAAATTTAATGGGCAATCAGAGTGGAGCCGGAATTCTGTACCTATTCTGTACCCATTGTAAAAAAGAAAGGCTCCCAATCTCTTGGAAGCCTTGTCCTTACTAGTAGCGGGGACTGGACTCGAACCAGCGACCTTCGGGTTATGAGCCCGACGAGCTACCTACTGCTCTACCCCGCGGTTTATATTTTAATGTTGCCTGCGGTTGCAACGGTGTTTCAATTTTTCAAGGCGAGGAGCCCGACGAGCGAACCTTGTGCTGAGCGTAGCCGAAGCATACTGCTCTACCCCGCGATGTGGACGGCAAATATACAACGCTTTTCGGGTCATTTCCAAACTAAAATCAATATTCCTAAAATCATTTGGTCCAATCCAGCCTAAAATCCATAAATTCGGTTTTTTGACTTTATGGAAGCCATCAATGAATTTATATCCTCCTTGCTGCCCTATACAGAGTGGCCCATGTTCATCTTACTGATTGGAGGGGGACTTTTTCTTGCCTTTTACTCCAAGTTTATACCTTTCCGTTATTTCAGCCACGCCATTGCCGTGGTATCGGGTAAGTATGATGATAAAAATGCCAAAGGAGACGTAAGTTCTTTTCAGGCCCTTTCTGCAGCAGTTGCTGCAACGGTCGGGCTGGGCAATATCTCCGGAGTGGCCATTGCCATTCACGATGGAGGACCCGGAGTGGTATTTTGGATTTGGATGACAGCGCTTTTGGGTATGGGCATCAAATTTTATTCTGGAAGTCTGGCCATTATGTTCCGAGGAACAGACCCTGAAGGAAAACTTCAAGGAGGGCCTATGTTTTATATCACTCAAGGCATGGGAAAATGGGCCAAACCTATGGCTATATTTTTTAGTGTTTGTGGACTTTTTGGCTTTTTGGGGGTCTTCACTGCCAATCAATTCACGGAGGCTTTTATGGGTGTTGTGCAACCCCATGAAACGCTGTTAGCGACAAGCGAGTTCAATTGGAAATTGGGAATCGGTTTCTTCTTGGCCATCGTCACATCCATTGTGATTTTTGGTGGACTTTCAAAAATAGCCAAGGTAGCATCGACCATTGTACCATTTATGGTCGGAATTTATTTACTGGCCGTATTGTTTGTGATGATCAACAATGCATCTGAAGTACTTCCCTCTCTAAAAATGATATTGGTAGAAGCGTGGAATTTTAACACCATTGTTACTGGTGGATTTTGGGGCTTGGTAATCATTGGAGTGCGTAGGGCCATGTTTTCCAACGAGGCTGGGCTAGGAAGTGCGCCCATGTATCACGGTCAATCCCGAAATGATGAACCCACAAAAGAGGGACTGGTGGCCATGCTGGGACCTTTTATTGATACCATAATGGTATGCACTTTTACCGCTGTGGTCATTATTTTAAGTGGTGCTTATCTTGAAGATGGTAGCGGTATCACCATGACCATGTCCGCTTTTGAGAAAACCCTGTTTGGCTTTGGCGATACCCTTTTAATGGTGATTGTTACCGCTTTTGCTTTATCCACGCTGTTTACCTATTCGTATTATGGTGTGAAGAGTCTTTCCTTCTTGACCACACCAAAAATTGGCAAATGGTATAATGTTTTCTTCGTAATCATGATTATTTTTGCAGCGGTAGCTTCACTACAGTTGGTGAAGAATCTTATTGACCTTTCATACGCCCTCATGGTAATTCCCAACATGATTGCCGTTTTGTATTTGTCCCCAAAAGTAAACGAAGCTTCAAAAAAATATCTTCAAAAAATGAAACAAGGTGGCGCATAAAGCAGGTTTTGTAAATATTATTGGAAATCCCAACGTGGGTAAATCCACCTTGATGAACGCCTTTGTGGGTGAAAAACTTTCCATTATCACCTCAAAGGCACAGACTACCCGCCACCGTATTTTGGGGATTGTCAATGGAGATGATTTTCAGGTGATACTTTCCGATACACCCGGAATCATAAAACCGGCCTACGAGCTTCAGACATCCATGATGGATTTTGTAAAATCCGCTTTGGAAGATGCCGATGTGTTGCTCTACATGGTGGAAATAGGAGAAAAGGCCCTCAAGGACGAAGCTTTTTTCAAAAAAATACAAAACAGCAAGATTCCAGTTTTACTCCTGTTGAATAAAATAGATACTTCGGACCAGGAAACCTTGGAAGCACAAATGCAACACTGGCAAGGCCTGTTGCCCAAGGCAGAAATCCATCCCATATCAGCTTTGGAAAATTTCAATGTTAAGGAAGTTTTTGAACGAATTTTGGAATTGCTTCCAGAGGCCCCTCCGTACTATCCTAAAGATCAATTGACGGATAAACCTGAGCGCTTTTTTGTCAATGAAACCATCCGCGAGAAAATATTACTGCACTATAAAAAGGAAATTCCCTATGCCGTTGAGGTGGAAACCGAAGAATTTTTGGAAGATGACGACATTATCCGGATTCGGTCTGTGATCATGGTGGAACGTGATACCCAAAAAGGAATCATCATTGGGCACAAAGGCAGTGCCCTAAAAAGAGTAGGGATTGAGTCACGTAAGGATTTGGAAAAATTCTTTGACAAGCAGGTCCACATCGAATTGTATGTAAAAGTCAACAAGAACTGGCGGAGCAATTCCAAACAGCTCAGACGATTTGGGTACAACAGTTAAATGTTATCCCCGCTGAAATCCTGAAATTTTCTGTCGGATAAAGGTTTTTAACTGTTCCATTTGAGGTTTCCCCTTGGCCCTTCCCATACGACCAAAGGCGTAAAGAGCGAACCAAATCACGGTTAAAAAGAACATGCCCACCAACCAGAAGGTCACATCTTTGCCCAAAGAATGGTTGGAATAGGCAAAAATGCCCAAAATGACAAAAAGGGTGCCCACCCCAAAATGCAAGAACATAAAAAAGGTCCAAAGCGTTGGGTTGGGACCAAAAACCCCATGGATTTTGGTAATACCTTCTTCAAACGAGGTAAGTTCTAAATGCAGTTGGGGTGACCAAAAGGTAATTTCAGAGTTTCTGAACTTAATATAAATGTGTTCATCCAACCGTTTGACCACAAAAGATTCTTCCTCCGTTTGGTCAAAAATTGTTTTTAAATGGTCAATATCGGTTTTTAGGGCAACCTGAAATCGGGGCCGCAATACAATTTCGTTGGTGAAATCGCTCATAACATATTGAAATAGATGAAAAAAGGTATCATTTTTTCTTCATAATAAATGGTACTTTTGCCAAAAAATAAGGCAGATGGGAGCTATTGTGGCCATTGTGGGGAGACCCAATGTAGGAAAGTCTACGTTTTTTAATCGATTGATTCAGCGCCGAGAGGCCATCGTGGACGCCGTGAGCGGTGTTACCCGTGATCGTCACTATGGAAAAAGCGACTGGAACGGCAAGGAATTTTCTTTGATTGATACCGGGGGCTATGTCTTGGGGAGCGATGACGTTTTTGAAAAAGAAATCGATAAGCAGGTAGAATTGGCCATTGATGAGGCGGATGCCATTATTTTTATGGTAGATGTGGAATCTGGGGTCACCGGAATGGACGAGGACGTGGCCAAGTTGCTCAGAAAGGTGGACAAGCCCGTTTTTTTGGCCGTGAACAAAGTGGATAACGCCCAGCGAATGGCGGACGCCGTTGAGTTTTATGCTTTGGGGTTGGGAGAATACTATACCTTATCCAGTATCAATGGAAGCGGAACGGGCGAACTTTTGGATGCCTTGGTCAAAGTGCTTCCTGAAAAAACCGAAGAAGAAAGTGAGTTACCCCGTTTTGCGGTAGTGGGAAGGCCCAATGCGGGGAAATCGTCCTTTATCAATGCATTGATTGGGAAGGATAGATACATTGTTACCGATATTGCAGGAACCACCCGTGACAGTATCGATACCAAATACAATCAGTTTGGGTTTGAGTTCAATTTGGTGGATACCGCAGGTATCCGACGGAAATCCAAGGTCAAGGAAGATTTGGAATTTTACTCCGTAATGCGTTCCGTGCGTGCCATTGAGCACTGCGACGTCTGTATTTTGATGCTGGATGCCACCCGTGGTTTCGACGGACAGGTAGAAAACATTTTTTGGCTCGCCCAGCGCAACAATAAAGGGATTGTGATTCTGGTCAATAAATGGGATTTGGTGGAGAAGGAAACCAATTCGGTAAAGGAGTACACCGCTAAGATCAAAGAGGCCATTTCGCCTTTTGAGGATGTTCCCATTCTTTTTATTTCGGTGTTGAACAAACAACGGATTTTTAAGGCGATTGAAACCGCTGTGGAGGTCTATAAAAACCGTTCCAAGAAAATCGTGACCCGAAAACTGAACGACATTATGCTACCTATTATTGAGCATACACCACCGCCTGCGTATAAGGGAAAATATGTGAAAATCAAGTTTTGTACGCAATTGCCGACGCCTTATCCGCAGTTTGCCTTTTTCTGCAATTTACCGCAATACGTTCGCGATCCGTACAAACGTTTTTTGGAGAACAAACTCCGGGAGCATTTTGATTTTACGGGAGTGCCCATCACTATTTTTATGCGGAAGAAGTAGTATCAATTTGATTGCAAGTAAATAATCAATGAAAAATAAACTTCCAATAATTCTTTGTCTGGTTTTATTAGTTGGATGTAATAACAAAAAACTGACTCATCAGGAGACCGTTATTAAATATTATGATGCTTTTGATTCATCCAATTACAATGAAATAAAAGCACTGATAAATGATAGCATTACGATTCTCTCTGGAGATTATGTTACCACTTATACCCACGAAAGTTTCTATGAATTTTTTAAATGGGATTCAATATTTAAGTCAACTTATAAGATAGTTGAATTGGAAGAAAAGAAGAATGATATTATTGTGATTGTTGCCCAAGAGAACCTTCGTAATAAGTATTTGAAGAACAACCCTTTGGTCTATAAGGTTAAAGTATCCTTTGATTCAGGAAAAATCTCAAAGATGGAGGATTTGGATTACATTGATGTTGATTGGGAGGCTTGGAGTCAAGAAAGAGACTCCTTGGTTAGTTGGATAAGGAATAATCATTCTAATCTGGACGGCTTTGTAAATGATATGACAATGGATGGCTCAATAAATTATCTAAAAGCCATTGAAAAATATACCACTTATAAAAGTGCTTTTGAAAAAGTTGAATTAGACGATTAATTTTCCGAAGCCCGCCTTACCTCCATCGGTTGTTGCATCCGGTTTCCTTCGTTATCGACGACAGTCAAAGTATATTCCCCCGGTTGAATGTCCAAGAGCAGTTCATGGAAGTTTTCAGTTTTGCCCACATAGGTTTCGTCCAAATACCAGTAGATTACGGCATCAGATTGTTGATGTGCCAATTTTAGGATGACATCTGAAGTAGTTTTGCCTAAATCCTTGGGAAGGAGTACGGCCTCATTTTTTTTCGGGTAGATGAATTCCATGCGTTGGTTTTCCAAGGAAGAACATCCCTGTAAATAGGGAGGTAAAGGCTTGTAATTGGGATTGGAGGAAGCATAATAATATTCCAAAACCGGAGGCAACACAAACCAGTTTTTGGCCACCATGTTTTCCAACGGATAGCAATCAGAATTCACCCTGAATTTTTCCGAAGCATCCAAAAACAATTGCTGGTGATAGGGGCAAGGCCCACTTCGAGTGCCGTGGGTGGGGACCAGTTCTTTTTTGGTGTAATCACAATATACAGAAGCACGGTAGCCGCTTTGGGTGCAAACTTCCACTTCCACCAAATCATCGAAAGGCTCTTGGAACCATCCGCTGTGGGGCAGCGCATCCAACACATCAAAAAGGAGGGGAGCCGCTGCGGTAATTCCCGTTAGTCCTGGTCTTCCTTCGCCATCGGCATTACCCGCCCAAACCCCAATGGCGTATTTGGGAGTCACCCCTACGGCCCAAGCATCCTTAAATCCAAAACTGGTACCTGTTTTCCAGGCAATGGGCTGGGAGGAATCAAAAAAATGCCAATTCTCATCCCCTTCAGGGTGGTTTACCTCATACATAGCTTGAAACGTGCTGTAAATGGCCCCAGCTCCCAAAATGTTAGATTCAAACTGTGGTTTCCAAAAATCAATGGTTTGGTTTGATACATAGGTGGGTACTACAAACTCGTTTTGGTAATATGTACTACTATTGCCAACAAAATGGTTCAAGGTCGATGCTAGGGATGCATAGGTCTGGGTCACTTCCCAAAGTGAACTTTCCGCTCCTCCAAGAATGAGGGATAGTCCATAATACGAAGAAGGCTTATCCAAGGACTTCAACTGCATTTTATGGAGCTTGTTATAGAATTTTTGAAGTCCATATTCCCGCAGCAACCGAACTGCAGGTACATTCAACGAACGGGAGAGCGCTCTGCTCACAGGTACGGCACCCACATGTTTTTTGTCAAAATTTTGCGGATTGTACCCATTGATAACGGTGGGGACGTCTTCCACCAAACTGTGCGGTAATACCTGACCTTCATCCAATAAGGAGGCAAACAAAAAAGGCTTCAGCGTGCTCCCTGTACTCCGATTCTTGTTGATGATATCCACATAATTGCCATGTGCTTTCCCCGAAGGGGAATTTCCCACATACCCCAATACTTTTCGTGACTCCACATCCAGGACCAAAATGGCCAAGTTGTGGATTTCATTGCTCTTCAATTGCTGATAATGGCGTTCTGCTAAGAGATTGAGTTGTTGCTGCAACGACCTTTGGATGGAGGTAGTAATGCGTTCTCCCGGATGTTCTATTCGGATGCGTTCTGTAAGATGCGGGGCAACATCGGGCAGTGGGACAGGTTTTTGGGGGAGCGGTTCGGCCACTGCCAATTCGTAAGTGGTTTGGTCCAGGGTACCCTTATCCCGTAACTTTTTTAGTAACCGATTTCGTTTTTCCAAGAATTCTTGTTCATTCCGTCCGGGGAAAATCAATGCAGGGGCATTGGGCAAAACGGCCAGTGCGGCGGATTGTCCCCAACTTAGTTCGTGTGCGGGGATTCCGAAATAACGCCAAGCAGCGGTTTCCAGCCCCACTACATTACCCCCATACGGAGTATGGGACGCATATAGATTCAGAATTTCTGCTTTGGAATACCGCAGCTCCAAACGCGTGGCCATAAAAATCTCAATACACTTTTCCCAATAGGTGCGACTTTTGTTTTTGCGACTTAACCGTATGACTTGCTGGGTGATGGTACTCCCACCCCTACGGGTCTCTTTGGTGAGATTATGCCCAATGGCCTTAATAATGGAAATCGGGTTGAAGCCGGGGTGTTGATAAAAATACTCATCTTCGAACAGCAAAATACTCTGTTTGAACCGCTCAGGAACAGAATCCAATTTTGGAAATCGCCATTGCCCATCATTGGCAATACGAGCGCCAATCAAAGTTCCATCAACGGCATTGACCACGGTTGAGGTAGGGTCTTCAAACAGATTTTTGGGCAGGCAGAACAACCACAAAACTAATATGATGCCAAATGCACCCAACTTGATTTTGTGCTTAGCTATTCTCTTTTTTACTGGCGACCAAAAATCTTTCATTCACACCCCTGTCACATCATTGAACCACTTTGATCCAATTTCCTTTGTTTCGTGCTTGGTAGTTGTTGTCATACATGGCCTCCACTTGCGCACCGGGCAAATAATAGTCACCTAAAAATGAAGCGTTCAATTTAATTGTGAAGGTCTTGGATTTTCTCGCCCCAAGATCAAAATACAGATGGGTACGGTCATCCCGCGTATCCACATAGTCTGCTTTGGACGCATTGGGATTATCGCCATCCGTATACGAAGTATCCACGATCTCCCATCCGCTTGGAACAATGTGGGTCAGGGCCACATTGTCCACATCATCATTGGAACTGTTGAAAATGGTAATCTGCGCTTGAAATTCCGTGCCTTGACGTAGTTCATTTACATTGATGGCATTTCCGATGGCATCCAGATAAGCTACGGAAAGGCTCAGGTTTTGTTGTTGGGTCAATTCCTCTCCCACGGGCAATTTTCCTGTTTGTGTAAGGGTGGCGTAAACCGTATTGCCTTGCTTGTTGCTCACTTGAATCTCCTCTTTAAAGGATGAAATGGTTAGGTTACGCTGTGCAATGGCCCTATCGGTTTTTACCGAAACTTCTTTTCCATTATTGGTAAAGGTCAGGTCGATGGACTTTCCGCCATTTTTCCACACCATTTTTGCCATGGACAAGAGCGCGAAAGCTGTTTCTTGGGTGCTATACCAGCTTTGGGATGAGAGGTTCTTCGCTAAGGAAATAGCCAGTTCCCGTTGTTGGACATCACCAAGAATGACCATCGTTTCCAAGGCCATAGCCCTGTTTCGGAATACGGAACCATAAGTTCTGTAATCGTAATTGTTGGGCGTAAAGTTAATGTTGGCTTTTTGTGCAATCGCTTGGGCCACTTCTTTCTTACCGACCAAGGCGTAGGCCGCGGCCAATCGCCATTTGGCCTCATTGCTTAAGTTTTTGGATTCCCGAAGTCGGTTCATAGCCGCCAGTTCCGGTTGTTGAGCCAAGGCCAAAGTGTACAAACGATAGGCCTGCGCAATATCATTGTTGTAACTGGTAGCCGCGTTGCTCCACTGGCGTGCTGCGGTTTTTTGATACCTTAACCAATTACTCAAGAAGGTCAAGGGTAATTGGTAGCCCTGTTGTTTGGCTTCCAACATAAAATGACCCGCATAGGAGGTTCCCCAATCATCCGCACTACCGTAACCGGGCCAATAGCTCAACCCTCCACTGGGGGTTTGGAAATCACCCAGTCTACGGATAGCCGCTTTTATGTTTTTCTCGATGTCCTTTTTCTTATCAAAGGTGATATCCAACACATCAGCCAAGAACAATTGCGGAAATGCTGCGGAAGTGGTCTGCTCCACACATCCGTGGGGATAACGCAACAAATAATCCAATCGTTTAGAAAAATCCATAGGTGGGAGGGTGGAGAACTCAATAAAAGCTTCATTGGTCCCTGAAGTTCCAAAAGTTTCAAAGGGAATGGTTTGGGAGCCGTTGGCCTCAATGGTGTACAATTCGCTTCTTGTGGTGATTGGGTTAGGGTTTTCCACATCGATTTCAGTTTCACTACTGGCACTTTCACCGGCTCCAGAAGCCGTTACTTTTATGGTTTGAAATGCTGTTGTCGGATTGACCTTAAAGTCAAAATTCACAATCTGTTCCCCCACAGCATTGAACGTGATGTTTTTTGAAGTTTCGCCAAGAGGCTCCAATGCCTTGCCTGTATTGATGGAAACATTCACGTTTTTCACCTTGGACTCCATGGCAAACACAGTCACAGGAATGGTCACGGTTTCCCCAGGTGATAGTTTTCTTGGGATGGAAGTCAGCACCATTAGAGGTTTACGAACGGGAGTGGTTTTTTCGGTATTGCCGTAGGCACTGTTTTGGTTACCGGCCACCACCATGGTACGAACCGAGCCCACATAATTGGGCATGTTTATGGTATGTGATGCTTTTTCACCGGGTTTCAACGTGAATGGGCCTAAATAGGTCACCACAGGCTTAAACCGTTGCGCTTTACGGTTTTTGGCGCCAGCACCAATGCCCCCACCGCCTATTGCATAAATATTGTCCACACTGATAGAGTAAGCGCCCATGACATCATCAAAAATGTCGAAGGTCTTTACGCCCAATGCCTGTCTTGCATAAAAAGCACTATGGATATCTGGAGTTTGGAAGCGGGTCAAATCCAGCAATCCTTCATCAACCACGGCCAAGGAATAGGTCATTGGTTTTTTATGGGCTTCGGAAACGGTCACCTTAAAAGATTTTTCGGGTTCCAGAACGTCTGGCATGGAGAGCTGAGGTTCCAAGAAAGTGGCAGGATCCTCAACTAGGAGCGGGACTACCCCGTACAATCGAATGGGTAAATCGTTGGCCACCTGTCCATGTGGTTGTAATAATGAAATATTAATGTAGGCATTTGGGGCCATCTGAGCCGTTATGGGAATGGTAGCTTTTGTCTCTTTAGCTGAGGTCTCAATCCATTTTTGGGATAAGACTTCGGTTCCATTTTCTATGCTGATCAAGGCGCGACCACCTCTATCTGAAGGGAAGGTTACGATGGCCTCTTCGCCCAACTTATATTTTTCTTTATCAGCTGAGAAAATCAGTATTTTGGAGCTTTCCGCATCACTGGAGGCAGGTCTTCGCCACCAATTGCGGTAAAAATAAGCGGTACGACCCGTAGCATGACCGGAGACTTCATCCATTACCCGAATCAAGAATCGGCCTCCTTGCTCATCGGGAACGTTGATATTGAAATTAGCTTTGCCATCTGCTCCTGTAGTGATGCTCATTTCCTTGAAGGGGCGGTGCACGGTGGCATTTTCGTATCGCGAGAGATTGTCATAACCCCGGTTCCACCACCAACGCCATTCAATTTTAAATATTTGGACTTTTAACTTCCGATTACCAGATGGATTTCCTTGGGCATCTACCGAGACCACATCGAATGAAGTGTTTTCATCGGTCAAATAGGAACCGTATTGACGGGCTTTTGGGGAACGCAGCCCTATAAAATGGGTAAAAGGAGCTAAGTTCTTGGAAAATACATCG
>JBNLBG010000039.1:0-27178 GCA_050303195.1 Allomuricauda sp. | reverse complement strand
TCCTCCACCACGATAACATTTACCCCGTGCTTGCGAAGTACTTCCACGAAGGCATCGAACTCTTCCTGGGCCTTTCGGTTGATCTCTGCATTTTTCAAATGCAGGTCTTCCTGAAAATAATTATTGACCGCAGTCTGCTCATTCATCCGGAAATTTACCGGACGAATCATTAGAATGGTATTGGTAATCTGTGCTCTCAATTCGTTTGTTTGTTTAGTTTGTTGTTTGAGGGTAATCGTTATTCTCGAATGAGGGGCATGGTACTGCAACGAAGCAGCCCCTCTTGCTTGGCAATTTCGGCGTACGGAATCTCTTCCACCGTAAAACCTTGATCGCGAAGCCAATTGTTCAGTCGGGTAAAGCTTTTTTCAGATACCACTACTTCTGGCGAAATGGAAAATACATTGCTGAACATTTGGTACATTTCGTCCTTGGAAATTTCAAAAACATTGTCCTTTCCGAAGTAGTCCACCAACCACTGGTATTCCTCCTCCACCAAAAAACCGTTTCTGTGCAAAATGGCCTTGTCTTTCCCCACAGGTTGAAAACAACAATCCAAATGCAGGGCATTTTCTTTAGGGTCCGTATTGGATTTTCTCAGCTCGAATGATTTTACCTTTTTATGGGGAAACATGCCCTGAATGTATGCTACAGCTTCCTTATTGGTTCTTGCCGTGATAAAATCAGGGTAATCAGGTCCGGTATAGGTGCCTATAAAAATATAATCGTTCCAAGGCATAACATCACCACCTTCAATGTGTACTTCCTCTGGTGGGCGAATTATTTTATTGGGATCAATATTTTCCAATACTTCATGAATGGCCACAAATTCACGTTCCCGATCGGGCAGAATGTTGGCATGGAACAGTTTATCTTCAATCACGAAGGCGATATCCCGTGAAAAAATTTGATTACAGTTTTCCAGCACCTCAGGGCGATACACCTTCACTCCATATTTGTGAAACACCTGGGCAAAAGCTTCCATTTCCTTAACCATATCGGCTTCGGTGGGATAGGTGCCCGCCAAAATATGCTCCAAAGACTTTGGGTCATACGCCTCCTCTGGAATGGGAGTAGGTCCGCAGCTTGCTGCTGTACCTAAGATTACGGCCTTTAAAGGGCTTGTTTCGTCTACAATGTTCAATTTCATCATACATTAGTCGTTGAAGTAGGTGCAAACTGAAATAGGGATTTCCCCTTAAATTTTTAAGGCAAATCTAGTGTTTTGACTCCTATTATCCTCCCACAAAATGGGAAAAAAGTCTTTTTGTTTATGGGATATTACCAATGAAAAAAAGAGAACTATTTAAATTTTAACTACCTGAAAAATAATAAGTTAAAAAACACTACTTAATGTTATTTTTTATGCTATAAATGTTGTTTGTATATTTTTAATTACTACATTTGTATTAAGATTTTTCTTACAAATGAAGAAATTGATTATTTTATGCTTGTTGGTTTCTGGTGCGTTTGTGGTATGGGGCACCAGCAATCCATTTCAAAACAGTAAGCTGACGGCGAAATACCCTATTGTGAATCATACTATTGATTCTCTGTATGCTACAAAGTATAAAGATTGTATCATTCTAAGCGACTTTCCCGAGGGAGCTTACACTGACCACTTAATTATAGAAAATGATTGGGATTTACTAAAAGTCAATGCCTCAATCAATAGGTATGGGCAATCTTTGGATTTAACCATTAAAAGTTTGAATGCCATAGATGCCCATGATTCTCTTCATCAAGAATTTGAACGATCAAAAAACATCATTACAAACAACCGTAATCTCTCTTGGATACGGACGCATTACCATCATGAAATTATGCGTATATGCTATGAGCGCGATAAATTGTTGAACCTAGGCTCTAGGCACAGTCCCTACAGCCTATAAACAAAAAAAGGGCGATTTTGCAATCGCCCCCGTTTTTGTAGACTGTCCCCTAAATCTTATCTTTTTTCCACTGGAACAAAGGATCTTAGGTTTTCCCCGATATATACCTGTCGGGGTCTTCCTATGGGTTCTTTTCGCAATCGCATTTCTCTCCATTGGGCAATCCATCCGGGCAGTCTTCCCAAGGCGAACATCACGGTGAACATTTCTGTTGGAATTCCCAACGCCCTGTAGATGATCCCTGAATAGAAGTCCACATTGGGATATAATTTTCTATCCACAAAGTATTTGTCTTCCAAAGCTTCTTTTTCCAACCCTTTGGCAATGTCCAAGATTGGGTCCTCGATTCCAAGGTTGCCCAATACATCATCTGCCGATTTTTTAATGATTCTGGCTCTGGGATCAAAGTTTTTATACACACGGTGTCCAAAGCCCATCAGCCTAAAGGGGTCGTTCTTATCCTTGGCCTTGGCCATGTATTTTTTGGTATCGCCTCCATCAGCTTCAATGGCCTCCAACATTTCCAACACGGCTTGGTTGGCGCCTCCGTGCAACGGACCCCAAAGGGCAGAGATTCCTGCCGACAATGAAGCAAAAAGACCTGCATGGGAAGAGCCTACAATTCGCACTGTTGATGTGGAACAATTCTGCTCGTGATCAGCATGCAAGATTAAAAGCTTGTCCAATGCATCAATGGCAATAGGGTCTTTTTTATACTCTTGGTTAGGCTTTTTGAACATCATTTTATGGATGTTCTCCACATAACCCAGAGAATCATCGCCATAATCCAACGGAAGTCCTTTCTTTTTACGCTGTGTCCATGCCACCAATACAGGAAACTTGGCCAAAATGCGCACAATGGAGTTGTACATGGCACTTTCTGAGGAAACATCCACAGAAGTTGGGTTAAAGGCCACTAGGGCACTTGTTAGGGAGGAGAGTACACCCATGGGGTGGGCCGATTTTGGAAAACCGTCCAAAATCTTCTTCATTTCCTCATCCACTTGCGATTCTTCCTTGATATCGCTGTGGAATTTTTCCAATTGCTCTTTATTGGGTAGTTCTCCAAAAATCAGGAGATAGGCCACCTCCAAAAAATCTGCCTTTTCCGCTAAATCTTCAATGGAGTATCCTCTATACCTCAGAATCCCTTTTTCCCCATCAAGAAAGGTAATTGCACTTTCACAAGAACCCGTGTTTTTGTAACCGGGGTCTATCGTCACCATTCCTGTTAAGGCCCTTAATGTTTTAATATCAATCGCCAATTCATCTTCAGTACCTTTGATTACGGGGAATTCATACCGTTTTCCTCCATATTCGAGTATAGCTTTATCCGACATTTTATGTTTTAATAGATTAGTAAAAATAGAATCCGAAAATTACGAAAAAGCATAGCCATTAACAATTTCCAACTCCTATTTGTGGCGTTATTAACAATAAAATATCAATGGTAACAAAAAATGCGATCAGGCCATGTTATAGAGTAGCTTGTAATAATCGTCAACGGACTTTTTCCAAGTAAAGCGCATTCTTTTGGCTGCTGCTTGGATTTTCTTCCAGGTAGGTTTATCATTTTCATAAACATCCAGTGCTTGGTCCAGCACTTCCAGCATATTTTTGATTTTTTCGTCGTAACTGTCGCCATCAAAACTGAAACCGGTCTTCATGTGTTTGACCGTATCCTTTAATCCCCCCGTATGATGTACCAAACAAGGATTTCCATTTCGCATGGCCAACATTTGGCTAATTCCACAGGGTTCAAAAAGACTGGGCATGAAGTAAAGGTCGGATTCCAGATAAATGGAGTCGATGAGTTTTTCTGACTGCCCATTGGTAAAAATAAAATTCTTGTGCTCATAGCTCAATTTTCTGAAGAGTTCCTCATACTCTGGGGCACCTGTTCCCAATAACATAAAAATACCGTCCACCTTTTCCAATCGTTTTAGGATTTCAACAAACGCCTCGGGAGAACGCATGAAGAAGTAGAATTTTTGTTCGGTAAGTCGAGCTACACTGGATGCAATAAACTTGGGTCGATTACCCACATATTCCATTATTTTTTCACCGGTGTGGGCTAAAAAATCAGCTTTGTACTTTTTATCTTCTTGCTGCAACCAACCAAAGAGTGCTTTCACGGTATTTCTATAAATCTGTCCCTTTGTCTCAGCATTGATGTTCTTGTAATTGCAGCCATTCAAAATACCGAACAATCTTCCTTCATCATCAGCTTTTTGAAGGTCCTTTTCCAGACCTTCGCCACCAATAAACTCTGGCGGGGAACTCGGTAGCAATACATCTTCTTTGTAAGACGGTGAAACCGTATGAACGGCATCAGCAAATCGGATTCCCACTGCCATTAGGTTGATACAATCCTGGTACCGATAATCCATCAACTTTTGATAATCCAGAGGTACGGTTGGAAACCAATTTTTAACGGAAGAATAATTGCCATCAAATGGACGAATCCCCTGAATGGCCAAATTGTGAATACTGTATACAAACCGAATATCCTGAAGGTTTTTATAGTCAGGATGATATTCTCTTAGAAACAACAACAAACTGGAGTGCCAATCGTGTAAATGAACCACATCCAAATCTCCAAACGCCCCTTGCTTGACAGCCTCCGCAACTGCCGTACAAAATATAAAGTACTTAATGGCATCTGTATAGAAAGGCTCCTCGGGGTCATTGTGATAGATATGGGCAATATCGCCAGCTTCGATTTCGGGATGATGGAGCACATAATGTATGATGTTAGGGAATTCCTTTTTGGGCTTTACCTCATACAACTCCGCTGTATACCGTAATCCCCGCAGGTAAAAATTCAGGTTGGTCTTGAACAATCCATCTTTGTGAAGCCGGGAATAGGACGGCACAATGACATGTACTTTATCTCCACGTTCAGAAATTTGCCGTGGCACATCGCGCACCACATCACCCATTCCACCTGCTTTACAGTTGGCGAGGGCATCGTTTTCTGCTGCAACAAAAAGAAAATTATTCATATAGGTAAGTAAGTTAGCACTGCTGGTTTGGTGCTATAATTTAGTTAAAGTTTATTACTGTAACAAAAAAAAGCCTTTCCCAATTGGGAAAGGCCTTTAACATGCTAAAAAATCATTATGCTTAGTTTACCTTAAAGGCTTTTTCCTGAGGATAATAGGCAATACTTCCCAATTCTTCCTCAATACGCAACAATTGATTGTATTTTGCCATACGGTCACTTCGTGAAGCAGAACCGGTCTTAATTTGACCTGTATTCAACGCCACGGCCAAATCGGCGATAGTGTTGTCTTCAGTTTCTCCTGAACGGTGCGACATTACGGAAGTGTATCCGGCATTTTTGGCCATATTCACCGCAGCGATGGTCTCGGTCAAGGTTCCAATTTGGTTTACCTTGATCAAAATGGAGTTGGCAATTCCGTTTTCAATACCTCTGGACAAACGCTCTACGTTTGTAACGAACAAATCGTCACCTACCAACTGGACTTTATCTCCGATTTTCTCGGTTAGCAATTTCCAACCTTCCCAATCGTTCTCATCCATTCCATCTTCTATGGAGATGATAGGGTATTTTTCACAAAGGTCGGCCAAATATTGGGCTTGCTCTTCAGAAGTTCGCACCATTCCTTTATCACCTTCAAACTTGGTGTAATCGTATTTGCCATCCACATAAAATTCCGCAGATGCACAGTCCAAGGCAATCATCACATCATCACCCAATTTATATCCCGCTTTTTCAACAGCTTTTCCGATGGTATCCAAGGCATCCTCGGTACCACCTTCCAATGTAGGGGCAAAACCACCTTCATCACCAACAGCCGTGCTCAAACCACGGTCGTGCAATACTTTTTTAAGGTTATGGAAGATTTCAGTACCCATTTGCATGGAATGACTAAAATCCTTCGCCTTTACGGGCATGATCATAAATTCTTGGAACGCAATAGGAGCATCGGAGTGAGACCCCCCATTGATAATGTTCATCATAGGTACTGGAAGTGTATTGGCACTAACGCCTCCTACATAACGGTACAAGGGCATTCCCAATTCATTGGCAGCCGCTTTGGCCACAGCTAGGGAAACCCCTAAAATGGCGTTGGCACCCAATTTGGATTTGTTCGGTGTACCATCCAGTTCAATCATGGTTTGGTCAATAGCATTTTGATCAAAAACCGAAGTGCCTACCAATTCTTCAGCAATAACAGTATTGACGTTGTTTACGGCCTTTCCAACGCCTTTTCCCATAAAGGAATCTCCTCCATCCCGTAATTCAACAGCCTCGTGTTCTCCAGTTGAGGCTCCGGAAGGAACAGCTGCCCTTCCCAAAATTCCATTTTCGGTAACCACATCCACCTCTACGGTAGGGTTACCTCTTGAATCTAATATCTGTCTTGCATGAATATTGATAATAATGCTCATTTTACTCAAAGTTTATGATTGTAATTAATTGGGCAAAGATACGAAAAGAAGCGCCTTTTAACCGTATGTTACCGCACGTAATACGTGTCTGATTACCCTAAAAACAAAACTATAACGATTTAGTTCTTTCCTGTTTTGATTGCATCAAAAAATTGGTCGAAAAGATAGTCGGCATCGTGGGGTCCAGGACTTGCTTCTGGGTGATATTGTACCGAAAACACAGCTTTCTCCTTCATTTTGATCCCAGCCACGGTATGATCGTTCAGGTGGGTGTGGGTAATCTCCAATTCCGGATGCGCCTCTGTCTCTTCCTTATTGATGGCAAACCCATGGTTTTGGGAGGTAATTTCCCCTTTTCCGGTTACCAAGTTCAAGATTGGGTGGTTGATACCTCGGTGTCCATGGTGCATTTTATAGGTGGAAACCCCATTGGCCAAAGCCAAAACTTGGTGTCCCAAACAGATTCCGAACAGTGGTTTATCTGAAGTTATCATCCTTTTTGCCGTGGTAATGGCATCGGTCAATGGTTCTGGATCCCCAGGTCCATTGGAAATAAAATAGCCGTCTGGATTCCACTTTTCCATTTCTTCAAATGAAGTATTGTATGGAAATACTTTGATGTACGCTCCTCTTTTGGCCAAGTTTCTAAGGATATTCTTTTTAATGCCGATATCCAAAGCGGAAATCTTGTATACCGAATTTTCATCTCCGTAATAGTAGGGCTCCTTGGTAGAAACTTTAGAGGAAAGTTCCAATCCAACCATACTGGGAACTTGTTTTAATTCTTCCTTCAAGGCATCTATCTCATCAACCCTTGTGGAAATCAAAGCGTTCATGGCGCCGTTATCACGAATATAACTTACCAAGGCACGGGTATCTACATCAGAGATGGCAAATAGGTTGTTATTGTTCAAAAACTCCAACAAACTCATGCTGGCATCGGGTCTGGAGTATTCGTAGCTAAAATTTTTACAGATAAGTCCCGCTATTTTCACGGAATCGGATTCCACCTCGTCTATATGGGCTCCGTAGTTCCCGATATGGGCATTGGTGGTAACCATCAATTGTCCAAAATATGAGGGATCGGTGAAAATTTCCTGATATCCCGTCATACCAGTATTAAAACATACTTCTCCAACGGCAGTACCTTCCTTGCCTCCTACAGCTTTCCCGTAGAAAATGGTACCGTCCGCCAATAATAACAGTGCTTTTTTCTTTTCGTGATACTTCATGAAGTGTTCCAATTTTTCAGTTTACAAAAAAACATAAAAAAAGGATAAGTTCTCACTTATCCTTTTTCCACTAATACAATAGTTAATAACATTGTTCTTATTCTTCAGAATCGTCGGTTTTGGTTTCAGCCGCCGGTGCCACAGGCTCCGCTTTCTTGCTTCCTCCTCTTCTACTTCTTCTGGTTGATTTCTTCTTAGGCTTACCTGCGTTGTATACCTCATTGAAATCCACTAGTTCTATCATGGCCATATCGGCGTTGTCACCCAATCGGTTCCCCAACTTAATGATTCGGGTATAACCTCCTGGTCTGTCCGCTACTTTTTCAGCAACAGTGCTAAAAAGTTCTGTGATGGCTTCCTTGCTTCTCAAGTTACTGAAAACAACCCTTCTGTTGTGCGTGCCTTTTTCGGCTGTTTGGTTGTTCTCAATCTTGGCCTTAGTGATCAAAGGCTCAACAAACTGTTTCAAAGCTTTCGCCTTGGCCACAGTGGTATTGATCCGCTTATGTTCGATAAGCGAACAAGCCATATTGGCCAACATGGCCTTTCTGTGGGCCGCTGTTCTTCCTAAGTGATTGAATTTCTTTCCGTGTCTCATCTTTCTTGTTTATCATCTTGCTACCAGACCCAATGTTAACTTGGGGAGCAAAATATGATTATTAATCTTTATCTAATTTGTATTTGGAAAGGTCCATACCAAATTGTAGGCCTTTGTTGATGACCAACTCTTCCAACTCGGTCAATGATTTTTTACCGAAGTTTCTGAACTTCATCAAATCATTTTTGTTGAAGGAAACCAAATCGCCCAAAGTGTCAACTTCAGCAGCTTTAAGACAGTTCAATGCCCTAACGGACAAGTCCATGTCTACCAATTTGGTCTTCAACAATTGACGCATGTGCAAGGATTCCTCATCGTAGGTCTCGGTCTGAGCGATTTCATCGGCCTCAAGGGTGATGCGCTCATCAGAGAACAACATAAAGTGGTGGATCAATACTTTGGCAGCTTCGGTCAAAGCATCCTTAGGATGGATGGAACCATCAGTTTGGATTTCAAAAACCAATTTTTCATAATCGGTCTTTTGTTCTACCCTGAAGTTTTCAATGCTGTATTTTACGTTCTTCACTGGAGTGTAAACAGAATCAACCGCAATGCTTCCCAATGGGGCATTGGATTTTTTGTTTTCCTCAGCGGGAACGTATCCACGTCCTTTTTCTATGATAATCTCAAGGTTGATGCTCACTTTGGGATCCATGTTGCAGATCACCAAATCTGGGTTGAGCACTTGGTATCCTGAGATGAACTTTTGGAAATCTCCAGCGGTCAACTGTTCCTTTCCGCTAACGGAGATGGAAACGGTCTCGCTCTCAACATCATCAATCTGTCTTTTAAAACGAACCTGTTTTAGGTTCAAAATGATCTCAGTTACGTCTTCAACAACGCCTGGGATAACAGAAAACTCATGTTCAACTCCATCTATGCGCACAGAAGTGATGGCAAAACCTTCCAAAGAGGAAAGTAATACCCTTCTCAGCGCATTCCCAACTGTTAATCCATAGCCAGGTTCCAAAGGGCGGAATTCAAATTTCCCTTCGAAATCTGTTGAATCTATCATTATAACTTTATCGGGCTTCTGAAAATTAAGTAATGCCATAATTGGATTAATGTTGAATTTTATTTAGAGTATAATTCGACGATCAACTGTTCCTTGATGTTTTCAGGGATTTGAATTCTTTCGGGAACAGATACATACGTACCTTCTTTCTTTTCGGAATTCCAAGTGATCCATTCGTATACGCTGCTGTTGGCAGACAAAGAATCCTCAATGGATTGTACGGATTTTGATTTTTCACGAACACCTACTACATCTCCAGCCTTTAGGGTGTACGATGGAATGTTCACCACATTGCCATTTACGGTAATGTGACGGTGCGAAACCAATTGACGTGCTCCTCTTCTTGATGGGGAAATGCCCATTCTATAGACTACGTTGTCCAAACGGGATTCACACAACTGAAGCAAAACTTCACCGGTAACACCTTCTTTTCTTTTTGCCTCGGCGAAAAGGTTACGGAATTGCTTCTCCAAAATACCGTAGGTATATTTGGCTTTTTGCTTTTCCATCAACTGGATTGCGTATTCTGATTTTTTACCACGGCGTCTGTTGTTCCCGTGCTGTCCTGGAGGGTAATTTTTCTTTTCAAAGGATTTGTCGTCCCCGAAAATCGCTTCTCCAAACTTTCTAGCGATCTTTGTTTTTGGTCCTGTATATCTTGCCATCTTCTATTAATTTGAAAGTGCGATTATGAATTAAGGCTTATCCTTCGATAATCTAAACTGCACCTTCGGGTGAAGACCCTTTTGGGGCCATTAAACTATAATTGATTAAACTCTTCTTCTTTTGGGTGGTCTACAACCGTTGTGTGGAAGTGGGGTAACATCAATGATTTCTGTGACCTCAATCCCAGCG
This sequence comes from Allomuricauda sp., assembly GCA_050303195.1. GTDB lineage: Bacteria > Bacteroidota > Bacteroidia > Flavobacteriales > Flavobacteriaceae > Flagellimonas. The sequence goes on along the minus strand of JBNLBG010000039.1, from coordinate 17,167 downwards.
TTGTGAATGGAACGTATAGCAGATTCCCTACCGTTACCTGGTCCTTTCACATACACCTTAACTTTACGCAATCCTGCTTCGTGGGCAACTTTAGCGCAATCTTCAGCGGCTACTTGAGCAGCGTACGGCGTGTTCTTTTTGGAACCACGGAATCCCATTTTTCCAGCGGACGACCACGAGATCACATCCCCTTTTTTGTTCGTTAGGGATATAATAATGTTGTTGAAGGATGCAACAACGTGTGCCTCACCGGTAGACTCAACGATTACCTTGCGTTTTTTTGTTGTTTTGGTACTTGCCTTTGCCATATTTTTTAGTTTCTAGTGTTAGCTCTTAGTTATTGGAATCCTAGACTTTTACATTTCAAACAGATTCTTCTAACGTCTAAATACTAATGACTATGTTCTTATTATTTCGTTGCTTTTTTCTTGTTGGCAACCGTTTTTCTTTTTCCTTTTCTGGTCCTAGAGTTGTTCTTGGTGCGCTGACCTCTCAATGGCAATCCGGCTCTGTGACGAATTCCACGGTAGCAACCAATGTCCATCAAACGTTTGATGTTCAATTGGGTCTCTGAACGAAGCTCACCTTCAATGGTGTACTCAGAAACGGCCTCCCTGATTTTCCCGATTTCATCATCGTTCCAATCAGAAACCTTGGTATCTTCACTTACTTGGGCCTTAGCCAAAATCTCTTGGGCCCTACTTTTACCTATTCCATAAATGTAGGTAAGTGAAATAACGCCTCGCTTTTGTTTAGGTATGTCAACCCCTGCAATTCTTGCCATAATTACCCTTGTCTTTGTTTAAATCTAGGATTCTTTTTGTTGATTACGTACAATCTGCCCTTTCTGCGAACAATCTTACAGTCGGCACTTCTCTTCTTTATTGATGCTCTTACTTTCATGTAACTAGTATCTATAAGTAATTCTTGCTTTTGTTAAATCGTATGGACTCATCTCCAACTTTACTTTATCACCGGGAAGCAACTTAATGTAGTGCATTCTCATTTTCCCAGATATATGCGCCGTAACAACGTGTCCATTCTCCAATTCCACTCTGAACATTGCATTGGACAATGCTTCAATAATAGTCCCGTCTTGTTCTATTGCTGGTTGCTTTGCCATGTTATGCTACTTTTCTATTTTTTCCGGTTTTCATCAGGCCATCATAATGTCTGTTCAACAAATATGAATTTACTTGTTGTACCGTATCTATAGCCACACCTACCATGATCAACAGGGAGGTTCCTCCGTAAAACAAGGCCCATCCGGCCTGTACATCCATCAACTTCACCACAATGGCCGGCAAAACGGCCAACAACGCCAAGAATACGGATCCTGGTAAAGTTATCAAAGACATGATCTTATCTAAATAATCACCTGTTTCTTTTCCTGGGCGGATACCGGGAATAAACCCTCCACTTCTTTTCAAATCATCGGCCATTTTGTTGGTAGGCACGGTAATCGCTGTATAGAAATAGGTGAAAATAATAATCAAAATGGCAAATAGGGTGTTGTAGGCCAATCCAAAAATATCATTAAACTGCACTTCCATCCATTGCCCAACTGCTGTATCGTTAAAAGTTTTACCAATCAAACTGGGTGCGAACATGATCGCTTGCGCAAAGATGATGGGCATTACTCCAGAGGCATTCAGTTTTAATGGAATGTACTGGCGCGCTCCCATGATGTTCTTTTCGTACCCACCAGAAGCGGTTCTTCTTGCGTATTGCACTGGAATCTGTCGTACGGCCATGACCAAAAGTACACTGGCCAAAATCACCAAGAACCATACAATCACCTCAATCAGCATAAACATAATACCTCCGGTATTGTTGGTGGTCCTTGAAACAAATTCCTGAACAAAAGACTGTGGCATGGTGGCGATGATACCGACCATAATCAACAACGAAATACCGTTTCCTATACCTTTATCGGTAATCTTTTCACCCAACCACATCGCAAACACACATCCTGTCACCAAAATAATAACGGCGGGGATGATGAAATCCAATCCCTTGCCCAATACAAAAGCACTGTCAGGTACACCAAGCGCGCTTAAACCGTACAAATAAGCAGGGGCCTGAACAATGCAGATTCCAATGGTCAACCATCTTGTAATCTGATTTATGGTCTTTCTGCCACTTTCTCCTTCTTTTTGTAGTTTTTGAAGATACGGAATGGCTATTCCCATCAACTGAACCACAATGGAGGCGGAGATATAGGGCATAATTCCCAATGCAAAAACCGATGCATTGGCAAAAGCGCCTCCTGTGAAAGCATTAAGAATTCCCAAAATACCCGAATCGGTCTGTGAAGCCAACTGGGTCAATTGGGTAGTATCTATACCTGGAAGTACAATACGGGTACCAAAACGATATACCAAAAGCAACCCGAGGGTCAAAATGATACGTTGTCTTAGTTCATCGATTTTCCAGATATTTGATATGGTCTCTATAAATTTCTTCATGCTATAACTATTCCTTATAAACTTATTGCTTCACCTCCAGCTTTCTCTATGGCAGCTTTAGCGGAAGCACTAAATTTATGTACAGACACTTTTAGGCCGGCTTTTAATTCGCCATCGCCCAAAATCTTTACCAAATCGTTTTTGTGGGCCAAACCTTTCTCAACAAGGATGTCAAAAGTAACTTCTTTTTTGATAACACCATTGTCTACCAATTCTTGCAATTTGCCCAAGTTGATACCTTTGTATTCCTTTCTGTTGATGTTTGTGAAACCAAACTTGGGAACACGTCTTTGCAAAGGCATCTGACCTCCTTCAAAACCAATCTTTTTGGAATATCCAGATCTAGACTTGGCTCCTTTGTGTCCACGAGTGGCAGTGCCTCCTTTTCCAGAGCCTTCTCCTCTACCTACACGTTTTCCTTCTTTGTGCACAGCGCCTTTCGCTGGTTTAAGATTATGTAAATCCATGTGCCGTTATATTTTTAAGCTTCCTCTGTGGAAACCAAGTGTTTTACCTTATTTACCATTCCAAGGATATTGGGAGTTGCATCATGTTCAACAACCTGTCCTATCTTGCGCAATCCTAGAGCCTCCAAAGTTCTTTTTTGGTTCTGTGGCTTTTTGATGGCGCTCTTAACCTGTGTTACTTTAATCTTTGACATTGTATCAGTTTTCAGTGTTCAGTTATAAGTTGTCAGTTTTCAAATTCAGCTTTTCAAACCATCAACTATAAACTGTCAACTTTTTATTATCCTTTAAAGACTTTTTCCAAAGAAATACCTCTTTGCTGCGCTACGGTTTCAGCACTTCTCAATTGCAAAAGAGCATCGAAAGTTGCTTTTACCACATTGTGAGGGTTGGAAGAACCTTGGGATTTTGACAATACGTCCTGTACGCCGACAGCTTCCAATACCGCCCTTACAGCACCACCGGCAATTACCCCGGTACCGTGGGATGCAGGCTTAATGTAAACTCTAGCACCTCCGTACTTTCCTTTTTGCTCGTGGGGAAGTGTAGCTTTGGTCAATGGAATACGAACCAAGTTCTTTTTGGCATCTTCAATAGCTTTTGCAATTGCAGTGGCTACTTCTTTGGATTTTCCCAAACCATGTCCAACAACACCGTTTTCATCACCAACAACAACTATGGCTGAAAAACCAAAGGCTCTACCTCCTTTTGTTACCTTGGTAACCCTTTGCACTCCAACCAAACGGTCTTTCAACTCCAGTCCCCCTGGCTTAACTATTTCTACGTTTTTGTATTTCTGGTACATAGTCTTATTAGAATTTTAGTCCTGCTTCCCTAGCTCCTTCAGCCAATGATTTTACTCTTCCGTGATAAAGGTTTCCACCTCTGTCAAAAGCCACGGCTTCAACACCAAGCTTAAGGGCCTTTTCTGCTATGGCCTTGCCCACTGCGGTTGCGACTTCAGATTTGCTTCCTTTGGCATCAACACCCTTATCGCGGGATGAGGCAGCAGCCAAAGTTACCCCCTTCACGTCGTCGATCAACTGGGCATAAATTTCTTTATTACTCCTGAAAACAGACAATCTTGGTCTTGCTTCAGTTCCGGAGGATACTTTGCGTATTCTTCTTCGGATGCGTTGTTTTCTTTCAGTCTTAGATAATCCCATAGTCTTAATTATTAAGCTGATTTACCTGCTTTTCTTCTTAATTGCTCACCTACAAACTTGATACCTTTTCCTTTGTAAGGCTCTGGCTTACGGAAACCTCTGATCTTGGCGGCTACTTGACCTACCAATTGTTTGTCGTGAGATGTTAGTTTTACAATAGGGTTCTTCCCTTTTTCAGAAACTGTCTCAATTTTCACCTCAGGAGCAATGTCCATAACGATGTTGTGAGAAAATCCTAGGGCCAAATCCAATTTCTGTCCTTGGTTATTGGCTCTGTATCCAACTCCTACCAACTCCAATTCTTTGGTCCATCCTTCCGCTACACCTTTTATCATATTGGAAAAAAGGGCACGGTACAAGCCGTGTTTTGCTTTATGCTCTTTGGAGTCAGAAGGTCTTCTCACTAAAATGTTTCCTTCCTCAACCTTTACCTCAACTCCTGAAAATTCTTGGGAAAGTTCTCCCAATTTACCTTTTACGGTAACCAAGGCATCTTTAACCTCTACAGTTACTCCCTCAGGAATCGCGATTGGATTGTTACCTATTCTTGACATTTCTCTTTACTTTTCTCAATTAATATACGTAGCACAATACTTCACCACCTACATTGTCTTGCTTGGCCTGTTTGCTGGTCATAACTCCGTGCGAAGTGGACACAATGGCAATTCCCAAACCGTTCAAGACCCTTGGCAAGTCTCCAGAACCGGAATACTTGCGAAGACCGGGTTTACTTACCCGCTCTAGTTTCTTAATGATGGGCTCTTTGGTGGCCTTATCGTACTTAAGGGCTATTTTTATGTTCCCTTGAACTTTATCGTCCTCGAACTTATAACTCAAAATATAGCCTTGATCGAACAATATTTTGGTAATCTGTCTCTTTAGGTTTGAACCAGGGATATCTACTACCCTATGGCCTGCCTTGCTGGCATTCCTGATTCTGGTCAAATAATCTGAAATTGGATCTGTAAGCATTTCTTTTCTATATCTAAATTACCAACTTGCCTTTTTAACTCCTGGAATCAAGCCTTTGTTGGCCATTTCCCTGAACATCACCCTAGAGACACCGAAGGTTCTCATGTACCCTCTTGGTCTTCCGGTCAACTTGCAACGGTTTCGCATACGCACAGGAGATGCATTCTTAGGTAGCTTTTGCAAGGCTTCGTAATCTCCGGCCTCTTTTAAAGCTTTTCTCTTTTCTGCGTATTTCTCAACCATTTTTGCCCTTTTTCTCTCACGGGCTTTCATTGATTCCTTGGCCATACTAATTCTTTTTAAAGGGCACTCCCAATTCGGTTAACAATGATTTTGCTTCTTTATCAGTTTCAGCGGAAGTCACAAATGTGATGTCCATTCCGTTGATCCTGTTGATTCTGTCAATATTGATCTCTGGAAAGATGATCTGCTCCGTCACACCCAGGTTGTAATTTCCTCTACCATCAAATCCGGTAGCTCGTACACCTTGGAAATCACGTACCCTTGGAAGGGCACTGGTGATCAATCTGTCCAAAAATTCATACATGCGCTCTCCCCTAAGGGTAACTTTTGCACCAATTGGCATTCCTTTTCTCAATTTGAACGTAGCAACGTCTTTTTTGGAAAGGGTAGCCACTGCTTTTTGACCTGTAATGTTGGTCAACTCATCCACAGCATGATCAATAAGCTTCTTGTCAGATACGGCAGCTCCAACTCCACGGCTCACTACTATCTTCTGTAACTTTGGAACCTGCATTACGTTCTTATAACCGAATTCGTCGGTCAGCGCCTTGATCACGCGCTCCTTATATTCTTGCTTTAATCTTGGAATGTAGCTCATGACTAAATTACTTCATTGGATTTTTTGGAAACCCTAACTTTCTTTCCATCGCGTACTTCATACCCAACACGTGTGGCGTCACCAGATTTTGGATCAATCAACGATAGGTTTGAAATATGAATGGGAGCTTCCTTTTTTGTTATGCCTCCTTGAGGGTTTTGAGCACTTGGCTTTTCGTGTTTGGACACCTCATTGACGCCTTCCACGATGGCCTTGTTCTTTTCACGGTCTACACGAAGTACTTTACCTTCGCTGCCCTTGTGGTCTCCCGCAATGACTCTTACCGTATCCCCTGTTTTTATTTTCAACTTCATCTCTCTGATATGTCTTTTACAGCACTTCAGGTGCCAATGAAACAATCTTCATGAACTGTCTGTCCCTAAGCTCTCTGGCAACCGGTCCAAAGACACGGGTTCCCCTCATTTCCCCGGTTGGGTTCAACAATACACAGGCATTGTCATCAAAACGGATGTAAGATCCATCAGGTCTTCTTACCTCCTTTTTGGTTCGAACAACCACTGCTGTTGAAACAGAACCTTTCTTTACAGTACCGTTTGGAGTAGCTTCTTTTACAGTAACAACAATTTTGTCACCCAAGGAAGCATATCTTCTTTTTGTTCCTCCCAAAACGCGGATGGTCAAAACTTCTTTTGCACCAGTATTGTCCGCAACCTTTAATCTTGATTCTTGCTGTACCATAATTATTTAGCTCTTTCAAGGATTTCAACCAACCTCCAGCACTTTGTTTTGCTTAAGGGACGGGTTTCCATTATTTTGACGGTATCACCTTCGTTGCAATCGTTCTTTTCGTCATGGGCAACATATTTCTTGGTCTTCAAAACGAACTTACCATACATAGGGTGTTTTACTCGTTTTACCTCAGAAACCACAATTGATTTCTCCATTTTGTTGCTGGTAACAACGCCTATTCTTTCTTTTCTTAAATTTCTGTTTTCCATAAGGCAGAACCAATTATTGTAATTCCCTTTTAGTTAATTCTGTTGCAAGTCTTGCCACCGTCCTTCTCGTCTTTCTGATCTGTAAAGGATTTTCCAAAGGAGTAACGGCATGTGCCATTTTAAGGTCGGCGTGTTGCTTTTTGAACTCGGCCAAACGCTCCTTTAGCTCTTCAATTGAAAGTTCTTTTATTTCTGATTGTCTCATCTTTCTTCTCAATTAAAAATTAAGCGGAATAATCCCTAGCTACGACAAACTTGGTCTTTACCGGCAATTTTTGAGCCGCTAGTCTCAAAGCTTCCTTGGCAACATCCATGGGTACACCGGCAATCTCGAACATGATTCTTCCCGGTTTTACAATGGCCACCCAGTATTCTGGTGCACCTTTACCCTTACCCATACGAACCTCAAGAGGTTTTTTGGTGATTGGCTTGTCCGGGAAAATTTTAATCCACAACTGACCTTGTCTCTTCATGTATCTTGTCGCAGCGATACGTGCAGCCTCTATTTGACGGGCAGTGATGAAGTGCGAATCCAAGGATTTGATACCGAACATTCCATTGGAAAGTTGGTGTCCTCTCTGTGAGATTCCTTTCATACGCCCCTTTTGGGCTTTACGAAATTTTGTTCTTTTTGGCTGTAACATCTTACCTTACTTTATCTTATTACTTTCTACGGCGTGGTTTTTTACCACCATCTTGTTTACCGCCTTTTCCTTGACCTTTACTCAATCCTACCAATGGGGAAAGTTCTCTTTTTCCGTACACCTCACCCTTCATGATCCATACCTTGATTCCCAATCTACCGTAGGTAGTGTGGGCTTCGTGCAAGGCATAATCCACATCGGCACGGAAGGTTGACAATGGAATTCTTCCTTCTTTGTAAGACTCGGAACGTGCCATTTCAGCACCGTTCAAACGTCCAGAAATCTGAATCTTGATTCCCTCAGCATTCATACGCATTGCTGCTGCAATGGCCATTTTAATGGCTCTACGGTATGAAATCCTGCTCTCAATCTGTCTTGCAACACTGGCAGCTACCAAATTGGCATCCAGCTCAGGTCTCTTGATCTCATGAATATTGATTTGAACTTCCTTGTTGGTGATTTTCTTAAGCTCTTCCTTAAGCTTATCAACCTCTTGACCTCCTTTACCAATGATAATACCTGGCCTTGCGGTGGTAATGGTAATGGTAATCAATTTCAAGGTTCTCTCTATGATCACTCGTGATACACTGGCCTTGGCCAAACGTGCATGCACGTACTTTCTTATTTTATCATCCTCAGCCAGCTTATCGCCGTAATCGTTTCCTCCGTACCAGTTGGATTCCCATCCTCTGATAATTCCTAAGCGATTTCCTATTGGATTGGTCTTTTGTCCCATATTATATCTTCTAGCTTTGAACGTTGTTATTGGCCTCCACGATCATGGTCACATGATTGGAACGCTTTCTGATTCTGTGAGCCCTTCCTTGGGGAGCTGGTCTCAATCGCTTCAACATGGTTCCTCCGTCCACACGGATTTCCTTGATGTAAAGATCAGCTTCTTCAATATTGACCTCCTCATTCTTGGCTTCCCAATTGGCGATAGCGGACAGCAAAAGCTTTTCCAACTTTCTTGAGGCTTCCTTTTGGTTGAACTTCAAAATAGCCAAAGCCATTTCTACTTGTTTCCCCCTTACCAAGTCAGCGACCAAACGCATCTTTCTTGGAGACGTTGGGCAATTGTTAAGCTTTGCAATAGCAAGTTGCTTTTTCTCTTCCTTTAACCTTTCGGCCATTTGTCTTTTACGAACTCCCATAGCTTACTTACTTTTTACCTTTGTTTTTAGCCCCTGCATGACCTCTAAAAGATCGTGTAGGTGAAAATTCTCCAAGTTTGTGACCTACCATGTTTTCGGTTACATAAACAGGAACAAATTGTCTCCCGTTGTGCACCGCGATGGTCTGTCCCACAAAATCCGGTGTTATCATTGAGGCTCTTGACCATGTTTTGATAACCGATTTTTTTCCTGATTCTATATTGGCTTGGACTTTCTTTTCCAAACTATAATGAACGTATGGTCCTTTTTTTAACGAACGTGCCATTTACTTTTTCTTTTATTTCTTTCTACGTTCTATGATATATCTATTGGTGTCCTTGGTCTTGGAACGGGTTCTAAATCCTTTTGCAGGAATACCGTTTCTAGATCTTGGATGACCTCCGGAAGCCCTTCCTTCACCACCACCCATTGGGTGATCGACAGGGTTCATGGCTACTGGTCTTGTTCTTGGTCTTCTACCTAACCATCTACTTCTACCAGCTTTACCAGACACCAATAATTGGTGATCAGAGTTGGAAACCGCACCGATGGTAGCCAAACAAGTGGCCAAGATCATACGGGTTTCACCAGAAGGAAGTTTAACGGTTACGAACTTACCATCCTTGGCCATCAACTGGGCAAATGTACCGGCACTTCGTGCCATAACTGCTCCTTGACCAGGTCTTAATTCTATACAAGAGACAATGGTTCCCAACGGAATCTCACTTAAAGGAAGTGCATTTCCAATTTCAGGGGTAGCACCAGCTCCAGACTTAATCGTCTGGCCTACTTGCAGCCCGTTTTGGGCAACCACATATCTTTTTTCACCGTCCTTGTACTCTACCAAGGCGATAAATGCAGTTCTGTTGGGATCGTACTGAATAGAAACCACAGTGGCTTCCACACCTTGTTTGTCCCTTTTGAAATCGATAATACGATATCTTCTCTTATGACCTCCACCTCTATGGCGCATGGTCATCTTTCCTTGACTGTTCCTACCACCTGTCTTTTTTAACGGAGCAAGCAAGCTTTTTTCCGGCTTATCAGTAGTAATCGCGTCAAATCCGTTTACTACTCTAAAACGCTGACCAGGGGTTATCGGTTTTAATTTTCTAACTGACATTTCTCGTCTTTATAGATTACTGTAAAAATCAATTATATCACCTTCGGCCACATCAACAATTGCTTTTTTCATAGCATTTGTTTTTCCATGCTGGATTCCGGTTTTTGTATAGCGACTCTTACGGGTTGGACCATAATTCATGGTTCGTACCTTCTCAACAGAAACACCATAAGTGACTTCAACAGCGTCTTTGATCTCCAATTTGTTGGCACTTGGGTCAACATAGAAACCATAACGATTGAAAAGCTCGCTATCAGCGGTCATCTTTTCCGTAATTATCGGTTTTATCAACACACTCATGATATTCTTATTTCTTTAGGTTCGATTCAATTCCTTCCAAAGCACTTTCGGTCAATACTAAACTATTAGCGTTAACTATTTTGTAAGTATTTAATTGTGAACCAGTTACGACTTCGGAGCGCTCTAAATTACGCGACGACAAATATACGTTATTATTTGTATCACCCAACACAATAAGAGACTTTTTGTTTTCAAGCCCCAAAGAAGTCAAAAATGCTACAAAATCCTTGGTCTTGGGCGCTTCAAAATTAAAGTCTTCCACAACCACCAAAGCTTTCTCTTTGGACTTGATGCTCAAGGCCGATTTACGGGCCAATCGCTTTACGTTCTTGTTCAACTTTTGGGTATAATCTTTAGGTCTTGGACCAAAAATTCTACCTCCTCCTTTAAAAATAGGAGACTTGATGCTACCAGCCCTTGCGGTACCGGTACCCTTCTGTTTCTTGATCTTACGGGTACTTCCAGTTATCTCAGCTCTTTCCTTTGATTTGTGGGTACCTTGCCTTTGGTGCGCCAAGTATTGCTTTACATCCAAATAAATGGCATGCTCATTGGGCTCCAAGCCAAAAACATCGTCAGAAAGGTCTACCTTCCTTCCGGTTTCTTTTCCTTTGATATCTAAAACTGCTACCTTCATTATTGCCACCTTTGAATTGTTACATATGCATTTTTGTGACCAGGCACACACCCTTTTACAACCAAAAGATTTTTCTCTGGAACCACCTTCAATACTCTTAAGTTTTGAATTGTCACTCTTTCATTGCCCATTTGCCCAGCCATTTTCATGCCTTTGAAAACCCTGGCAGGGTATGAAGCGGCACCAATGGAACCAGGGGCCCTCAATCTGTTGTGCTGCCCGTGGGTAGCCTGACCAACTCCTCCAAAACCATGGCGTTTTACAACCCCTTGGAATCCTTTACCTTTAGATGTGCCGACAACGTCAACAAACTCACCTTCCATGAAAATGTCAACACCAACGGTGTCTCCTAATTTGTATTCACCTTCAAATCCTTGGAATTCAACGACTTTCTTTTTAGGAGAAGTACCTGCTTTTTTAAAGTGACCGGACTCGGCCTTATTTGCACGTTTTTCTGCCTTGTCATCGAAACCAAGTTGAAGGCCTTTGTACCCGTCAACCTCTTCGGTTCTGACTTGGGTAACCACGCATGGTCCAGCTTCAAGAACGGTACATGGAATGTTCTTCCCATTCTCGTCGAAGATGCTGGTCATACCGATTTTTTTTCCTATTAACCCAGACATATTTATTTACAATTAAAATTAAATTCAATTTCACATAAGGAAATCCTTTCAGACACCCCTAAAGTCCCCTCAAGGGGACAATTTAAACTTTCAATATTCCAGCCAATTTCTTGGCAAAAAAATTGGGTCAAGAAAAGATTCTGCTCTGACCCAGATTTTTTTCTTTCTCCGTTTTTCCCGAACCATCGTCCGGGACATGTTTATGCTGAACTTGTTTCAGCATCTTTTTATCAAGACACTTCGACTTCGCTCAGTGTTTGTTCGGCTAAAACTTTCTGTAAACCAGAAAGTCAAGTCCTCATCAAACTTTGATCTCAACCTCAACACCACTTGGAAGCTCAAGCTTCATAAGGGCATCAATGGTTTTTGATGAAGAGCTGTAAATGTCCAACAATCTCTTGTAAGAACTCAATTGGAACTGCTCTCTCGATTTTTTGTTCACGTGGGGTGAACGCAAAACCGTAAATATCTTTTTGTGTGTTGGTAATGGAATTGGCCCAGTTACCACAGCACCAGTTGTCTTTACTGTTTTCACGATCTTTTCAGCAGATTTGTCCACCAAATTGTGATCGTAAGATTTCAATTTTATTCTAATTTTTTGACTCATCTTGCTGAATATTAAGCAATTACTCCTTTAGCTGCTTTAATTACCTCTTCCGCAATGTTGGAAGGAGTTTCCGCATAGTGTGAAAATTCCATAGTGGAAGTAGCTCTACCCGAAGACAACGTCCTCAAGGAAGTTACATATCCAAACATTTCAGATAAAGGAACTTCACCTTTTACCACTTTGGCACCAGCTCTATCACCCATGCTACTGATGGTACCTCTACGTCTGTTAAGGTCACCTACGATATCGCCCATATTTTCTTCTGGGGTCAGTACCTCAATTTTCATGATGGGTTCCATCAATACAGATCTTGCAGCTTTGGCAGCGGCTTTGTAACCCATTTTGGCTGCCAATTCGAAGGACAAAGAATCAGAATCCACAGGGTGGAAAGATCCATCCTTTAGTGTAACCTTCATACTGTCCATTTCGAATCCGGCCAAAGGACCATTTTTCATAGCCTCCTTAAATCCTTTTTCCACAGATGGGATATATTCTTTAGGAATATTACCACCTTTGATCACGTTGATGAACTCAAGACCTTCTTTACCTTCTTCAGCAGGCTCCATGGTAAATACGATATCCGCAAATTTACCTCGACCACCAGACTGTTTCTTGTAAACCTCTCTGTGATCTGCAGCTTTAGTGATTGCCTCTTTGTACTCAACTTGAGGTTGACCTTGATTTACCTCTACCTTGAATTCACGACGTAAACGGTCAACAATAATATCCAAGTGAAGCTCACCCATACCAGAGATAATGGTCTGTCCTGAAGCCTCATCGGTTTTCACCTGAAAGGTTGGATCCTCTTCGGCCAATTTAGCTAAAGCCATACCCAATTTATCCACATCAGCCTTAGTTTTAGGCTCAACGGCAATACCAATAACGGGATCAGGGAATTGCATACTTTCCAAAACAATTGGATGCTTTTCATCAGAAAGGGTATCCCCTGTCTTGATGTCCTTAAACCCAACTGCAGCACCAATGTCTCCAGCCTCAATATAATCAATAGCATTTTGCTTATTGGAATGCATTTGATAGATACGGGAAATACGCTCTTTGTTTCCTGAACGGTTGTTCAACACATAAGAACCTGCATCTAAACGACCTGAATATGCTCTAAAAAAAGCCAAACGTCCCACAAAAGGATCAGTAGCAATTTTAAATGCCAATGCTGAAAATGGCTCTTTTGGGTCTGGTTTTCTTTTCACTTCTTCTTCCGTATCCGGGTTGATACCAATAATGGCATCCTTATCCAACGGAGAAGGCAAGTATCGGCAAACGGCATCTAAAAGGAACTGAACCCCTTTGTTCTTAAAGGATGAGCCACAAATCATAGGAATGATTGCTCTATCCATAACCGCAGCACGCAAAGCAGCATGCACTTCATCTTCTGTGATGGAATCTTCATCTTCGAAGAATTTCTCCATCAAATTTTCATCGTATTCTGCAACAGCTTCAATCAAGGCAGCTCTATACTCCTTAACTTCACCCTTCATTTCTTCAGGAATGTCCACTACATCAAAAGTAGAACCGAAGTTATCCTCGTGCCACACTACAGCCCTGTTCTTGGCCAAGTCAACAATACCCTTAAAGTCAGCTTCATCACCGATTGGCAATACAATTGGCACTGCATTGGAGCCCAACATTTCACGAACCTGCTTGCAGACGTTCAAGAAGTTGGAACCTTGACGGTCCATTTTGTTTACGAAACCGATACGTGGCACTTTGTAGTTATCGGCCAATCTCCAGTTGGTTTCGGATTGTGGCTCAACACCATCAACGGCACTGAACAAGAACACCAATCCGTCCAATACACGCAATGAACGGTTTACTTCAACCGTAAAGTCCACGTGTCCGGGAGTGTCAATAATATTAAAGTGGTAATCTTTTGTATCTGGCAATGGCTGAGCATTCTCCATTGGGAACTTCCATGTACAGGTGGTAGCTGCAGAGGTAATGGTAATACCACGCTCTTGCTCTTGCTCCATCCAGTCCATGGTTGCAGCACCATCATGCACCTCACCAATTTTGTGACTCACACCGGTATAAAAAAGAATACGCTCTGTAGTAGTTGTTTTACCAGCATCAATGTGAGCTGCAATACCTATATTCCTTGTATATTTTAAATCTCTTCCCATTGTAATGATTAGAATCTAAAGTGCGAGAATGCTTTATTGGCCTCGGCCATCTTATGTGTATCTACTCTTTTCTTCACTGCGGCGCCTTCTTCTTTGGCTGCTGCCAAAATTTCGGAGGCCAATTTTTGTGCCATGGATTTCTCATTACGCTTTCTTGCGTAAAGGATCAACCATTTCATTGCAGTAGATATTTTTCTGTCTGGACGAATCTGCATTGGAATCTGGAATGTTGCACCACCCACTCTTCTACTTCTTACCTCAACGTGTGGCATAACATTGGAAAGGGCATCTTTCCACAATTCCAATCCTGTTTTTTCTTCGTCAGTATTTTTTTCGTCAACAATATCAATTGCATCGTAGAAAATCTTGAATGCAACTGACTTTTTACCATCCCACATCATCATGTTCACAAAACGTGTAACAAGCTGATCATTAAATCTTGGGTCTGGTAAAAGTGGTCTTTTCTTTGCCTGCTTTTTTCTCATTTTTTCTGCTTAAGTGGGCTTAGACTATTTTTTGGGGCGTTTGGCACCGTACTTGGATCTGCGCTGGGTCCTTCCGGCCACTCCGGCAGTATCCAGTGCTCCACGTACGATGTGATATCTCATGCCCGGCAAATCTTTCACCCGTCCGCCTCTAACCAATACTATCGAGTGCTCTTGGAGGTTGTGTCCTTCACCGGGGATGTATGCGTTCACCTCTTTACCGTTGGTCAACCTTACCCTTGCAACTTTACGCATTGCAGAGTTTGGTTTCTTTGGTGTAGTGGTGTAAACCCGCGTACAAACCCCTCTTCGTTGAGGACACGAATCCAAAGCAGCCGATTTACTCTTCTTGGTAATTGTGGCTCTTCCTTTTCGTACTAATTGTGAAATTGTTGGCATTAAAATTTCTATTAAAAACTAAATAACCCTCATTTTGAGGGCTGCAAATGTAGTGATATTTCGGAATAATTCAAATCAAGAATACTTTATTTTACGACATAATTAAAAAAAGGTGCTGCAACACACCTTTTTGTATCTTGTTTTGTTGTCCAAAACCCCACTGAGCCTTGGTGTAGGCCAACCTTATAATGTATTGGCATAGGCGAACAAGTTGAGCAAGTCATCGTGATTTCCCAGTTTGATTCGCTTTTCTTTGATATACTTTTTAATTGTACTTTGGGTTTGTTCCAAAAATATGGAAATCACCTCCGATTTTTTGGTCTTCATGAAAAAAGGAGATTCACCATTTACAGAAACATAATATGCTGTTTTATCCATAAAACGTGATGGAAATGAGGCATCCAGCGAGGTGCTGGCCTGTTTTCCTTTTTTGTATATTTTTTGATGTTTCACAAAGAGTGTATACGCATCACCTATTACCACAGGAACCAGATACCCTTTTTTCTCACTGCCATCTTCATCGGTATATCCTAAATAATAATAGGTATCTCCATTTAGGGAGCAATAATAAATAGGATGTTTAACCATGGCCTTAATCTCTTCAGCATCTAATGCATCCTTTAGTTCAATTTCATCATTGTAGGCATCATAGCGTATATACATTTTCCTGATTTCCTTATCATTTACATAAAGCGTACCCAAAGTGAAATTTTCATTGAGATAAATGGTGCCTTCAATATTCCCCTCGGCAGAATTGCCGACTTTCCCATTATAACCAAATTTTGCATCGAGCGTACCGGCAAAATTTTCCAAAAAATTATTATCGGTCAAGGCCTGGGTAGTCCCATGTATTCCTCGATTGGTACCCCAGGTTTGAACAACACCGTATTGCCCCAAACAGTTTGAGACCATAAGAATAACACAAGGGGCTACAAAAAAGATTTTTTTTATCATGACCGAACTTATTTCATTTCATTACAACGTATTGGCATAGGCAAATAGATTCAACAAATCGTCACCATCTTTTACATTGGGACGTTTTTCTTTTATATAGCTTTTGATGGCCTTTTGGTCCTCCTCGGAAAAGATGGAGAGCACATCAGATTTTCTGGTCTTCACAAAAACAGGCATATCACCTGCTTGTGATACATAATATTCGGTCTTGTCCAAAAAGCGATGTGGAAAGGAATTGTCCAATGAGGTCTTTGCAGGTTTACCCTCTTTGAACACTTTAATGTGCTTTACAAAAAGTGTGTACTCTTCTCCTGTCACAACGGGGGTCAAATATCCTTTTTGGGGGTTACCATCCTCATCGATATAGGAAAAATAATAATAGTCATCACCATTGATGGAACAGGAGTAGATAGGGTGCTTTACCATGGAGCGCACCAAATCCGTACCCAAACTCTCCTTGAGCTCTATCTCATCATTATAGGCATCATAGCGCATATAGAGCTTCTTGAATTCCTCACCTTTTTCAAACAAAGGCCCCAATGTAAAATTCTCATTCAGGTAGATGGTCCCATCAATGTCCTCCAAGGTAAGGGTAACCTCTTCGCCCATGCGGACAAATTTGACCCGCATATCACTATAAAGGTTCTCCATGGAAGGATTGTTCCCGAAAGCCTGATTAGGATTACGCGCACCCTGTATAACTCCCCAAGGTTGAATAATTTTATTTTGGGCCATCACCAAATTCAAAGCGAACACACAACAAACCATCATAAAAAACAATTGTCTCATAATTTCAAATTTTAACCAGGTAGGTTAAGGATAAAAACAATTTTTTCAGAGGGTATTGGCATAGGTGAATATGTTGATCAAATCATCATGATTGCCAACACTAAGGCGCTTTTCCTTAATATACTGCTTAATTGCATTTTGATTTTCTTCCGGAAATATGGAAATCATCTCTGATTTTTTGGTCTTTATGAAAATGGGTGCTTCTCCGGCTCGATTTACATAATATTCCTCTTTGTCCAAAAACCTATGCGCAAATGACTTTTCAAAGGAGTTTCTAGCCTCCTTGCCTACTTTAAAAACCTTCATCCGCTTAATGAACAAAGTGTATTCACCTCCAATTATCTGGGCATCATCTTGATAGTATCCCCGAGATATCAACGTTGCTTTACTAATCGTTAATCCAATAAACAAAGGATCGAAAGGGCTATACTGAATACCTAT
>JBNLBG010000038.1:0-27755 GCA_050303195.1 Allomuricauda sp. | reverse complement strand
TCTTCTTTGGAGGTGGTGTTCCCCGAGGTATCTGTCACTGTAACTTTGAGGATATAATCTGTGAATTTACCCGTCAACGTGTTTTTTGACGTATAACCTGAAATGTCAATAGTTATTTGATAGGGCGCACTGGTATCCTCACCAACCTTT
Source organism: Allomuricauda sp. (assembly GCA_050303195.1). Classification (GTDB taxonomy): domain Bacteria; phylum Bacteroidota; class Bacteroidia; order Flavobacteriales; family Flavobacteriaceae; genus Flagellimonas. The sequence goes on along the minus strand of JBNLBG010000038.1, from coordinate 27,605 downwards.
TGATTATTGATAAAAGCCTCAACTTTGGCAATGCCCTCGGCATCTTTCGCATCGATGCTTATTTGGATTTGATTGCTCACCACCATAGGTTGTGCACCACCACTCCCTGATACACCTGCTATTGTGAAATCCACCGTTGGGGCAATCACATCAGGTTCGGGAGTGGAGTCTTCTGAATCTGATGAGCAAGAGCACAAAATCAACAAAAAAAAGGGGATAAGGGTATAAGGTAAATAATTCTTCATTCAAATAAGTTCAAAACCCCTAATCTAAATAATTTTGCTTGATTGTAAAGAATTATCTTTTTTAAAAGACGGAATTTTCGATAAAATAAAGAGTGCTTTTAGAATATTTGAATAGGTGACCGTTTTTATGATTACACATTCCAAACTACACCAAATAAGCAATCCCAATCCCAAGAATGATCACCACAAGCTTTCTTAGGTTAAAAGCATGACCTTGGGAGCTTTCAAAAAGTATTATGGTTGAAATATGAAGGAACACTCCGATGGCCAAAGAGGATAAAAGGTATCCATAATCGTCCACCCATTCAGATTGTGTGGCCACATAACTTCCTATTGGGGTCATTAATGAAAACAGAGCCACAAAGAGCAAGCCTAAATTCAATTTCATCTTTGAATTGATCAAAAAAATACTAAGAATGACGGCCACAGGAATTTTATGGATAATAATTCCATATAAAATAGGGTCGTTGCCATGAATGGGCACGCCTTCCACCAAGGCATGAATACACAAGCTCAAGAAAAGTAAAACCGGAAATTTATTATCCTCCAGATTAAAATGCATGTGTCCATGTTCTGCTCCTTTTGAAAAGAACTCCAAGAAGACCTGAAGTAAGATCCCGGCCAATATGGATAGAGCAATGGTTTTGGGATTATGATCCTCATATACTTCGGGGAGAAGTTCAAAAAAGGTCAAGGCCAACAGGAATGCTCCACTGAAGGCCAATAATAGTTTTATGTTGCTTGTGTTTTTGGGTTTTACCACCCAAACAAAGAAAAAACTGACCCAAACAGCCACAATGGGAATTAGGAATACAATTAAATAAGGAAAATCCATACGCTGGGTTGAAGGGGTAAAAATAGCCTATTTTTGCGGAAAGATTTAAAGAAATAATGGCAGGGAATTTTAAGATGTTGGCCAAGACCCTTTATGGATTTGAGCCGCTTTTGGCAAAAGAACTACGAAATTTGGGGGCAGGCCTTGTAGAAGAAGGAGTGCGAAATGTAACCTTTGAAGGGGATACAGGATTTCTCTATAAGGCCAACCTTTGTTTACGTACCGCGCTAAAAGTATTGAAACCCATAACCACATTCAAGGTTTATAATGAAAAGGATCTCTATAAAAATATCTATGATCTAGATTGGCCAAATCTGTTTCATCAAGATAAAACCTTTGCTGTTGATACCACCATGAGCTCAGAGGTTTTTAACAACTCCATGTTTGTTTCCCTGAAGGCCAAAGATGCCCTAGTGGACAAGTTTCGGGCCGTGGTTCGGCAACGCCCCAATGTAAACTCCCAGGATGCCGATGTGCGTATCAACATCCATATCCATAAAAATGATTGTACGGTTTCATTGGACAGTTCAGGTAATTCCCTTCACCAAAGGGGGTATCGTATCCTGACAAATATTGCCCCCATAAATGAAGTTTTAGCCGCTGGTCTGCTTTTGAAGAGTGGTTGGGATGGGCAAACGGATTTTCTTGACCCCATGTGCGGTAGCGGTACTTTTTTAATCGAAGCAGGAATGATAGCCTGTAACATTCCGGCAAATATCAATAGGGAATCCTACGCCTTTATGAATTGGAGTGATTATGATGCGGAGCTGTATGAAAAAATTGTGAGTGCCAGTTTAAACAAAACAAGGGAATTTCACCACAAGATCATTGGATATGATAAAGCTCCTTCTGCCGTGCGCAAGTCGCAGGAAAATGTTGAGCATGCCAATCTATCTGAATACATTATCATAGAACGGAAGGACTTTTTTAGAACTGAAAAACCAGTCGAAGGTAAATTGCATATGGTTTTTAATCCGCCGTATGGAGAACGATTGCCCATTGAAATGGAGGAGTTTTACTCCAAAATAGGAGATACGCTGAAGCAAAACTATCCGGGAACAGATGCATGGATAATCACCTCCAATCTTGAGGCTTTAAAGCATGTAGGGCTTAAAACATCTCGAAAAGTGAAGGCCTTTAATGGGAAATTAGAGGCCAGATTGGTACATTATGAAATGTATGAAGGCAGCAAAAAGACAAAACCTAAGGAAGATTGATGTCTACTATTTTTGGCTGAAAAATCAATGTTAAGTTAAAATTTACTAAAGTTTATTAAAATGTTTATTTTTGGAGCCTTGAAGAAGCAAACTAACTAACTCAAGAAAATTTAGATTACTAAACTAACTCAAATTAATTACTGACGAAAAAGAGCCTGCAAAGCAGGCTCTTTTTTATTTTGTTGCTTGATGTACAGATTATTTATCTGACCAAATGGCCAATTCATTGCCCGAGGGATCCTCAAAATGAAACCTCCGTCCACCGGGAAAGGAAAAGATGTTCTTTACCACAATACCTCCTTCTTGCACTACTTTTTGTTGGATGTCTTCCAGATTTTCATGATAAAGTACAATTAGCGCTCCATTGGTGATGTCTTCTTCAGTTTTTTCAAACCCACCCTCAAGACCACTTTCCGAGAAAGCAGTATAATCAGGACCGTAATCGGTAAAGGTCCAACCAAAAACTTTGGAATAGAAAGTTTTTATTTTCTCAAGGTCCTTGGCCTTGAATTCCACATAATTGATCAATGTATTTTTCATTCCGAGTCGATTTCCTTTTTCTTTTTTGACTTCTTGTATAGTGGGATAAAGTAAGTGAGGGAATAGTTATAGCCCACGCCAAAGTTACTTCCATCAGTTACCTTGTTGAAACCGGGAATCCAAAGGTTGGGAAAACGCTCATCCTCTTTATTTGTAATCAAAAATCCCAATCGCGCACTCATACCAATATAGATATTGGCAAATAACTCGGCTTTTATACCCATAACAAACTCCAACCATGAGGCACTGAGTCCGCTAAACTCCACATTGGGGTCGGAGCCTGGTAAAAATTCTTGGTTGAAGAAGTTTTCGGTTTCAAAAATGGTATAGTCATTCAAGGTTTGACTAAAACTGGCAACGGCATACCGTCCACCAATGGTGATGGCATTGTTCATCCCAAACCAATTCTCATAGGTATTGATGTCCACGCCGGCTTTAATATAGCTTCCAGAAGTCTCATATTCATATAATACGGTGCGGCCCAAAGTCTCGTCCTGAAGTTTTGTTTCGTTTCCTATTTCAGCAGCCAAATACAATTTTCGAGTGAGTCGGTAGTCGCCTACAAGCTCAAGTCCTGAATAGTCTTCATCAATAAAAGAAAACGTTAGCCTGCTTAAATCGGCTCCAACGCGTAGGCCATATTCATCCTTATATTCCACAGTATCCTTGGCTTGGAGATCTATAGGCTTACTTTGACCCATTACCAACACAGGAAGGGATGCGATAAAAAGACTAATGAAATATTTTGACATGGATATTATTGGAATTTTCTACAGTTGGTTGCACTATGCGAATATCTTGAATCCAGTTATTCTCGTTTTCCTGTAAGGTTATGGACAAACCATCATAATTGATTACAAAACCACAGGCTCTTGAAACGAAAACCTCGTTGGTCGTATAGGAGATGGTCAAAGGATCAATGTCTCCGATTTCCATTTCAGTTCCTTCATCATCTGCTGAATCCATAATGAACTCGTAAGAGGTGCTTGTGGCATTTATCCGCAAAGGAACGAGCAAAGAATCCGGGGAATCGGCCCTATCATTAAAACTATCATTATCTAAAATACTGTCATTGTCTAAGGCCCTTATACGTAAAGAAGGCACTTCCTTGGCGGCGGTTGTATCTTCAATATCAAAAAAACCAATGACTAAAAGCGGGGTATCGCCCTCCACGCAAATATCATCTTTTTCGCATGATGAAAAATAGACAAGCACAGAAGCGACAAGTAAGATGGGGAGAATTTTTTTCATTCCAGTATTATGCAGGTTTTAAAACAAAAACTATACCCGTTTTTCCAAAAGTACAACATTTTCAACGTGGTGGGTCTGAGGAAACATATCCACAGGCTGTACCTTGGTCACCTTGTACTTTTCTTTCATTAAGGCAAGGTCCCGGGCCTGTGTGGCACTATTGCAACTTACATACACAATTTTTTCTGGGGCTACCTGTAATAACTGTTCCACCACATCTTTGTGCATACCATCCCTTGGTGGGTCGGTAATAATGATATCAGGCTTTCCGTGCAGGGCAATGAATGATTGGTTGAAAACATTTTTCATATCGCCTACAAAGAATTCAGCATTGGAAATGTTGTTGTGCTTTGCATTGGCCCTGGCATCTTCAATGGCTTCTGGTACCGATTCCACGCCAATTACCTTTTTGGCCCTTTTGGCCACAAATTGGGCAATGGTACCTGTTCCAGTATACAAATCGTAGATGACTTCATCCCCTGAAAGATTAGCAAAATCACGTGCCACTTTGTACAGTTCGTAGGCTTGCTCCGAATTGGTCTGGTAGAACGATTTTGCATTGATTTTAAATTGCAGCCCTTCCATTTCTTCAACAATATAATCACGCCCTGAATAGCAAATAACCTCTTGATCGTAAATGGTATCGTTTTGTTTGGCGTTGATGACGTACAACAAAGCTGTGATTTCTGGAAAGCTTTTTTGCAGATGGTTCAGTAAAAGTTCCCGTTGTTCCAAATCATCTTCATAAAATTGAATAAGAACCATAATTTCTCCGATTGAGGTGGTTCTGATCATCAACGTCCGTAAAAGTCCTTCCTGTTTTCTGGGATTAAAAAAGGATAGCCCATTTTCTTGGGCAAAGTTTTTTGTTTCTAAGCGGATGGCATTGGAGGGGTCTTGTTGCAAATGGCATTTTTTGATGTCCAAAATTTTGTCCCACATTCCTGGGATATGAAATCCCAACGCATTTCTGTTTTCAATTTCCGTTTCGGAATTGATTTCATCTTGAGTGAGCCACCTGCTATTGGAAAAGGAAAATTCCATTTTATTTCGATAGAAATATTGTTTCTTCGAACCTAAAATAGGAGTGGTTTCCGGTAATTCCAGATGTCCAATACGTTTTAGGTTATTTTCTACTTCCCGTTGTTTAAAATGCAATTGGTGTTCATAGGCCATGTTTTGCCATTTACAGCCCCCACAAACCCCAAAATGCTCGCATTGCGGTGTGGTCCTTTTTGGGGATAGACTATGGAAATGGGTGGCCATTCCCTCAAAATAGGCCTTTCTTTTTTTGGTCGTCATTACATCTACCACATCGCCCGGCACCGCGTTGGATAAAAATATTACCCTACCATCTGGGGCTTTTCCCACCGACTTTCCCTTGGCTCCGGCGTCAATGACCTCGACTTGTTCAAATGTCTGTCTCCTGTTCTTTTTCCGCATGGGGCAAAAATAAGCATAGGTTTTTAGAAAGAACAACTAACTTGTAAAGAGCGAGGAATAAAATATCTTGAATTTTTTGAACCTTTTTCCATTTGCACTGTCTTGTTAGTGAAAACCGGTATGAAAACACCTGAAAAAGTTTTTGACGGGTTGATGGTTTTGGAATATCAATCCGGAAAGAAGAAAGCCCTGTCCATTTTGGTTAAGCGCCACCATCTTAGGCTGTGCAAGCATTCTTATAGGTATACCAAAGATGTTGAAGCGGCCCAGGATGTGGTTCAGGATGCCTGGAAGACCATCATGGATAAGATGCATACACTAAAAGACCCCAACAGCTTTGGATGTTGGGCGACCATGATCGTGACCCGAAAATCCCTAGACCATATTGATAGGGTGAAACGGAATCGGAAAAGAAATGAGGCGTATAGACAGGAGGACTGGGAAAATAGCGGCACTGATGACAATGTAACGGATATTAAACGATTGCAATCAGCAATAAAAGAACTCACCCATGATCAGCAGATGGTTTTGAAGCTGTTTTATATGGAATCGTACTCCCTGAAGGAAATAGGGGAGATATTGGATATATCGGTGGGAACCGCTAAGTCAAGGTTATTCCACGCAAGGGAGAAATTAAAAATGATTTTAAAAAACTAATGTGATGAAAAAAGAGATGGAAAAAATAGACGAACTGATCAAAGAAGCGTTGACCGAGGAGGAGGCCCAATTCTATGATGATTTGGGTGAACAGAATGTACTGGAAAAATTTGGGGGCATTTTTAGGGGGAAAATGGGCTGGTTGGCCATCATCATGAATATTATGAACCTGATATTTTTTGGACTTCTGGTGTACTGCTTGATTCAATTTTTGGACACGGACGTTACCAGCGAACTCATAAAATGGGGTGTGGCACTATTTATCTGTTTGGTGTTCATGGGAATGTTGAAACTTTATATGTGGATGCAAATGGACAAAAACGACATTTTACGGGAATTGAAGCGATTGGAACTTCAAATTTCAGCCATGTCCCATAAAAAATGAGCTAAACCAACGGCAAAATGGGAGAAGATTGCCCAAATATTTAATAATTTAGCGGCACATCCAAGGGATGATTTCTCTCCCACGCTGCTTTTTCGAGACTTCGAAAGAATAAAGGTACAGAAGGAATGGTTATTTTATCAATTTAAGTTTATTTAAAATGGCTGTTTTAGAGCATTTGACATCGCAGCAAGCGATTGATTTAGAGAACAAGTATGGAGCCCATAACTACCATCCGCTTCCCGTGGTTTTGAGCCGGGGCGAAGGTGTGTTTGTATGGGACGTTGAAGGCAAAAGGTATTACGATTTTTTATCGGCCTATTCTGCCGTGAACCAAGGGCATTGTCACCCCAAGATTGTTGGGGCCATGTTAGAGCAAGCAAAGACCCTAACCTTGACCTCAAGAGCATTTTACAACGATATGTTGGGCAGGTTTGAGGAGTATGCCACCTCCACTTTTGGGTTCGATAAACTTTTACCCATGAACACGGGGGCAGAGGCTGTTGAAACCGCATTGAAAATTTGCAGAAGATGGGCGTACCAAAAAAAAGGAATCCCGGAGAATCAAGCACAGATCATTGTTTGTGAGAACAATTTCCATGGTAGGACCACCACTATCATTTCCTTTTCCAACGATCCTGTGGCTCGAGAAGATTACGGACCTTACACCCAAGGTTTCATTAAAATCGAATATGATAATTTGGTTGCCTTGGAAACGGCTTTGGAAAGTAATCCACATGCTGCTGGATTCTTGGTGGAACCCATTCAAGGGGAAGCTGGGGTGTATGTCCCTTCAGAAGGGTATTTGAAAAAAGCCAAAGTGCTCTGTGAGAAATACAATGTGCTTTTTATTGCAGATGAGGTGCAGACGGGAATAGGAAGAACCGGTAAAATGCTGGCCGTAGATCATGAAAATGTAAAGCCTGATATATTGATTTTGGGCAAAGCCCTTTCAGGAGGTGCCTATCCCGTTTCAGCTGTTTTGGCCAATGATGGGATTATGGAAGTAATCACCCCGGGAAGTCATGGAAGTACATTTGGCGGTAACCCCGTTGCCGCAGCTGTAGGTATGGCCGCCCTTGAAGTAATCAAAGAAGAGGAATTGGCCCAAAACGCTGAGGAATTGGGGAGGATTTTTAGAGATGAGCTCAACAAATTTATTCTCACATCCGATTTGGTGGTCAAAGTGCGTGGAAAAGGATTGCTCAATGCGATTTTGATCAACGATTCGGAAGACAGTTCCACAGCCTGGGATATTTGTATGGCGTTGAAGGAAAATGGATTATTGGCCAAGCCTACCCATGGCAATATCATTCGTTTTGCACCGCCTTTGGTAATGAACCATGATCAGCTACTGGATTGCGTTTCGATTATCATCAAAACTTTGAAAAACTTTAAACTCTGATTTTTTTAAGAAACAGCAGCTTCTAACAAACGGAATTGTCTTTTTGTAGCGTTAAAATAGGCATTTATACCAATGGGAATGGTTAGGTTATGAGGCACATGCCCAAAACTCATACCATACACAGCAGGAATACCCAAAGGTTCCAGCCTATCTATGATGACTTCTTTTAGCGTAAAGTTGTCGCTGGTTTTTAGCCTATCACAACCTTTGAATATACCAAGTATAATTCCTTTGGCTTTAGGCAGCGTGGCACTTCCAGTGAACTGTGTCAGCATACGGTCTATACGGTAGGGCTCTTCTTCCACCTCTTCCAAAAATACCAGTTTATCTGTGAAGTCAATTTCATAGGGAGTACCCATCATGGCGGTAACCAAAGAAAGGTTGCCTCCTACAAGTTCACCTTCACCAGTGCCTGGAGTTATGGTATACCTATGATATTCGCTGTTCATGTAATCTTCAGGGTCTTTTAAAATTACATTTTTCATGGGCAGGATTTCTGGTCCTTCCATTACGATGCGCTTAAAATAGGTTTGGCTGTATTCATCATCCAATGTGGTGCCCACGGGACCATGGAAGCTAACAAGCCCAGTTTCTTTGTAAATGGTATTGATCAGTGCCGTAATATCACTAAAACCAATGAGGGGTTTAGGGTTTTGCTTGATTGTGTCATAATCCAACAAATCCAGGATTCTGGTACAGCCATAACCGCCACGGGCACATAGAATGGCATCCACATTTGGATTGGTGAACATTTCCATCAAATCCTTTGCCCGCTCCTCATCGGTATTGCTAAAATATCCGTCATAGTCCAAAATGCGATGGGTATGATGCGTCTTGAACCCCATTTTTTCCAAGGTTTCCACGGCAAGGTAGAATTTTTCAGGATCTATGGAATACCCTGGAGCCACCAGTCCAATGGTCCCACCCGTCTTAATTTTTTTTGGTTTGATTCTAGCTTGTCTGGATTCAAGGGGAACTTGGCTCCACCCCGTTTTATGAAATAAGGTTGTGGTCCCTAGTGCAGCTAGGGATTTTAAAAAGATTCTTCTTTTAGACATGGAATCGAGGTTGCATTCGTATAACCAAGGATAAATTGCCATGGTAAAAATGCAAAAAAATAATGAATTGCGTTGCTACAATTATTTGCTATTGCGCTGAGAACGTCTCAATTGCCTCTGAATTTTCCGAATAGCGGACTCTATAGACTTTTCAGGTTCAATAATATTGTACTCGCCCCAAAAATCAGGATCGGAGAAGCCAATGGCCTCATCACTCAAAATTATTGATTTTTTAACCCTTTCGCGATTTCTGGGCAGCTTGCCACTTTCATTCTTTTCCCAATCGGTTACGGCCATTTCAGCGGTCATGCTATAGACGGAATTGAACCACCTATCTGCCCAATCCACTTTAAACTCCATCATAACACTACTATAGCCATAATACCATTTGCCCCCTTTTTCGCGATAGTCCACTCGGTAAGCCACCTCAGTGGGCCAAACATCCACTCCAGACGGTTTTCTGCGCACAAAAAGTCGGGCGGCCATATCCTTGTCAGTAATGTTCAGATGATAAATGGCGCTGGTCAATGTTTTGTTTTCCACATCTATGAAGAGTTCACCTCCGTACAAGGGTTCCAAAATGGTTTCCAGCTGGTTGAATTTAATGACATAGATCAAACGATTGTTGATTCGTGTAGAACGGTCAAATGAAAATTTATAGTTGTCAACGGAACCATCGGCAAAAATGTATTCGGGATATTTCATGATATCAACATAGAGGGTGTTGAACGGTCCCCCCTGCAGTTTCAATGCAACCGTGTCCAGTTTGCTATAGTCTGTACTTTTTCGGGCCTTGTACAATTCAACAGCATCATTTCTAGGTGAATTGTAGGGTGTTTTGTAAATACTTACCACGGCCTCGGATAAGGATACATTTCTTCTTCGTTTTTTGATGGTCTCCCTGTAAAATGCGGTCATCAAGGTGTGGTCGTCAAAATAATTATCTCCTTTTCGGGCCAGAACTTCCTTTACGAGGGCAGTGGCATCTTTGGGGGCGTTAATATTAATTTCGGAGAGCTGTGTCACCGATACAAGCAAACCAATTTTATTGCCTTCCGGTTGAAGTTGAAGTATGGGAATGGTTTTGGTTCTATATCCCAAGAATGATATAATGACGTTGCCATCTGTAATGTCTTTAGGAACCTTCAGTAGAAAATCACCTTCAGTATTGGTAATGGTGCTGATATTGGTGCCTTCCACAGAAATTGTGGCAAAAACCAAAGGTTTATCGGTAGATTCATCGACCACTTCACCCCGGTATTGGTTGAAATCATTATCGTCCTGAGCCCATGAATGGGTTGGACAAAGCAAAAGACCGACCAACATTAAAAAAACAAATGTTATTTTTTGGGAAAAATGGGTTATCAAGCGCATATCCATATATTTTATACCTAAATGTTCTATTAAAGGTACAAAATTTTAGATATCAAAATCCTTTCGATTTTCTTAAATTTTTTGACTTAAATGGTTTAAAATCAATAAAAAAGAAATTTAGTCAACCATGAAAAGTGCATTGGCAAAGAACAGTTTGCCATTTTCCCAAAAACCGCGGAACAAGGGATTGTCCACCATATAAACAACTTGACCGGAGCCAACGTTCTCCACACCAAAAACAAGGGATTCCATTACTTTTTTTTGGGCTTCACTTCCGGCGAACCCTGAAAACGGCTTAGTGTTTGTTTCCAGATATACGGCATTGCCACTACCAAGGTAGTTATAGCTGGCATTACCCAATTTTAGGGTAAAGTAATCTTTGCCATATCCATAGGCCAGCGGATGGGTATTGTCCACTTTGGTTTTGAAAACAGCACCGGTGATCGCATCTTTGATTCGTTCTCTTTCTGAGTCTTTGTGGGGGCTTGGTGCGTTGACCGAAGAGTCATTTTCCTCTTCCTTTTTTTGAATTCCAAATCCATTTTCTCCATCAATGGCCTCAATGGCACCACCCATGGCAATGATTTTTCCACCTTTTTTGACCCATTGCTGCAATTTCTTGAGTTGTTTTTCATTGAAATGGTCACCATACCGTCCTCCGGGAAGTATTAAAGTAGTGTAATCGTCCAGATCCACTTGATCTGCATATTCATCATCAATTATGGTGAGCGGATAGTGCAACTGTTGCTCAAAAAAGTGCCAAATTTCACCAAAACGAAGGGTAGAGGTAGGGCCTCCGGACAAAACGGCAATCTTAGGCTCTGTAATCATTTTAATGGAGGAAGAGCCAAAATCCTTGCCAGAATCCACAAAGCCTGTTTTGGAACTGGTCATGGTTTTTCCGTACTTCTCTGAAGTGGTTTTGAGTACCTCTAGAAAATCTTCTTTGTATTGGTTATCCCCCTTGGTAATGATCAAGGTACCTCTATCAAACGATTGCCCTTCAATAGAAAAAGGATGGTCTGCTTTACGAACGCGGATACCTGATTTAAGCAATTCTGCTAAAAATTTAGCGTCTTTTAAACTGTTCCAATCGGTAAGGTATGCATAGCTGTCGGCCGTGATGTTGGAATTTGATGCTATTTGGTCTACTCCTTTATTGGAGGCCACTATGGATGTAGAGGCAATAGCATTCAATCCATACGCATAGGGCAGGGACCACGCTGTAATATCATAGGTGAGGGAATCGCTCAACTTGGCATTGGGTTCAAACAAAACCTTCACCAAAGTACCTTTGGTCTGGTCGGTAGAAACCACTAAACTGTTTTTGGTTGTGGACATACTTCCATTACCTCCCGTACCATAGTCAAACCCTTTTACGGTGCCGTTGGAAGGAATACCGTACTCTATCTTGTGTTTGTCCAGCAGGGATTTTAGGGCATCAATTTTATCCTTATCGCCATTTAACACATAGCTCTTGTATTTAAAATTCTGATTCTTGTAAAATTTTTTGAATTCCATATTCAAACGATCCGCGTTTTGGGAGGAAACCTCAACTGTGGACATACCCGTGGTGAAGTGATGGGCAATTCGGTCTTTTAACGTAAGTGTATCGCCAATTGCTGTGATGACGCCCAATCCTCCCTGGCCGCCGCCGCCTTGTTCATAGGTCATTCCAATGGCTCCGTTGTACGTTGGGTAGGTATCTCCATAACTGGGATAAAAAAGGTCAAAAACCTCTTTGGTAAAATAAAACCAACCATTGGCATCAAAATATTTCGCATGGTTTTTACCCAAGGTAACCTGAAAATCGCGCTGGAAATCCGTGATAACTTCGTGATACGGCTCAGCAGCAGGCGCAAAATAATACGGATTGTTCATGCCTTGCTCATGAAAGTCTACATGCACATGGGGTAACCATTCGTTATAGACCTTGAGCCGTTGTTGGCTTTCAACCTGGGTCAACCAGGCCCAATCACGGTTCAAATCGAACATATAGTGATTACTTCGTCCATTCCACCAACCTTCATGGTGTTCTTTACTGTTGTAGTCCACTTGAAAGGGGGTGTTTTTATATTGATTGTACCAATTGCTATAACGATCCCGTCCATCAGGGTTGATGCAAGGGTCCATGATGACCACCGTGTTCTCCAAATATTGACTTTTGGCTGTCAAAAGTTCGTAAATGGTCTTCATGGAAGCCTCGGTGCTCACGCTTTCGTTCCCGTGCACATTGTAGCTCAACCAAACAATGGCCTTTGAGGTATTTCCACCTTCTTGGGTGTCTTTTAAGTGTTCTTGACGGATGATTTCCAAATTAGAGATATTTGCTGCGGAGGACACATAGGCCAAAAGCAAGGGTCTGCGTTCATTGGTCTTTCCATAGACGGTCAGTTTTACCCTCTCCGGAGCCTCTTTGGCCAAATATTCGTAATAATCCACCACCTCATGATGGCGAGTAAATTGTGTACCGAGTTCATACCCTAAAAATTCAGAGGGGGACTTTAATTGTGCTGAAGCGGACGAAAAAAAGGTAAAAATTGCAACGAAGGAGAATAAAAATCTTGTCATGAATGAGGTAGTTAGTAGAACCAAATCTAACAATAAATTGACCTATTGTCATAATTTTTGTTTCAGAAGGCTAAAATGTAATTAACGTATTTTTAGGATGAGAAAAAAAGAAGAGGGTTATCTTTGACCACCTCATTGAAGTGTTAATGGAAGTAGATTGTATACCCTTTAAAGAAACCGGTTATTTTTCCAAGCTTATTTGCGACTATTTAGATCAACACGAAGGTCTAAAATCATTTTATAACCGATTTCCTTCAGCAGAAAATTTTAAGAAACAAATCGAGGAGAAGAAGGCCAATTACCCAACGACTCACCGAAAAGTTTTGGTTGAGGCACTTAAAGGTCAATACAATGGGTTTACGGTTTCAGAAGCTACTGAGGCCAACATTACTGCCTTGGGCAATGCGAATACATTCACCATTGTAACGGGGCATCAATTGAATTTGTTCACAGGGCCGTTGTACTTTCTATACAAGATAGTATCGACCATTAATTTGGCCAAGGAACTTAAAAGTAATCACCCAGATTCCCATTTTGTGCCGATATATTGGATGGCCACGGAAGACCATGATTTTGATGAAATCAACTATTTTAATCTACACGGGAAAAAAATCCAGTGGAACCGTTCTGCATCAGGCGCTGTTGGTACATTGACTACGGAGGGATTGGATGCCGTATTTGAGATGTTGTCCGCAGAATTGGGCAATACCAGCAATGCAGAGGAGCTTAAAAAGCTGTTTAAATCAGCGTATTTGGAACACTCCACTTTAACAGGTGCCACGCGCTATTTGGCCAATGCCTTATTTGGCGAAGAAGGTCTGGTAATTGTTGATGGTGATGATGCAGCCTTAAAAAAACTATTGATCCCTTATGCAGAGAAGGATATTTTTGAACATGTCCCTTTTCATTCTATCTCGGAATCTATTGAAGCATTGTCCAAAGTATCTTCGGATTATTCCATTCAGGTGAACCCAAGGGAAATCAATTATTTCTATTTAAAAGATGGCCTTCGGGAACGCATTATAAAGAACCATGGAAAATATCATGTGTTCAACACAGAAATAAATTTTTCTGCTGAAGAACTCAGAGCGGAACTGCATCATCATCCTGAGCGTTTTTCACCCAATGTGGTGGCACGTCCTTTATACCAAGAAGTGATTTTGCCGAATCTCTGTTATATTGGAGGAGGAGGGGAACTGGCCTATTGGATGGAGCTGAAATCATATTTTGAGAAGGTGAATGTCACCTTTCCCATGCTTTTATTGCGAAATTCTGCTTTGGTCATTACAGCAAAACAGGCCAAGAAGTTGGAGAAATTGGATTTGAAGGTGTCCCACCTCTTTTTGAAACAACATAGTTTCATCAACAAAAAGATTCGGGACATTTCCAATATCGACATTGATTTTTCACCTCAAAAAAAGTTGTTGGAAGAACAGTTTCAGCATCTATACCAATTGGCTGAAGAAACCGACAAGAGTTTTTTGGGAGCGGTAAAAGCACAAGAGGTAAAACAAAAGAAAGGTTTGGATGCCCTGGAAAAGCGCTTGCTGAAAGCTCAAAAAAGAAAGCTCAAGGATCATGTCATTCGAATGACGGACATGCAAAATGAGCTATTTCCCAATAAATCCCTTCAAGAAAGACAACTCAATTTTTCAGAACTCTATCTGGAAATGGGCAACACTTTGATCCCATCTTTGTTGGATTCGCTGGATCCATTTTGTAATCAATTTACAATTATAAAATATTGATTATCAAATACATAAAAACAAAATCCTCTTTTTTCTTAAAAATTATTGAAAATTGAGTAGGGTATTTTTTCTTACAATTGTTTCATAAGTGAAAATTGCTATGAAAATTAATATTTGAGTTGGTTAACTCATATGTTTAGGTTGGTTTTGATTTTATTTGAAAGCCCCGGAGTGGTTCCCGGGGCTTTCGCTTTTACTAACTCAAACTATAATTTAGTTAATGACCCACGGTCCTTCAAAACGATCGGCACCTGGGACGTCAGATGAGAACCATTCATTTATTTCATCACCTTCCTTATTGATGAAAATATACCGCAGACTTGATCCTCCTATGGTAAAACGCGATGCGGCACCTACTTCATCGAATAATGCCCCGTTGGCTTCTACACTATCGGGATCGCCAAACCATTCATTGGATACTTTAGCTGGTTCCCAGCTTCCACCACTGGATGAAATATACACTTGATATTGATCGCCATCCATTCCAAAAAACGCCATGGAGGAGCCACCTACCTGAATTCCCGCACCAATGCCTTGAGTGGCCAGCGCAAAGTTTCCACTATCGCCAAAGGTTTCATTCACCAGTATGATTGGATCCGCTGCACCAATGGTTCCTTCGGGCAACTGATTGTTATTGACATAATTGGTAAGTCGGAATATCTGCAGTTTGAATCCGTCCACACTAAAAATGTACAACCTAGGACTTAGCGCATCTGCGAATTTAACCGCAGCACCCACATTTTCCAGTTCTAAGGCTCCCAAAGGGGCATCGGGATCCGTGATATCAAAAATTCTTCGATCTCCATCACTTAATATACCGGGAGTATTCCCATTGAACCAAGCATATTTTGTTCCAGCCTTATTGAAAATAAGGACATCGCTGCCGCCCAAATTGGCCATAGCGCCAATTCCATCCTCAAAAAGATCTAGCAAACTGCTGTAGATTCCCGGAGGCAGAACTCCTTTCAATTCACAGTTTTTAACCGTATATCTTGTGGCTAAATTGGTGCTTACAATTTGGCTAGGGTCTTCCAAGCTGTTGACCACATAGGATAGCGGAAGACCACCAGAAATGTCACTTGAGGCCGCAAGACGCTCCACAATATCTTTTAGGTTATCCACAGCATCTTCTCCACCAAAGGTGGCACCCACTGCGTTCAAAGTACCTTCAGAATCACCTCCGTAGGCAATTACCTTCACGCTAAGGTTATTATATTCCCGAAGGGATTCGATGTCCACACTACCGCTTACTTTTCCAGCAACCGCATTATAGGATCCCTTTAAGGCAAATTCCATGTCCTGTGCCGATGCGGTGGATTCATACAACATGTAAAAAATACGACCATAGGTCACAGAGGAAACAAAAGTTGCAGGGTTGTCTGGCTGAATGAATTTTGCCAATTGTTCAACGGTTACATCTTCGTGGAAGACTTCATCAAGACCTGTGGGTTTTACATAGCTCATGGTATAATAGGCCTGTGTCAATTTCACCAAAACACTGCTGTATTCCGAGCTGGTGTTCAATGAAAAGTTGGCACTGACCTTGGTAGCCAGATTTGATGCTTTCAAACCCATTTCCAAGGCCAGTTGCTCCTTGGAATTTATAGTTACAACGTCCAAGGTAAAATTGGCTGGTGTGATGTCCCCGTTTTGTGCTATTACATCGTTCATGGCTTGTTGTACGGTTCCCTGGTCCACCACATCCACCGTTACCGTGGCTTTTGGATTTCCAGTTACCAAATTATAAGTGATTTTTCCGCCGGCACGCTTTACCACAATATCAGATGGTGTGGCATTATCCAAGGTTTTGCCCTGCAAAAGATTTCCAGGCCAAATTACCGTTGCATTGGTGTTGTATAGGGGAAAAGTGTGGGTACCTCCGGTAATGTCCACCTCTTTTTCGGTGCAGACCCATCGCTGTTCAATAGTCTCACCATCTTCTTTTCTATCGTAGCTCTCATTCATGGTTTCGGCTGTCCCTTCAATTTCCGTTTCGGTGGTATTGGGAGGAAAGTCTTCAAATGCGTTACCGCTGGCCACTACTTCCGCAATGGTTTTGGAGTCAGTAGGGTCTGGGTCAGTAGGATCTTCTCCACCTCCATCTTTGCTGCATGCTAATATGGTAAGGGCTAAGGCTAGGGGCCAAAATTTGCTAAATAATTTCATTGTTGTTTCCATCATCTTTTGTTTTGTGGTTAAACTTGATTGCTGTTTTGTGAGACTCGCCCGGTAACGGTCTGCAGCCCTTAGCCGAGCAAGACCACAAAACGATTGTCAAATTCATGACAAGGCAAACCTAGATCACGGATTATGAGCAATGAAATATGGGGGGTGGACAACAGGTGGACATGTCCAAATTTCTTAAGGGACAATAGGTGGACGCCTTTGTAAAGGCCTATTTTTAAAGGGATAACACTAAATCCTGTAAGGAGTCTTCTGTGGTGATGTTCAATTTTTTTCTCAGGCGATACCGCGCTTTTTTAATACCTTCAGGAGAGATATTGAGAATATTGGCGATTTCCTTAGAGGAGAGATTCATTTTTAAAAGGGCCAAAAGCCGAAGTTCGTTGGAGGTGATTTCTGGGAATTTGGCCTTTACATTACTATTAAAATCCTTGTGAACCTCTTCAAAATAACGGGAAAAGTTTTTCCAGTTGTTGTCATCTTGCAAATCAAAATTAATGGTACGGATAAGTTGTTGATATCCATTTTTAGCCGTTTCATTTTCCTTGAGTTTCTCGGCTTTTTGCTTTAAACTTTCCAAGACTTCATTCTTTTTCGCCAAATGCAGGGCGTGAGTGGTAAGCTCCTTCTTTTTGTAGGCTAACTCGACATCCACCTTTTCTTTTTCCGCTCGGTTCCGCTTTAATTTTTGCCGAATGGCATAAAATCCAACTATGGAAATCAACAATAGTCCCGCCAAAAGCACTTTTTGTAGATTGCTGATTTCCGCTTCTTGCTCCAAAACGGTAATTTCCTTTTCCTGAAGAGCTATCTGTTGCTCCTTTTTCTCAGTTTCGTAAATGGTACGTAGCTCTTCAATTTGTTGCGTCTTTTCTCTATTGAACACGCTATCCTTTAAAACTTGATATTTTTTATGGTCTTCAAGCGATTTTTTATAGTCCCCCAGTAGCTCCCAAGATTTGGATCGGCCTTCGTAGAGATCATGCCAATGGCTTCTTTTACCTTCAGATTCAACCATGGCTATGGCATTGTTTAAGTGAGCTATGGCTTGGTTTGGTTCTTTGATATCATTATAGGCATCCGAAGCATAGCCTAATGACCGGATCAAGGCAATAGGTCTTCCGGATTCTTGATGTATGCTAACCGCTTTTTCCAAAAGCCTTATACCTTCCTTATGGTTACCCTCACCCATATAAGCCCTTCCCAGATTACGCGTTGCGGCCCCTTCAAGTACAGAGGCTTTCAACGTTTGACTAAGGGTTATACTATTTTCCAAATAGGGAATGGCTTCATTATATTTCTTTAGATTGATATAACTCTGCCCGATGGAATTAGAAGTCAATGCCTCAAAAAGTTTATCGTTGTGTTCCTTGTAAATCTCCAAGGCTTCTATTCCATAATCGATGGATTTTTCATAATTCTTGGAAACAGACTCCAATGAGCCTAGACTGTTTAAGGCATCTGCTTTTCGAATGGGTTCATCAAGCACATCGTATAATTTCAGGGCGGTTAAAATATCTTCATATGCAAGTTTAAAACTGCCTTTGTTTTCATATACGCCACTTCTAAATACATATTCAATGGCCAAGCCAAGGCTGTCTTTCAACTCCTTTCGTTTTACAATATTGGCATTGCTGATTTCCAGTGCTTTATTATAATTGCCTTCCTCCATCTCCAATATGGCATTGGAATAATTAATCATAACCTCTTTTTTGACATCTCTTTTCTTCTTGTGGATTTCCAGTGCTTTTGTAAAAAAGTATCTGGCAGAATCAGTAACAAATATGTTTTTATAGTACCCGCCAAGATTATAATACCCCCCGGCCAGTCCTTCCTCAAAATTTAATTTTTTGGACAAGGCAATTCGTTCTTGAGCGAAACCTTTGGCTTTTACTACATCGTTATATTGGGTTGTATTGTATAGCTCGCCCAGAACATTCACTTTTGTAGTGTCATCAGGGAGCGACCCATAGACGTTCAACAGGCTATCCAATTTCTGATTTTCTTGTGCTTGAAGCGAACCAATAAACAGGACCGATAGGTATAGAAAGGGTAGAAGGAGTTTCATGGAGGTTGAATTACCTTCTAAAAATAGACATTTTGCCCCAACTTTTTGAAAAATAGAAACTTGTGTCGGTAGAAGCGCAAATAGCCCGACCTTTTAGAACAAATCTGAAAAAAAGGATTTTATTTCAAACAAAGTGGCTTCTTTCATCCTGTCGAATCGGATATCGGCATGGCCCACACGTTCCTCCGGGCCAATGCCCACACTGTGGAAACCTCCGGCTTTGGCAGCATCAATGCCTTTTTCAGCATCTTCAAAAACGATGCAATTGGCAGGTGGAAGCTGTAGCTTTTCAGCAGCATAAAGGAAAATATCCGGGGCCGGCTTGCTTTTGGCCACGCTGTTCCCATCGCCAATAACATCAAAATACCCGGTTGCATTGAGTTGCTGCAACACCTTTTCGGCATTCTTGCTTGCACTTCCCAAAGCCACACTAAACCCTTCAGTTCTTAGATGGGTCAATAACTCCCGTGCTCCAGGCAAATAATCTTCTGGGGTAACCTTATCCAAACTGGCCACATACAGGTCATTTTTCTTTGTAGCCAGGTCAACGATTTCCTTTTCGTCCAAACTGACTTTATTGTGGTCCATTATCACTTTAATGGAATCCATTCGGGAGATGCCTCTGAGTTTTTCATTGACCTCACGGTCAAAATTCCAACCCATTTCATCGGCCAATGCCTTCCAAGCTTCGTAATGAAGTTCGGCTGTATCGGTAATTACGCCATCTAAATCGAAGATAAACCCCTTGATCATGGTTAAATGTTTAAGAACCGCAAAGAAATAACGAAAAGTTTTAAGAAAAAAACTACATAACGTTATATTCGCTGAAATGAATGCTAATCATTTTGTCGGTGAACCGTTCATTCCTGAATGTTACACCGGTTAAAAATAGTTGCAATAACCCTTGCACAATATGTTGTTTACAAAGTTGTCATAAATATCCCTTAAAAGATACTTTTCCAGAAAAACCAAATTGCTATTTTTGCCCATGCAGAACAACGTACTCATCCTGGATTTTGGTTCCCAGTACACTCAGTTGATCGCAAGACGCGTTAGGGAACTCAACATTTACTCTGAAATAAAACCGTACAACAAGCTACCCGAAGACCTTTCGGACTATAAGGCTGTGATTCTCTCAGGATCTCCTTCCTCGGTGAGGGGAGACAATGCCCCACATCCAGATTTGTCAGAAATCAAGGGCAAGAAACCTTTGTTGGGCATTTGCTACGGAGCACAATATTTGTCCCATTTTAATGGGGGCAGTGTAGCACCTTCGGCAACGCGTGAATATGGAAGGGCCAATCTCTCTTTTGTAAAGGATAACGAACAATTTTTGGAAGGACTTGGAGAAGGCAGTCAAGTGTGGATGAGCCATAGCGATACGATTAAGGAACTGCCTGAAGGCGGAATTCGGTTGGCAAGTACCCACGATGTTGAAAATGCCGCCTATAAGATCGATGGTGAGACTACCTACGGAATCCAATTCCACCCTGAGGTGTACCATACCACTGATGGAAAAAAGCTGCTGGAAAACTTTTTGGTTAAAATAGCAGATCTGAAACAAGACTGGACTCCAGATGCTTTTGTGGAAACCACTGTGGATGAACTCAAGGAACAAATTGGGGATGATAAGGTGATTTTGGGGCTTTCCGGAGGTGTGGATTCCAGTGTGGCGGCCATGTTGTTGCACAAAGCCATTGGAAAGCACCTGCATTGCATTTTTGTGAATAATGGGCTGCTCCGTAAAAATGAGTTTGAAAGTGTGCTGGATCAATACAAACACATGGGACTCAATGTAAAGGGCGTGGACGCTTCGGCACGCTTTTTGGAAGCTTTGAAAGGAGAGTCGGATCCTGAAAAGAAACGAAAGATCATTGGCGGGGTCTTCATTGATGTTTTTGATGATGAGGCCCATAAAGTGGAAAATGCCAAGTGGTTGGCCCAAGGCACCATTTATCCTGACAGGATTGAATCGGTTTCGGCCAGTGGTGGACCATCAGCAGTGATTAAAAGTCATCATAATGTAGGGGGATTGCCCGATTATATGAAACTGAAGATTGTGGAACCTTTAAAAATGTTGTTCAAGGATGAAGTCCGAAGAGTAGGAGCCAGTATGGACATGTCAGAGTCCATTTTGGGTCGGCATCCTTTTCCCGGACCTGGTTTGGGAATCCGTATTTTAGGGGATATTACCGCGGAAAAAGTGGCCATTTTGCAGGAAGTGGATGCCATTTTTGTTGATGGATTGAAAAAATGGGGACTTTATGACAAGGTCTGGCAGGCCGGAGCCATGCTTTTGCCCGTAGATAGTGTAGGGGTCATGGGAGATGAGCGGACGTATGAGAAATGTGTGGCCTTGCGAGCGGTTGAAAGTACGGATGGAATGACAGCGGATTGGGTAAATCTGCCATATGAATTTCTACAAAAGACCTCCAATGATATAATAAATAAGGTCAAAGGCGTTAATAGAGTAGTGTATGACATTAGCTCAAAGCCACCAGCAACTATAGAATGGGAATGAAAAAATATATTTTACGACTGGGCATTGTGGTCTTTTTATTGGCCTCAATCTCGGTTTCCGCACAAAACAAGTATGAAACGCATGCCGTAAAGGAGGGGGAGACCCTTCAGAGTATTTCACAGCAATATCGGGTTACGCCCTATAGTATCCTTCAGGCCAATAAGGAGATTAAAAGTGCTGCGGATATAAAGGAGAACACCATTTTGATCATTCCTTTGAATGGTTCGGTCACGGTTGAAAAGGAAAAACCCAAAGAAGAAGAGGTTAAACAGGAACCAAAACCTATCGGATTTACCCGACACAGGGTACGAAGAAGGGAAACCTTATTTGGACTTACCCAGAAATACGAAATTACCGAGGAGCAACTAAAACGATACAACACACAGTTGTATTCAGAACCGTTGAAAAAGGGAATGGTGCTGCAAGTCCCAAAATATCCTGAGATTGACCCCGAGGATGAACGCGAACTGGATTTTGAAACTTACATTGTCCAGCCCAAGGAAACCCGTTGGAGCATTGCTCATAAATATGGCATTACTGTTGACAGTCTAGTAGCCCTTAATCCAGATTTGAGCAAGACGTCCAATTACCTTGCTGCTGGGCATGAATTAAAGTTGCCCAGACCCAAAGGGGATAGTCTTAAGGGGCAAAAAGTGGATATTTTTATATCTTATACCATTCCTTCAAAAATGACTTTGTACAGTTTGGGCAGGGAATATGGTATCCCTTCAGATTCCATTGTACGGTTGAATCCCGAGATTATGGAACAAGGCGGTTTGAAAGTGGGAATGGTTATTCGTCTTCCCAAAAAGCAAGATGAATCTGGAGTAGTAAATACCGACAACTATATTTTTTACGAAGTAAAACCCAAGCAAAATATTTTCAGGCTTACGCAAAACCTTAAAATCACCCGAGATGAACTTTTTCGGTTGAACCCCGCTTTGGAAAATGGTCTGAAGGCCGGAATGGTGCTAAAGCTCCCTAAAGAAAAAGCAGAGGTACTTGAGGTGAAAAATGCCTTGGTTTTGGATCAAATCAATCTGTTGGACAGTGTAAATGTTGAAAATAAGCCCAAGGTAGTATTCATGTTACCGTTTCGATTGGACCGAATTAACATAAATGACAAGGAAAAAACCGAAAGTCAAATCAAGACCAGACGGGATTTGACCTTGAGCCTTGGATTTTATTCAGGAGCATTGGTGGCCTTGGATTCCATTAAAAAATTAGGTGTTTCGGTGAACGTAAAAACGTATGATACCGAGTTGAGCCAGGCCAAGGTGAAAGAAATATTGTTTAGGGAAAACCTACAAGGAGTCAATGCCATTATTGGCCCAGTGGCCTCTGGAGCTTTAAACGAAGTCGCGGTACAAGCGGCGTCAAAAAATATTCCCGTCATCGCTCCCATTTCTTCGGAAAGTGAGTTCAGTCACTCCAATGTCTTCTTTTCGGTGCCCCGGGAAGAAGTGCTTCGGAGCAAGATGCTTTCCTATATGGAAAAAATCTACACAGATGAAAATGTGATCATCATTGCGGATTCTACCCATCAGGTGGCCCATGATTCTATTTTGAGCAAGTTTCCAGCGGCACAGATTGCAAAGGTTATCGACAATAAATCCCTGCATTTGGATGAATTTTTGATACAACTTTCCGAAGAGAAGAAAAACTGGGTGTTCTTGGAAACCGACCAACCCAATATGGTGGCAAGTGTCACATCTATATTGAATTCTGCCAATACGGCCAGCCTCACTTCTGAAAAAGAAACTGAGATCAACGTTCGCATGTTCACTACAAGTCATAACAGTGCTTTTGAGGATGATGCCGTTTCCAGTACACATCTATCCAACTTAAAGTTTACCTACCCTTCTTTATATAGGGAAGCGGGAAATGATTCTTTTGTAAAGGCATATCAGAAAAGATTCAACGGGTTAAAGCCAGATCGCTATGCGGTACGTGGGTTTGATGTAACCTTTGACGTATTGTTGAAACTTGCCCATAAGAACAATCTTTTTGAAACCTCCAAGATTATTGGCCTAACCGAATACACTGGAAACAGTTTTGATTACTTCAACAATTGGACCTCAGGCTATTTTAACCGGGCTTGTTATATCATGGAGTATGATAGTTTGGAAATTAAAGAAGTAAAGTTAGATGACCTCAAAAGTAACCTATAACGGGGATTTGCGCACTACCTGTGTGCATCTACGCTCGGGAAATGAATTCATTACCGATGCTCCCATCGATAACAATGGCAAAGGTGAAGCCTTTTCGCCCACCGATACCGTGGCTACAGGATTGGCCAATTGCATGATGACCATGATGGGCATTAAGGCCCGTGACCTTGAGGTGGACTTAACAGGTTCTACTGCCGAAGTCACCAAGCACATGGCGGCCAACCCAAGGCGGATTTCCAAAATTGAGGTGAAACTGGAACTTCCGGAAGGTGTTTCAGAAAAGAACAGAAAAATCTTGGTGCATACGGCGAATACCTGCCCTGTACAATATAGTTTGCACCCTGATATAGAAAGAGTAATCGATTTTCATTGGGTAAAATAATTGCCATAGGATGTTTTTTGTTCCTTGGTTTTTTGGGTGTTGCACAAGAAATCGAAGAAGGTGTCCCTTGGAATCCCAATATCCGGCTTACTTGGGCCGATTTTAAGGGGAAAGTACCCCCCGCAGCCGTACCTGCCGCCACAACCGCTAGTGGCATCAGTTATACCTATTCTGCCAATCTATTACATCACGAGGTTCATCTGGATTATGAGGTCAACGCCTATTTTTACCCTAATGAGTCGTGGTACCGACCTACCCTTTGCGATGAGAATACGTTGAGCCATGAGCAGCTTCATTTTGATATCTCGGAACTCTTTGCCCGAAAAATGCGGAACCGATTGGATCGCACCTCTTTTTCAGATGATGTAAAAGCCGAAATCCGAAAAATTTACAAAGAGATATTGCAAGAACTCCAAGATTATCAAGATCAGTACGATTGGGAGACCAATTTTTCCAGAAATCGAGAAAAGCAATTGGAATGGAATCAAAAAATTGCAAAGGCACTTCAAGAAGAACACGAGTAGGAAGCGCTTTTGGATATTAGCGAATATAGACCGTCTTTTTATTTACGAACTCCTGAATGCCATCTACCGATAGTTCCCGACCATACCCTGATATTTTAGTGCCTCCAAAAGGCAATCGTGGGTCGCTTTTTACGAGTTCATTTACAAATACGGCACCATCTTCAAATTGCGGGATGAGTTCTTTTGCTGCCTCAATATCTTCGGTAAAAAGGGACACGCCCAATCCAAATTCACTTTGGTTGACCAATTTTACAGCTTCTTCTGCCGTTTCAAAAACAGTGATGCCAATCAAAGGACCGAAGGTTTCTTCCTTGAAAATGGTCATACCCGGTGTTACATTGCCCACAACTGTTGACTCAAAATTGGCATTATTTCGATTTCCTCCCAAGAGGATTTTTGCGCCTTGTTCCACAGATTGTTGCAATTGCTGTTCAAGTTCTTCAGCAAGGTCCACACGTGCCATGGGACCAATGTAGGTTTCTGAATCCATGGGGTCGCCACTTTTAAGTGCCTGAACAGCTTCCAAGAATCTCTCCGTAAAATCCTTAGCGATGGATGTATGCAAAAGCAAACGCTTTCCGGCAATACAGCTTTGTCCGGTATTTTGGAATCGGGCTTGGACACAAGTTTTTAGGGTTTCTTCCAAATTGCAGTCGGCAAATACTACTAGAGCGTTGCTTCCGCCCAATTCTAAAACAGACTTTTTAATTTGAGATCCTGCAACGGAGGCCACAGCACTTCCCGCGGGCTTGCTTCCTGTAAGGGTCACCGCCTTTATTTTTTTGTTTTTGAGAATGCCTTCAACCTTACGGCTGCTGATGGGTAGATTGGTAAAACATCCTTCAGGGAATCCTGCCCGCTCAAAGACCTTTTCAATGTTGGAAGCACTTTTCATGACGTTACTGGCATGCTTTAATAGACCTACATTGCCGGCCATTAAGGCTGGAGCGGCAAACCGAAATACCTGCCAAAAGGGATAATTCCAGGGCATAACTGCTAAAATAGCTCCCAAAGGCTCGTAGCTTACGTAGCTTTCCTGTGCATCCGTTTGAATGGGTTTGTTGGCCAATTGGTGTTCCGCATTTTCGGCATAAAATTCACAAACCCAGGCACATTTTTCAACTTCTGCGATGGATTGGCTTATGGGTTTTCCCATTTCCAGAGTAATATCTTCTGCATATTTCTGCTTGTTTTGTTTGAGTTCCTGCGTAGCAGCCAATAGTAATTGACTTCTTTCGGCAAAAGAACGTTTTCTCCAAGTGGCAAAACACGCATCAGCCTTGTCAATGGCTTTATCGACCTGTTCCAATGTGAATTCTTCTATGCTGTAGACCTCTTTTAAGGTATATGGATTTATGGAATGAAGCATGAAAATTGTAATTGTTGGTACTATACTTAGGATGTGGACAGAAAATGACTCCATGTCCTCTCTGCTTAAAGATACCACTTTCCTTGAGGGAAGAAAGGGTTAGGAATTAACCCATATCCATATTTTTTTGCCGTTGTACGATATATAGGACTACGACTTCAAACAAAATTTATGAACTTCACCTGAAATCAGAAGAAAGTTCATGGGGTCTAACTTGTCAAAAGAAAACCAATTGCTTGAACTCATCGAAGACCAATACGGCACCCCAGAAACTTTGGCCAACTGGCTCGACTTGGCGGTGGAAATGTTGTTTTATGTGGAAGAGGACACCTTTTCTAGAGTTGAGCTTCAGGAAGTTGCCACAGCATTGAGGAAGGTAACGGTGGTGTTGAGGGATAGGAAATAGATTATTGGAAATTATTCTAAATTTTCTCCATAGTACTTTTCAACTTCCATATAATCCTTGTCAAGGTAAACAATGCTAAATCGTGCTTTACATTTAATATCGGGGAGATTGAATTGCGGAAATGTTTCTTCAAATTTTTTCCAAGACCCATATTCATGTCCTGAACATGTCCAGCTCCAAAACTCATTTTTGATTTTTCTTGTTTGAATTTTAAAGAGGGGTCAAAATAAGGGATGCCCAATCTTTAAGATTAAAGATAATATTACCCTATTCCGTACACACTATACGTTTGCGGGAGGTCTTCCCCAAGTTGATCACGTCTTTTTAACCAAGACGACCTGTCATGAAACGACTATGGCGCGCAATAAACCTCAGTCCAATAAAATGCTTTAAAGGATACTTGTCACCTAATGAACTTCAATGCGATTGGGAAATAATTCTTGGTCTTTTCTCTTAGGACAATCGCAACAACCAACACATAAATTATATTTAAAATATAGAGGCCAAAAACATGGGTGATTAAAACTGTCCAAGGCTTAAGGTACGTGTTGCCCATTGAAATATTGAAATCAAAGAATAAATTAAGTGCATACCATATATAAGGAAGTGCAAATACGATGGTCCATGTAATTTGAAAATTCAGTAGGTTTTTGGCAAAAAAATCAATGTTTCTGACATTGCTTTTACGTACCAACCATAGGATTAATGGTAGAATGATATTTCCTAAGGGAAGAAAGACAAAGGTCAAAGCGGAAAAGTGCATGGCTTTTATATATCCGACATTGCTGTTGGGCCCGTGGTCCACTAATTCTTCTACTGGAATTTCAAGGGCGTCCGCAATTCTTTTTAGCGTTTCCCCGTGGGGGGTGGTACGCCCTTTTTCTATTCTTTGAAGTGTCCGGAGATTAATTTGGGCACGATCAGCCAGTTTTTCTTGGGTTAACCCTTTTGATTTTCTGACAGCACTGATCTTTTGACCTAAGTCATTCATTTTTAAATTTTTGAAGTTCAGGCCAAAAATATGGCCCAATACTTAAAAACCTGATGGTCTGTTTACGGCTTCTTTACGGCATTTATGTCTAGGAAGACCTATTGGTCAAATTTGAGGCCTACTTGTTAAGTTTCTTTTTGGCATTTAAAACCAGAAGACATGGTGTAATTTACCCCTTGAAGCTACACATCACACCGCATAAACCCATCTTTTAGAGCCTCAATTTTATCATCCCAAGTGGTAATGAACTCTTGGGCCACATG
>JBNLBG010000037.1:0-28655 GCA_050303195.1 Allomuricauda sp. | reverse complement strand
GTTTGGAATTCATGGAAAGCCGTTCTGCTTCTAAAAATATGATCCAAAATTACCTGGTCCATTTACAATCAGGGCTGTTCATAGAACTACAAGACGGCCATACCCATGTAGAAAGGCAAAGGCAAACGATACAGATATCATATATTGACCTTTTGGTCAGATTTGTGCAACAGAAAGGACATGGATCAAATTCCGATGAGCGTTTTTTTGCCCATTCAGATTATGTATTGGCCCAGTTTAGGGTGTTATTGAAAGGGTTGAAAAAAAGTATCGAAGAGGGAATGAAAAGAAATTGGGATGATGTCAGTATGGCCCACTGGGAAAGATGTCTGAAAAAGATCAGTAGGATTTAGCCAATAATGGTTTGAAGGGATTTCATGAACTGGGAGACATGCCCTAAAGTTTATGGAAGTATGTTGAATTAGTGAAAAAGGTGCCTTTTCCAAGGCACCTTTTAATTGGGTCAGAAAACTGATTATGGCACATTTTTACGCAAAGGCGTGCTGCCAAAGTTTGGCATGGAATACAATTGATAGGTAAGATATTTACAAAGGGTATTCCCTGTTTCACCACAGCCTTCGGCGGGAATGGATTTCCATTCCTGTTCTGCGGTGTCAAAATAGTGACCATCTTGGTAGACAGTCTTTTCCTCAGTTGCAAATGCAAGGCCGACCGCCAACAAAATGGCGAAGGCCGGTAATACAAGTTTTAAAAAATTTGTTTTCATAATACTTCATATTAATTTTTGAATGCCTACTCTTTTCTAGGTTTTCGGCTTCCCCTGTCACTGCACAGTATTTTGATGCGATTGCATATCGTAGTTTTTTTTGGACCATATGATTCCCATCAATGCCATGAGCATTAAAGCAGCATTGAACAGAATATGGTCCCCCCAGCCCAATGTCGAAATGACCCCGCCACAAGAACAAGGGATGGAATCACTGTATTTTAGAACCACAATGATATAAATGGTAAATAGCCCCAATAGGATAAAGCTGGAATAAAATGCCATGGTTCGGTATTTAGGAAACCACAATAGGCCAGCGATTACCAATTCCAGAAAAGGCACGACCCATGAGATCAAAGAGGCATAGGGGGATATATAGGGCATCCGTTCCAGGCGCCCTTGAAAGAGGTCCAAATGGTTCAGTTTACTTACCGCGGTGTACACGAAAAGGATAGTCAGCAAAAGGCTGAACAGGGTAATAAGCTTGGAGTGGATTTCTTTGTATGACATATCCTTTGATTTGATATGACAAAGTTCGGGAGTCTGGTTTATCTCTAAGGGAGTATTTGTTATCTGAAACGGAGTAAATGCATGATTTTAAGGTTTTTATGACCTTAAATCAGTAGGGGACATTCCATATTTGTCCTTGAATGCCCTTGAAAAATGGGTCTTGCTCTTAAAGCCGGTCATTTGGATGATTTGCTTTATCGTCAAGGTGCTGTGCTGGATCAGGGTCCTTGCCATTCGAAGACGTTCCCTGATCAGAAATCTAAAAATGGTCGTACCGTAGATCTGTTTGAAACCATACTTCAGTTTGTACTCATTGGTGCCCTTCTGACGGGCAAGATCCTGCAAGGTTGGAAGGTCCTTGTCCAGATTGTTGATGATCATATCATGGACGTCCCTAATGATTTGGATGTCCTCTGGCGTCAACGTGACTTTATGCTCCTTGATGCCCTTGGTTACTTTGAGTTTATTTTTGGGCAGTCCCGTTTCAAAAGGTTCCCCCTTGGAAAAGAAGACGGAGTTCAACAGGGTTTTTTGACCGCTCCCATCCAAGGCCTGGTACACCGATATTTGACAATCCTTGGCCAGCAAAAGACCATCGTTCGTAATGAATTCCAGGAACAATACCGTTTCAGACCGCTCCCGTTTCAAATGTTTTGACATCTTTTTGGTCCATCTTTCCCGGGACCGTTCGGTCATGAATTCAGTGATGTGTTTTCCGAAAAGATCCTTAGGGGGATAGGACAATAGGGAGCAGGTGCCGTTGGTGAGCAATTCAATGTGGCCATTCGCATCCAAGATCATGGACAGTTGGATGACACATTGTGGGGTGTTGTGCGCGTTTGCAAAACATTGATGGATAAAGGCCGCCCCTATTTCCTCATTGACCATGTTCAGCATGACCACCAAAGAAGCAATATTGTCATTCTTGTCCATGGGTTCAATGCTATAGAAGAAATTGCCCTTGGCCATTTCCAAGAGCATCTTTTGTATCCGTTTTACCCTAAAGTCATCGCTGTTCGGCATCCTGTTTTATAGTATAGATTAGTTATCATCGGTTTCCTTAATGCCCAAGTAGGCCAGTGCCTCCGCTTTTTTGGTAAAGGATTGTGTAGGCACCTTCTGGGCATGGGTGTCCAGATAAATGGAGCTGATCATGTCCGTAACCGGTGGATCGATTAAAAAGGCAAGTTTCTTAATCCAAAGGGAACCTTCCAGCGCCAAATAGTCCCTTGCGGCCTTATCGATATTCCGGACCTCCCGTATATCGCAGAGCACAGGCATCACTTGACCTTCTTGTAATTCCATACGATCCTTGACAATGAGTTGTGCTGCCTTAACATTGATACAAGGCACTTTCTTATATATGATATGTAACAGATGATCGGTCAACAGATATACGGCAAAGGTGTTTTCATGTGTTTTTTTCATCTCTGGAAAACTGGTTAGCAACATCAATTTACAAAATTACTGCAATTGAAATTTTTACAAGAGGGCAGTTATAAGCAATAAAGGGCTTTCTGTTATCCGAAAAGGAGTATTTGTTATCTGAAAAGGATTAAATAGAATTTGCATGCTTTATCAACTTACAAAATCCGTTTCTTTTTATCACAAATAAAAACAAATAAAATGGCCAAGATCAAACACCACAATTTTCTGAACACTGTACATGAAGTATTCACTGATGCAAAACAAGCTGGGGTATTGCACCTTTATGCCGGGGGAAAGTCCTTTTCAGGAAGGATGATAGAAGTCGGCGGTAGGGCACTATACCATTTTGGGACCACAGGTTATTTAGGGTTGGAACAGGATTCTCGGTTAAAGGAGGCCGCCATGAATGCCATAGAAAAATATGGTACCCAATTCCCCCTTTCAAAGTCCTATATCTCCAATCCGCTTTACAAGGAACTGGAGGATTACATTCGGGAAATGTACGGTCAGCCCATTGTCATTACCAAAAACAGTACCCTAGGACATTTGGGCGTAATTCCCAGTGCGGTGGATGACAATGATGTGATCATTTTGGACCATCAGGTACATTGGAGCGTACAGAATGCCGCCAAGATGCTAAAGACTCGGAGCGTTCCCATCGAGATGATTCGCCATAACAATTTGGAGATGTTGGAGGAAAAGATCAAAAAGTACCAACATTCCAAAAGGCATATCTGGTACATGGCCGATGGCATCTATTCCATGTACGGGGACTATGCCCCTGTCACAGAATTGATGGCGCTTTCAGAAAAATACCCACAACTCCATTTTTATTTCGATGATGTCCACGGGATGAGTTGGGTCGGTAAAAATGGGACCGGGTATGTACTGGACCAATTAGGAGAATTACCGCAAAATGTGCTCCTCTTCGGTACACTGAGCAAGACATTTGGGGCCAGTGGTGCGGTATTGGTCTGTTCCAATCCACAACTGTATGATAAGATAAGGACCTTTGGTGGACCGTTGACCTTTTCCGCCCAGTTGGAACCAGCTTCTGTGGCCGCTGCCATGGCCTCCGCACAGATTCATCTTTCCCCCGAGATCTATGACCTACAGCAAGAACTGCGGGAACGCATCGACTATTTCAATGCATGCCTCTCCTCCACCGAATTACCCTTGATAGACCAAAACGAATCCCCAGTATTTTACATAGGGACGGGAATGCCCAAGACCGGCTACAATTTTGTGAACCGATTGATGCGTGAAGGTTTTTATGTCAACCTGGGTATTTTCCCAGCTGTACCGGTAAAAAATACAGGGGTACGAATTACCATATCTAGACATAACCAAAAAGAAGAAATCAAAGGACTGGTAGAAGCCATGGTATATCACTTCCCATTGGCCCTGGAAGACACCCAAACAAATCTCGAAAGGGTCTTCCATGCCTTTAAGTTGTTACACAACATCCAAGTTAAATCGCAAATGTCCTCCGAACTGACCATCGAAATTTTCGACACCATCGAACAGGTTGGTCATACACAATGGAACCGGTATCTGGGAGGACAAGGTGTCTACGATTGGGAAGGACTGAAATTTTTGGAAGAGGCTTTTCAAGGAAACCCGCAAAAGGAACACAATTGGTCGTTCCGATATGTGATCATTAAGGATTCCGAAGGCGTTCCCTTATTGATGACCTTTCTGACCGGTTCCCTTTGGAAGGATGATATGCTCGCCCAAGCTAAAATATCGGCTGCGATTGAACAAGAGCGGAAAGAAAAGCCCTATCATTTGACCTCCATGGTACTGTCCTTGGGTTGCCTGTTCACGGAGGGGGACCACCTGTATTGGGACAAATCCCATGAACTGGGAGGTGCTGCAAGGGATGGCCTGTTAGAACTTATGGAAAAAATGGAAGGACAATTCGGTGCAAAAATGACTGTTTTACGTGATTTTAAAGCAGAATCAACTTGGAATGAAACACTGTATGGCCATGGGTTTTTGCGGGTGCAGATGCCCAACTCCTGTACCGTTGACCTGGCAGGGATTGATTCCATTGAAAGTTATATCGAACAATTGTCATCAAGAAACCGAAGGCATTTCCGGAAGGACATCCAACCCTTTTTGGAATTGACGCAATCCGAAATCATCTCCAAGGCCAATGCTTTCCAAATACAAGAATTCAAACGTCTTTTTGGAGAAGTGCAAAAACGGAACCTTGGTCTAAATACCTTTTCATTTCCCTATAAGCTGTTTGAACAGATGAACGAAAATGAACTTTGGGAGTTTGTAGTACTTACCACAAAAGGAATACCCAACTCCATACTTGGAGTAATGTTCTGTTATACCAATCAGAACGATGTCTATGTTCCCGCCTTCGTGGGCATGGATTACGACCTATTGGAAAGCTATGCGACCTACCGTCAATTGCTATATCGAACCATTGAACGAGCAATTGCCATCAAAATCCCCAAAATCGATTTTGGTATGACCGCCTCTTTTGAAAAAAGAAAGCTGGGAGCGATGGTACATGAAAAATATGCCTATCTACAGACCAATGACAATTTTATCTTGGAAATGATCGGTGTCATGGAAGGACAGAACTAATGGAAGTTTACCATGAAATACCAAAAGTTGCTATCGGAATTTGAGGGCCAGTTGGAAACCCTGGAAAGCGGGGATGGTGATATCCTGTTCAAAGCGGAGAAGGGCATTGCCCTCGTGGAGAAGTGTATTCGTAAACTGCAAAAGCAGATTGTGGGCAAGGATTTTGAAACACAGGCCGATGAGATCTATTTTTTTAAGCATGTCAAGCCCCAGATCTTTAGCAAGCTCATCTATTACATCAAGCTATTCAGCATTGAGAGCAAACGGCCCCGCGGAAAGGATGTGGCCCAGGTCAAATACCTCCAGCAACAGATAGATAAACTTCAGACCTTCTTTAACGATAATTTGGAATTCTATAATTATTACCGGCGCGGGGCCATGTCCATGGACGAACAGTATTTTGTCCGGGGCAATCGGGACCTGCGCATGCCCTTGGAATCCTTTCACTTTTTGATCGATGACGAGTTCTCCACCTGTCAGGACGGTACCGTGGCCACCATCATGGCCTATGACATGCTCATCGTTTACCTGAGAAAGGAAGTGGACGATCTCAACAACAATATGGAACCTACTAAGAACACACCTATGGAAAAACCCTCAAAATTATTTTGGACCGGTGGCAAGACGGAGCTTATCGAGCTCCTTTATGCACTGCACACCAGTAAATGTATCAATGGTGGTACCGTTGATATCAAGGAGCTGGCCTCACATTTCGAGTACTTTTACAATGTGGACCTGGGCAATTACTACCACACCTTTATTGATATCCGCTCGCGGAAGAGCAGTCGGACGCGGTTCTTGGATCGGCTTATCGAGCTGCTGAACCAGCGGATGGAATCCCTAGAAGAATAGCACCTTGATTTTTCCCAAGTTGGTACCAACTTGGGAATTTTGGTTTTAAGCCATTTTGAGGCCGGATTTTTGCAATTTTCAGAGCTTTTGACACCAATGAAAAGTTCAATTGTGCGCAAATCGATACAAATTGTATGACAAAAAAATCGTTCCCAAGTTGGTACCAACTTGGGAAGTTTTTCCAAAATGCTTTTTCAGTTTTGTGATGAAAGTCAAATCTATGGATGGGCCACCAAATGACAAGATATTCAGGAGGTGGTCCTTCCTTTAAAACACAAAACACATGGGAGCGACCATCATTACCACCGAAGACCTCATGGAGTTCAAAGTCGAACTGCTGGAGGACATCAAAGATCTATTGGAAAACCATAACAAGCAATCGAACAAAAAATGGCTTAAATCCAATGAGATCCGAGAATTGTTGGGCATCTCGCCTGGCACCTTGCAGAACCTTCGCATCAACGGCACCCTCCCCTACACCAAAGTCGGCGGTGTCCTCTATTACGAGTACCATGAAATCATGGAAGTATTGGAGCAGAACAAGATTCATAATCGAATCTAGGTTTGGAAGAAGTCAATTATATCAAACATCTCAATGGGGTTTTTGATCAATTCTCCAAGGACAGCCGGCTGAACCCAACCCATATCAGTCTTTATGTGGCCTTGTTCCAATTCTGGAACAACAACTTCTTTAAATCGGAATTCTTTATCAACCGGGATGACGTTATGCAGTATGCCAAGATCGGGTCCAAATCCACCTACCATCGATGCATCAAGGAACTTGACCATTGGGGTTATATCGTCTATACCCCATCCCACAATCCTTTTAAGGGAAGCCATATCAAGATGTTCGATTTTGGAACAACTCCTGGACAAGTGGTGGACCAAAGCCGTACCAAAATCGGGACAAGCAATGGACAAGCAGTGGTACCTATAAACAAACATATACAAACCTTAGAAAACGAAAAAAACAATAACAAACAGGCTGATTTTAAAAATTTGGATTCTGATGGTTTGGAAAACGGAAACAAACAGAAGGCCAGTGTCCCATTTCAGGACAACTTAAAGACCAAAAAGCATAAAAATTATAACGAGCCCTTGTGAAATATAATGCCCCACATATCATCACCGAGGGAGCCGTTCAATATCCATTGGGCACCCTCAAGGGCAGAGAAATTCACTATGATTTTGAAAAAATCCTCATCTACCTAAATGCCAAAGGAAAGCTCCTATTTGGCAAAAAGTTCAAAATCCACAGAGAAGATCGGGAAATTCTCTATAAGCTCTGCCTTTATTTTATCCAAGACAAGGCCCGTTGCTCCCAATTGGGCATGGACATAAACAAGGGCCTTCTTTTGTCCGGACCCGTAGGTTGTGGAAAGACCAGTCTCATGAAATTGTTGAAATACATCGTACCCCACCAACGACCGTATCAGGTCATTCCTTGCCGGAACATTGTGTTTGGGTTTAACCACATCGGTTATAAGACCATAGAGGATTATGGCAGTTCGCAGTTTTTCTGTTTTGACGATATAGGTGTTGAACCCAATGGCCGCCATTTTGGCCAGGATTGCAATGTCATAGGGGAAATACTGCTCTCCCGCCATGAGCTCTTCATCAATGAAAAACGAAAAACACATGCCACCACCAACCTCAATGCCGAAGAACTTGAAGAACGCTATGGCAATCGTGTACGTTCTCGGATGCGGGAGTTGTTTAATTTGGTAGCCTTTGAAAAAAAGAGTAAGGATAAACGAGTTTAATATTTATGCTAAGATTTGGCAATTATACAAGCTTACTGCCGAATCTTAGTTTTTAGTATATTTGTATAAAAGATCAAGATATCGCCAATAAATCCCTACATATCAATGCGCTAAAGAAGAGTTTCGACGAGGGACAAAAAATCACCGTTTCTGATATTATTGAATTCTATAGTCAATTTGAGGAGAGGGTAAAGCGTTCAACAATTGATTGGAGGTTGTATAAACTGACTCAGGAAGGTATTCTTTATAGGCAGTCTAGAGGAATCTATTCACTTACGGAGAAAAAAAAGAAAACCTACACTCCTGAAATTACGAGGTCGCTCAAAATCCTAGCTGGTAAAATTCACAATCAATTTCCATATATCGATACCTGTTTGTGGACAACAAAGTGGCTTAACGAATTCATGTTGCACCAACCAGGAAGGTTTTACACCATATTGGAGGTGGAGAGGGATGCTACCGAATCGGTATTCTATGCTCTAAACGATTTGGGCAAAGAAGTGTTCCTTAATCCTTCCCGCGACATATTGAACAAATATGTTTCTCATTCTAAAAGCCCCATTATCATTATACCGCTTATTACAGAGGCTCCAATTCATAAAGTAGATAAGGTGGCTACCTGTTCTTTGGAAAAAATGTTGGTGGATATCTATTGTGACCCAGAATTGTTTTCCACATTTCAAGGTGCAGAATTGAAAAGAATTTACCAAACGGCTTTCAATCGATATAATATCAATAAAGCAAAGATGCTTAGATATGCAGATAGAAGAACAAAAAAGGCTGAAGTAGAATTGCTAATAAACCAACAAAGAAACGGCAGTTAATATTAATTACTGCCAAATCATAGAAAAATGATAGATACGGAGTCGCTAACAAAAGAATGGATAAATCATAAGGCTGGAGAGCACCGGTCAGATTCCATTTTGGTGGAAAAAGTAGTGCGTGCACTTTATTTATTGGAACAACTTAAAAAAAGCAGCTTGGAATTTCTTTTTAAGGGAGGTACCGCCTTGACGCTTCTGCTTCCTGAGCCGAAAAGATTTTCTATTGATATAGATATTATAGTTGCAAAAAAGCCAGAGAATTTGAACCCTATTTTTGATTCCCTAATCAAAAGCTCGGATTTTATTGGTTATGAAGAGGACGTCCGGAAAACAACGTCGAATATAGAAAAAGCCCATTACAAGTTTTATTATAAACCAGTAACGAATGCACC
This sequence comes from Allomuricauda sp., assembly GCA_050303195.1. GTDB lineage: Bacteria > Bacteroidota > Bacteroidia > Flavobacteriales > Flavobacteriaceae > Flagellimonas. The sequence continues at coordinate 19,555 of JBNLBG010000037.1, read as the reverse complement.
TTCAGACCAAGAGTATATTTTATTGGACATACTTTTTGAAGAAAGCCATTATGGGGAACATACAGAAATGATACCAATTAATTCCCCTTTTCTAAAATTGAAAGATGATCCTTTAGATGTGGAAGTGCCCACTGCCGAAGCTATTCTAGGAGATAAATTGACTGCCTTTGCACCAAATACTACCGGCGTTCCTTATGGTAGGGGTAAAGAAGTGGAAATTATCAAGCAATTATTCGATGTCGGTAACTTATTTGATATGGTACTTGATATCGAAGTGGTCTCAGCAGTTTTTAATCGATTTGCCCAAACAGAACTTGCTTATAGGAATATAAAGGAATCCAACGATGCAGTCTTGGAGGATATATTGGAAACCGCCATGGTCATTGCAACAAGAGGGAAATCCGGTAAAGGCCGATTTCCCGAGCTGCAGAAAGGGATTCAAAACATCAAAAACTATATTTTTTCAGAAAATTTTCATCTTGAGAGGGCTATGGTTCCAGCCGCCAAAGCAGCATATGTATCTGCACTGATAAAAATGGAAGCTAAAGAAATTCATCGCTTTTCAAATCCAGAAGAAATTGCGGATTGGACTATTGACCAACCCGATGAAACAAGATTGAACAAATTAAAGAAAACCAATCCAGAAGCATTTTTCTATTGGTGGAAAACCTTAGAACTAAAAAATAAATCATAATCTACACGTGGGTTCCAGTCGTAAAATACATTTTTGACGAACCTTGGCATACCTGAATTTTTCTTTAGTTAACACCAACCTGCTGATTTTCATAAAATCCGTGCTTAAACCCCAGCAAATAGCCACATCTTAAACTAATATATATTTTATTCACAAATAACTGATTATCCGTTATTTGAATGCATATCTATTATACTTTTCACATATCAATAATCGTCTAACCCTTAAACGTTTACGATATGCGAAAATCTTTCTTCATCACCTTAGTATTGCTTTTTACCTCCAGTGCCGTTTTGGCCCAGATCGGGGGCATCGAGGATTCGGTCAACGATATTTCCGACACCATTCGGGCCATCTTTCCCATCATACTTGGGGTTATCTTTTTGGTCGGCTTTCTTTTTAATGCCGGACACTTCTTCGGCGAAAACGCCGACCTCAAAAAAGGTATCACTCGGGTCTTGGTCTTTGTCCTGATTGCCGGTGCCGTTGTGGGCATCTTTACCTATCTCATTGGAATCGTGGTGTAAAATGAAAAAGTACGAGGTCTATCGAAATATCCGTAAGCGGGCCATGATTATGGGATTGCCCATCTTCCTTTTTTCCCTGATAATGGTATCCGTCATCGGCTCCCTATTAATCATCATATTTTCTTTCAGTTTTGGTGTCATCGTTGCCCTGCTGTTGTTCAATGCCCTATTGTTCGGGGCATTGGCGCAGTGGGCCAAAAACCCTCAATTACTTTCTGTTCAAAAGGTTTTCCCCCGCATCATCAGCAACAAAAAACTAAGTCCTCTTTCCTATGCATAAAATCAATCTTCATTCCCATCATCCCATCCTGGACATCCAAAACCATGTGGTCTTTGCTAACAACGGGAATGTGGTCTTGTGCTATGAAGTAATCCTTCCCGAAATCCATTCCCTCTCTGAGCAAGATTTTGAGGATCTGCACAGTATGTGGTTTCAAGCATTCAAGTCACTTCCCACAGGCACGGTCATCCATAAACAGGACATTTACCAAAAAGTGGGATATGATGCCGAACAATTGCCCAACCGTACTTTTTTGGAAAAGGCAACCCATGACTATTTTCAGGGTAGGGAGCATCTGAGCCATCAAAGCTATCTATTCTTTATACTGCCCTTGGACAAAACTCTCAACGCTTCCAAATATGTCAACCCATTCCGAAAAACGGAAAAAGGCTTCCATCGAAAACTGGATGTCCAAGTGGCGGAGTTCATCACTTCCGTCAATGATGCCGTCTCATATGTCAACAATAGCCAGCGCGTGTCATTGGTGCCAATGTTACCTGATGACATTCTTACCCATACGAACAATTATTACAATGGTTTCAATGTCGGTTTTGATACCGATGTTCTACTAGACAAAAAACAGACTGAAATTGGTGACCATTATTTCGATATCATAGCGATCAATAATGAAGCTTGTTTTGGTGGAGCGGTCCAGAGCAGCAAGACCAATGAGCGGTTTACTTCAGACGATTTCACCTTTCACCAAGGTTTTATTGACGGCCTGGGTCTTGACCTTAATGAGAACCACATGGTGAATCATATCCTCTATTTGGATGACAAACACAAATGGCGCAAGCTCTTGGACAAGAAAGTGGAAGAACTCAGCAAAAGTTCCAATTTCGGCTCCCAAAACAAGGTGGTCCTCAAAAAGGTGCAGCACATCCTTGACGAGATCAATGGGGATGATTCATCGTGCATCATCCGGGGCCATCTCAATATCATTTTTTGGCATTCGGAGGCCAAACAAGTCAAACGAATAGCATCCAAAATCAAGGCCTCATTCAAGGAGCTGGACATCATGCCCTATCACCCAAATGGTGAGGAACGCACGCATTACTTTCTGAATTCCCATCCCTGTCATGCCACCAACTTCTCCAATGAAGACCTGTATGTGACTGATTTGAAGCATGCCCTCTGCCTCTATATCAATAACACCAACTATACCACGGATGCCACCGGTATCATTTTCAATGACCGTCAGTACAACATCCCGGCACTGAAGGATGTATGGGATGAACAAAAGAAACGCATCAAGGCCCGGAACTTTGCCATTTTCGCCCCAACAGGGGAAGGCAAGTCTTTTTTGGCCAACAATATCTTACGGCAGTATTTTGAGCAAGGTGTTCGGTTGGTCCTTATCGATTTGGGCGGCTCCTATGCCAAGTTTGCAAAGCTCTATCCCGACCAACATATCATCCTGCGTTACGAGCAGGGAAAAAACCTGGGCATCAATCCTTTTTATATTTCGGAGGATTCCGACCTGACTCCAGAGCGTTTGGAAGACCTCGCTACTTTTCTCTTGGAGCTCCTTGCGGCGGACAGGCCTTCCAAATCGCAAGAAGTTGCCATCAAAAAGGTATTGCTGCTTTATTACAAAAAAGTCAGACAGAATCATTCCTTGGCTTCCCTTTATCAGTTTGTGGATGACTGGAAAGACAACCTGATCCAAGAACTGCAGATCAAAGAAGCACATTTTAGCACCTATGATTTCCTTCATATCCTATCCGAATATGTGGAAGGTGGTCCCTACAGCTTTCTATTTAATTCGGGGGCTGACCAAACTTATACCATAGAGGACAAGCGGCTCATCATCTTTGAACTGGACGAGGTCAGGGACAACAAGGAAATCCTATCCGTGATGCTAAAACTCATCAAGTCTGCCATCCAACGAACCATCTGGCAAAACCGTTCCGAACGGGGAATCATCCTCTTCGATGAGTTTGCCAAACAACTTAAGTTCCCCAACGTCTTGGAAAGTGTGGAATTCTACTATCAGGCCATCCGGAAACAAAACGGGGCCATTGGGATCATCCTGCAATCCATCAACCAGTTGCCGCAGAATTCCACTTCGGCCAGTATCTTGGAAAACACCCAGGTCATCTACAGCCTGCGGAATGAGAAAGGCTATGACGCACTGCAAAAGCGCCTCAACCTCTCAAGCCATGACCTGAACCAATTAAAGTCCATACGCAACAACCTGACGGGCGAACGGAAATACACCGAGATCTTTATCAAGATCGGAAAGGAGAGCAATATCTTCCGCTTGGAAGTCCCGCCCGAAGTGTATGCCGCATATCTCACCGACGGAGCGGAAAGCACCCAGATTATGCAGCTTTATGAAAAAACCCAAGATATGGAGCAGGCCATCAAAGAATTTACATCCCTAAAAAAGAAAACCTATGAAAACAGCTAAGAAACAATCAATCAGAAGAAAAGTCCCAATCCTAATACTAGCCCTAACCTTGGCCATTTCCATGCCTGGCCGTGCTACGGCCCAGGGGATGCCGGTGTATGACAATACCAATTTTATAAGCATGGCCAAATCGCTGGTGGAATCTGCCAAACAGACCTCGGAACTGTTAAAGACGGTGCAGTTTTTAAAGGAACAAAAAGACAATATCGTCAAGGTCAACAACACAATCAAACAATTGAAGGCCCTACGGGAATTGACCAAGAACAATGAGATCCTGTTCCGTACCGTACAGACGGATCTCAGGGAGATATTGAACTCCCCCTATATCAAAGCAGGAGAAGTGGAACAAGTATCGCGATCTTTTGAGCAAATCATGGATACCGCCATTGACGACTTGGATTTTGTCAACCAGATCCTTTCCAGCGACTTTTTAAAGATGACCGACGCTGAGCGTACTGCCATATTGATGGATAAGAAAGTCCAGTCCCAAGAAATGGTGGCCGAACTGGAGGTCAAGACCAAACGCTACAGGGAGATCATCTCCTTTCGCAAGATGCAAGATGTTATCAATAACCGCGAAACCAACTATTAATGGCAGGTATATTCTTAGGTATCGGATTGGAATATGTGGACGCAGTCTTTCAGACCATCAAGGACAGTGATTTTTCCCAATACACAATCGTGGGTATGAAGGCTTTGGCCGTGCTGTTCTTTCTGATCAACATCCTGAAGAAATACAACGAGGGCATAGCCACCACTGATGGCCATACCTGGGGCCTCACCCCTACGGACTTGGCCAAGAACTTTTTAATTGTCCTCTTGGTCATCTTTTCCACACAGGTATTAGAGGTCTTTGACGGCATTTTGGTCGCCATCGAATCCCAGTACCGGGACACGGCTCCGGCACTCCTCCCCTTACAGCTACAGGATGTAGATCTGGAACGGGATGTGGGTGCCTTGGAAGCCGCCAAAAAGGCCATGGCCATATTGTATGAGGCTCTTATTACTCCTTTGTACGGCCTAAAAATGTTCGCTTTTATCATAGGCGTCATCTTATGGTTGTTGGATATTTTTATCTATCCCCTCTTTTTAGCGGAGCGTTATTTTCTTTTGGGAATCCTTCAGGCTTTTTTCCCTTTGGTCATCAGTCTGTCCGTTTTTGAAAAGTTCCGCAATCTGGCCTACACCTATTTCAAGCTCTATGCTGGGGTCTATATGCTGGTGCCGGCCTTTTTTTTGGTCAATGTCTTTGTGAACAACCTCTATACCGAGATCAACACCAACTTTTGGGGCAGCCTTTTCGGTACGGATTGGGGCAGTGAGTTCTTTGCTCCGGTCATCGAGTTGGGCTCCATTGGATTTATCGTGTTGCTCAAATTCAAACTGTACCGGAAGGCCACGAGTTTTACGTTGCGCTTGTTCACCGGATAAATCCCTATCAAAATGAAAACACCTTTTAAAAACATCCAACAGGTTTTACAACTGAACCGATTTGTGGTCCTGACCTTGATCATCATGACAGGGTTGGTCTGTATCATCTCGGTCACGCTGGTCATCAAGATACACAAGGAGAGCATGAACAAAGCCTTCGTGGTAAGTTCAACTGGAGCCGTCATCCCGCTTCAACTGGCCTCCCAACGGGAAAACTTGGAAGTCGAGGCCCTGGCCCATTTAGAACAGTTCCACACTTGGTTCTATGGTGTGGAAGCCAACAGCTATGAAAAGAACATGGAAAGGTCCCTATGGTTGGGCAATGCATCTGTGGATGCTGTCTATCGGCAAAAGAAAGCTGATGGCTTCTATAACCGCCTATTACAATACACTTTGGTCCAACAAGTGGAACGCATCGATTCCCAGATCGATATGGACAAGGAACCCTATGCCTTTCAGACCCGAACTTTAATACGCATCAATCGAGGTACTGTTACCGACACCTATGAGTTGGTTACCACGGGAAAACTCATCCAAGTGGCCCGAAATTTCCCCCACAACCCCCATGGGTTGTTGATCACTGATTTTTTTGAAAACTCCCTGCGTAAAATAGAAGCCTATGAAACCACAGAAGAATAAGATTGTATTTGTATTGATCCTGATAGGGGTAGTCCTTTTTATCGTGGCCTACTCCATCCTCACCTTTGGTAAGGACAAGAAAACCGACCTTAGACCGGACCGCATTCCGATGCCCGATCTGGAGGAAAACCAAAAGGTGTATGAATCCAAGATGGAGGCCCTGGATGCTATTGAAGAAGAACGCACGATCACCGCTCCCCAGGTCTATCCAGATCATATGGTCGATGACAAGGGCTATTTCAATCCGGACTATATGGAGTATGAGAAACATCGTATCATCGATAGTGTCTACAGTACGGGCAATTTGGCTACACATCGGGAACCTGTGCAAGCTTTGGATACAAAACCCAACAAGGAACCCGAAATAGAACAAAAACCTATCAAAGAGCCATTAAAAGACAGCTCCACTACCGCTGCCGAAATGACTTTGGAACAGCAATTGTTCTTTGCCTCCCGACCCAAGGTTCTGGAAGGAAAAACCAAAAAGGGCATTTTGGTCGAAGTGGACGGCAAACAAGTCTTACGAAAAAACAGCCGCATCCGGTTGCGATTGGTCGAACCCACGACAATAAAAGGATATCAATTCCCCAAGTACACCACTTTGTTCGGTACTGTGCGTTTCCGACCCAATCGGACCATCTTACACATTACCCAAATCGACCATGTTACCCTGCAATGGGAAGCCTTTGACCTACAGGATGGCCTCGCAGGCCTCTATTTGGAAAACTCTCTACGGGAGGAAGCTACCCAAGAGGTGGTGGATGATATGGTACAGGATATCAATATTGCCGGTTTGCCCCAAGTAAGGGGCCTAAAAAGTGTTTTCCAACGCAGCCAGCGTAAGCAGAAAGTGACCGTTTTGGATGGTCATCGCCTGCTACTCAAACCAAAACAGTAACATAAAAAGCAAAACCATGAAAAATCATATCCTTTTCCCCATCATCTCATGTCTCCTTTTCTCTACCCAAGCCCCAGGTCAAACCTTGGACACCATCTATGCCAACGACCACCAGGTGGTGTCCCTATCCTTTACGGATCCCATCCAAAATGGTATGACCGGTTCCTCTAACTTTGCCTTCAATTTCAATAAGGAACAAGCGGACAACTTGGGATTGCTGCAGGCAGAAAAAGATCAAGAAAGCAATCTATTGGTACGGACCACCGCAGGGGACCTCTATTCCTTTAACCTCGCCTATCGGGAACACCTTCCCCAATTGCATTATTTCATAGGCCCTGACCAACGCTTGGCAAACCCTTTTCAGCATTCTTCCAATGGTACCTCAGCACAAGATTGCATACAGAAAACCGCTTCTACCAAAGAAGAACACTTTACACTTTTCTGTACCCAATTGCTACACAAAAAATCATCTACCCGCCACAGCAAACACCAAAAAGGAATAAAGGTCAAACTCATGGACCAAGTGTACCATGATGACCATGTCTATATGGTTTATGAACTGAGGAACCGATCCACTGTTCCATATGCTCTTGGACAGTTCCAATTATCCAAGGTATTGGGCACCCCAAAACGGAAAGCCTCTTATCAGGAATTGCCTATCACTCCCCTGTTCGAATTCAAAATGTCCCAAAAAATAAGTCCAAGTAGTTCGGTCCGTTTTGTGGTGGTCTATCCCAAGTTTACGTTGAACGATGAAGAACGCCTAAATGTAAAAGTCTTGGAGGCCCAAGGAAGCCGAAATCTTATCCTCAAGTTGCGTTGATTGTTTTTCCAATTAAGGTCTCATTAGGTCGAAAATGCCCATCTTATTAAAATGATTAATGATTGCCTCACTCCTAGGCACCTTGCTTATAAAATCCATAATGGTGCACACAGACCCCTCGGGCACTTATTGATTTTTTCTTCACTATATACAAAGAATTTCATTAAAAATGATTTATAAAGAGATATTCAAAATGTCCAGTTTATTTATTAAAAAACTGGACATAACAAATAATGCCTATGACCTTATTTGTTTTATTAGGGCCACCACCAAAGTTCATTTCCCGAACAGGGCCCTGATCTCTGCATGGATTCGATAAAAGTTCCCTTCCAAGTCAATGTTTTTGGGAGCTTCCGGCAACTCCTTCTTGAGCTGGGGCCTTTTGAACTGCACCTTTTTTTCTTTCCCATCTGCAAAGGCGATGAATTCTCCTTGTTGCAACCGAAAGAACACATCGGCCCTTATTTTGCTCACTTCCCGCTCCCCTGTGGTCACCCGGGTATCAAAATTGATGGTATGGCTACGATTGATGCTGGTGGTGGGCTTCTTCACCAATTCAAAAAAACGCTCGTAGTACTTGGCCGTCTCCGGGTCGTTCACTTTCCCAAAAAATTGGTAGGATAGGTTGCTCAGGATTGCGCGGCTGGCCTTATCTCCATAGAGGATATCGTTCTGCACTTTGTCCTGCATCACATATACCGTGGCGATATCATAGCTCCGCAAGGTAGCTGGGATGCGGTGCATATTCAGCAGTCTTAAAGTCGGCGCCTCCTCCATCAGAAGAAAGGAAGGCTTGGCGTTGCGAACGGCCATTTGCTTGGTCAGAGTATGGATGATCGTGGCAATAGCGGGGCTATAGGCCGTTTCATATTTGGGATTGTTGACCACGGAAACGATAACGGGACGTTTTTGTTCTTTGATATCGAGGGGTACTTCATCCGCTGAAAGCACATAAAAATTCCGTTGGGTGGAGATTTTCTTCAGGGCGTTGGAGAGCGTACTGCGCACCCCGGCGGTCTGCCGTTCCGACTTGATGCCATTGACAAAGGCATCGGCCATGGCCTTGGCCGTATGGTTGCCCCGGAGAAAGGCTTCCAAGCTTTCCATATCCAGATATTGGTAGAGGGCCATCAAATGGGGCAGGGTGCAATAATCGGGATAGTCCGATTTCAGTTTCCAGATCATCCCGCCGAGCAACCCTTCCACGGCATCTGTAAAAAACTTGCCGCTGCCGGTGGCACCGGATTCCTTTTGTTCCAAAAGGTTTTCGACCAATACACGGGAAAGTTCATTGACACTTTCCTCGGAATCCATATACCGGGGAGCAATGGGATTGACCCGATAATGGATGGGGTCAAAACCGATGGGATAAAAGTCCACCTTGTCCGTGTCGATCAAGGGATAGGCAATTTCGGTAAGCTCAAAATCCTTGTAATCATGGATGACCCCTGAAAATCCGTTTTGGACAAAATGGTCCAACAGGGGTGCGACCACACTTTCCGTTTTACCACTGCCTGCGGCCCCTATGATGGAGATGCCCCTACGGATGTTCTGCAAAACGAGTTTTCCCTTTTGCAAGGGTATATTGACCAGAAAAGGAGTGGGTTTGATCGTAAGGGCTTCCGGCGTTACAAAGACATAACCTACCACATTGATCAAAAGCAGTGGACAGACCAATCCCAGAATCAACTGCGGTCCAGGGAATCCTGCAAAAACATAAAGACATATACCCAAGCAGACCATGAACAGCAAACCGATTCCCAAAGCAAAACGTATCCATCGGTAAAGTGCAAGTGAAAGCAAAGCCCCCACGACTGTGATTGCAATAAGTATGTTCCATTCTCCTTCCATAAGCCATATATTTAAATACCGATTGAGCCTGATTTAAGGGCCACGTCCACGCCCCGCTTCAGGGCCTTGATGGTCTTTAGGGCCAGCTGTACCTTGTTGGTCGGAATCTGTGGGAGATGGACACCTGATTTGCCCAGCAACTTAAGGGCAAGGGCCTTTTCATTGGTCGGCAACCCTAAGATCGTACTGTAGTACAGTTTTGGGTTCTGTACCATCAGTTTCCGGGACGGGTAGTGTTCCACAAAATTCCGCTGGTATTCAAATTTTGCATCGAATACCTTTTCCGCTTGGGTAAAAAACCGATCTCGGTCAAAGCCCCGTTTGACCGTCTTTCCATGGAGCATTACTTCCGATGCCCTGTACTTGCTCCCAGGCGAAAGGCTAACGGAGTTACTGGTATCCCTTCGGCTGACGATCAGGTGCACATGGGTCTGGTGGCCCGGTTTGGCCATCCCCTGGACAATACGTTTGCCGTCCAATTGGTGCGGAGCGGATTGTTCCAATTCGGAAATCTTTTCTTTGATCTGCTCTAGATTACCTGTTTCCTCCCCTCGCACTATCCTGCGTTTTTGATGTTGGAGTTCCAAGATCTCTGAGGCTATGGGCTGGTTTTCCCTGACCTCCCTATCCGTTCCCTTGAAGTAGCGCTGGTGTTCCACCTTGGCGAAATATTTTATATCCTCAACATTCGGTGCCCGTCCATGAATTTCCCGATGGAAGGATTGGGCATAGACCTTCATCAGTTCCCGGGTATAGGCTTTTAGGTCCTTGGAATGGTCCTTCAACCGCCTCAGCTCCGCCTGACTCGGACTGACCGTAATGGCATAGAACTTGGGCTCGTGCTTGCTGAGTTTTTTGGTATTGCCATCGATTTCCGAGATGACCTGTTCCGCGGATATCTTATCCCCGTACTGATTGAAAAAGTGTTCCTGTTCAGAAAGGGAAAGGGACTCGTTTTCCTTTTCCAGATAGGCCACATAATCCGCCGCACTTTGGCTGAAATTACCCTTGGTCTGCTGTGGGGTGATGGTGATATACATAGCGATTCATTTTTTAGGTTCTTGGTGTTTTTGGGCTTCCTTTTTCCTTATCCAGTTCTGTAGTTCGGATTCCAGGGTCTTGGCCGTTTGTTTCCGTTCCGTCAACAGGGGTTTCTTTTCGGAAGGGTCCTCTCCTTCGAAGAGGGCATGCATCATGGCCGCGGTGGGCTTGGTCTGGTTCTTTTCGATGTCCTTGATCACGGCCATCACCGCATTGATCCGTTTTTTGATCAGGCTCTCCAAGGTATGGATATGGGGTCCCAGGGATTCTTTGGGAGAAATCCCATTAGCCTCGAAAAAGTCCAACATCAACAACAAGGTCATGGATTGGGAAGTGCCCATCCGCTTACTGAATTTCTTGAATTTTTGGGCAATCGATGTTTTGATGCTCAAGCTTTCAAAACGCTCCTTTTCGTATCCTCTATCCATTTTTCCGTGAAAAATTCGGGCCATCAACCCAAAATTCATTTTTAAAAATCATATAATTACCTATATATCAACGTTTTGGCAAAAACCACGAACCTGTAACATGGCGTCAGCCTGTTACCCTCTTGCTTCTCCTTTGTCCCGCGATGCGGGACCAAAAACTCGAACAACCTGGCCAAGGCCAGTTGCCCTTTTTACGCAAAAGTCAAATCGGATGGTACGGACAATAGGAAAGTCAAATCAGTCTGCCCAGGCAGATCAAAGTAAGTTCCGTACTTAAATTATTGTTGGAAACCAACCCTATAAAGATAGCAAAACCAACCATGAAGCCATAAAAAAAGCCCATCATAATGGATGGGCTTCGATGGTGTGTTTTGTGGTTCACATATTGAATACAAAATCATAATTGGATAGATTTCGCATCGCTTCCCTTCGACTCCGCTCAGGGCAGGCTCCAAGAGGGCTTCATAGTCCTTATCATGGATTTCTGCAAATTGGCGCAATTCGGTCCCGGAACGACTTTCCACATCTTCTTTGGATACGGAAAGCAAACGTTCCTGGGTTTCGCTATCGAGGTTTGTAAAATTCAAATAGACCATAATTCAATGCTAAAGAAATTCATTGCTCACAAATCATAAAGGCTAGGGTCAAAACCATCGGGATAATCCCCAAGGTCATGTTGCAGTTCAGACCCTATTCCAAGATCGGTCATATCGGTATTCGCCTCCATGACCATTGGATTATAAGATTCCATCAGACTGTCTAAAAACCCCAAGATCTTTACATTTAGGTAACCTTCGGCTTTGGGGGTTTTCGTAACTTATTGTATGAAATTCATCCAAGGAACAGACCGCCGCCAAGCATCCTTATTTCCCATTGCATTGGAGGATGCCATTGAAAATGACAATACCGTTAGGGCCATAGACACTTTTGTAGATGGCCTGGGACTTGACCAATTGGGGTTCAAGACAGATTTTGGTGAAAATGGAAGACCTGCATACCATCCATCAACCTTATTGAAACTCTACATATATGGGTACATGAACCGGATCCGTTCAAGTAGGCAGTTGGAGAAAGAGTGTAAAAGGAACATCGAAATCATGTGGCTGATAGAAGGCCTTGCCCCGGACCACAATACCATAAGCAACTTTAGGAAGAACAATCCAAAGGCCATCAAAAGGGTATTCCATGCCACTGTGTCCATGGCGAAAAACTTTGGGTTGATAGGTGGAGTGCTTATTGCCGGGGACAGCACCAAACTAAGGGCCCAGAACAGCAAAAAGAACAATTTCAATCAAAAGAAGATACAACGCCAGTTGGAGTATATCGATAAAAAGCTCCAGCAGTACAATGAGTTATTGGCCGAGGAGGATAGTGATACCGATACCGGACAAATACAACAAGAGATCAAGAAGCACTCAAGCCGTAAGAAAGGCTACGAGAAATTACGGGAACAATTGAAAGAATCAAAGCAGGACCAAATATCCACTTCGGACCCCGATAGCAAACAGCTCCTGATCCGCATGGGCATTACCGAGGTGGCCTACAGTGTCCAGTCCTCGGTCGATTCAAAGCACTGCATCCCCATTGATTACAGGGTGACCAACAGGAATGACCGAAACGCCATGGGAAACATGTTGATGCGTGCAAAGTCCATTCTCGGCACCAATGGTTTTACAGCGCTTTATGATAAAGGCTACCATTCAGGGAGCCAGTTCAAGGTGGCGGACAAACTTGGCATAGACACACTCGTGGCGATACCGGCACCGGTCAGTCCCACAGCTGCACCGAATCCGTTTTATGTACGGGAAAATTTCAAATACGATGAAAGGACGGACAGCTACACCTGTCCCGAGGGTAATCTTATGAAAAGTAACGGATCGCGATATCTTCATTCTTCCGGGGAGTTCAGATATAAACTATATAGGACACCTGCTTGCAAAATGTGTAAGGTTCGGGAACTTTGCACGAGTTCAAAAAAGGGGCGGGCCATTCAGCGTTCTGAATACAGGCGCTATCTGGAAGCGAACGAACAAAGGGTGTCCCAAGGACAGGAAACCTATAAAAAAAGACAGGCCATTGTGGAACACCCCTTCGGAACCATAAAACGGCAATGGGGATTTGACCATGTAATGACCAAAAAAACAATGGCCAGGGCTTCAGCGGACATTGGACTCATTTTCATAGCTTATAACCTCAAGAGGATAATGAACATTATGGGCAAAAGTGCCTTTAAGAACTCATATGGACTTTTTAAAAGCTTTTTTCAAACTGTATGGGTCAGAATATCGATGTTTTGTGGCAACCTAAAAAATCAAATATGGATCCATCACCAAATGAAGGTGGTGACAAATCCATATTTATCGTCATACCAAGGATAAAAAAACTAGGTTTTAAGACAGAATGCCATTATCCGCAAAACTGTAGTATCGTCCATCAGGGGCAAGGATGATATGATCCAAAATCTTGACATCAAAAAGCTGTGCCGCCTCTTTGATCTTTTGGGTCAACTGTTTGTCCTGATAACTGGCCTTGGGTTGTCCAGAAGGATGGTTATGGGCGAGTATGATCCCCACGGAAAGGGTCTTTAGGATAATGGCAAAAAGGATGCGCATATCCACCAAGGTTCCCGTTATACCTCCATGGGATAACGGATAAATGCCCTTGACCTTATTGGACTGGTTGAGCAGCACGATCTTAAAGGTCTCGTGTAGACCTATGGTCTTATTGTCCCAATTTCGGAACAATAGATTCGCCACCTCATTGGAGTTGGTCACGGAAAGGGATTTCAGGGTACTGAGCTTTTCCCGATAACTGATCTGTATTTCATTGACACGGTGTTCCATTTCAATTGTATTAAGGATGAAAAAAGAAAGGGATGCCCAAAAGTAGGACACCCCCTATCCATTTATTCGGTGGTATTGTTCTCGCCACCACCCAACAATAGAATCTCACTGGCCACCACTTCGGTCACATACTTTTTATTGCCCTCTTTGTCCTCATAGGAACGGGAGGTCAATTTCCCTTCGATGGCAACTTCCTTGCCCTTGGTCACAAATCCTTCGATGATGTCGGCCAGCTTCCCCCAACCGATCACGGTATGCCATTCGGTGTTGGTCACCCGTTCCCCTTGGGCGTTCTTGTAGTGTTCGTTGGTGGCCATGGTGAACCGTGCCACACGTTTCCCTTTGTCAAGGTCTGTGATCACGGGCTCTTGCCCCACATTTCCGATAAGTTGCACTTTGTTTCTCAATGTACTCATGATAAAAAGTTTTAAAAGGTCTGCCGTCTTCCAGTATGGATAAATCAGCAAACAGGGTTAAAGATTTCCCCTCTATTTTTTTGGTCATTGTTTCCCAAATTTTAAGGGGCGTTTGTTTGCTTCTTACGTGCGCAGCACAATAAAAGAAGGGGGTTCTGTCAAGGCTTTTGGACTGAAATCGGGAGGCTCCGCGACGTAGAAAAACCTTTAGCCATGCCTGCGGCAGGCAAGGTTTTCAAGGAAGTGGAAACCCTATTTATGGACAAAACCTGTCTTGGCCTTGACAGGTTCGATAAGGGCCCTAGGAATTCCATCCGACCCATTGGCAAGGGAGTGTACGGAAAGTTAAGCGACCGAGGGCGATGGTGTCCTGATTGGAAGTCCTTGGGCACTGCCCTGTTTTTCGATGCCCCGAAAAACAACCAAGGGCTTCTTTTATTATGGACCCCTTAAAATTTGATGGGCGGACGGGCGGATTTACATCCTGCCACAGCAAAGCCCCAAGAAGGATTTGCAAAGGGAGGGTGTACAAAAAATACGTTTGGCCGACTTCCTTATCTGTAATCCCAACCTTGGAATAATCTCGATGATGCGTCAAATGAGAAGTGGGAGACGGTATCCCAAGCACAATCAAATCCCTGGAACAAGGTTATGGTAAATCACTAAATATTTATAATGTTAAATATAATTAACAAAAAGTACTATATTTGTAAACTATATTTTACGTTATGCCGAAAAAGAAAGTAATAATATTGCCTAAGACAAGAAAGATCCTTGAGGAAATGGGAGAGAATTTTCGGTTGGCCAGACTTAGGCGAAAGCTAAGTTTGGAACAAGTTGCGGAAAGGGCGAATATCAGTAGGCCCACCTTGACAAAGATTGAAAAGGGTGCCCCCACTGTGAACATGGGCTCCTATTTATTGGTTCTCCAGGTTCTTGGCCTTGAAAAGGATTTTCTGCTCCTTGCAAAAGATGATGAATTGGGAAGGAAACTGCAGGATGCCCAAATTAGCACCTCAGAAAGGGCCCCTAAACGAAATAGAAAATAATGGCAGAGTCCAAAACAAAGAGATCCATACTTGTCTATGCCCACTGGAAAGGAATAGTGGAACCCCTTTTAATGGGGACACTTATCTCCGATAGACTCAAGGGAAAGGAGATTTTCTCCTTTGAATATGATGGGGATTGGTTAAAAAAAGGACCATCCCATTTATTGGATCCCGGGCTTCAGTTGTTTTCCGGTCCGCATTATGTTTCCCAAGAACAAGAAAATTTTGGAATATTCCTGGATTCGTCACCAGATCGTTGGGGGCGGATTTTGATGCGCCGTAGGGAAGCAGCACTGGCACGTGTCGAAAAAAGGGAAGAGACAAAACTCTTCGAGACAGATTATCTGCTCGGCGTCTTTGACGGTCATCGAATGGGGGCACTTCGGTTCAAATTTGAGGAAGATGGTCCCTTTCTCAACGATAACAAAGAAATGGCCACCCCGCCCTGGACCTCCATCAGGGAACTTGAGCAAATCAGTTTGAAACTGGAAGAGGGGGATATCATGGATGACCCCAAATACCTGAAATGGCTTGCCATGCTCGTGGCACCGGGATCATCATTGGGAGGTGCCAGGCCCAAAGCAAGCATTACCGATGTCAAAGGAGATTTGTGGATCGCGAAGTTTCCAAGCCAAAACGATTCAGGGGATGTTGGGGCCTGGGAGATGGTAACCCATGGGTTGGCCCTTGAAGCAGGGGTACAAATGGCTGAATCCATTGCACAAAAATTTTCATCCCATCACCATACTTTCCTGACAAAACGGTTTGATCGCACAGCAAACGGGGAACGGATCCATTTTGCCTCTGCGATGACCCTACTCGGCCACAGTGATGGACAGGACCACCAAGATGGCATCAGCTATCTGGAAATTGCCGAATTTATCCAAAATCATGGGGCCAATGTCAGCGGTGACCTTGAAGAGCTCTGGAGGCGAATTGTTTTCAGCATCTGTGTATCCAACACCGATGACCATCTCAGGAACCATGGTTTTTTATTGACCGACCAAGGATGGCTGTTATCCCCTGCTTATGATATCAATCCCGTTGAAACGGGAACGGGCCTTAAATTGAACATTTCCGATACCGATAATGCATTGGACTTGGACTTGGCCCTTGAGGTGTCTGAATTCTTCCGTTTAAATCTGTCAAGGGCCAAGGAGATTTTTGACGAAGTGAAGAATGCCGTGGCAAAATGGCCTGGCACCGCAACAAAATATGGGATTTCAAGGGCAGAACAGGAATTGAAATCCGCCGCATTCCGGTTTTGATGCCCCTATCCAGACCATAAAAAGGGAATCCCTATTTTTTCCGGGGCCACTAATTGAACAAGATTTTTTCAATACACAAAATCCGTTGATTGTCATCAGGTTAGACCAAATAGCCCCATGAACTCCAAAAAAGAAGGGTAGGGTCTCACTTTTGTCACTTGTTATATTACTGAAATGTTTTTATAAACCCTAAAATCTTAAATTTTATGAAGACCCTTTGGAAAAACTTGGGAATTATCCTTGGAACGACCCTTTTGATAATATCCTGTAGTGACGACAATGAAAATGACAATGTAGAAAAGGAATCTTACCAAACAACCCTTAAAATGACCGATGCCCCGATTGACAACGCGAACGTTGAAGCGGTGTTCATCACCGTCTCCGACGTGAAAGTGGACGGTAACTCAGTCGAAGGTTTCACCAAGACCACCTTTGACCTTTCCGCCTTGGTCAATGGGCAGACCAAGACCCTTGGCAATCTGCAATTGGAGGCCGGGTCCTATTCCAATTTGGAACTGGTCCTGGATTACGATGCCGATGCCAATGGCAATGCCCCGGGCTGCTACGTTGAAATGGCCGATGGCCATAAGGACAAAATCGAGTCAACATCGGGAAACATCACTATCCCTGACACATTCGAGGTCTTTGCGACCAATACCAATGAGATCATTATTGATTTTGACCTGCGCAAGACCATAAAGGAAGAACAGGGAACCTTGGAATCGGACTTTGATTTCGTGACGCTCTCAGAGCTTTCCGCAGGTATAAGGACCGTGAACAAAGAAGCGACGGGAGAAATCTCGGGTACGGTCAATGATTCCCAGGACACCTCCGACAAAATTGTGGTCTATGCCTATGAAAAAGGCACCTACAATGCCGAAGTGGAGACCCAGGGACAGGGCGAGAGCAACATCAGGTTCGCCAATGCCGTCACCAGTGCGGAAGTAGGTGGCATCAACAACTCCTACAGTCTTAACTTTTTGGCCGAAGGGGAGTATGAACTCATCTTTGTTTCCTATACCCAAGATGGTGATCAATTTTATTTCAATTCACAATTGGAAGTGGAATCCACCACAGGCCTTGACCTTGGGGCCATCAATATCACATCGGCCCTACAGCTAAGTGCCAATGTTACTGTGATCGGGACCGCGACGCTATAGGCAATCCGATCATTATATAACCAGAAAAGCCCCGCAATGGGGCTTTTTTTCTCAAAGCTTTTTTTATTTACCACCGTTGGCCTGTAAATCCGCCAAGCAGGCCGCATCCAATGCTGGAATGGTGCCACCACTGATCATATTGATGAGCCCCTCGCCGGTTTCCACTGTCCAATACATCAGACAATCCTCAGTGGTACAATGTCTTCCATGTGGCTCATCCTGATGTGCGCTTTGTAATGGGGTACCTGCGTTGACCAATCCCAATAAATGTCCAAACTCATGGTTAAGTACCGTGGTCTCCAGCACTGTGGTACTGGGGGCCAAAGGTTGCCCGCTGAACCCCTTTATGGTCTCTTCGAACAGCACAAAGGAAGTATTGCGGTAGGCCACCCCCAAAACGGAACCGTTCTCTGTGTTCTCCGAGTATTCCCCATCAAGAAAAAGTCCAAAAACCTTTAGAGTGCCATCCTGGTTATAAGCGGTACGGATCTCATCCTCAAGACTTCTGATATCTGTAATTGAATATACATCTTGACCCGGAGATGAAATTTCTGTGAGCTCAATGGTTATGCCATCGGGTTTGTTCAGCCGCTGTGACAAAAAGCTTTCAAAATTATCCAAAGTGGTCTGACTTGGCTTCAATCCGGAAACATAGAATATTTCAAAGAAAATTTCACTGAAATTTGTGTCCTTCAACAAATCCGAGGCCGAATCCCCGACGGACTTTCGGTTTTGTGAAACATCCGTTCCGTCAGGAAGATGATCATCCATGGATCCAGATTCCCCATCAGTGGAGCATCCAATGACAAGGATCGATAATATCAAGGGCAAGCCGATCGCTTGCAGTCGTGATCTATTTTTCAACGTCATATTAAACTAACGGGGATGTGCGGCCCATAGTATCCTTCCAAATCAAATCAGCTGTAGAAGGAATTGGCCCATTGTATTATTCGCTAATGACGATGGAACTCTCCAGAATTTAAAGGAGGTCCACTTAACCACCACCATTAATAATTTAACGACCCTAGGCGGAATAGGAAGATCGCTTCATCTTGGAACGGGAATGGCCAAACTCGTATTCTTTGCTGTGGAGCATTCGATGGTACACGGTCTCGTCCACGTTGACGGGAATCTCAAGATTGGGGAACTGGATCTGATAGGAATCTCCTTTTTTTCCGATGAGTCTTACCTTGACTGGTTTTTTCTCCATAACCTAAATTTTTAAAAAAGTTAAACCATAAAAAAAAATACCGTTTCAATTTGGGCAAATGCCGTTCCAAAGTAGAAAACCTTTGATCCGTTCAACTTTATTCTTGGTAAAACACCGGTAAAAATGTCAATATGACATATTTATTGTCAATATTTTATTAAAATGATATTTCTAAATCTATGTCATTCCGAAAATATGACAGGAAGTTTTAGAAGCTATTAACAAAAAAATGACAGAGATCCAATTTGGCATGTCCTTTGTCCATCCTATATCGGGGTTTTGAAGAGCTCCATACGTTAAAATCATGTTGAACTAAAATTTTGTAAATCATGAGCAATGGAGTTTCTGTACCAAAAAATGGAAGTTTGGCAAAATCTAACCTGGACTTCCCAAGCTGGTCCAATTGGATCGACAGTTTTTTCGGTTCGGACCTACCTTCAGTGTTCACCTCCAACTTCAACACTGGAATCACCGTACCCAAAGTCAACATCAAGGAAACGGCGGATGCCTATTTGGCGGAGATGGCCGTTCCCGGAATGAAAAAGTCCGATTTCCAGATCGATCTGGACCACCAACAGCTTTCC
>JBNLBG010000036.1:0-29150 GCA_050303195.1 Allomuricauda sp. | reverse complement strand
TCATAAGTACAGAAGGCCTACTACGGAAGGTTGAAGGGTCATTTCGAAATGAGTTGTATGCATCGATTGAGAAATCTCTTTTTTCTAGGCCAAGCACAAGCTTCAAGTTCAAGAGCAAAAACAAAGATTCTCCGCTCAGAATGACAAAAAAACATTCGAGGCATTTGTGAAATTCGCGTCAGTCTGTATCAATCATACATCAAATACTTTTTTCTAATTCTTTTAAAGGCCTCCAACTCGTCTTGCCAAGTGGCCTTTATTTCGGCTTCAGATAGGCCAGCTTCAATCTGTTGCTGTAAAAGTGCTGTGCCCGCATGCTTGGTAAACCCGCTGGTCAAGAAAAATTTGGATTTATCCAATGTATTTTGGTAGGCATCCATCACCCATTGCAAGGAAACTTCATGCATCCGAGGAGATTTAGATAGGTCTTTTCCAAAACAGGTTTTGCCTTCCTCTTTGGGATGTTTTGAGCCAAAATTGGGTTCGGGAACATAGCTGAAATCGTATTTTGTACTGTCCATAAAAGAAGCCCCATACTGCTGAAACTGATACTCCGTTCCGCGCCCCGCATTTACGTTGGTGCCCTCAAAAAGTCCCAGACTTGGGTAAAGTGTAATGGAAATGTCGTTGGGCAGATTGGGTGAAGGACGAATAGGTAAATGATATTCTGAATCGTGTGTATAGTTTTGCAACTGAACCACCGTCAAATCAGCTTTAATTCCATTTTCCAACCATCCTTCGCCATTGAGTAGTTGCGCGTATTCCCCAATGGTCATTCCATAAACTAAGGGAATTGGGGTCATCCCCAAAAAGCTGGTATGTTCTTCTTCCATGGTAGGGCCATCCACATAATGACCATTGGGGTTAGGTCGGTCCAGAACAATAATGGGTGTATGGTGTTCCGCACAAGCTTCCATTACCAATTGTAGGGTGGCAATAAAGGTGTAAAAACGAACCCCCACATCTTGGATGTCAAAAACAACAACATCCAGTCCATCCAAAAGTTCTTGCGAAGGTTTCCGGTTCTTCCCATAAAGTGAAATGATTGGTAGTCCGGTTTGCGTATCCATCCCGTCCTTCACATGCTCTCCGGCATCCGCCTGGCCACGAAATCCATGTTCCGGGGCAAAGACTTTTTTTACATCGATATTCAGTGAAACCATGGAATCAACCAAGTGGGTGTATCCTTCTTTATTAAAAATAACGCTGGTTGGATTGGCCACGATTCCTATCCGTTTCCCTTTGAGTAGAGGAAGATAACTTTCAGTTCTATTGGCAGCCACCTTGATTTCCAGAATGGTATCGGTATTGGATTCAATCGACAAAGATTTTGGTTCTTTTTGTTGTCCCTTGCAGGAAGAAAATACCAAAACCAACAATAAAAATGTACTTGTGAAAAGAGATAAAATGGGCATCCGTTGAATTTAGAATTGTTTATTGCCAAACGCCTGATTACAGGGAAGGAGCATAAAATTAGTATTTCCGCCCCTATAATAAAAATTGCCATAGCCGCAATCGCCATTGGTGTGGTGATGATGCTTATTGCCATGGCCACAGGGGTGGGTCTCAAGCGTAAAATTCGAGAAAAAGTATCTGCGTTCAACGGACATATCCAAATTTCCAATTACGATAACAACACTTCCGATGTTTCCATATCGCCCATTGCCCTCCACCAAGATTTTTATCCGGAATTTAAAAATGTGGAGGGGGTAAAACACGTTCAAGCGGTGGCCACCAAAGGGGGTATCATTCGAACAGAGGATACCTTTGAGGGTATTTTGGCCAAGGGTGTAGGTAACGATTATGATTGGTCGGCCTTTGCAGAATATATTGTTGAAGGACGGCTGCCAGATTATTCAGGAAAACTCAATGAAGAGGTTTTGATTTCCCAAATGATGGCTAACCGACTGCAATTGGGCGTGGGAGATACCTTTTTTTCCTTTTTCTTGAAGGATGGGGATGCTTCCAGACCCCCAAATACCCGAAGATTCAACATTGTAGGTATTTACGATAGTGGTTTTGAGGAGTTTGATGCCACCTATGTTTTTGTGGATATCCGTCACATTCAACGCATGAACCAATGGGAGGAAGATCAGATAGGAAGTTTTGAGGTTTTCCTGGACGATTTTGACCAACTGGAGGAAAAGAGCGATGAAATTTATGGAAAGACCGTCTCCAGTTTGGATGCGCAGAACATCAAGACCAAATACTATCGCATTTTTGAATGGATTGGACTTTTTGATTTTAACATAGCCCTCATCATTGGAATCATGATTATTGTGGGGGGCATTAACATGATTACGGCCCTCTTGGTCTTGATTTTGGAGCGTACCCAGATGATAGGCATTCTAAAAGCTTTGGGTTCTGCCAATTGGAGTATTCGAAAGGTGTTTTTGTACAATGCAGCCTACTTAATTGCCATTGGGTTATTGTGGGGCAATGTTTTGGGGCTGGGGCTGCTTTTTGTACAGGAGAAGTACCGCTTGTTCAAGTTTCCTAATCCCGAGGAATACTATATTGATTATATACCCGTCTATTTAGATATCCCCACCGTGGTTATCCTAAATTTAGGTGTGATGTTATTATGCCTGTTGATGCTCTTGATTCCTTCGTACATCATTACCAAGATAACCCCCGTGAAAGCCATAAAGTTCGAGTAAGGATTTTAAAATCAAGAGAACTAAGCAAAGAGTTTAACTCCTGATGGACTCAATTTGCCATCCATAAAAGGTATCTTTATAGTAATGGAATACGCAGAAAACATATTGGGAACCATTGGGAACACCCCTTTGGTAAAACTTAATAAACTAACGGCGGATTTACCTTGTTTGGTCTTGGCCAAGTATGAGACCTTCAATCCGGGGAATTCGGTGAAGGATCGTATGGCCCTGCAAATGGTGGAGGATGCAGAGGCTGCAGGAATCTTAAAGCCTGGCGGTACCATCATTGAAGGAACTTCGGGTAACACTGGAATGGGTTTGGCCTTGGCCGCAGTGGTCAAAGGATATAAAATGATTTGCGTAATCAGTGATAAACAATCCAAGGAGAAAATAGACATGCTCAAAGCTATGGGAAGTGAGGTCCATGTTTGTCCAACAGATGTGGCTCCAGATGACCCTAGAAGTTACTATTCCACAGCAAAACGATTGTCGACTGAGATTCCCAATTCGTGGTATGTGAACCAATATGATAATCCCGGGAATACGAAAGCCCATTATTTAAGTACGGGCCCTGAGATTTGGAAACAGACCGATGGAAAAATCACCCATTTTGTTGTAGGAGTGGGTACCGGTGGTACCATTTCGGGTGTGGGCAAATACCTGAAAGAGCAGAACCCCAAAATCAAAGTATGGGGAATCGATACGTATGGTTCTGTTTTCAAAAAGTACCATGAAACCGGAATTTTTGATGAAAATGAGATTTATCCATACATCACTGAGGGGATTGGAGAGGATATCCTGCCTAAGAATGTGGATTTTGATATCATCGATGGGTTTACCAAGGTGACCGATAAAGACGCTGCCATCTATACCCGTCGTTTAGCTCGGGAGGAAGGCATGTTTTTAGGGAATTCAGCAGGGGCGGCCATTAAAGGGTTGCTACAATTAAAGGAGCATTTTACAAAAGATGATGTAGTTGTGGTGCTCTTCCATGATCACGGGAGTCGGTATGTGGGTAAAATATTCAATGATGAATGGATGCGGGAGAAAGGGTTTATCGATTAAAAATTGATAAATTCGGAGCAAAACAGATAATATGCCGATCAAGTACCTTTTTATCACCCTATCTCTTTTACTTACAACATCAATTACGGCTCAGAAACTTTCCAGAATCGAAAAAAAGATTGTCGCTTCCGTTGAAAAGAACAACACCGAAGCCATCGATTTCTTGAAAAAAGTGGTGAACATCAATAGCGGTACCTTGAATGCCGAAGGTGTCAGGGAAGTGGGGATGGTCTTCAAAGATGCATTTGATAACATAGGTTTCGAGACCAAATGGATAGAAATGCCATCCGAAATGGACCGGGCAGGCCATCTTTTTGCAGAAACTTCGGGCACCAAAGGCAAAAAACTTCTGCTCATTGGGCATTTGGATACAGTCTTTGAAGAAGATAGTCCCTTTCAAAACTTTGAAATGGTCAACGATAGTATCGCTCATGCCCCGGGCGGCAACGATATGAAAGGCGGTGATGTTATTATGTTGTATGCCTTAAAGGCATTGCAAGAGAATGGATTGTTGAAAGATGCTCAGATTATTGCGGCATTTACAGGGGATGAAGAAAGCACGGGAAAACCATTATCTATAAGCAGAAAAGATTTGATTGACGCTGCAAAACGAAGCGACATTGCATTGGGTTTTGAGAACTCCACAGGTTTCAAATATGCGACTGTGGCCCGAAGGGGTGCTTCCGGTTGGGAGGTTGAAGTGGAAGGAAAGCGAGCCCATTCGTCGGGGATTTTTAGTGAAAATACAGGAGCCGGAGCCATTTTTGAAATCTCCCGTATCCTTCATCAATTCTATACCGATGTGAAAGGAGAGGACCTTTTGACTTTCAACCCTGGAACACTGTTGGGAGGGACTTTCGTCAATTTTGATGCTTCAACGAGCAAAGGCGATGTTTTTGGGAAAACCAATGTGGTGGCCCAAAAGGCGATGGTACGGGGAGGACTCCGATTCATTTCCGAAGAACAAAAAGAAAGGGCAAGAGCAAAAATGCGAGAAATTGTAAACCAAAATTTACCCATGACCACGGCAACCATAAGCTTTACGGATAGCTATCCGGCCATGCAGCCCACCGAGGGCAATATGCAATTGTTGGAGACCCTGAACCAAGTGAGTCTCGATTTAAAACAAGGCGAAGTATTGGTTTATGATCCTGGAAAAAGAGGTGCTGCCGATGTGTCCTTCGTAGCCCAATATGTGGATTGTTTGGATGGATTGGGAACCATGGGATCCAATGCGCACACCCCAGAGGAGACCGTTAATCTAAATACCATTGAAGCCTTGACCAAGCGTACCGCTATTCTGATTTACCGATTGATTAATACCAAATCATGATTGAACTTAAAAATGAACACGCTACAGTAGGCATTGACGCTGGGGAATTGGTGAGTTTTGTGGTGAATGGGCATGAGTTTATCCATCAAAAAGGGAGTCCGGGTTGGCGAAGTTCCGATACTGAAATGTTTCCGATTATTGGTCCAGTGAATGAGGCAGGTTTTAATGTTCAGGTGCCACGGGGCAATGGAGTTCAAGATCAGCATGGATTACTTCGGGAGTTGGAATATAAGCTACATTCCCAAACTGATGATTCTGTCGTATTCGTAAAGTACTATAAAGCTGGAACCCCTATAAAAAATTCCAAATACCCAGACAAGTCTCCAAAACAATGGTTGATGTGGCCCTATAGCTTTGGTTTTGAAAAATCATTTTCCTTGAAGGATACCACTTTGGAAATCACATTTACCATTTCAGGGGAAAGGGATATGCCCTTTATGTTGGGGTATCATCCGGCCTTTAAACTTCATTCGGATACCCCCACCATAAAAACCAATCAGCTGGAAATTTCTTTAGATGAGGTTCTGGAAGTGGGCAGCAGGGCTTTACAAGTGGAAAACTGTACTTCCATCACGCTTAAAGATGAGAAGGAGATGACCATCGAAACCGAAGGTTTTGGTCATTTCATGTGTTGGACGGAGGTTAGGAACATGGTCTGCATTGAACCTATTTCATTTTATCCCTATGCGGTGAGTCAGCGTGATTTATATCGTGGCTTTCAGCATTTAGAAGATGATGATGCCATTTTTAAGGTGCGGTTAAAGGTCTGATCATCGAAAATATGCCAGAATTCATGATTTTCTAACATTATGTAAACTTTTTCTTACTAAATTAGAAATGAAAAAGTAGAGCCGTTACGTTGTTTTTGCTTTTTAGACCGCCTTCTAAGGGAAATAATAGGAATTCCAAACGTGGGATTCTGGTGTGTCGGGGCTACAATGCACAAAACCAATCAAATTATGGAGATTATACTTCCGTACATTGTTGTAGTGGCCCTGATTATTGTTTTTTGGATAGCTTTTGTGGTACGCATGTATCGAAAGCTGAAAGGGCTATAGCACAAAAGACTCCAATTTAGGCAAAAGGGATTCCACAATGCGTTGGGCTTCCAAGGTATTTTTTTGTGGGACGATAAAGGACTCGATATCCTCCAAAGTGGAGACATCCATTTCTTGGTCAATGAATCCGTACCCTTTATACACCCCTTCGGAAATGAGCACTACGGCCTGCTCATTTGCATTTCTTCCTTTTTCTCGGATGATTCGCACCTCAGATTCCAAAGCTTTCATCTCGGAGATGGCCGTCCGAACCTTTTCGTTGTAGATTTCAATAGGTTCTTCGGACCTACAAATCCCCTCACAAGAAGTAATCCGATGATGAGAACAAGCCGCATTTGTTTGTTGCAAATGGCAATATTTAGGGCATAACGCAAAATTTTTGCATATTTCTTCTAAATACGCTCGGCAATCCGTTTGGTTATAAAATATTTTTAAGGGATTAGGTATACCCTTTAGGGTATTGAACGCCAAATGTCGGATTCCATTTCTATCCTCATACTCAAAAATGGCATATTGTCTTAAAGTTCGTTTTTGGGCACGGTTGTACAAAGGGAACAACCGTTTGATTTCCGCGGATTCCATTAAAAGGGCTACCAGTTCACTCCCTGAGAGTTTAAAATCAATATCCGCAGTTTCACTGCACATTTGTGTTTCCTTGACACTCTTATCGTAAAAATGGCCCAACACCCTTTTTTTCAAATTGATGGCCTTACCGACATAAATGATGTCCCCTTGTTGATTTTTAAAATAGTAGATGCCGGGTTTGGGTGGAATCTTATCAAAAACCGATTTAGGTAGATGAGGTGGTAAGGTGGCCTCTTGACTACGGGCATTCAAAAACTTTTCAAAGATGGGCTCTGCGTTTGGGGTTTTCAGCAAACGTTGAAACAGTAAGGTGGTGGCATGGGCATCTCCTCGCGCTCGGTGTCTATCCGTCAATGGAATTTGTACTGCAGAACAAAGTTTCCCCAGACTGTAGGAACGCAGTCCAGGAATGAGCTTTCGGGACAATCGGACGGTACAGAGCTTTTTTCGGGTAAAATCTACCCCAATCTGGCGAAACTCTTCCTTGATGACCCCGTAATCAAAATTCACGGCATGTGCCACAAAGACGCAACCTTCGGTAATTTCTTGGATTGATTTTGATATCTCTGGGAAGGTAGGTGCATCCTTCACCATGTCATCATCAATCCCAGTGAGCCCTGTAATAAAATAGGGAATGGGACACTGTGGATTCACCAAAGAGGTAAATTCGTCCACAATTTGATCTCCGTCGTACTTGAAAATGGCAATTTCGGTGATTTTGTTCCCTTTTATGCCATTACCAGTAGTCTCTATGTCGATAATGGTGTACAAGCTTCCAAAAAGTTCAGGGCATTAAAGTTAGAACTTTTTCGAAGTACATCATAGGCAGAATCGGTTAGCTTTGGTTATTGTTTTGCTATTGGGCTCTGTTTATTTCTTTTAGATTTCATGAATTACCAGATTGATAAAGATTTGAATCGAAAAAAGGATTACAGTGTTAAGGACCCTGACTTTTAAGCGGAAGAATTTAATTTGGAGAATACATTCCTGGTTTCGAACTATTTTTGGCCTGGTCGCATGGTATTTCAAACTTTGTGGATTCTTGAGCAAGTTTGTCCCGAGGTTTGAAATCAGGTATTTTTCAATAGAAACCAAAGAATGTTTTCTAATAAAGCTGGTCTGTAGGTTAGTGCTTTAAAATGAAATTTGAAAATAACTTTAAAAACAAAACAATTATGGTAAGGATAAAAATTATTGGTGTTATGATGACTTTGGTGCTTTTTGCAGCGTGCATCACAGAAGAAAGGGGGTCATCAGAGGAAATGATGCAGGCTTGGAAACAAGAAATTAAGGATGCTGAAGCTGCTTTCGCCCAAATGGCCAAAGAAGAAGGTATGAATGAAGCATTCCGGTCCTTCGCGGCAGATAATGCGGTGTTGATGCGAGGCAATCAGCTTATTGAGAAGAAGACGGGTATTGCCGAGTATATGAAAGATCAGAACTCAAAGGGGTTGGCATGGTCACCGGAGTTCGTGGATGTGGCCAAGTCGGGGGATTTGGGCTATACCTATGGCTATTACACCTTTAGTTATGAAGATCAAGAAGGTAATCCAGCTGAGTCCAAAGGAGTTTTCCACACAGTTTGGAAACGTCAGGAAGACGGTTCATGGAAATTTGTTTGGGATTGATTCTGAAATGAAGAGCAAAAGGAACCAAAATGTGCCGTGATGAAATCATTACCATTTGGTGATGATACTATATTATACATAGCTAAATGTAAGGTGATAACATTTCGCAATACTTAAGGAGATGGATACATTTTTTCGGACATTGCCTTACATTGTAAAGGGCCGTCCATTTGGGCTGCCCTTTTTCTTTCAAATTAATTCCCCCAAAGAAGATTCCTAAATCAATTATGAAGGACATTTTCGATTTAATTGAGAAGGGCATCAAGGGGTGTTGCCCCTGAAGAACAAGTTTTTAAAACACATTTTATTAGCCCTGAACACCAAAAATGCTGTATTGGTCAATATAGTATTAAAACCAGATAATATTCCCTGAGCAGTTCGTATACATAATTCTACTTTTACAACTGTTAAAATAACACTTATTAATCTTTAATAAATCTTAAAGACCAAAATGATAAGTCTTATGAGAAAAAAAACAAACTGACCTAACTAAAATGTATTATGAAATTGGTTGAATTTTTATCAAAAACATTTTTGGAAATCAATGGGTTCAAGAAACAATTCTTCTTACCCATTATTTGCCTATTATTTGCCCAAGCAGCATTTTCACAGCAACAAGTTACCGGGACAATAACCGATAACAGCGGTATTCCTGTAGCGGGTGCTTCGGTTGTTGAAAAGAACACTGCCAACGGAACTGTTTCGGATTTCGATGGTAATTTTGCAATTACCACTTCTGATTCCAATGCGGTTTTGATTATTTCCTATCTGGGTTTTGCAACTCAGGAAGTTCAGGCAACATCATCAATGAATGTGGTCTTGGAAGAGGATTTGGAGCAACTCTCAGAAGTTGTGGTCATTGGTTACGGTACCCAAAAGCGTGCCGATGTAACCAGTTCGGTGGCTACGGTAAAATCTGAAAACTTTGTACAGGGTAATGTTAAGGATGCTGCCCAACTTATTCAAGGTAAAGTAGCAGGTTTATCGGTATCCGCTCCTTCAGGAGACCCCACCAAAGGAACACAAATTAGCTTAAGGGGTATGTCGTCTTTGTCCGCAGATTCTGCACCCTTGGTTTTGGTGGACGGTGTTCCAGGAAGTTTAAATACTGTAGCTCCTGAGGATATTGAGTCTATCGATGTCCTGAAAGATGGTTCTGCTACCGCTATCTATGGTACCCGGGGTACCAATGGGGTGATCATCATTACCACGAAAAAAGGGACCAATGATATGAAGTCTACCATTGAGTACAATGGATATGCTTCTTTGGCCACCATTTCTGATCGGATGAACTTTTTGAACGCCTCTGAGCTTAGACAGAAATTTAATGAGGGCTACACCTTTACAGGAGCTAACGTTCAAGACTTTGGTGCTGATACGGATTGGGTGGATGAAATTACCCGAGATGCTTTCAGCCAAGTGCACAACATTATTTTTAGGGGAGGTAACGCTACCTCAAATATGACGGCTTCTGTAAACTATCGTGATATTGAGGGGATCTTCCTAAAATCCAACAATGAAAAATATACGGGGAGGGTAAGTGTTAACCATGCCATGTTCGACAATAAATTGAAAACCAACGTTGGTGTAATTTTAAGTGAGCAAGTATATAATGCACTGGGCGATGGTCAGAGCTTTAACCCAACCATTTACCGTCAAGCCATTATCCATAACCCAACAGAGCCGATCTATAATGAAGATGGGAGCTGGTTTGAAAGACCTGTATATTTTTATGACAACCCTGTTTCCATGATTGAGGAAACCATTGGTGAGAATCGATACAGAACCAATAGGATAGATTTTTCCATGAGCTATGATTTTGGCGACCATCTTACGGTTAAAGGTTTGTACACCCGAAAAGGGGAAACCAATATCAGAGGGTTCTATCAAACAAAAAACCACGTATCAACCACCGAAAGTGGTCAGGATGGATTTGCCTCAAGAGGTACGGATAACTACGTGGGGAACTATGGCCAGTTTACTGTGGATTACAACAATAATTTTGGTGACCACAGGGTGACCGCACTTGTAGGATACAACTATGAGGATAATATGAATGAAGGGTTTTGGGCCACCAACCGTAGATTTCCTACTGATGGATTTACCTATAACAATTTAGGTAGTGGACAAGGGCTTCAGTTGGGTGAAGCCGGTATGGGAAGTTACAAGAATGCAGATAAGTTGATTGCTTTCTTCTCAAGGGTGACTTATAACTATGATGATCGTTACCTTTTGATGGCCAGTTTGCGTCGTGAAGGTTCCACCCGTTTTGGTGAAGATTACAAGTGGGGTAATTTCCCAGGGGTTTCTTTGGGATGGCGTGTGGACCAAGAGTCTTTTGCTGAAAGCTGGGACTGGTTGTCTAACTTAAAACTGCGGACAGGTTTTGGGGTTACCGGTACCAATGCTGGAGAAAGATACCAATCCTTGAGCGGTCTTTCTTATGGGGGTTATTTTTACAACAACGGCCAGTGGGTAAGACAATTGGTGCCTTCTCGTAATGCCAACTCCAATTTGCGCTGGGAAAAGAAAGAGGAATTTAACGGAGGGTTGGACTTCGGTGTCTTGCAGGGAAGAATCAATGGATCTGTTGATTACTACAACAGAACTACCAAAGATGCTTTGTTCAACTACAGCGTGCCCACACCTCCTTATTTTTATGGTAGTATTGCGGCAAATGTTGCAGAAATCAAGAACACTGGTTTAGAATTCTTGTTGAATGTGACCCCGTTCAAGACAGATAACTTCGAGTGGACCGCAAACTTGACCTATTCTACCAATACCAACGAGATAGTGTCATTGTCAAACGATGAATTTCAGTTGACCAACGATTTCTTTGATGAGGGCTATACTGGAGAACCTATTCAGATTTCTACGCACAGGGTACAAGAAGGAGAGCCTATCGGTAATTTCTATGGATTGAAGAGTGTTGACATCACGGATGATGGTATTTGGATCATCGAAAGACCTGATGGTTCCAGAGTTCCTGCCACTGAAGCTACCAACGATGATCGTCAGGTACTGGGGAACGGTCTTCCAAAAGCATATTACAGCTGGAACAACACCGTAAGATACAAGAACTGGGACCTTATGTTCAATCTAAGGGGGGTCTTGGATTATCAAATCCTGAACTTCTCCCGTATGTTCTATGAGAACCCAACCATTGGTTACAACACCCTGGACTCTGCATACGATTTGGTGTACGGTAAAGCCGTGTTGCAAGATGTTCAGCGTTATGTAAGCCACTATATTGAGGATGGTGATTTCTTAAAAATTGACAACGTTACTTTGGGATACACACTACCTAAGGATGCTATTAAGTTTGCCCAAACGTTCCGTATTTATGCTTCCGGTCTAAACTTGGCAACCTTTTCAAAATATAAGGGAATCGACCCAGAAATTAACAACAGAGATAATCCGTTGTCGCCAGGAAATGATGACAGGGATAAATATCCTACCATCAGAACCTTTACGTTGGGTATCAACTTTACATTTTAAAATAAAGAACTATGAAAAAAATACTAAACAAAGTGACTACACTTAGACTAAGAATTTTGATACTGTCGGTCAGTGTGCTTCT
Source organism: Allomuricauda sp. (assembly GCA_050303195.1). Taxonomy (GTDB): domain Bacteria; phylum Bacteroidota; class Bacteroidia; order Flavobacteriales; family Flavobacteriaceae; genus Flagellimonas. The sequence goes on along the minus strand of JBNLBG010000036.1, from coordinate 17,241 downwards.
ATTGCCCATAGGCTGTACCGACCTTGAAGAGGAGGTTTTCTCCGAAGTGACCGAATCATCCTTCGTTCCAGCGGAGTCAGATATTATTGCGGTAATGGCCTCGGCTTATACGCCTATGCGATATGTTATGGGATGGCAAGGATATTTTGATGTTCAGGAAGAACCCGCAGATATGTTTGTAACACCAACAAGACCCAATGGCTGGGATGATGGTGGAACTTACAAAAGAATGCACTTCCATGAATGGACCGAGACGCAGTGGCAACCTAGAAATACTTGGATTACCTGCTTCAATGGTATTAACAGTGCCAATAGGGTAATTCTTCAAATTGAATCTGGAGAACTTCCTGTAAGTGAAGCGCAAGCTGCCTCAATCATTGCAGAAATGAGGGCCTTACGAGCATTGTATTACTCCATGTTGGTGGATACCCATGGAAACGTACCGATCATTGCAAGCTATAGTGATGAACTTCCCGTTCAGAGCAGTCGTTCAGAAGTGTATGATTTCATCGTTTCAGAATTGAACGAGGTTATTCCAAACCTCACAGAGACTGTAGATCAGTCTACCTACGGACGTATGACCAAGTGGGCGGCCTATCATGTTTTGGCGCGAGTATATTTGAATGCTGAAGTGTATACGGGTACAGCGCAATGGGGAAAAGTTATCGATACTTGTGATGAAATCATCAACAGTGGAACTTTTGAGCTTTCGGCTAACTACTCTGACATTTTTGCTACCGAAAACCAAGGGAATTCTGAAATGGTTTTTGCCATCCCTTACGATCAAATTTTTGCGGGCCAATGGAATGCCCACATGAAAATGATGAACCCAGAACACCGATTGGTGTTTGGCATGCAGTCACAACCTTGGGGAGGGTCTAGCTGTAACCCGCAATTTATTGATAGTTATGAGCCAACCGATAATCGTTTGGCCGATACGTGGTTGATGGGGGATCAGTTGAGCTATACCGATGGAAGCGTTGTATTCACATTAGTGAAGGAAATGCCAAGTATTTATGGATGTGACTTTACCCAAGGATTTAAATGTGGTAAATATGAAATAGAGCCGGGTGCAACCAGTGGTCTTAGCGTGGATTTCCCATTCTTGAGATACACCGATGTTTTGATGATGAAGGCAGAAGCCCTGCTGAGGACCGATAGAAGCGATGAAGCTGCCACCATTGTGACCCAAGTGCGTATGCGCTCTTTTGACAATCCTGCTGATGCCACTGTTACTGGTGCTGAGTTGGAAGGAGACACTACCGTACAGTACGGAACTTTGGCAGAAGATGGAACCATCGATGAACCCGGTGACCAATCTGTTGTGCCTTACGGGCGTTTCTTGGATGAATTGGGCTGGGAGTTTGCCGCTGAGGCCAGAAGAAGAAGCGACCTTATCAGATTTGGAGTATACCAGACCAAAAACTGGTACAACCACACCCCTAAGGGAGAGTATACTACATTGTTCCCCATAGGTTTGGAAGAATTGAATACAAATACGAATCTAAGCCAGAACCCTGGATACTAAGATTTAGGATTTGTACTCAAGTATTTTTTATAATTGTTTGAGTTTGTTGTTAGTGAAGAAAGCGGATGGCTCTCCATCCGCTTTTTTTGATGGTTCCTAAACATTCTTGCATGCCCTATATGCATTAATGGAGTCACCTACGATCAAAATGCCCGAACCTTTTTCAATATAGCTTATTTGAATTTCACTGTGTTGGTGGAGCTGGCCATAGAATATTTTTTCTCTGTCTACTTGGTAAACCAAGGCTTCATCCTTGGGTTTTGGGATTTTGAATGGAAGAACTTTCAAGGTTTTTGAGCAAATATTACTAATAAATATAACTCAAATCAATTTATGGGTCAACATAGTATTACAAGAGGCTAATAATCAAACAAATTGTTGAGATCGAGTAATATATTTTTGTATCAAAATATTTAAGTAGTATGATAAATTGGGAAGGCGTAATGCCTGCTGTAACCACAAAGTTTACCGGCGAGGATCAACTGGACCTTGCAATGTTTGAGAAGAATATAAAAGCGCAAATTGATGCTGGGGTCCATGGGATCATTTTAGGAGGAACGTTGGGTGAGGCCAGTACCCTGGAACACGAGGAAAAGGAAACCCTTATTAAGACTTCTTTGTCCCTAGTGGAAGGGAAAATACCCGTTATCATCAATATTGCCGAACAAAGTACCAAGGAGGCCATTGCTGTGGCACAACATGCCGAAAAGGTAGGTGCCCAAGGCTTGATGATCCTTCCTCCCATGAGGTACAAGGCAACGGATTTTGAAACTGTCACCTATTTTAAAAGTATAGCCAACAGCACCTCTTTGCCCATTATGATCTACAACAATCCAATTGATTATAAGATTGAAGTGACCTTGGATATGTTGGAAGATCTGTTGGAATGTGAAAATATCCAGGCCGTTAAGGAATCTACAAGGGACATCACCAATGTACTTCGCATTAAAAGTAGATTTGACGACCGAGTAAAGGTATTTACCGGAGTAGATACGCTTGGAATGGAAAGTTTGGTTATTGGAGCCGATGGATGGGTAGCCGGATTGGTCTGTGCTTTCCCTGCTGAAACTGTTGCCATTTATGAATTGGTTAAAGCTGGAAAAATCAATGAAGCTCTTGAAATTTACAAATGGTTCATGCCATTATTGGAATTGGATATTAGCCCCCAACTGGTTCAGAATATAAAATTGGCTGAGGTGGCCACTGGAATTGGTACGGAAAATGTCCGGGCCCCAAGATTGCCTTTGCAAGGTGCCGAAAGAGAACGTGTAATAGGAGTGATAAATGAAGCAATGGCGGGTAGACCCGAACTGCCCGAATATAAGAACCTCAGTAGCGTAGCTTAAATAACTGCTGGGAAAACTATATTGGAATAATTAGAGTGGAAATGGGGGTAATGGGTTCAAGACCATAAACCCCCATTTAAATATTGAAAATCCAACAGCATATGTGCAATGCTGGGATGAGGACCAATTGCTTACGGCCATTGGAGATCCAAAGGGTCTTATGCATCATCCTCGAATCCAAGGTTTACTGCAGTGGGTACCCATGCCATCAAAAGATGGGTGCGTCCCATAAGCTATCAATCGTTTCCCAATGAACTATTGCCCCATTCTTTAAAAGGATAGTGCATTTTAGTTTACTTTGCGTATAATTTCATAATACTGTTTTAACAAACAACGCGTGGCAAGAAAGACATTTTTTTGTGTTGATGCCCACACCTGCGGGAATCCCGTTCGTGTTGTGGCAGGAGGTGGTCCCAACCTTTTGGGCGATAACATGAGTGAGAAAAGACAGCATTTTCTCAAAGAATACGATTGGATTCGTAAGGGCTTGATGTTTGAGCCTAGGGGTCATGATATGATGAGCGGAAGCATTTTGTTTCCACCCCACCAGCCCGAAAACGATTTTTCCATTCTATTTATTGAGACCTCAGGTTGTTTGCCCATGTGTGGGCATGGGACCATCGGCACAATTACCGTTGCCATAGAAGAAGGGTTGATCGTACCCAAGACACCGGGGAAAATTAGAATGGAAGCCCCTGCAGGATTAGTAGAAATAGAGTATCAGCAGTCTGGCAAAAAGGTGGATTGGGTACGATTGGTCAATGTGAAATCCTACCTCGCCGCGGAAAATTTGACCGTGGAATGCCCAGAACTGGGCGAACTTACGTTCGATGTTTCCTACGGAGGAAACTACTACGCCATTGTAGATCCACAAAAAAACTTTAGTGGCGTCCATAATTTTACAGCAGCAAAAATTATCCAATACTCCAAGGTGGTCCGGGAGCGTATCAATGAAAAGTATCTGGATATGTTCATTCACCCAGAGGATTCCACTATTCGGGATGTAAGCCATATGATGTGGACGGGCGAACCTTTGGATCCAACCTCATCAGGTCGGAATGCTGTTTTCTATGGTGATAAGGCCATAGATCGTTCTCCTTGTGGTACAGGTACTTCGGCCCGTATGGCCCAGTTGAGTGCAAAAGGTACCTTGAAAATTGGAGAGGACTTCATCCACGAAAGCTTTATCGGCAGCAAATTTATTGGTAGAATCGTGAAGGAAACCAATTTAGGTGGTAAAAAGGCCATCGTTCCCAGCATTCAAGGTTGGGCACAGGTAACCGGCTATAATACTATCATTATTGATGACAACGATCCTTATGCACACGGATTCCAAGTGTTGTAAAATCGATTTTTTTAGGAGTAGTAGATGAAGAGAGTAATAATTGTTGGCGGAGGTATTTCAGGGCTCTGCAGTGCCTATTATTTGGTACAGGAAGGATATCAGGTGACCATTTTGGACAAGTCCAATATGTCCACAGGAGCCTCTTTTATAAATGCAGGATATATTACTCCAAGCCATTTTATCCCATTGGCCACACCGGGCATCATTACCCAAGGATTAAAATGGATGTTGGACAGTTCCAGCCCATTTTATATACAACCCAGATGGGATATTGATTTCTTTAAATGGGCATTGCTGTTCAAGAAATCGGCAAAAACATCACAAGTAAAAAAAGCTATCCCCATCATCAAGGAACTCAATCTAAAGAGTAGGGATTTGTATGAGGAAATGTTGTCCAAGTCCAATTTTCAATTTCAATATGAGCGAAAGGGACTGTTGATGGCCTATCGCACTCAAAAAAGTGAGGAAGAAGAACTGGAAGTGGCTGAAATGGCGATAAAGGAAGGTTTGGAAGTCATTCCATTATCCAAGGAAGAAGTCCATAAAATGCAACCTGTATTTTCTGATGAGGTGATGGGTGCGGTGCATTACAAGTGCGATGCGCATATGACTCCTAATTACTTTATGGAGCAACTGAAAACTTGGTTGAAATCCATGGGAGTCATTTTTGAGTTCAATAAAAGTGTTGTCGAATTTTCGATCAAGGATAAAAGGATTACCGCCGTAAAAACCAAGGACGCTGTCTTAGGGGCCGATGAATTTGTATTGGCCAGTGGAGCTTGGACTTCAAAGTTGGCCAAATCCCTCAATCTATATATTCCGGTACAAGGAGGGAAGGGATATAGTATGGATGTTCGTAGGCATACAGGAATAACCATGCCAACAATTTTGGTAGATGCAAAAGTAGCGGTGACGCCCATGGAAGGTTTTACCCGTTTTGCGGGAACCATGGAATTTTCAGGTAACAATGCTATTGTTCGAAAGGAACGGGTTGAGGCCTTGGGAGCTGCGGTAAAAAACTATTATGCCGACTTTGAGATCAATGAGGAAGAAAAAGACGGAGCAACTTCTGGACTTAGACCTGTGTCGCCGGATGGACTTCCCTATATCGGTAAGACTTCCAAATACAAAAATTTGACCATAGCTGCCGGCCATGCCATGATGGGATGGAGCCTTGGACCAATTACGGGCAAATTGGTTACAGAGGGGATTGTAAAATCAACACCTTCCATAAACCTAAAACCTCTTTCTGCTGAAAGATTCAATTGAACATTCCCTTAAATTTTTTAAATTGAAAATGGATTGGTTCCTTTCCCAAATTTTGAGCCAACTTCTTATTTACACACTCCTTTTTTTGATGTAAATGAAGTGTTAAGGGCAATATAGTATCAGTATCAGTTAATAATGACTGAGAGGTGATAAGAGATTATTTCTAGTTTTAAGCATATTTTTAAATATGGAATCTTTTGCGAAAAAAATAAGTGTATTTTTTATACTTATTTCTTGCTGGACCTCTTGGGGTCAAGGCACATTAAAGGAATACAAAAGGGCGATTATTGTAGATTCTATTTTTAGGGATAAAGTATTCAATTCTCCTTCTTCTTTTCATTGGCTGGATACTAATTTGCTATGGTATGTGAACAATTCGTCCAATGGGAAAAAGTATTTGTTGGTTGATCCAGAACAAAAAAGCCAAAAGGAGTGTTTTGATCATAATGCCTTGGCATCTTTACTATCCAAAGAGTTCAATAAAGAGGTTGAGTCAAAAGCTATTGATATCCGTAAATTGGAATTCAACGAAGACCTTTCTGAACTTACATTTGTTTTTGACGAAGCAAAGGTTTCTTATAACCTCAAGTCCAATGGCTTAAAAATTGTTGATTCTGAAGGGGGTAAACAAGATTCGAATAGAAGGTATTGGGGCAATAGATTTGATGAGAAAAGCAACCCTCCGGTTATTTCTCCCGATTCTACCATGACCGCTTTTATCAAGAACGACAACCTGTACATTAAAAATAATGCCACCAAAGAAGAAACCCAATTGAGCTACGATGGTGCTCCCGGTTTCTTCTATTCAACCTATATAAAATGGTCCCCAGATGGTAAAAAGATCATGGCCTACAAAGTGCGTCCGGGAGATGACCGAAAGATTTACTTTGTGGAGTCCAGCCCAGAAGACCAATTCCAGCCCAAATTACAGTCCCGGGATTATCTCAAACCTGGGGATGAGCTCCCCTTCAAGAGTCCGCAACTGTTCTTGGTGGATTCCAAAAAGCACATTCAAGTGCCTACAGATGAGTTTAGCCACCAATTTGGTCTAAATCGTATTGATTGGAGGGAGGACAGCCGTGCTTTTACCTTTGAATACAACCAAAGAGGGCATCAAGCTTACAAAGTCATTGAAGTAGATGCCGCAACTGGAAAAGTGAAAGTTTTGGTAAACGAGACCAGCAAAACTTTTATCGATTATAGCAGCAAAAAATATCGATATGATGTGGCCGATGGCAAGGAAATCATTTGGATCTCGGAACGGGATGGCTGGAACCACATTTATTTGTATGATGACAATGGTCAAGTTAAGAAGCAATTGACCAAAGGCGAGTGGGTGGTACGTGAAGTGATTCATGTGGATGAAGATAATCGAGAAGTATTCTTTGCGGCCAGTGGCATGGACGAGGATCAAGACCCCTATTTTCTGCACTATTGTAAGGTGGGTTTTGATGGGAAGAACTTTACCCGTTTCACCGAAGAGGATGGAAACCACAGTGTAACCTTTTCAGAAGACTATACCTACTATGTGGATCAATACTCCAAAGTAGATACTCCTCCAGTAACTGTACTGAAATCAACTAAGAACGGTAAAAAAGTGATGGATTTGCAGAAAGCGGACCACTCCGAGCTCTTAAAAGAAGGTTGGATTGCCCCAGAGGTATTTGCCGCAAAAGCTCGGGATGGCGTAACCGATATCTGGGGCGTAATCATTCGGCCAACTTCTTTTGATCCCAATAAAATGTATCCGGTCATAGAGTACATTTATGCCGGGCCCCACAGCTCTTTCGTCCCCAAAGATTTTAGATCGTATTATTGGTCCATGTCCTCATTGGCAGAATTGGGTTTTATAGTGGTACAGATTGACGGGATGGGGACGTCCAATAGATCCAAAGCATTTCATGATGTATGTTGGCAAAATTTAAAAGATGCGGGTTTCCCGGATAGAAAACTGTGGATCAAAGCCGCAGCCAAAAAGTATCCATATATGAATGCTGACAAAGTGGGCATCTTTGGAACATCCGCTGGAGGTCAGAATTCAGCGGCAGCCTTGGTGTTCAATTCAGATTTTTATGATGTGGCGGTTTCTTCCTGTGGATGTCATGATAACCGAATGGACAAGATTTGGTGGAACGAGCAATTTATGGGATACCCTATTGGACCTCATTATGCTGCTTCTTCCAACATTGAGAATGCGGCCCAAATGGGGGGTAGTTTAATGCTTATCTTAGGGGAGGTCGACGACAATGTGGACCCATCGACCACCATGCAATTTGCCAATGCCCTTATAAAAGCCAATAAGAATTTTGAGTTGGTGACTATCCCAGGTATGGGGCATTCATCTGGTGGCGATTTTGGTGAGCGTAAGCGAAAAGACTTTTTTGTAAAGCACTTAATCGGTATTGATCCACCTTCCTGGGAGGAGATTTATGAGTAGAATAATTTTAAGAGAACTAAACTAAATATTAAGAAACTTTTAGTTAATAAAAATTGTGGAAAAGAATAGAATTATGAGATTAAATAAGTTGTTCGTTGGTGTGGTGTTGGCTTTCTATGCATTGGGTACGACCAGCGTAACGGCCCAGGAAGGTGATCAGATTTTGGACGGAATTGGTGAAACAGGATTGATTGCCCGATACACTTTCGAGGGAGACACCAAGGATTGGTCACGAAATAATTTGCATGCTATTGTTGAAGGTGTAGAAGCCAAGTTTGTGGATGATGAATATTTTGGAAAAGTGATTTCACTTCCGAAAGATGGTGATACATTCATTACAATTCCCGGTGAAGCCGTGACCAACGAGGAATCCATCAGTATTACCGGCTGGGTGTATATAGAATCCCAACAACCCGGTGCACGACTTTTTGATTTTGGAACAAGTACCAAATCCCACTTTGCAATAGCCCCTACCGGCACCCAGGACAAAAAAGGCGTTCAAGTAGAACTCTCTTCAGAAAAAGGAGATACCTATTCTACAAGTTCTTCAGCTTTGGAAACCGGTAGGTGGAATCATTTGGCAGTGGTCATCAATATTCCCTCCAAAACAATAAGCACCTATGTTAATGGGAAACCTGCAGGTGAGGCCAAGAATGTGGAACTGATTTTGGAGCAGGTCTTCGACTTTGGGAATGGGGATAATAACAAGCTCTATATTGGAAAATCATTAAGGGACAATGATCCAAACCTAACTGCAAAATTGCGTGATTTTAGAATCTATAGAATCCCTTTGAGTGAAGGACAAGTGGTTCGAATTCTTCGAGGTGCATTCAGAGGCAATGGAGATGGTGGAGAAAGAAAGGAAGAAGTGAATCTTCCGCAATTTGCCCCAGAAACACCTCAACTTTACAACCAATACCTCACAGGTGTTTCAGACGTACAGGTGGAAACCGTGGTAGGATTCTTGCCAAGGCTACCTCGTTTCGTACAAGGCACTTATGGTAACGGAGTAAAGGGCCCGAAGGAAGTTAGAGTCCTATGGCCTGCGCCAACCGATAATTCCCAAGTACTTCAACCGGGTAAATACACCATAACCGGAAGTATTTCTGGAACTGACATAAAACCTAAAGCAACAGTAACTGTAAAAGCTGCTTCAGTGGCCTCAACCCCAAGTCGTACCTTGGAAGCTTTTGAACTGAATCAGGTATCATTGGATTCGGATGATCAAGGACATCAAACAAAATTTATTGAAAATCGGGATAAATTCATCAATACCCTTGCGGAAACCGACCCTGATTCATTCTTGTACATGTTCCGAAATGCATTTGGACGAGAACAGCCTGAAGGAGCAACACCTTTGCGTGGTTGGGATAGTCAAGAAACCAAATTACGGGGCCATGCCACAGGGCATTACCTTACGGCCATCGCCCAAGCGTATGCCAGTACGGATTATGACAAGGCTTTACAGGCCAATTTTGCGGATAAGATGGACTATATGGTAAATGTCTTATATGATTTGTCACAGATGTCTGGTAAGCCAAAAGAAGCTGAAGGTCCACATGTATACGACCCAACCGCGGTACCTCCTGGTCCAGGTAAATCTGGGTACGATTCTGATTTGAGTGAAACGGGTATCCGAACCGATTATTGGAACTGGGGCGAAGGTTTTATCAGTGCTTATCCTCCCGATCAGTTCATTATGTTGGAAAATGGGGCCTCCTACGGAGGACAACCTACCCAAGTTTGGGCGCCTTATTACACCTTGCACAAAATTTTGGCCGGATTGATGGATATTTATGATGTAAGTGGCAATGAAAAAGCCTTGGATATCGCCAAAGGGATGGGAACTTGGGTACATGCCAGATTGAGCCAAGTGCCCACCGATACCTTGATCAGCATGTGGAACACCTATATTGCTGGCGAATTTGGCGGAATGAACGAGGCCATGGCACGTTTGTATCGAATGACGAACGACCGTCAATATCTTGAAGTGGCCCAGTTGTTTGACAATATCAAAATGTTCTTTGGAGATGCAGGGCATTCCCACGGATTGGCCAAAAATGTGGATACCTTTCGAGGCCTGCATGCCAATCAGCATATCCCTCAAATTATGGGAGCTTTGGAAATCTATCGTGATTCCAACGCGCCGGAATACTACCATGTGGCCGACAATTTTTGGTACAAGGCCAAGAACGACTATATGTACAGCATTGGAGGAGTTGCAGGAGCTCGTAACCCCACAAATGCAGAATGTTTTATCGGTCAGCCAGCAACTTTGTACGAAAACGGTTTTTCTGCCGGCGGACAAAATGAAACCTGCGCCACCTACAACATGCTAAAACTGACCCGAAACCTGTTCCTATTTGATCAACGCACAGAATTGATGGATTACTATGAAAGGGGACTTTACAATCATATTCTTGCTTCAGTAGCGGAGGATAGCCCGGCCAATACCTACCATGTACCATTGCGACCTGGTTCTGTAAAACGTTTCGGAAATTCAAACATGACAGGATTTACCTGCTGTAATGGTACTGCTTTGGAAAGTAGCACCAAACTTCAGAATTCAATCTATTTTAAAAGCCAGGATGACAAGGCGTTGTATGTAAACCTTTTTATTCCATCCACATTAAAATGGACTGAGAAAAATATCACTGTTGTGCAAAAAACAGCATTTCCAAAAGAAGACAACACCCAATTGACCATTAAAGGCAAAGGAAAGTTTGATTTAAATGTTCGTGTACCCCATTGGGCAACCAAAGGCTTCTTTGTGAGGATTAATGGCAAGACTGAAAAGGTAAATGCAACCCCTGGTTCGTATCTAACGTTGTCTCGCAAATGGAAAGATGGTGATACGGTGGACATACAAATGCCATTTGAATTTCATTTAGATCCTGTCATGGATCAACAGAATATCGCCAGCCTTTTCTATGGACCTGTATTATTGGTGGCCCAAGAACCAGAACCTAGGGACGATTGGCGTAAAGTAACCTTTGATGCTGAGGACATAGGCAAAAATATTCAAGGAGATCCAAAAACCTTGGAATTCACCATAGATGGAGTTGAGTTTAAACCCTTCTATGAAACCTACGGACGTCATTCGGTGTACTTGGATGTTACCTTGGAATAATCAAACCTCGTAAAACAAAATTGTATGAAGATTAAAAAAATAGGGTTGATGTTGGTTTTCTTGATAACCACTTTGGCCACGGCGCAAACCAGTAAGTTGGCCGATTTGGTAGATGGGTTCAGGGCGGATACCCGAGCTTTGGAACGCACCTACATCATCAATGAATCTGAAGAATACTTCCAACGTTTTACTGATTTTTACACGAATTGGAATAAAAGGATTGGGGAGTTGGATTTCAACGCACTTTCCCAGCAAGAAAAGGTAGATTATATCCTTTTAAAAAATTTGGTGAGCAAGGGTGCGTATTTTTTGAATCATGATTATACCGCTTTCAAAGAAGTGGCTGATGTGGCCAACTTTACCAAGGAACTTTTTCCTTTCATTAAAGAACGAAGAAGAGGTAAGAAACCCGATGCAAAACAGGTGGCTCAAAACCTAAACAGTGCTGCCAAAGTCATCGATTCCGAGATTGAATCCAGAAAATCCAAACCCTTCAAAGATTGGCAAACAGCGGATAAGGCATCCAATGTGATCACATCCTTTCAAAAGGGATTGGAAGAAGCGTATAACTTTTATTACAGTTACGACCCTGATTTTACCTGGTGGGCCAAAAAACCATTTGAAAGTTTGAACAAGAAACTTACCGAATATGCTGAATTTCTAAAAAGCAACTACGCGCAGACCAGTGTTAAGGATGATGGCAGTGGCATTATTGGTAAGCCCATAGGTGAAGCAGCCCTCAATGAAAGTCTGGCCATGGAATTTATTCCATATACGCCGGCAGATTTGATCAAAGCGGCAGAGGAGCAATTTGCATGGTGCAAGAATGAGATGATAAAGGCCTCCCGGGAAATGGGATATGGAGACGATTGGAGAAAGGCACTGGAGCATACCAAAAACACCTATGTTCCTGCAGGCGAACAACCTCAGGCCATTTTGGATCTTTACGATCATTCTGTAAAGTTTATTGAAGATAGGGATCTTATCACCTTACCGGATTTGGCCAAAGAAACTTGGGGCATGATCATGATGACGCCAGAGCGTCAAAAGGTCAACCCATTTTTTACGGGAGGAAGGAATATCAGTATTTCGTACCCTACAGATGGTATGGCCCATGATGACAAATTGATGAGCATGCGAGGCAACAATCCCAATTTCTCATTTCCCACCGTACAGCACGAATTGTTGCCAGGCCACAACCTGCAATTCTTTATGACGAGCCGTCATAAAAATTATCGTGGTGCTTTTTCAACACCTTTTTGGACAGAAGGATGGGCCTTGTATTGGGAAATTATTTTGTGGAACAAGGATTTTCCAGTAACTCCGGAACAAAAAATGGGGATGTTGTTTTGGAGAATCCACCGATGTGCCCGTATCATTTTTTCATTGAAGTTCCATTTGGGTGAAATGACCCCTCAAGAATGTATTGACCTTTTGGTCAACGAAGTGGGCCACGAATATGCGAATGCCGAGGCGGAAGTAAGGCGATCATTCACCACCAGTTATCCGCCATTGTACCAATTGGCATATATGATGGGTGGATTGCAGTTTTATGCTTTACGAAACGAAATGTTGGAGAAAGGATGGACCGAAAAACAGTTCCATGACAGGGTCATGCATGAAGGTAGGATACCTGTGGAATTGTTACGTGCCCTGCTTCAAGATCTTCCATTGAACAAGAACTATAAAACCAAGTGGAAGTTTTCCACAGCCTTTAATTAACCAACCTACCCATACAAATGAAGAACAGACTATTTTGGATTGGATTGATATTGTTTTTCGGCACCATTTTTAGAATGGAAGCCCAAGGATATTGGGGACGAATTGAGCAACGAGAACCTACTTTGGGTATTGCAGAGGTGTATCAAAAGTTCAACACGCCCGATTTTCAATTGAAATTGGTCAAGGCCTCACAGACGGTTGCAGCACTTCGCCCAAGCAAGTCTTTGAATTTTGATTTTACGCCTGGAGACCGATTGGAGCTTCGAGACAAGGATAGTTTGTATCATTTGGGCGACATCAATCTTAGAATAAAGGATGCCAATGGAAATTGGATGGACTTTTCCACGGCAACCACTAGAGCTGAAGTAACACCGTTGGAAGTCAGCGGTACCATTTTGGCTGCTGCTGATTTGGCAAATACCCTGCCCAAGGATATTCCCGTATCTATAAAGCGGTACTATGAACTGGACAATGACCAACTGGTTATGCGATTTGAAATCACCAATACCCAAAACGCTCCAGTGGAAATTGGTGCATTGGGGATTCCCATGATATTCAACAACATCTTGGAAGGAAAATCTTTGACCGAGACCCATGCCCAAAATGTCTTTTTTGATCCCTACATTGGAAAGGATGCAGGCTATTTGGAGGTAAAACGCCTCAGTGGAAGAGGGCCGGCTTTGCTGGTGCTTCCTAAGGAAAATATGTCTTTTGAGGCTTACAGACCTTTATTGGACGATCCCACCCCAAGAAGCATCGTTTTTGAAGGATTCCATGAGTGGATGGTGCATAGTAAGGCGTACGCTGATAAGGAATGGAAAGGGGTGGAGCAGTGGAATACACCAACTTCTTTGATGCTGAAACCTAACCAAACCAAGAATTTTGCGCTAAAGTTTGTCCTATCGGAAGGGATAAAGGACATTCAGGAAACCTTGGTGAAAGAGCAGCGTCCGGTAGCAACAGGAGTTCCTGGTTATGTGGTGCCCCAGGATGTTAACGCGCAGTTGTTTCTCAACTATAAGAATGCAGTGAGCACCATAAATATGGAACCAAAAGGTGCTTTGGTGATTAAAGAGGACGGAATTACTGCTTTGGGATTAAAAAAGTATAAGGTTTCAGGAAAAAAATGGGGCAGGGTACGGGTCACCATCACCTATACTGATGGGCTTAAACAGACCATCAATTACAAGGTCATTAAGCCTGAGGAAGAAGTGATTGCTGATTTTGGTAGCTTTTTGACCAATGAACAATGGTTTGAAGATTCCAACGACCCTTTTGGAAGAAATCCATCGGCGATAACCTATGATTATGATAAAAAAGAGCTAGTAACTCAAGATAGTAGGGTTTGGATCAGTGGTTTAAGTGACGAAGGTGGAGCTGGTAGCTGGTTGGCCGCTGTGATGAAACAATTGGTACAGCCCAATCGTGGTGAAATCGTGAAACTTCAAAAATTTGTGGACAACACCTTATGGGGTGAAATACAATATAATGATGGCCCGCTAAAATATGGGGTTAAAAAGAGCCTTTTCTACTACGAACCGGATTCTTTGCCCAAAGGAACCTATAATGATAAAATCAATTACGGTACATGGGCAGCTTGGGACCATAAACATGCCTACGACCCGGGTAGATCATACAATTACCCCCATGTGGCCGCGGCCTATTGGGTGCTCTATCGTTTGGCCCGATATCATGAAGGTTTGGTGGATAACAGATCATGGCAATGGTATTTGGAGAATGCGTATCACACCAGTGTCGCCATGGTGGAAAAAGCACCCTATTATGCCCAATTTGGACAAATGGAAGGTTCTGTATTCCTTTTAATTTTGGAAGATCTTAAAAATGAAGATTTTGCTGATATGGCTACGGATTTGGAAGAACGAATGAAGGAACGCGCCAATCACTGGAGGGCATTGGACTATCCTTTTGGTAGTGAAATGCCATGGGATTCTACGGGACAGGAAGAGGTGTATATGTGGTCCGATTATTTTGGATACGATAGAAAAGCTTGGGTGACCTTAAACGCGATTTTGGCCTATATGCCCACTATGCCCCATTGGGCGTACAATGGTAATGCCCGTAGATACTGGGATTTCTTGTATGGAGGTAAAGCAGGTAAAACTTCCCGAGTGGAAAGGCAGATTCACCATTATGGGTCTTCTTTGAATGCAATTCCTGTTTTGAGGCATTTCAGGAAGAATCCAGATGACCTATACCTTTTAAAAGTGGGATACGGGGGTCTTTTGGGTGGAATTTCCAACATTACGCAAGACGGTTTTGGCCCAGCGGCCTTTCACAGTTTTCCATCAACCTTAAAAATAGATGGTATCACTGGGGATTATGGTTCTGGTTTTTATGGCTATGCCGTGAATTCGGCAACCTACATTACCCAAGATGAAGATTTGGGGTGGCTGGCTTTCGGTGGAAACCTGACCCAAAAAGAAGATGTCTTTGAAGTGGACATCACCACCGCCGCAAAATCGAGAATATACATTGCTCCCAAAAAAATGTGGTTGACCTTGGATGCCGGAACTTTTGATAAGGTGAGCTATAACACTAAAACCAATAAAATCGAAATTACATTGAATGGGAAAGATGAGTATACCCCAAATGCTTTTTTACGGGTAGCGGCTGAAAATGTAAGCTTGCCTTTTGAACAGGTCAGGGGAGCTTACAAAATCCCATTGGAAAAGAAAAATCTGAAAATTGAAATGTAATGGAGAAAGTTAAATCTTAAAGATAAACCCGTCTTCCTCTACTTTCTTGATGTATTTTTCTTTGTCAAAAACATAGAGATAGGCTCCCTTCCGAGAAACGGACATATCTTTTTCATCAAGTTTGATGAGGACATCCAATGAGTTTATTTTATTGATAAAGTTTCTTTTGTCCAGCTTTTTGTCCAAAATGGATTCGTAAAGGTTTTGAAGCTGTCGCATCGTAAATTTTTCAGGGAGCAGTTCAAAACCTATGGGTTTGGTGAGTGCCCTTCTTCGAAGTCTAGCTATGGCTCTTTGAACCATTTCATTATGGTCAAAGATTAAATCGGGAGCTTCGTTTAGTTCAAACCAACGAGCTGAATCAATCTGAATACCGTCAAATTTATGGGACTCAACATCAATAAGCGCATAATAGGAAACGGAAATGGTGCGTTGCCCAGGATCCCGATCTATTTTACTATGGGTGTAGAGTTGCTCCATGTAAATGTCACTGAGACCAGTAAGTGTATGCAATACCCGAACTGCCGCTTGATCGAGATTTTCATTCTTTTTCAAGAAACCACCAATTAAGGACCACTTACCTTTTTCAGGTTCAAAATTTCGTTTAATGAGTAGTATTTTCAGGTTTTCCTTATCAAAGCCAAAAATGATGCAGTCAACAGCCAAAAGTACCTGGTCTTCTTTATCGTAATAATTGAGTTGCATATTTAAATTTTGGGCTTTCTCTAGGTGGTTGATTATCTTCATAAGGACTAAAATCCTAAATCTAATTTTGTTAAACAAATTTTTGTAAGGTAAACACAAAAATCAATTTAGGTAAGATCATAACACTTTTTTAACGCTAATTCTTGCAAAATCCAAAATTCTTTACGTTCTTTACTAGTGTGTGAGATACACTTTAAAATTAATGGATAATTCGCCCAGCGAATCCCATTTGAGTTAGTTTTAAGCTTAGTAATTTTGTAAGGCCATGGTCTTGCCATGGCTTTTTTTTAAACCTTCCGAATATGAGAATTAATGCGTATTTTTTAAAATATGCAGTGGCCTGTCTGGCCATTGTTTTGTCTGGTATGCTACAAGCGCAACAGCCAGTAACCGTAAAAATTGGTAATGGTGCCGATTCAACCCAAATCAGTAGACATATTTATGGCCATTTTGCCGAACATTTAGGGCGTTGTATCTATGATGGCCTTTATGTAGGGGAAGACAACAAGGTCATTCCCAACACAGAGGGTGTTCGTAATGATATTATTACTGCTTTAAAGGAACTCAATATCCCTAATTTGCGTTGGCCCGGAGGCTGTTTTGCGGATACCTATCACTGGAAAGATGGCGTTGGTCCTAAAGAAGACCGTCCAACCATAGTGAACAGATGGTGGGGAGGTACTACGGAGGACAACAGTTTTGGGACCCATAATTTCTTGAATTTGTGTGAAGTATTGGACGCAGAGCCCTACCTATCGGCCAATGTGGGGAGCGGAACCGTTCAGGAACTTATAGATTGGGTTCAGTACACCAATCACGATGGTGTGAGCCCAATGGCGGATTGGAGGCGTGAGAATGGGCGTGAACAGCCTTGGAAGGTTAAATTTTGGGGCGTGGGCAACGAAACCTGGGGCTGTGGTGGCAATATGACTGCTGAATACTATGCCGATCTTTATCGTCAGTATGCCACGTTTTTGCCTGGATGGTCAGGTGAGACAGAAATTTACCGCATTGCTTCTGGAGCTTCTGAAGATGATTATCA
>JBNLBG010000035.1:0-29441 GCA_050303195.1 Allomuricauda sp. | reverse complement strand
AAGACACCGCACTGCTGCGAATCACGCCAGAGTTCAATAAAATGGTGGAAAAATATCTAAAAGATGCCCGGTACGATATTATTGAGCAATAAACTTGGGAACATCGTCCACATTCCAATCAATGACCAATCCACCCGCTATGGATCTAGCAATCTCCTTTCCATATAAATGTTCGCATAGGTAAAGAGCGGCTTCAAAACTTTTGGCTCCACCTGCTGAGGTAATGAACTTTCCATCGTGTACAAATAGCACGCTGTCCTTTACGTTTAGTTGGGGAAACATTTGCTTGTAGGTTGAAATGTCGCTGGGAAAAGTGGTGGATGCCACTTTATCCAAAAGCCCAGCTTTAGCCAAAACAAAGGCACCATCACAATGTGAAGTGACGAAAAGGGCGTCCTTGGCCACTTTTTTTACGAAATTCAACATTAGGGTATCCTGCAAATCGGTATCCAAATGGTGTTCGGCACTGGGAACGACCAAAACATCAATTTTGGGGATGGAATCTTGGGTATAATCAAAATCCGGGAGGATTCGAACACCTTCAAATGAAGTAATGGCTTCCAACGAATTGGCCACGGTAAACGTGTTCATGGCCTTGATGCCCTTGCGGTATTGGGTGTGTTGGAAAATATCAAAGGGAGCGGTGAACTCGGTATTGTACACTCCGTCCATGATCAAAAAGGCGGTGTTGTATCGGTTGGGTTGAATAGTGGGTAACTTTCGCGCAATACTCTTTATAGGTTCATCAACGGTTTTCTTTTCTGAGCATGCAGACAGAAAGATGATTATGCTAAATAGGAGTAAGTTTTTCATCATAATGGCACTAAGGTAGCATTAAGAATGATTTCTACTACTTTTACGACAAAATTACATTCATGAAATATGTACTATTGGTCTTTTCTTTTTTGATAGTTTCCTGTGGAAGGGGTAAAAAATATCATGATGAGACAACTGTTGAACAGTCCGTATCCCCTTTGGTGGCAGATATTTTGGATTTTCAAAAGGAACTAAATGAAAGTTTTAAAGATCCGGAGACCTCGCCGTTGCCCGATAGATATCGAATGGATTTTGAAACCTTGGATTTTTTTGAGCC
This sequence comes from Allomuricauda sp., assembly GCA_050303195.1. Taxonomy (GTDB): domain Bacteria; phylum Bacteroidota; class Bacteroidia; order Flavobacteriales; family Flavobacteriaceae; genus Flagellimonas. The sequence continues at coordinate 28,348 of JBNLBG010000035.1, read as the reverse complement.
GGATACCTCGTATGTGGTCCAGGCCAAGTTTGTGCGCACTCCAGACGCTGTACCATTTTTAAATCCCACCACAACAGATAGGAAGACCGAGGAAGTTGTGTATGGAATTGCACATTTTACCTTAAATGGAGAAGAACATCAGTTGGAAGTATACCAAAGTTTGGGATTGTTGGACCAAGAGGAATATAAAGATTATTTGTTTTTGCCTTTTTTGGATGAGACCAACGGAAATGAAACCTATGGTGGAGGGCGTTATATAGATTTATCGATTCCTGAAGGTGATACATTGGTCATCGATTTTAACAAGGCCTATAATCCGTATTGTGTGTATAACAAAAAGTACTCCTGCCCTCTAGTGCCAAGGCAAAATTATTTGAGAACTAATGTGAGAGCAGGAGTGAAAGATTTTAGAAAAGACTAAAAAAGCCTTAATCCCGAGGGAGTAAGGCTTTCTATTAGCATTAAAATTTAATTTCTTGGGCCTAGAAAGAGTAGATAGCTGCAAACAGTACGGAAGCCAAGCTTCCAGTTGCCATTCTATCGTTGTCAATGAATGTATCTTCAGAAGAGCTGTCCAAACGAATCTCTGGTTTGAGGATCAAATCACCAATGGTGGCGCTACCAGTCAAGGTAACCGCAAAAACACTTCCATCTCCATCAGCATCGGCACCAACCCCAGTTATTTCTTGACCAAAGAAATCTCCTGCCATAAAGTATTCTCCACGAAGTCCAATGGTAAAGTTTTCAGAAGTAGCCAATTGTGGATAAAGGGCAACTCCAGTAAAGGAACCACCATCATCTTCCATGCTGAAGTGAGCTGCATTGATTCCCAAGAAGAAATCTTCAGATACATCAAATCCACCAGTATAGTCAATCTCGAATCCTCCTTGGCTGTACAAGAAGTTCAAGAATTGTCCTGAGTATCCCAATTGGGCACCAACAGCGTAGTCACCGGTTCCGTTCAACTCAGTCAAATCGGTTGGGTTCATTACGGCCAACATGGCAGACCAATCACTTCCCAAATCAAAATCAGCTTTCAAACCGGTGTGGCTGAAAGGACCGTAAGAGAATAGGTAAGAGGTACTGTAGTTAAAGTTGGCCACAGGAGAGATAACTTCATATCCCAAGAAGGTATTGAAGTTACCAAAGGTCAACTTAACATCATCACTTACATTCCAATATACATACAATTGGTTAACAATGTCACCGGTTGCAGAATACATTGGAGAAGCGAAAATAGCGTCTGTACCCCTTGGACCGAATACCAAATCAGCTACAAAACCTACTTTTTCACCTTCGTAAGCGGCAATAACATTGGCCATTCCCAAAGCAAAACCATCCAAGTTTGCAAAAGAAGAACCAGGGGCAATGGCTTCTTCGCCATTTGGAGCGGTCAAGTTACTTCTATAATATGCATCTACTGAACCACTAAAGCTAAATTTTGGTGATTCCTCCTCTTCCTGGGCAAAAGCACTTACTGAAATCAATGCCAATGCGGCGAAAGCTAATTTTTTTACGAAATTTGTTTTTATAATCGTTTTCATATCATAATCATTTTAAGTTGTCCTTGTTTTGAGGACAGAGTTGTTTAAAATTGTGAGTTGTGTTTGAAAAGGTTATTCAACGGAGCGTTTGGCAGAACGCTCCGTTTCCTTTTATAATAAAATGAGTTGTGTTTGAAATTTTATTTGTCCTGTGAAATGTGCTCAGGATAGGCTTCAATACCATGTTCATGGATATCCAAACCTTCAACTTCTTCTTTCTCAGAAACACGTAGTCCAATGGTTTTCTTTAAGATGAACATTATAATGAAGGTAGCCAATGCAGCCCACAGGATATAGCTCAAAGAACCATAGGTCTGTACCCATAGCAGTTTGGCACCACCGCCATAGAACAATCCACCGTCCAGGGCAAAGAATCCTATTAAAGCTGTTCCCAAGAAACCACAGGTTCCGTGCACTGAAATAGCACCTACGGGATCATCAATCTTCAATTTTTTGTCGATGAACTCGATGGACAATACCACTACAATACCACAGATCAATCCAATAGCTAACGCACCCCAGGCGCTTACAGCACCGCACCCTGCGGTAATACCTACCAATCCGGCCAAAGCACCGTTCAAGGTCATGGAAATATCGGCCCTGCCGTACTTTGCCCATGTAAAGAACATGGCCCCAATGGCCCCAATGGCAGCCGCTAAATTGGTATTTATGATTACGCTGGAAGCGGCAATTGTATCGTCACCTCCCCAAGCCAATTGGGAACCTCCGTTGAATCCAAACCATCCTAACCAAAGGATGAATACCCCAATGGCACCGAACGTCATATTGTGACCTGGAATGGCTTGTGCCTTTCCATCCACATATTTTCCAATTCGCGGTCCTACCATAATGGCGGCGACCAAAGCGGCTCCACCACCAACAGCGTGAACTACGGATGAACCAGCAAAATCGATGAAACCTGCAGTGTTCAACCAAGCGTCATCATCAAATGGCCAGTACCAGCTACCGGAAATTGGGTAGATCAGTGTGGTCATCAATGCTGAGAAAATCAAATAGGTGGAAAACTTAGTTCTTCCTGCAATGGCTCCTGAAACAATTGTAGCTGCTGTAGCACAGAAAACGGTCTGAAAGAACAGATTGTACCAATCGTCGGCACTAAAAAAGAAATAGCCTTGATCTGCTGGACTGGAGCGGAAAAATCCACCACCAATCAAATCGCTTCCATACATGATACCGTAGCCAACCGCCCAGAACATGACCGAACCAACGGCCAGATCCATTACATTTTTCATAATAATGTTACCCGAGTTCTTGCTTCGGGTAAAGCCCACTTCAACCAATGTGAATCCTGCTTGCATGAAGAATACCAAAATGCCCGCGATCAAAATCCACAATGCTCCCATATCGCCGGTGATTGCTTCAACGGCTTTATCTATTGCTTCTTGTTCTTGTAAAATCATAATCTAAAGTTTTTGAGTTTTTGGTTATACTTTTAGTTGATTCCAGCACTACCGCTTTCCTTGGTCCTGATTCTGTACGCCTGAATCACATCAGAGACGAAAATTTTCCCATCTCCCACATTTCCTGTGCTGGCTGTGTCCAATAATACATTTACGGTCTTGTCCAGAAAGTCATCCGATACTACGATAACCAAATACCTCCTCTGTATATCACTGGTACTATAGGAAATACCACGATACACATGTCCTTGTTTCTCATTTCCAACTCCAGTTACATCCCAGTAGCTGAAGAAGTTAACCTCAATTTGATGGAGGGCTTTTTTCACCTCATCAAATTTGGATTTTCTAATAATTGCCTCGACTTTTTTCATAATTAAGTAGTTAATTGATCGCTCAAATATATGGTAATTCACCCAAGACCATGAAAAATTAGAGGGTATTGGTGGTATTTTTATCGTTATAAAAAAAATACCCCATTTATTTTAGGGGTATCGGATTTAAATCTATTATTTGTTAAAAATATTTTTGTTTTTTCTTAACATTTAGATTATATGGGTTATGATTTCACATCAAAACCAATTATTTTGATGAATTATGTTTATATTTTAACAAATATTAACTATAAAAATGAAATTTATAACTATTCTCCAAGTTTGGAGAGCCATAATCCCAAGACCACGGCCAAAATGCCAATGACAATGCTTGAGATCATATAAATGGAGAAATGGAAAAGTTCGCTGTTCTTTAGAAGAAAATGTTTTTCGAAAGCAAAAGCCGAAAATGTTGTAAAACCACCACAAAAGCCCGTGGCCAAAAACAGCGTGCTATTATAAGAAAGAATATTGCCTCTTGCGGAAAGGCCTAATACGAGTCCAATAAGAATACATCCAAGGATGTTCACCAAAAAAGTTCCAAAGAAGAAACTTTGGGTCCATAGATTCAGAGGTTTGGAAATTAAGTAACGCAGAACGCTACCAAATCCACCGCCCAAAAAAACAAGAAGAGCCTGTTTCATCCCCTAAAGGTACAAACTATACAGCTTCTTTGTATTTGGTTTCGGAAGTCTCACGGGGGAAGAGTTTGGTGATTGAAGTCTCCGAAATTTTTTGAATTGGTTTTCTAAACCTTTCGCCAGCTCCGTTGACGCTAAATATCAACAAAAGGGCATTAATCGCAAGTAAAATGAAAAGAATGCTAAGGAAGGTTGTCATTTGTTGTGCTAGATTAATGTTAAACAAAAGTACGTTTTTTCCTATAGTATACGAATCAGGGATGCATTATAGTTGTGAAACCTGTTATTTTTGTTGTGTATGCAATCTGGGTGTTAATTTTTAAGAAAGTGCTTGATCAAAAACAAGAAAATTATAAAAGTCACAAAGGAAACGAGGACCCAAATAACACCTTTGTAGTTTTTTTTGTGCAGCTTTTTGTCTTTTCGATATGAAAAAGAGATGATTGCAATAAAGACAATCAAGAAAAGCGCTGCGAAAATTAACTGCCCGGTGCTGAACATATTTTATATTTTTACGCAAAGCTAAATCAAATTACGTGCTATGGAAAGTAAAATAAGAGCGGTGGAACTATTTCACAATTCCTTTGGTCTTGGTGTTTCTAAAGAACCTACGGCAGACTTGGGTGCAGCAAAGAATCAATTAAGGTTCAATCTGATGGATGAAGAGAACAAAGAGTATCTTGAAGCAGCCAATGAAGGCGACTTGATTGAAGTGGCCGACGCGTTGGGTGATATGCTTTATATCCTATGTGGCACTATCTTGGAACACGGGATGCAGTACAAAATTGAAGAAGTATTTGAGGAAATCCAGCGGAGCAATATGAGTAAACTGGGTGCCGATGGAAAACCTATTTATCGGGAGGATGGCAAGGTATTAAAAGGTCCAAACTACTTTAAACCCGACATTCAAACTATAATGGACAAATAAAAAACCGTCCAAAAAGCAATAAAAATTTTGATTTTGTCAGTTCAAGCGCAGTCGAGAACTTTAAAAGAGATTGAAATCCATGGGGTTTCGACTGCGCTCAACCTGACAGGTGGAAAGCTTTTTAGAAGGCTTTTTTATGTTAGACGACTTCGTGTCGCCATCCAAATTTGTCTTCCGCTCTATTATATTGAATATCGGTGATGCGCTTTTTCAACAAGGAAGCATAGCTGTCCTTCAGTTCGGGAAGGTCGTAATCAACCCCTTCGTAACCAAAGGCAGATATGGGTGAAACCACCGCAGCGGTACCTGCACCAAACATTTCTTTTAAAGAGCCATTTTTTGCAGCTTCCACCACTTCTTTTACCGAAATCTTTCGAATCTCTGTCTTGATACCTTCATCCTCTGCAATGTCTAGGATGCTTTTTCGGGTAATCCCGTCCAAGATACGATCATTGGTGGGAGCGGTCAACAAAGTGTCATTAATACGAACAAAAACGTTCATGGCACCAGCCTCTTCGATAAACTCATGGTTGTTGTCATCAGTCCAAATCACCTGTTGGTATCCTTTTTCGGCAGCCAGACGGGTTGGATAAAACTGACCTGCGTAGTTTCCACCAGTCTTTGCAAATCCTACCCCACCATTGGCGGCCCGGGAATATTGTTTTTCAATCAATACCTTGACCTTTCCAGAAAAATAGGAGCCAGAAGGGGCAAGGGCAATAATAAATTTGTATTCATCCGCAGGAGAGGCATGGAAACCATTGCCCGATGCAAACATAAACGGACGAATATATAAGGAACTTCCCGCACTTTGCGGAATCCATTCATGGTCTACTTGCAAAAGTGTAGTGAGCCCATCCATAAAATAGGATTCAGGCAATTCTGGCATGGCCATTCGTTTGGCCGATTTGTTCAAGCGTTTAAAATTTTCCAAAGGTCGGAACAGCCAAACGCCACCATTCTCATCCTTGTAGGCTTTCATTCCTTCAAAAATGGACTGCCCATAATGAAAGATTTTTGAGGAGGGGTCCAGTGTTATGGGTTGATAGGGAACTACCTTTGGTGCTTGCCACTGCCCATTTTTGTAATCACAGACGAGCATGTGGTCGGTAAAAATACTTCCAAAGGAAAGGTTGTCAAAATCAACATCCTTAATTTTTGATGTCTTTGCTTTCTCGATTGTTACATTGTTCATCACTGCTTCCATATCACTAACTTTTGGAAGGTTAAAATTAGCTATTTATCCCAAGTTTTCGTTATTTCATGATTCTAATTTTAATTCTTTGATAAGAATTTCCCAAAACCTGATGAAAATGAGACCTTTTAACATATTTCCTGCCGTTTTCTTATTGTTTTTGTTCAATTTGATAATGGGACAAGAGGCTAAAAAAGGCAATTATTTTGGAGATACGTTTACGGTTACAGAAGGAATAGAAGAAAAAGTACCCGTATATGACCAACTTACTGCGAACGATACGGTTATGACCCAAATGACCGGAAAAATAACAGAGGTATGTCCGGTGAGGGGCTGCTGGATGAAGGTCGCTTTGGATTCAGACAGCGAAGTTTTCGTAAGATTTAAGGATTATGGCTTTTTTGTGCCGAAGGATGCCGCAAATAAAACCGTTTATTTGAATGGCCTCGCTTTTTTGGAAGAAATGTCCGTAGAGGACCAAAAGCATTATGCCAAAGACAGTGGGGCAACGGAAGAAGAAATAGCGCGAATTACGCAGCCGGCCCGGATACTGAGGTTTGAGGCGGACGGGGTACTCATCAAAGATTGAGTTTGAAACGAAAAATAATTACCACGGGCGACGGTTCAAAAACCATACAAATAGAGGATTGGGACGAGCAGTACCATTCCAAACACGGAGCTATTCAAGAGGCCTATCATGTTTTCATTGAGCATGGACTTCGATTGTTCAATGATGACCATATACATATTTTAGAAATAGGATTTGGCACGGGGTTGAATGCCCTCATTACTTTTTTGGAGGCTTCAAAACAGCAACTGAAAGTGGATTATGTTGGAGTGGAAGCCTTTCCAGTTTCTATGGATGAAGTGAACGAACTTGATTACTGTGTTCAGCTCAACGCAAATGACCATCAACAAGTTTTTGAAGAAATGCATCAATCCCCTTGGGAGGTGAATGCGTCAATTTCCGAAGACTTTTCGCTGCTCAAGCAAAAAAAGGATTTTCGGGAAATAAACGATGAAAATTTGTTCAACCTTATCTATTTTGATGCCTTTGGCGCTAGAGTCCAACCTGAGTTATGGACAGAGCACATGTTTGAAAAAATGTTCAAGGCGCTCAAAAAAAAGGGTGTTTTGGTAACGTATGCTGCAAAAGGCAGTGTAAGAAGGGCATTGCAAACGGTTGGCTTTACGGTGGAACGCCTACCAGGACCCCCGGGTAAACGGGAGATGCTAAGAGGAATAAAATAGTGATGTTTTGCCAATGTTGTGTTAAGGACTTAGGTAGGAACTCTCTTAAAATGACATAAAGTTTAAACATTTGTGTTAAACCTAAATTAATGCCTCAAAAACAGTCACTTAAACTTGTAAATTTGTGTCAAAGATGATTGTATGAAGGTGTTGATAACAGGGGCGACAGGATTAGTGGGGCAGGCGATTGTTCGTGTCCTTCATTCCAATGGTATTGCTGTAAATTACTTGACTACCCAAAAGGATAAAATATCCCGGTCTGAAACATACCAAGGTTTCTATTGGAACCCCAATAAAGGAAAAATCGACTCGGATTGTTTCAAAAATGTGGGAGCCATTATCAATTTGGCAGGGGCCAGCATAGCTAAAAGATGGACCCCACTTCGTAAAAAGAAAATACTTTCCAGCAGAATTAATAGTCTTCGAACTTTATATAGGGGCATGGAACAAGTAGACACTTCCTTGGTGGATTCTTTTGTTTCGGCATCGGCGATTGGTATTTATCCTCATTCATTTTCCAAGTTTTATGATGAACATGAAACAGAAGTGGATGATAGTTTTGTGGGCGAAGTGGCGCAAAAATGGGAAAAAGAGGTGGATGCCTTCAAAAAGTTCGACATTAATGTTTCCAAGGTTCGGATTGGTATTGTACTATCTATGGAAGGTGGTGCTTTGCCTCAAATGACAACACCCATCAAAAATTACATTGGAGCACCTTTGGGCGGTGGTGATCAGTGGCAATCCTGGATACATATTGAGGATTTGGCCCAAATGTTTGTATTTGTTCTTGAGAATAATTTAAAAGGAGTCTACAATGCGGTTGCACCAAACCCTGTTACCAATGCCAAAATGACCAAGGAATTGGCCAGGATAATGGACAGACCATTATGGATGCCCAATGTGCCAAAGTTTGTGCTAAAGATGCTCTTGGGAGAAATGTCATATTTATTGTTTTCCAGCCAACGGGTAAGCAACAAAAAAATAGAGAAAGAAGGATTCGGTTTTCAATATCCCAATATTTGTGTGGCCCTTGAAGAGTTGTATGCTGAAAAAAGTGAAAAAGAAAACGCATCCGTGGAATCTGCAAAAAAGGAATTTGTTTGATTTGCAACGGCGCAGTAAAATAGATATAAATCCGCTTAGGCGGGTTTTTTTATGTTTTGTGGTGACATTTTGACATTTTTGGACAATTGGCAGTACTTTTGCCACTTCAAAAAAGAATAAAATAAACGTATATGAGCAAGAAAAGTAAGGTTGAGGAAATGGAAGAGGCAACACAAAATGCCCAAACTTTTGAAAATCCTGAGCTGAACGAAGAACATATAGATGCAGAAAACGCAACCGGGGAAAAGGAGGAAATTTCGGAGGAAGATCAGTTGCGTGAAGATTTGGCCAAGGAAAAAGACAAGTTTCTACGACTTTTTGCGGAGTTTGAGAACTTTAAGCGAAGAACCTCCAAAGAGCGCATGGAGTTGTTCAAAACCGCTGGGCAGGAAATAATGATTTCATTATTGCCTGTTATGGACGATTTTGACCGAGCTCTAAAGGAACTCGCCAAGTCAGAGGATAAAGAAATGTTCAAAGGTGTGGAGCTCATCAGCAATAAGTTTAAGGAAACCCTAAAAGCCAAAGGCTTGGAACAGATTCAAGTAGAGGAAGGCGATACATTTGATGCCGAAGTACATGAGGCCATCACCCAGATTCCTGCACCTGATAAAAAGTTGAAGGGGAAGATTATTGATGTTGTTGAGAAAGGATTCAGATTGGGAGACCGTATCATTAGGCATCCTAAAGTTGTTGTTGGAAACTAAGCGTATATGAAAGAGGATTATTACGACATATTAGGGGTTTCAAAAGGTGCATCCGCGGCCGAAATAAAAAAAGCCTACCGGAAAAAAGCCATTGAATTCCACCCCGATAAAAACCCAGGAGATACCAAAGCAGAGGAGATGTTCAAAAAGTCGGCCGAGGCCTATGAAGTTTTGAGCAATCCAGATAAACGTGCCAAATACGATCAATTTGGTCATGCAGCCTTTGATGGTAGTGGCGGTTTTGGCGGTGGCGGTATGAACATGGAGGATATTTTCAGTCAGTTTGGAGATATTTTTGGCAGTGCTTTTGGCGGTGGATTTAGCGGATTTGGCGGATTTGGCGGCGGTGGACAACGTCGGGTAAAAGGAAGTAATCTCCGTATTCGTGTAAAACTGACTTTGGAGGAAGTGGCCCATGGTGTTGAGAAGAAGGTAAAGGTGCGAAGAAAGGTTCAAGCCGAAGGCGTTACCTATAAAACCTGTCCAACATGTAACGGCAGTGGCCAAATCACCAAGATTACCAACACCATTTTAGGAAGAATGCAGACCGCTACTACTTGTACCACCTGCGGTGGTTCCGGTCAAGGCATAGACCATAGACCGGCTGGAGCCGATGCCCAAGGATTAAAAGTGGAGGAGGAGACTGTTTCCATCAAAATTCCGCCAGGAGTAGAGGATGGGATGCAGTTAAAGGTAGCCGGGAAAGGTAACGGAGCACCAGGAAATGGAATTCCTGGAGATTTGTTGGTGGCCATTGAGACCGTTGAGCACGATACCTTGAAAAGAGAAGGCGATAACCTGCACTATGATCTGTATGTCAGTATTTCCGAAGCGGTTCTTGGCTGTTCCAAAGAAATAGATGCTGTGGGAGGAAAGGTCCGTATTAAGTTGGAAGCTGGAATCCAGTCCGGAAAAATATTGCGATTGAGGGGCAAGGGCATAACCAGCATCAATGGGTATGGAAGTGGAGATTTGTTGGTTCATGTAAATGTTTGGACCCCAAAAGAGCTAAATAAAGAGCAGAAAGAGTTTTTTGAGCGTATGCAGACCGATGAAAATTTCATCCCAAAGCCCGAAAAATCAGATAAATCCTTTTTTGAGAAGGTAAAAGATATGTTCTCATAACAATAAATTTTATTCTGTTTAAATAAAAAACGTATATTTGAGACTGATGTTGGGTGACCAATATCTAATTTTCTTTTTCATAGCAATTTTTTTCCCATCCTTGAATTTTTTAAGGGTGGGTTTTTGTTTTTATAGGATAGGCCTTTATTGACCAATTACATATCTTTGAAAAAATAGTTTACATGGATCATATCCTTGTTGCCAAAAATGTTTCCAAAACATACGGAAACTATACTGCGCTGAGCAACATTTCACTCAATATCCCCAAGAATTGCATTTATGGTCTTTTGGGCCCCAATGGTGCCGGAAAAACTACTTTCATACGCATCATTAACCAAATAATGTATCAGGATTCGGGTGAAATTTTGTTTGATGGAGAACCTTTGGCACCAAAACACATATCTCTTATTGGGTATTTACCGGAAGAGCGGGGCCTGTACAAAAGCATGAAGGTGGGGGAGCAGGCATTGTACCTTGCCCGCTTAAAGGGCTTGTCAAAAGCAGAAGCCAAATCCAGATTAAAATATTGGTTTGATCGTTTGGATATTGGCGATTGGTGGAACAAGAAAGTTCAGGAACTTTCCAAGGGAATGGCCCAAAAGGTGCAATTCATTGTAACTGTGCTCCATCAACCCAAATTATTGATTTTTGATGAACCGTTCAGTGGTTTTGACCCAATAAACGCCAATATTATTAAGGATGAGATCCTGCTTTTAAAAGAACAGGGTACTTCCATTATATTCTCCACCCACCGCATGGAATCAGTGGAAGAACTCTGTGAATACATCGCGCTGATTCATAAATCGGAAAAAATATTGGATGGAAAACTTTCAGAAATCAAAAAGGCGTACAAGAACAATATTTTCAACGTTGGACTTCAGGTGCAGCAAAATGAAGAAGTTTTGATGAAAACCTTGGAGGAAAAGTTCAACATCACGACGCCAAAGTTTGATGGTGTGGAACATCAATTGGATTTTAAAATCCAGTTGCCCTCAGAGGAGACTGCAGGAATATTGGCAGAACTATCCAAAATGGCCAATGTAAACCGTTTTGAGGAAACGATTCCTTCGGCCAACGATATTTTTATACAAACCGTAAACAATAAGGACAATGGTAGGTAAGCTCGGTTTGATTATAAAGCGGGAGTATTTGGCCAAGGTGCGGAACCGTTCTTTTATTGTAATGACAATTTTGAGCCCACTGTTGATTGTGGGGATGATCGTGCTTATTGCCTATCTCACCAAGATAAACTCAGATGAGGCCAGGGTGATTTCCGTGCTGAATGATAGTAGTTTTTTCCAGCAAGAGTTCAGACCAACCAGAGGCACTTCATATGTCCACATGGAAGGTCTTACCTTGCAAGAAGCTAAAGACTCTACGAACGCCTTGGGATATTATGGTCTCTTGCACCTTCCCAATGAAAAAAATGTGGAGCAAGTGGCAAAATCAGCCTATTTATATACAAAGGACAATCCGAATACCAATGTGATCCAACAGTTGGAATCAATTTTTCAAAAGCAATTACGGCAAAACCGATTGCAAAAACTTGGAGTTTCACCGGATCAATTCTCCAAAGTGGAGCAACCTTTTGACCTTCAACTGGCCACTTTTGATGGAGAAAAAAGTGTAAAGGGAATAAATGAGATCAAAGCGTTCATTGGAGGAGGATTTGGCTATGCCATTATGATGTTCATTATTATTTATGGTGGATTTGTAATGCGAAGCGTCATCGAAGAAAAAACCAGTCGCATTATTGAAGTGATCATCTCATCCGTAAAACCCTTTCAACTCATGTTGGGTAAGATCGTAGGTACTTCTTTGGCAGGGATTACGCAATTTACCATTTGGCTTATCTCAGCTTCCATTTTACTAATGTTGGCCGTTACGTTTTTAGGGATTGATTTGGGAGAGCTATCGGGAAATTCGGCCATGCCCTCAGGAGCAATGCCCGGTATGTCCCAATACGCTGACATGGACAGTGATATGATCATGTACGCACGGGAAATATTGGACATCCCGTGGACCCTTTTAATTATCTCTTTTTTCATTTATTTTGTATTGGGGTATTTGATCTATAGTTCCATTTATGCGGCCATTGGCGCGGCGGTGGACAATGAAACAGATACACAACAGTTTATTTTTCCCATAATATTACCATTAATGTTGGCCATTTATGTAGGTTTCTTTTCAGTTTTCAGCAATCCGCATGGTCCTATTGCCGTTGGGTTTTCGTTATTTCCCTTAACTTCACCCATAGTAATGCTCATGCGCCTCCCTGGAGGGGTGGGAGAAGGCGGAGTACCCCTATGGCAGTTATTGTCATCCATAGTTTTGCTTGCATTGACTTTCCTTGGAATCGTATCGCTGGCAGCACGCATTTATAAGGTTGGAATTTTGATGTATGGTAAAAAACCTACCTATAAAGAATTGATCAAATGGTTAAGATATAAATAGGACGGACATGCAGGACGATGCAACAGAAATAAAGAAAATCATTGAAAAGGATATCTGGGGATCCATTAAGGATTTCTTGGATTTAGGCTTTCATATTGGTTCTGGGGAAAAATCCATCCATTTGACGGTAGGGTTATTGTTGCTCTTGACCTTTGCTCTTTTTGCGACCAATTTTATATTGAAATGGCTTCGGCATTTGCTCACACGAAAGATGGAACGTGAAGACAAGCAGAAGTTTGTCAGTATTTTTAAGTTCATCAACTATGTGGTCTATCTTGTGGCAGTTCTGGTAACACTCAGTGCTGCCGGGGTGGACATTACCTTGGTCATTACCGCCTCTGCCGCTCTTTTTGTTGGTTTGGGTCTGGCACTGCAGGAGCTGTTCAAGGATGTTTTGGGAGGTATCTTCATCATTGTGGACAAATCCTTGCAAGTGGGTGATATTGTGGAGGTTGACGGCAAGGTGGGAAAGGTCTTTGAAATAAAATTGAGAACCACCCGGGCCATCACACGCGATGATAAAGTGTTGATCCTGCCCAACCATAAGTTTATCAGTGACATTGTGTATAATTATACCCAAAACCACAAGACAACACGGGAAAGTGTTAGTGTTGGAGTGGCTTATGGAAGTGATGTGGAACAGGTGACACAAATTTTACTGCAAATTGCCACAGAACAGAAGCAAGTACTCAAAAATCCCAAACCTTTTGTACTTTTTGAAGATTTTGGCGATTCGGCCCTGCAATTTTCCATTCACTTTTTTACCAACGATAGTTTTAGCGATCCCAAGATAAAAAGTGAGATGCGTTATAAGATCAATGCAAAATTCAAAGAAAACAACGTTACTATACCGTTTCCACAACGCGACGTACATATTTTTCAGCAAAAACAGTAAAAAATAAAAACCTCAATTTACCATACTGCAACCAGGGGATTGTTGGTTTCCCTTGTAATACTCTACAGCCATATTGGATCTGGACAGAGCACTGATCTTTTCAGGATCGATTACATGAATATTCCAGAAAACGATTCTGGAATTAAAACGCAGCGCTATAAACTGCTTTTCAACCTCCCCATACAATTGAACCAGAAAAAAGATTACCTGATTACCGGTATGGAATACAATAGATTTGATATTGGGTACTCTCGTAATTTTCCTTTTGATAAAAGTGAACTGATTCGTTTTCATGTCATTGATTTGAATCTGGGATTGATCACCAAATGGAATGAAAATTGGAACTTGGTCACGATACTCACACCCCGTATGGCCTCTAATTTCACCAGTGGGACCATTACCGATGATTTTTTTCTGAACGCCACAGCTGCATTTTGGAAGGAACAACCTAATGCGGACAGACCTTATAGAATTGTACTGGGGCTGACCTATAACAGCACCACCGGACTGCCCATTCCCTTACCATTGATCAACTATTACCGGAAATTTCACCCCAAGTGGTCCTACACCCTTGGGATTCCCCGATCCAGCTTTAAACATTACATCAATAAAAAGCACTCTTTTGAAATGGCATTGTTTTTGGATGGGTATTTTATAAATATCCAAGACAATATTGTTTTGCCAGATAATCAGGTTGCATCCAAAATATCATTGACCGCTTTGGTAGCCACATTGGGATATCAGTACAATGTATCCAAAAACATGGCTCTTTTTTTGATGGCTGGACGCTCTTTTGAACAAGAAGGGAAATTGCGAAATGATGGTCAAGGAGATGTTTTCTTGTTGAATGACGAAGCAAATCTTTATATTAGGACGGGCTTCAAAATAGGAATTTTTTAAAATAAGAACTATGCCGAAAATTTTGGTTATTGAGGACGAATCCGCTATTAGAAGGGTTTTGGTGAAAATTTTGGTGGAAGAGAGCGATACCTACGATGTACAAGAAGCAGAAGACGGATTGAGTGGTATTGACGCCATTAAAAAGGAGGACTTTGATCTAGTGCTTTGCGATATAAAAATGCCAAAAATGGACGGCGTTGAAGTTTTGGAAGCCGCCAAAAAGATAAAACCGGAAATTCCCTTTATCATGATTTCAGGTCATGGCGATTTGGACACTGCAGTGAATACCATGCGGATGGGTGCTTTTGATTATATCTCCAAACCTCCAGATTTAAACCGATTGTTGACCACGGTTCGTAATGCGTTGGACCGAAAGGAGCTTGTTGTGGAAAACAAAATCCTTAAAAAGAAGGTCTCCAAAAATTACGAAATGATTGGGGAGAGTGAGGAGATAGGCACTATTAAGGAGATGATTGAAAAAGTGGCCCCTACAGATGCCAGGGTGTTGATAACAGGCTCCAATGGTACAGGAAAAGAATTGGTGGCCCATTGGCTCCATGAAAAAAGCAATCGCTCCTCGGCCCCTTTCATTGAGGTGAATTGTGCCGCAATTCCTTCGGAATTGATAGAAAGTGAACTCTTTGGCCATGTAAAGGGCGCTTTTACTTCTGCGGTAAAAGATAGGGCTGGAAAATTTGAGACAGCTAACAAAGGGACCATTTTTCTAGATGAAATAGGGGACATGAGCCTATCGGCCCAAGCTAAAGTCCTTAGAGCATTGCAAGAAAATAAGATTTCCCGGGTAGGCTCGGACAAGGATATAAAAGTGGATGTAAGGGTTTTGGCCGCAACCAACAAAGATTTGAAAAAAGAGATTGAAGAGGGCAAGTTTAGGGAAGATCTCTATCACCGTTTGGCTGTTATCTTGATTAAAGTACCCGGATTGAACGAAAGACGTGATGATATTCCATTGCTCGTTGAATATTTTTCAACTAAGGTGGCATCAGAACAGGGTATAGCACAGAAAAACTTTTCCAAAAAAGCCATAGAATTGCTCAAAGGATACGATTGGACGGGAAATGTCCGTGAACTTCGGAATGTCGTGGAACGACTGATAATTCTGGGAGGAAAAGAAGTCTCCGAAGAAGATGTAAAACTCTTTGCCAGCAAGTAAAATTACTTTGTCGTGCATTCACCCAAACGGACAAGGGCTTCTTGCGCCAATGTCTTTACACGTTGGTGGTATTGTTTTTTATGTTCCGAAAGTTCGGTGTCTAGCAATACCAACCTAGCTTCTTCATAGATATTGCTGATGAATCTATGGGCCTCTTCGCACTCTACTTCGTTTACAACTTTGTCCAATGAAGATTCAAAACCCAGAAGACAGCTGTGTACTTGTTCCCTTACTGTGTGTGTTGGGGTCAAAAATATTCCATCTTGGTCGTTTAGGGCATCTTTGGTGTTCAGCACCAAGATGTCATTACCGTAAGTGCTGGTAACTTCCTGCTCAAATATTCGAAGCACTTTTACCCCAATTAAAGTGCTTTCCAAAGCCAAATGCAATGATTTTTTGGAAGCTTCAAGGGTCTCTGCCCTTGTTGCTTGTTTGAGCTCATACGTTGCACTTTCAAGACTTTCAATGGTTCCTTCGCAACCACAATCCACAAAGTTGGCCTTGGTCTTTTCAATGCCGTTCAATGCTTTGTAGGCATGGTATTTGGACATTTGTAAATCTTTTGCCACAACCGCAGCCTCAATTTTGCTCTTAATGTACTCTAAGTTGGAACTTGCATATTCGCAGGCATTGCGAACCGTGAAGGAAGACATGACCCATAGGCAAATCATGCCTATAACAAAGACTACAAGTAGGATAATCTTTCTAGTTTTCATAACGCTTAATGATTTGGGACAGTGCGTCATTGATTTCCACTAAGTTAGGTCAAGGGGTCAGCCAAGTGCCAATAAAATCGATAAAAATACATTCTATGTCCATGAGTGGTAAAAGTATCGATGAACTGCACTTTTTAAATGAGGGTTGAAGGTGTGGTCAAAAAGAATTATATTCATTCCTATGGAAAAAATCAGCACAGATTCATATCAGGTTACGGGCAAGGTAAAACTGACCCAAAAAAACACCTATGAAGATTTTGGCGCATCAAAAAAAGAGCTCAAAAAAGAATTAAAGGACATCCGTAAAAAGTTGGGTGATTTTCAAGATACGTTGTACGCCCATGGAAAATATGGCGTTTTACTTTGTTTACAGGGTATGGATACCGCAGGAAAGGACAGTCTTATCCGTGAGGTGTTCAAGGATTTTAACGTAAGGGGAGTCGTGGTACACAGTTTTAAGGTGCCCACTTCCTTGGAATTAAAACACGATTATTTGTGGCGGCACTATATTGCCCTACCGGAACGCGGTAAATTTTCGGTGTTTAACCGTACCCATTACGAGAATGTGCTGGTTACCAAGGTACACCCAGAATACATCTTAAATGAAAACTTGCCCGGAATAGTGTCCGTTTCAGATATTGATGAAGCTTTTTGGGAAAAGCGGTATCAACAGATCAATGAATTTGAGGAGCACGTAGCCCAAAACGGGACCATCATATTTAAGTTTTTTCTCCATTTGTCCAAAGAAGAACAACGCCAACGCCTTTTAAGGAGAATGCGGTTAAAGCGAAAAAATTGGAAATTTTCACCGGGGGACCTGAAAGAGCGAAAAATTTGGGATGCCTACCAAAAGTGTTACGAAGAAGCCTTGAACAAAACCTCCAAAGTGCATGCGCCTTGGTATGTAATTCCCGCCGACAATAAAAAAGCCGCCAGGGTCATTGTGGCCTCCATTCTGCACGAAGCGTTAAAAAAGTACAAAGATATTAAGGAACCCGAGCTTGACGAGGAAATAAAGGCTAATTTAGAAACCTTTAAACAGGAACTGGAAAAAGAGACCCAATGAGAATAGCGTTGCTTTTTACCCTTTTGTTGGTAAACACCCCATTTTTTGCACAATCCGATGATGAAAAACAGATCAAGGCCATTTACGACGTGGCTTTGACCGAAGGTAAGGCCTATGATTGGCTAAACTATCTTTCCAATCAGATAGGGGGGCGACTTTCTGGATCGGTACAGGCCCAACATGCGGTGGAGTACACAAAGGAACAGCTTGATGCTTTGGGACTGGATAAGGTGTGGCTACAACCGGTCATGGTACCCAAGTGGGTAAGGGGCAATCCAGAGTTCGCTTATATAGAGACCAAACCCGGGCTTACCACCAATGTGCCCATCTGTGCATTGGGTGGTTCTGTGGGCACACCGGATGGTGGCTTAAAAGCCAATATTGTTGAGGTGCAGGGCATAGAGGATTTGGAAAAATTGGGACGGAAAAAGCTAGAAGGTAAAATTGTATTTTACAATCGCCCAATGGAGCCAACTTTGGTAAACACCTTTGCTGCCTATTCCAATTGTGTGGACCAACGCTATTCTGGAGCGGCCGAAGCAGCCAAGTATGGTGCCTTAGGCGTGATTGTTAGGTCTATGAACCTGCGTTTGGACGATTATCCCCATACCGGTTCCATGGGCTATGGTGATACGCCCGTTAAAAACAGAATTCCCGCAGCGGCCATCAGTACCAACGGGGCTGAGTTACTGAGCACTACCTTGAAACTGAATCCCGATATTAAGTTTTATTTCAGACAAAATTGCAAGCAGTTGGAAGATGTGCAATCCTATAATGTAATCGGCGAGATTACAGGAAGCACCTATCCCAATGAAGTGATGGTGGTTGGTGGCCATTTGGATTCATGGGACTTGGGGGATGGCTCCCATGATGATGGCGCTGGTTGTGTTCAGAGCATGGATGTGCTACGCCTTTTAAAGGAAACAGGCTATAAACCCAAACGCACACTACGTGTGGTACTGTTCATGAATGAGGAAAATGGCCTCAGAGGAGGAAATAAATATGCCGAAGTGGCCCAAAACAAAGGTGAAAACCACGTGTTTGCTTTGGAAAGTGATTCAGGCGGGTTTACGCCCAGAGGCTTTTCTTTTGATTGTTCCGATGAAAATTTTCAACAAGTGCAAAGTTGGAAAGGTTTGTTTGAACCTTATTTAATCCACCTTTTTGAAAAAGGGTACAGTGGCGCAGATATTGGCCCTATGAAGAACGAGGAGATTGTACTTGCTGGACTTGTACCGGATTCACAGCGTTATTTTGACCATCACCATGCCGAAAACGATACGTTTGAGCACGTGAACAAACGAGAATTGGAATTGGGAGCGGCCACTATGGCCAGTTTAGTCTACCTTGTCGACAAATACGGAACTGTTCCCTCCAAGAAAATCAAAGGGTGAATAGACATCTTAGATTCCCAAAGTAGGTAGGTGTTTCACTTTATGGTAGGTAAGGGCGGCGCCAATGCAGCTTTTCAGTTCCTTAATGGGAACCGTATCATCCATTCCAAAAACGATAGCTCGACTTCCTTCAAAAACGAATAGGTCACTATAAACCATTTGAAAGGTCGGAACCAATTTACTGGTGCATTTAAAAAATAGGGCGTATTGGTCAGGGTTTTTTGGCTTCCAATCCATTCTGATCGTGCTTCCATTTTTGGTCACGTAACTGGGTTCTCCCCATTTTAAAGTTTCTCCCAAATAATTGACCTCATTGTTTTCCTGAGCTACCTCAATTATCAATTTTCTGAGTGCTTCCATTTTGAGTCTAACGTGGTCTGGGTAGTTTTTAAAGATGGCTTCAACCTCAGGATGAGTATTTGTTTGTAGATTTTCCATGGAAATTATAAAGTTTTCTTCAACATTTCATTTCTATAATGGACCATTTCAATGATAATGCTTTTTGGTAGGGGTTGGTCCAAAGGAAATTGCACAGAGCCTTTGCCCTGTTTATAGGAGGAGAGTCTATCTGCAAATTTTTCCATGACTTTTGGGTGGGGGTAAAGTCCGACGTGTTTTTTGTACCCTGCTATCATGATTTGTTGGTCTCTTTTTCCTCCCTTGACAAGGGCATAGGCCGGAATGTTGTAACTGATCATTTCAATGGCTTGCGGAGCGGCACTTAAAATACATTCCCGTAGTTCCATCAATGCTTTCTGTGTAGCTTTCGGTTGATGTTCAAAATATTCTGTTACTGAAATGTATTCATGTGATGTTTTCATTGCAAATGGATAGGTTACACCATAGTTTTAAATTGAATATTACTGCCCTTACTGTTTTTTCGCATTTTTTTGGGGCCGTACCAAAGCCAAAATCCGGTTATGGTAAACATTAACAGCGAGACTCCCATTATAGAAGTGTATACCAATTTTATCGCTCCTGATGTGCCCAAATACCGGTCAAGGATAGAGCCGTCATGCACGTTTTCCAGAAAGTCTGATTTTCGTTGCCCAATGGAAAGGATATTTCCCGTAGCCCCGTCCAGTTGTACCTCATAAAACTGGTCCACAAATACAAACTTCACCATGCCTTTGTCCTTCCTTATGTCAATTCGGTCCAATTCAAGGGACAAATCTGGAGCTACGGAAGCATGCAAAGTAGTACAGGCAATGGTATGTAGACTGTCAACGGACAACCAGTCCACCAATTCTGTGGAGGTGCCTTTTTGGGATTTTGGAAGAATAGCCCCGTTGGTGTTCTTTTTCCAACCCAGCAGTAGTCCCGTTATTGATATGAAAAAGAAAAATATAAATAGTAATGCTCCTGTAGTTCTGTGAATTTTTCTAAAAATGCGCAATACTCTCGCCTGCTTCTTTCTTTTGCCCATGTTGATTCCAACTATCGATATAAAAACTCCTATAAAGATCGCTAAAATTACGGAGAAAGTGCAGCGTGCGATTTATTAAAGATGCTGCCCGTTGCGCAAAGAATATCGAATAAATTTTTCATTGCCCACAAGTACGGTTCCATCTTCTTGAAATCCAAGTTTGGTTAGACCCTGTACCCGTGTTCGAGTGGGTGGAAACAAAATGGTCACAGAAGGTAATCTCATTTTAGCAAAAGCAAATTGAATGATTTTAAGGAAGAGTGTTTTCCCTATGCCCCAAAATGTAGGATGTAGTACCAAGGCCAGGTCTATCATGCCATTTTCGGGTTGTACGCCACCCCAACCTGCAAATTTCCCATCAACAATAAAGGCCCAAGGCCCAAACCCATGCTCAACCCAAAGTTTTTCTTTGGCAGCAATGAATCTATCGCATGCACTTTCATCAAAGTTTCCTTTCAATAAGGGCATTTGTCGTCTTACCAAGGGATGGTTCATGAGATGTATTAACTCAGATTTTTCAATCTCGGTTAACCGTTCAAATTCTATTTGCGCCATATATGGCCCATTAGTCGCAAAAGTGTGGTTATGTTATCAGAAAAAGCACTATTTCTATTTTATCTGGTATTGGCCTAATTCTGTGTGGTGGTCAGTTCAACAGTTAAATACTCCAGATTTTGCAAATTGCCGGGATACCAGATGCAGTACAAAGTAGTCATCAGTGTCAAAGTTTGGACATACATTAAACAGGACACAAGAATTACCGTAAAACTCATTCCATTAACCCACACTCACACCAAAGAGATACCCAACAATGGCGGTCAATCCCATAGCCATAGTACCCCAAAAAGTTATTCTTAAGACTGCCTTACCTATATTGGATCCGCCGGTTTTAGCTGCAACGGCACCAAGGAGAACTAGAAAAAAGATTGCAAATCCATACAACAAGTACTCAATATGGTTTAAAGGTGAAAAAATAGAAACAATTAATGGGAGAACCCCTCCTACGGTAAATGCTCCACCAGATGCCAAAGCGGCCTGTATGGGTTTGGCTTGACTGATTTCATTTATGCCAAGTTCATCTCTTACGTGTGCTCCCAAAGCATCATGTTCTGTGAGTTCCTTGGCTACAATTGAGGCCGTTTCTCTTGTTAGTCCTCTTTGTTCGTAAATTTCTGTTAGTCTTTCCAATTCGTATTCTGGCATTTCTTTCAGTTCTTGTTTTTCACGCTCGATATCTGCTTTTTCCACATCGGTTTGTGAACTTACTGAAACATATTCACCTGCTGCCATTGATAAGGCCCCCGCTACCAGACCAGCAACAGTTGCTAGAATAATGGGTTCTCTGAATTCACTGGCTGCGGCTACACCGATAGCTATACTTGCCGTTGAAAGTATGCCATCATTTGCTCCCAAAACAGCTGCCCTCAACCAATTACTGCGCTGTATATAATGAGGATCTAAATAGTTATCTAAATTGTCCATAATTCCTAGATTATTATTCTTTTACCTAAAAAACAACGGCCAAGCGGCTATGGTGTGTGGCGAGAAGACCACATGTGAGCCATAATTTTTATTCTGAGCGTTGGCTAGTTATTTATTATTCAGTTTTGCATATGCCCTTACTGGGAACGTTCCTACACCCTTGAATTTTGGTGGTATTGCACTAAAAGTAAAACCATCATTAGGTAGAAGGTATAAATTACACAAGTGCTCTACAATCAGAATTTCAGCCCCCAAAAGAGTAGTATGTACAGGTCTACTGTTCTTATTTGTGTCATCTATATTGTGTGAATCTATTCCGACTAATTTCACGGAACAGTCTCTTAAATATTCAGCAGCTCCTTTTGTCAAATAAGGGTTGTTTTCATAATATTGCTCTGTATTCCAATGTTCGTCCCATCCCGTATTAATTAACACGGCTCGATTTCTTATTTCATAGTTTTTTAAATGCTCTTCAGTGATTTCTTTTGTTTTAGAATGTGGAACTCTAATAACAATGGCGTCAAGGTTGGCAAAACATTCTAAACCAATCTCTGACATATCTTTGCCATTTTCAAATCTGTGAAAAGGACAATCAATGTACGTTCCTGTGTTTGTAACCATTTCAATTTTACCAATCTGAAATTCAGTTCCTTTTTCATAAACTTTTTTCGATTCTTCTCTGCTTAAATAATCACAAATAATAGGTGCTGGCAGTCCTTTGTATGTTATAAGTCCATTTTCTATGGTATGGCTTAAATCGATTAAAAGGTCAGTTTTGCTGCTTTTATCGATTGGTTTTCTTTTATGCTGTTCTTCGAAGATTACTTTATTAAGGATTTTTGTCCGGCCTACCATAAGAAGGCGTAAGTCCTCCACAATATAGTCTGCGAGTTCCTTATCGGAAATACTATCTCCATATATGTCAAGTCGGAAGTCCTCTCCTTTAATGCTTCCGCCATTTGTAAAATATATTTCAAAATCAAATTTAACTCTCTTCTCCATTGGTTTCATAAACGTGTAATAAATATAGCGAATAAGCGGTCGTACTGCGTGGACGTTGGGAAAAAAATAGCCCGAGGGTTGTGCCGCTTGCGGTACTGGCCGAGCGGTCGCAGGTATTTTTTTCAGCAGCATAAACACCGCTCTTCTATACACCAAGGTTTCCAATACTATGGTCGGAAAGGTCAGGAGTCCCCTTGAAGATTTATAGGGCTAAACATGTTTTCCTGGGTCTTTGAGCGCCGCTATAGCTTTTACCCTTGACCATAAACCCATATCTTTGCAGCCTTGAAATAATCCAGACATCGAACAATCGATTAATCCAATAATAAAAAAAATGCAAGACGGAATCTACGCTAAATTCAATACCTCAAAAGGGGAAATTCTTATAAAACTTACGCATGACAAGACCCCGGGCACTGTGGGGAACTTTGTGGCCCTTGCCGAAGGCAATATGGAAAATTCCATCAAGCCCCAAGGCAAACCGTATTACGACGGACTTAAATTTCATAGGGTAATTCCAGATTTTATGATTCAAGGCGGATGCCCTTTGGGCACCGGAACCGGAGATCCCGGCTACAAATTTGATGATGAGTTCCACCCAGACCTTACCCATGAGGGTCCTGGAGTGCTCTCTATGGCCAACGCAGGACCTGGCACCAATGGAAGCCAATTTTTCATTACCCATGTGGCCACGCCTTGGTTGGACAATAAGCACACGGTTTTTGGACACGTGGAGCACGGTCAGGAGGTGGTGGATGCCATTGCACAAGATGATGCCATTGAAAGTTTGGAAATTGTACGAGTGGGAGACGAAGCCGAAAATTGGAATGCCATCGAAGCCTTTAGAACCTTTGAGGGTGCCCGAGAAAAACGAATCGCAGAGGCCAAAGCCCAGGCAGAGGCTAAAATGGAAGAACTGGCCGCCGGTTTTGAAAAGACCAATAGCGGACTGCGCTATAAAATCATCCAAAAAGGAAATGGGACCAAGGCCGAAAAAGGGAAAACCGTTTCCGTACACTACGAAGGCTGCTTGTCTGACGGACAAGTTTTTGATTCCTCTTATAAAAGAAACCAACCTATTGATTTTACCATCGGTGTGGGACAGGTGATTCCCGGATGGGACGAAGGGATTGGATTGTTGCAGGTAGGGGATAAGGCCCGATTGGTGATTCCATCGCACTTGGCCTACGGAAGTGCAGGTGCCGGAGGGGTCATTCCTCCAAATGCCACTTTAATTTTTGATGTGGAACTTATGGATGTGAAATAAAATCGTTTGGATCAAAAAAGAAAAAGCTTCCGCAAATGGGAGCTTTTTTATTTGGAACGATTCACACTAACCAAAAGAAGGCAAAGATTAAGGGCAAGCAAAAAGAATAAAATACTGAAAAAGGTGTTCATGGGTATAGGTCTTTTTGTTGATAACAATATCAACGTAGAAAAACCCTACCTATTGCCCCAAACCTAATGTGGTGATTTTCAATTTTTTTCAAAAAAACCACCCAAAAAGCTCTTTTTGGAACCGTTAACACTTAAAACGAGCAATAGTATATTAACGATCAAAAGAAGTAGAAGGATTCCAAAGAAGGTGTTCATGCTGATGTTTGTTTAATGGTTATGGGGAACAGTTATCTAGAAATTAGATATAAAAAAAAGAAGAGGTTGCGTTGCCCATCAAAAAAATTGTAAACAAAAAAAGCCCGGGCATTGCCCGGGCCTGATCTATAAAAAAGTATACTGTTACCTTAATCTATAACTTGTACGTTTACGGCGTTCAATCCTTTTTTACCTTGCTGTAGTTCAAATTCTACAGCATCACCTTCCCTAATTTCATCGATTAAACCTGAAACGTGTACAAAGTGATCTGTTTGTGAACCTTCTTCAGTGATAAAGCCATAGCCTTTAGAATCGTTGAAGAATTTTACTGTTCCTTTACTCATAATAAATATTAAAAAAATTAAATAATGCACGAAGGTACATTATAATTTATTGGAAATTAAGGTTTTTGCACTTTTTTCTCAAAAATTAATTTATGCAGTTGGATCTGGAGTTAAGCGCAAATACGGTTTTACCTCCTCAACACCCTTGGCAAAGATTTTTTTGGCCTCGTCTGTTGGAATTGATGGACTTACCACAACTTTTTCCCCATGTTCCCAATTGGCAGGCGTGGCCACTTTGTGGTTGGCCGTCAATTGTAGCGAGTCCACAACACGTAAGAGCTCATAAAAATTACGTCCGGTGGAAGCAGGATAGGTCAAGGTCAACTTTATCTTTTTATCTGGGCCAATAATAAATACCGAACGAACTGTAAGTGTATCATCCGCATTGGGATGGATCATATCGTAGAGATCAGATACCTTCCTGTCCTCATCCGCAATAATGGGGAAGTTAACGTTGGTAGCCTGGGTTTCATTGATATCCTTGATCCATTCTTTATGGGATTCGGCACCATCCACGCTCAATGCCATCATTTTTACATTGCGCTTGGCAAACTCGTCCTTGAATTTGGCCGCCGTGCCCAATTCGGTGGTACATACCGGCGTAAAGTCGGCAGGGTGGGAGAAAAGAATGCCCCATCCATCACCCAAATAGTCATAAAAATTCAATGTTCCTTCTGAGGTTACCGCTGTAAAATCCGGAGCGGTATCGCCTAATCTTAGTGTTGCCATATATATTGTTTTTTTGGATTATAGAATGATTACTCTACAAAGTTAGTAGATAAATTAATCCCGTGATTTTAACATAGTTAAAAGTGTATTAAAATTACATCACTTTTTACCTATTTCATAGCCGAACGGAATATTTTAAGTTGGAAGTTTACTACCTTTAAAACATGGAAAAAGAAACTTTGGAACTACTGAAATATCCCATTGGCCACTACCAAATCCCTGAGACCCTTACTGACGAACAGTTGGAGGAGTGGATCACTGTTTTGGAAGAATTGCCCCAACGGTTGGAAATCATGGTACGTCCACTTTCAGCAAAACAATTGGAAACACCGTACCGACCTGGCGGGTGGACGGTTCGGCAATTGGTACACCACATTGCAGACAGTCATCACCATAGCTATATTCGTTTTAAATGGGGGTTAACGGAAGATAATCCTGTAATCAAGCCCTATGATGAAAAGGCATGGTCCCAACTTTTTGATGCCAAAACAGCGCCCATTCAAATGTCCCTAGATCATTTAAAAGTGGTGCATGCCAAGTTGGTCTATCTACTGAGGGGATTGTCCAAAGAAGATCTACAACGCAAATTCACCCATCCCGAAGGGAATACAGAGACCACCCTGGCAGAAAATATTGGGCGGTATGCTTGGCATGGCAGCCATCATTTTGCCCATATCAAAAATCTCATACAGCGCGAAGGTTGGTGATCTAGAGCCGCTTGGTCAAAATCCACATGGGTTTTTCTGACGGTTTTGCGCCGGGCAGGCTGAGTTCGCTCCCCCTTTGATCACAAATCCATTTTTTTGGTAAAACTGGATGGGGCTACCTTTTTGCATGGTGTCCAACCAAATCACTTTCTTCTTTAAACCGATGGCATATTCTTCAATGAGTTGCAACACTTTTTTTCCTAGTCCCTTGCCAGAATGTTCCTTGAGGAGGTAGATTTTTTCGGCCAGAAGGGCTTCTTCGGCAGAAAATTCATCGAGGTCACAATCTTTCACCAGTTTAGCAATGCCAACTGGAGTGGTTCCCATTTTTATCAATACGTTTTCCATATTGGAATCGGCCAACTCCCGTTTAACCACTTCAGAAGAAAAACTCTTGGTGATATAGGGCGTTGGGTCTTCATTTTCCCAGAGATGCAAATAATGTTCTTGATATGATTTTTTGCCGATGGCGATGTAGGTGTCAATTGTTTCGGTATTGACCGGTTCTAAAATAATATTGTTTTCCATCAGTTGTTTTCACCTCCTTCCGGCCCATAGAAAAATACCCAAGTGGCAAAATCTTCGGTAAAATTTTCAAACCGATGTTCCACTCCAGCAGGAACGAACAAAAAATCTCCTTGGGAAAAAGTGGTGCGTTTGCCACCGTTCAAAAATTCGCCACTTCCAGAAACAACGACATAGATCTCATCTCTTGAATGTGGTTGCTGAAGATCCACTTTTTCAGGTTTATAGATTTCAACCGCCAATGAACCATGCTCAAAAAGAGTCAAAAATGGAGAATCCACTCCCGAAAGTTTTTCCAATGCTTCTGCGGGATTTATTTTCATACTTAGTATTAAATTAGTTCTCTTTCCATTTGATGTTGCACCCAATACTCGGTTTTTGATTGGGGTCTATGGCTTTTCCTTCCAAAAGGGCATCCATCGCATTTCTTAGATCAAATCCTGTAAGGGGCAGTCCATTTCCTGGCCTTGAATCGTCCAATTGCCCGCGATACACCAATTTTGAGTCACTATCAAAAAGATAAAAATCGGGGGTGCAGGCAGCATCGTAGGCCTTGGCCACTTCTTGGGTCTCATCGTACAAATAAGGGAAGGTATAGTCCATTTCCTGGGCTTTTTCCCTCATCAAGTGAGGGGCATCCTGTGGGTAGTTTTCCACATCGTTACTGGAAATGGCCACAAAATTGATGCCCTTGGCCTGATATTCCTTGCCCAATTTGGAAATCTCAGGATTCACATGGATCACAAAAGGGCAGTGGTTGCAAATAAACATAACCACCGTTCCTTTTTCACCTTTTAGTTTTTGTAACGAAAGGGTTTGGTTTGTGACGGTGTCCAATAGTTCAAAATCTGGGGCCTTGGTGCCCAGGGGTAGCATATTGCTTGGGGTTCTGGCCATAGTATTTGTTTTTTGATTATAGCATGCTTTACAAAATTAGTTAATGTTGGGATGAATCCCTTACATCATCTGTCCAAAGAAAATAGCATTCATCAACAACTTGTTGGTACCGTACCAAAATGCCCTAAAATTTGTGTTGTCGGTGAAGAGCATCACCCTTCCTTTGCCCAAACGTTGGACCTTAAAGGGTACACTGTTTTTAATGAGCTCTGCATTTTCTTCAGAAATATAACCACTCAATAATGGATCATTGGTATATTGAATGGGATTGTCATAGCTGTTTTTTTCCGATTCCAAATAAATATTGGTGTTTCGGAAAAGAGCCAGCTTATCATTTTTATAACCGTAGTTGATAGGGTGGGAGCGGTCCAAGTTGGCTTCAAAAATGGCCCCTCCGGTCACTTGAGCCCCTTGAAAATCCTCTTTTTGATCAAAGGCAATATTTTTGGCAACCAAAGTATCTTTTCGCATTTTCAAATCCATGAGTTCATTGCTCTGGAACCAATTGGCCGTTGTCCTGTATCCAATAACACTGCCCCCATTTTTTACCCATTCCTTGATTTTTTCGGCTCCTTTCCCATCCAGCATTGTTCCGCCTCCCCATCCTGTGCCGGGCAGTATCAAATCGGTATAGGCATCCAAATCCACAGTGTTAAAATACTTGGTGTCAATTTTGGTGATTTTTATGTCATAACGGGTATCGAACAGATGCCAAATTTCCCCAGCATCGTAAGAGCGGGTACCGTCACCTACCAAA
>JBNLBG010000034.1:0-29775 GCA_050303195.1 Allomuricauda sp. | reverse complement strand
ATTGCCACTTCCACTGTCTGGTTTGGCGTACCGCCTGCTCCTATGCTCAAATTTTGGTTGTCAGTGTTATCTGGTACATCTATGGTAAAGTTGGGATAAGCGCCTCCTATTGTTACATTTCCGCTGCCACCGTCAGCAAGTGCTACTGTTTGGTCGGGTGCGGCATTGGTCACCTGAAAGTCCTGTCCGGTCTGCAAAACCGTTATGCCGGTTCCCTGTGACACGGTCTGGTTCTCGTTAGTTGGACTGGAATCTTCGTCCCTGATGTCAACAAGGGCACTTGTTCCCCCCGAGATTGCCACTTCCACTGTCTGGTTTGGCGTACCGCCTGCTCCTATGCTCAAATTTTGGTTGTCCGTATTGTCCAGATAAGGATTTAAGTTTATTTGATTTCCAAGAGTTGCAGGATTGCTAAGTGTTAAGATATTTGTGGTTAAATCCAGGTCCTGTAACTCATTGGTGTTATCAGTATCATTATCAGCCGTTTCCGAGGCAGTTATGGCATTATCCACATAATTCATGGTTGCAGCATCTGTGGCTACCGCAGGTTCTCCAACATTGATTAATTTATTTCCGCCCAAATCCACATCAGCTCCGGCTGCACCAAACCCACTAAGTGGTATATTGGCCTTGTCCAATTTGGCATTGGTGACATTGGCATCAAGAATTTTTATAGTGGTAACCGCATTATCTGCCAATTCAGGAGTACCAATTCCCAAAGGGGCAATATCAAGGGTATAAGGCATGGCCTCACTTCCGTCTCCGGTTAAAGATAATGTAGTGTCAGTGGGTCCTACCACCTCATTTCCCACCACACCGTCATCTTCAGTAATATTGATATCCGCCTCAGAAATTAGTGTCCACGCATTGCCATCCCATTGCATCAATTGCCCCATAGTGGTGCCATCTTCCAGTTTTTCAAGTCCAACCGCACCATTTTGTATTTCCCGTACTCCAACGGTTTGGGGCGCTAAATCGCTACCGAACAGTGTTCCGTTATAGACATTGTCACCGGTAATCTGGTTGACCTCAAAATTGTAATTGAAGCCATCTGGAGTTTCAGTCCGTGTTACTACTACCGTACTGTCTCTAGCATCAGGAGCCGTATTAAAAACAGCATTGGTGCTAACGGTAAACGAGTTGTCCAGTTCCTCACAGATGTTGATCCATTCAACCCCGTTGTAGTAGTGGATACATTCTTCATCGGTATTGTAGACCAAGGCACCGCGCAATGGATTTATAGTGCTCATTTGGGCCGTAGTGACCCGTGTAATGACCAGCACACGATTATTGCTTTCCAATTCCAAAACAGAGGCTGGATCCAAATTTTGTGGATTGTTACCAATTTTTACCTGGGCTTTCAGGGATGTGATCATCAGTAGGGCAACGATCAAAAAGACAATTTGCGTTTTCACAGTGTTTGTTATTTGAGGATTTTCAAACGTAATCCACAAAACTAACTTTATGATTGGATTATTCTAATAAATCCCGTTCAAAAGACGAAGTTCACAGGTGAACGGATGCTCCTTTTCAAAAGAATATACTTGGAGAATTAACAAAAGTTTAGAACCGCTTTATTTTTTTATATGGGCTTCAAGAGTTTTCTTTAACTTGGGTTAAATGCTTTTTTATGAAAAATATAGTTTTGATTTTGTTTTCGTTGCTCTTCACCAATCTGTCCATGGCACAGGAAGACCGACAATTATTGCGCGGAAAAGTGCTGTACCGAAGCACCAATGTGCCCAACGAGAACGTAATCAATTCTACCTCTGCAAATGGTACAATCACCAATGATGATGGGGAGTTTGCCATAATGGTGAAGGCTGGCGACCAGTTGGTCTTTACGGCTTTAAATTATCAGTTGGAAGTGGTCACCATTACTGAAGAAATCTTGGCAAATAATCGTTTGGTGGTAGAGGTGACCGAAAAGATACGGGAGTTGGACGAGGTGGTGGTGACCCCGGAGAATCAAGAGCGGTTTTTGGAGGTGAAGAATGAGGATTTCAAACAATTTGACTATGAAATCGATAGAAGTACGGAGGTTGAGAATATAGCCGAGTCCAGAACGGTTCGGGGCATGCGGGACGGTCTCAACTTTGTGAATATTTTCAAGGCACTGTTCAAATCACGGGAAGCAAATGGACAACAGAGACCGCCACTTAAAGTGAGTGAGGTACTTAGGCATGTGTATGACGATGAGTTTTTTGTGGTGGATTTAAAGTTGCCACAAGACAAAATAGATGCCTTTTTGTTGTATTGTGATGATAAAATTCCTTCCCAGACCTTATTGCGCAAGGAAAACGAATTTCAATTGATTGATTTTTTGGTGACCCAGAGCAAGGCCTTTTTGACCGAGTTGAATGAGGAATGAAAAGACTTCTGTTCCCATTACTATGTTTATGTGCCCTTTGGGCCACGGCCCAAGATGGTGCCCGTAAAATATTGAGGGGAGTGGTTACCAGCACCACTGAGGACGTTGTAGGGGTTGTGGTCCAAAACATCTCTTCCGAGGACGCTGTGATCACGGATATAGACGGGAATTTTACCATCAGGGTGGGGGTAAACGACACTTTGGTGTTTTCAGCCGTGCATTTTAAGAGAAAGTTGCTTCCCGTGACCGAAGCACTGTACAATTCCAACTTTGTGACCGTTCCCATGGAGGAATTTGTAAATGAATTGCGAGAGGTGGTGGTGAGTCCGTACAACCTTTCGGGTGTTTTGGACAAAGATCTTGGAAAGCTCCCCCCGCAACGGATAGTAGATGCCGAAGCTTTGGGACTGCCCAATGCCAATGCCAAGGATTTCACGCAAAGTGAACGACTGCTGAAACAGGCCACGTACGGAAAATTCAATATGGGAATGATTCTTACACCTCCGCTTGATCCCATTATCAATGCCATTACGGGCCGCACCAAAATGTTGAAGAATCGGGTAAAAGTGGACAACACCTATGCTCGAACCCAGCGGGTACAGGATTTTTATGTGGATTCACTTTTTGTGACCACCCTTAAGATTCCTATGGAAAAAATAGAAGATTTCATGTACTTCTGCGAAGTGGACGAAGCCTTTCAAACCACGGTTGATTCGCAGGACAAATTGAAAATATGGGACTTTATGGTACAAAAGAGCAGGGCCTACAGGGAGAATAACAACTTGGACTAAAATTATATAGTGTTGGAAGTCAGAGGTCGGAATTTGGGGATCATTAGAGAAGGGGCCGTGTGCAAGTTCTAAGCATCAAATTCTAAATTCTAAACTCCAAGCACCAAGTATTAAGAGCCAAGTAACAAATCCCAAATATCAAATTCCAATAACCAATACCGGTTTTTTGTCTTTTTTCTAATATCTCGGGTCCAGTGTCCAAAAAGTATATTTTGGCAAGCCTTTTGCATAAAAATCCCATGAAATCCTGTAACATTGCCCCTGTATTGGAGTCAAATACCTTAGTATGATAAAAATGAAAACAGCAAGGAATCTGCTATTGCCATTTTTGGCGGTGCTCTTTTTGTCATTCACATCAGCCCATAAATTCTATGTAAGCGTTACCAATGTGGTTTATGCTGAGGAGGAGGATGCATTTCAGATCACCAGCCGTATTTTTATAGATGATCTGGAGGACCTCTTGGAAGAACGCTATGGCATCAAGGCCAAATTGGCCACACCCAACGAGGCGAAAGTGGCAGATGAATACATAGAGAAATACTTTAGGGCCAAATTTGCCATGGAACTCAATGGCAAACCCGCCGAATATACTTTTTTGGGAAAACAGTATGATAATGATGTGGTCATCTGCTATTTGGAAATTCCCAAAGTAGGCTTCTCAGAGTTAAAATCCATATCCGTCCAAAATGAGATTCTCACCGATTTATTTGAAGAACAACAAAACGTGGTCCACCTAAAGTGGAAGGGACACAAGAAGAGTTTTGTGCTCATCAGGGAAAATAATAAAGGAATGTTAAACTTGTAACGTATTGTTAACGATTGGTTAAAAAAAGCTATTTTTCACCGTTTTAAAATCAAATAAAAAATGAACAGAGTCAAGTATTATTTTGCTTCCGTACTATTTCTTTTTGGTGCTGTTTTGATGGCGCAAGAAGAAGGAGATGCCCAACCGGAACGGGAGCCAGGTCATTACAATCAAAGTAAGTTTAAGCAGTTGTACGAGGAATTTTCCACACCAAACACCTATCGTTCCGCATCTGGGGCACCGGGTCCGGATTATTACCAACAGCAGGCAGATTATGTAATCGATGTGCAGTTGGATGACAAAAATGCAATAATCCATGGTGAGGAAACCATTACCTATCATAACAATTCTCCAGATGATTTGGAGTTTCTTTGGGTACAGTTGGACCAAAACGTCCGTGCCAAGGATTCCAAATCCCCACTTCGTGATGGAAATGGAGTAAATATCGCCTACACCGCCGGTAATTTTGCCGAAACCTATATGAGCGAACCTTTTGACGGTGGTTTTAATATTGAATCGGTGACGGATGCCAGTGGAAAACCATTGTCGCATACCATTAACCAAACCATGATGCGGGTGAATATTCCTGAACCCCTTAAGAGTGGAGAAAAAATTTCTTTCTCCGTGAAATGGTGGTATAATATCCCAGACCATACAGTAAATCGTGCCCGATCTGGATATGAGTATTTTCCTGAAGATGGCAACCGTGCCTACGTTATTGCCCAGTTCTTTCCAAGAATGGCGGTATACAGCGATGTAGAAGGATGGCAGAACCATCAGTTCTGGGGCAGTGGAGAGTTTGCGCTTCCGTTTGGAAACTATGATGTAAGTATTACTGTGCCCGCAGACCATATTTTGGATGGTACGGGGGTGTTACAGAACAGGGATGAGGTCTTTAGCAAAGAAATGATGAAGCGCTATAAGGATGCCAAAAAATCCTATGACAAGCCTGTGATCATCGTAACCCAAGAAGAAGCTGAAGCCGCTGAAAAAGGATTTTCAACCGATACGAAAACATGGAAGTTCAAGGCGACCAATGTAAGGGATTATGCCTTTGCCACATCCCGTAAGTTTATTTGGGATATGCAGGCCGTGAATATTGGCGGTAAGGATGTAATGGCGGTTTCCCTTTATCCAAAAGAAGGAAATCCACTTTGGGAAGATATGTCCACAAAAGCTGTGGTTCAGACCTTGCAGACCTATTCCAAGCATACCTTTGCGTATCCCTACCACAAGGCCATTTCCGTACACGCCAAAAACCAAGGGATGGAATACCCTATGATCTGCTGGAACTACGGTCGTCCCAATGAGGATGGTACCTATTCCGATCGCGTAAAATTTGGTATGATCAGTGTGATCATCCACGAAGTGGGTCATAATTTCTTCCCGATGATCGTTAATTCAGATGAGCGTCAGTGGGGATGGATGGACGAAGGTCTGGATACCTTTATGCAGTACTTGGCCGAACAGGAATTCGGGAAAAACAATCCTTCTGTCATCGCGCCAGCAGAAAAATATCCATCACGTAGAGGAAACCCTGCAGATATTGTACCCTATATGGGAGGAGATCAAAGTTATATCTCTCCGATTATGTCAAATCCAGAAAACGTATATCAATTAGGGCCGAACGCCTATGGTAAACCGGCTACTGCGTTGAATATTCTTAGAGAAACCGTTATGGGCAAGGAATTGTTTGACCATGCTTTTAAAACCTATGCACAACGTTGGATGTTCAAACACCCAACCCCAGAGGATTTCTTCCGTACCATGGAAGATGCTTCCGCTGTGGATTTGGATTGGTTCTGGAGAAGCTGGTTCTACACCACCGATTATGTGGACATAGGGGTGAAAGGGGTCAAAAAATACTACGTGACCAACAAACCTACCAAGGAAATGGAGAAATATATGGCCGATAGAAATATCACAGAGGCCGATTTGCCACCATTGGTGTATCTGGCAGAGGAAGATAGTGAGGATTATATGCCCGAGCTTAAAGGGAAATCCCCAACAGAATCTTCCCAAAACCTTAAGGAATTTATGATGGACAACATGACAGAGGCCGAAAGGTCACAGGTCGAAGAGCCCAAATATTTTTACGAGATAACTTTTGACAAACCAGGAGGAATTCCAATGCCTTTGATTGTGGAGTACACCTATGCCGATGGTACCAAGGAAAATATTACCTATCCTCCAGAAATCTGGAGAAAGAACGATGCTGAAGTAAAAAGGGTGATTTCTTCCCAAAAGGAATTGGTGGGTATTGTGGTAGATCCAAAGCTGGAAACGGCCGATATTGATACTACCAATAACGCTTGGCCCAAAAAAGAAGAGAAATCAGATTTTGATAAGTTCAAGGAAAATATCAAAGGATAATGGTAGTTCCAAAATAGCTGTTAAAAGCCCCGTGATTTCACGGGGCTTTTTTTATTTTCCTACTAACTTCTGTTTATATTTGTTGCATGTATATTCTATTCATAAGTGGCGCAGAGATTTTTTTCATCCTATTTATCGTGGTGATGGTCTTTGGTGCTGATAAGATTCCTGGGATTGCCAAGGGACTTGGCAAGGGAATGCGCCAGCTTAGGGATGCCACTGACGACATCAAGCGCGAAATTCAAAAAAGCGCCGAAAAGCAAGGCATTGATACCGATTTTACCAAGGATATCCGAAAAGAGATTGATGAGGTGAAGAAAAATGTGGATGAGGTCACCGGATCGGTAAAAAGAAATCTCAAATAATCCATGTTAAAAAAAGTGCTCGAATGGGATAGGGATACATTTATCTATCTCAATAGTTTGGGCATTGAAGAATATGACGGGTTTTGGTCCACCATTACCAATATTACCACATGGATTCCACTTTATATCCTTTTTCTCGTATTGCTGTTCCTGAAATTTCCAAAACGGGAGGCGTGGTCTAAGCTTTTGACCCTAATAGGCTTGATTATTTTCATTACCATTATTACCCATTGGACCAAAATATCCGTAGCTAGATTGCGGCCCAACAATACTGAAGAAATCAATACCCTGATTCGTATTTTAAAAACCCCAACCGATTACAGTTTTTTTTCGGGGCATGCGTCAAGTTCCTTCTCCATCACCATTTTGGTGTTTCTTTTTTTGAGAGAAAAAATAAAGTGGGCTGTGTTGTTTTTTATCTGGCCCATCTTGTTTACCATGAGCAGAATCTATGTCGGGGTACACTTTCCCATCGATATTTTGGTGGGGGCAGTAGTGGGGATACTTTCAGGACTGTTATTTTACAAACTGTACCACCGATTTATTTCACCCTACTCAAGGTCAGTCCATCCCTGATGGGTAGGATTACCGTTTCAACCCTAGGGTCGTTTTGCAATTTTTTATTGTATTCTTTCAAGGCGAGCGTGGCCTTATCCGATTTTGGAACCGGTTCCACTACTTTCCCGGACCAAAGCACATTGTCCGATAAAATAACACTGCCCGGTTTCGTTTTTTGAATGGCCGCTTCAAAATAGGCATCGTAGTTCACCTTTTGGGCATCGATGAAGACCAAATCAAACGAAAGGTCCAATGTTGGGATAATCTTCAGGGCATCTCCCGTATGTTGAATAATTTGTGTGCCATATCCACTCCGGTCAAAATACTTGCGCTGAAAACTGTGCAGTTCCTCATTGATTTCAATGGTATGCAATTCCCCGGTTTTATGGAGTCCTTCCGCCAAGCAAATAGCAGAATAGCCGGTATAGGTTCCTATTTCCAAAATATATTTTGGGGTGATGATCTTGGATAACAAACTCATCACACGACCTTGAAAATGCCCTGTAATCATGCGTGGCTGAACTACTTTGAGATGGGTTTCTCTTGATAATTCAGTTAACAGCTCAGGTTCCGTCTGGGAGTGCTCTTCAATATAATCTTCCAGTATGTTGGAGAGGAAATGCATCGTTAATTTGAATTTTATATATCTAAAATCACCAAATCTAATCTATTAGGAAACCTGAAGCAATTATAAATATTATTGCCACAAACCCATTATTAAATAGGTGGTGTTTGTCATAATAATCCTTGGATTTTTTTGGTCCCCATAAGTATTCTTTATATGTAAATTTAGGTTTATTGAAAATGGTTCTCCAGATAGACCCATAAATCCATCGCAAAGTGCCACCAATGACATTTACTATTAAATGAAATATGGTAAACCCGATAATTTCACCAATCATATGAAATCGTTTAATGGAACCTTATATTTCCCCACCTTCTCACCATCAATGATTCTTGTGATTATTCTGTTTCCGATTTGGCTATTCCTAATCCAGTCTTCGGTTAATTCAAGTTGCACTTCAAAATTTAAATTTAATTCTGTCATCACTTGTTTAAACTTACTTTAGATGCTTTGGAAAGTGCATCTTTCCGCCTAAAACCCTGACTATGAAGATACCTTTGTCATCGATATGGTAAAAGATTACATGTGATTTATACCTATATCTTAAAAGCATAAGGTTTTTTATTGCAACGTATCTTTTGCCCAATTCGGGGTTCTGGGTCAATTCTTGTAAGGTGATTTTAAGCCCTTGGGCATATTTTAGTGATTGCCCTTCACCGAATTTTTCTATAGTGTACTTGGCAATGGATTTTATATCGGCCCTTGCCTTAGTACTGATTATATACCTATTTGCCGGCATTGTACTCATTAAAGGCTTCTTCCCAAATGCTATCTATTGTAGCATCGGATGGACCGCTCTCTATTCCCTCTATCAGTGCGTCATTCAGGTCCACTATGCCCTTCCTGCGCTCCTGATCTTTTCTGATTATATCCCTGATATATTCACTGTCGTTGGTGTAAAAGCCTTGCTCAATCAAGCTTTTGACAAAAGCATCTTGCTGTTCGGTAAATGTTATGGATTTTCTTATAACCGCCATGATGAACCAATAGTATTAATTATGGTTCAATTTAGTGATAAAAACATTAACTAAACAATCTTTTTTTCGAACTTTAAAGCTTTAACTAAAAATTTCAGTTAACACATATATTCCTAATAGAATTATGATCACTGCATAAAAATAACCTCTCTTCACATAATCAAACCCCCATTTATCTATTTTATCCTCTTTGCTCAACGCTAAGTCTCTATCAGACCATATGATAAATGCAATCCAAATAAACTCAATCACAATAGGTGTTATCCCTTTCCACATCGATTATTTAAACTTTATAATGATTATTGCTATGACCAAAATGGCAACAAAAATTGATGACACGATATAACTGGTCTTCGAGCCACCATGAAAAAATTCTGTCATTAATTCGAGTAGTTACTCAATCATAGTTTATCTTTTCAAAAATAGATAAAAGAACTACATTCGGAGACAACTTGTACCCTCAATAAAATGACTTCAGACCCAATCACAGTTCGAAATGCCACTTTGGACGATTTACCGATTCTGCTCCATTTTGAACAGGGCATCATCACTGCAGAGCGCCCCTATGATGTGACCATTAAAGCAGACCCAGTAAGCTATTATGACCTCAAGCAAATGATTTTGGATGATGATAGCTGTGTCATTGTTGCTGAAATGGATGGGAAAGTAGTGTCTTCAGGGTTTGCCATTTCCAAGCGGGCCAGACCTTACCTTGACCATGAATATTATGCCTATTTAGGATTTATGTACACGGACCGGGGGTACAGAGGAAAGGGTATTAATGCCTTGATTGTGGAGGAACTTAAAACATGGTCCAAGGAAAAAGGCTTTCAAGAGATTCGGTTGACGGTCTACAGCGATAATCTCCCTGCCATAAAAGCCTATGAAAAAGTAGGATTTAAAAGGCATATCATTGAAATGCGCTTGGAGTGATTTCTTCATGCCAAATTACTTTCACAAATCGTATTTTTGGGGTAAATCAAGTGAAGCATGATATTCCAAAATACCCTTGAGTTTGCACGGCAGTTGGATGCGCAGGACAAACTTTTCAAATACCGACAAGAGTTTCACTATCCAAAGGTAAATGGAAAGGAAGTCATTTATTTTACGGGCAATTCCTTAGGATTGCAACCCAAGCGAACCCAAGCTTACGTGGATGAGGTGATGAAAGATTGGCGGGAACTTGCCGTGGAAGGGCATTTTTATGCAGACAAACCCTGGTGGGATTATCACGAGCGATTGGCTTCAGGTTTGGGAAAGGTTGTTGGTGCAAGTCCAAAGGAGGTTTCGGTGATGAACACCCTTACGGTAAATTTGCATCTCTTGATGGTGTCCTTTTATCGACCTACTGCAAAACGGTTCAAAATTCTTTGTGAAGAAAAAGCATTCCCTTCCGATCAGTATATGTTGCAGAGTCAATTGCGATTTCACGGTTATGACCCAAAGGATGCCTTGGTGGAGGTAAAGAAGAGGGATGGGGAACATGCTTGGCGAACCGAGGATATCCTTGAAAAAATCAATGAAGTAGGCGGGGAGCTGGCCTTGGTGTTGATGGGTGGTGTGAATTATTATAATGGTCAGGTACTGGATATGGCCGCCATCACCAAAGCAGGGAAGTCGGTCGGAGCATTTGTAGGGTGGGATTTGGCCCATGCCGTAGGGAATGTGAAATTGGATTTGCACGATTGGGATGCCGATTTTGCCGCTTGGTGCAGTTATAAATATATGAACAGCGGCCCTGGAAATGCTTCGGGTATTTTTGTGCATGAAAAGCATTTGGACAAAAAGGATATTCCCCGTTTTGAAGGATGGTGGGGCACCAAAAAGGAAACCCGCTTTTTAATGAAGCCCGAATTTGACCCTATTGAATCAGCGGATGCATGGCAATTGAGCAATCCTCCAATTTTATCGCTTGCTCCGTATTTGGCTTCTTTGGAACTTTTTGATGAAGTGGGTATGGATGCCCTCATTGAAAAGCAAAAAAACCTGGTGGCCTATTTGGAGTTCATTTTGCATGAAATCGACAAACAAGTGGCGAGCTCGTTTGAAGTTATTACCCCAAAAGAGCGTGGTTGCCAGCTTTCCGTTTTTTTACATGGGGAAGGAAGGTCTCTGTTCGATTATCTCATGAAAAATGGCGTTATCACCGATTGGAGGGAACCCAATGTCATCCGATTGGCACCGGCACCATTTTATTGCTCCCATGAGGATATGTTTCATTTTGGACAAATTTTGAAGGCGGGAATACAGAATAAATAAGTGCAAAACATTAAAATGAACCGCCCAAACCCATTGACTAAATGAAATCCCTTTGGCTTATTCTCTCCAATCCAAGGTATTTTGGCACTTCTTGGATTTTTACCAGCATTAATATTTGGTTCGGTACTTGGGCCATTTATATTCCTACAGTTAAGGAAAAACTGGGCATAGACAAAGCGGATCTGGGGATAGCTCTATTTTGTTTGTCCCTAGGGGTTTTTACCATTTTTCCAGTGGCCTCCAAGATTATCAATAAACTTGGGGTGGGCAGGGCATCGTGGTACGGTGTGGTATTTGTCTCGGTTACCGCCATGCTGCCTCTTATGGCGCCCAATTATTACTTGTTAATGCTTGCCATGTACCTTTTTGGTGCCAGCAATGGTTTTATCGATATTGCCGTTAATACCTTGGTCACTGAGATAGAAAAGGAGGACAGGCAAAATTTTATGTCCGCTGCCCATGGCTTTTTTAGTTTGGGAGGTATTTTGGTGGGATTGGGCAGTTTTCTGATTCCCGTGATTGGAAACCCTGTATTGCACATGGGGATAACTGTGGTTTTAGTATTTGTCATCAATTTTTTCCTGAAGAAACATTATATCCACATAGTGGCCGCCCCAGTGGAAAAGGAACCTTTTAGCTTAAAACTGTTCAAACCTTTGTTATTATTGGGCATCATTGGTTTTGTTTCCTTTGGTAGCGAGGGTGCCATCATCGATTGGAGTGCACTTTACCTCAAAGAAATGACCATGGCACCTGAAATGCTCATTGGGGCCGGATTTTTGGCTTTTTCAACGACAATGACCTTGGGTCGATTTCTGGGGGATGGCATCAGTGCCAAAATTGGCCCCATCAAAATAGTGGGACTGGGTGCTTTTATTGCTGCCATTGGCTTTGTTTTGGTATTGCAGCAGCACACCACATGGTCCATTATAGGCTTTGCTTTTAACGGCCTCGGTTTTTCGGTGATCGTTCCGGAGCTGTTCCGAATTGGGGGCAATGTTAGGGGTGTGGATTCCTCTCAAGGTGTTGCCTTTATTGCGGGAGCGGGTTATATGGGTTTTTTGTTGGGTCCTGTGGTTCTAGGGTTTATCGCAGAAAGCTTCTCCTTGAACTATAGTTTTATGCTACTGCTATGCTTGGCCCTGCTGGTTTTAGGGATTACTTTTTTCTTAAATGGGAGGAGGAAATAAGCTGATTTTACACGTGTCATTTAAAATCCATCATTCCTCCCAGTATTATTTTATTGAATTCAAAGTCGGCCTTTAAGTTTGGCAAGGCTTCATGTTCCAGCCTGTCTACTTTATTGTTTTCATTATAATTGTTGGCAGTAGTGTTTTTATAATTCTTCTACTATTTGAATATTGTTTCCACAAGTGTCATTAAAAACGGCAACTTTTACTGATTCCATTTCAGTTGGTTTTACACTGAACTCGACACCAAGCTCCGTAAGCCGTTCGTATTCGGAATCCACATTTTCAACGTCAAATTGTGTCCAGGGAATTCCTGCTTCCATCAATGCGTCTTGATATACCTTAGATGGTTCAAAATGGTTTGGCGCTGGTTCCAACAATAATTCTGGTCCATCTTGCCACTCTTTTGAAACCAAGGTCAACCATCTATTACCTCCTCCCAATGGTTCATCTTTCTTTTTTAAGAAGCCTAATTTCCCAGTATAAAATTTTAAGGCCTTTTCTTGGTCTCGAACGGGAATGCTTATTAGTGTGATTTTCATTATCTGTGATTTTTACATTAACTTGTTAATAAAGCTATAAATACATCGCATACCCCCCAAATAGGGATAAAGCTGGTATAAAAGACCATCCTTTATTTATGTTAGTGGTAATCTTAACTGTTTTTTGACCTCGCTAACCCATAACAAGCCGTATTTTACTCCTTGCTTACTGAAAGTCCGGTAAAATAAAGACTCATTCCGCCGTTAGGTCGGTTGTGCTGTTGGGCCAATTGTAAGCCTTCCATATTCACATAATCTTCCCAAGTGGAAACCAAATTCGGCTCTTCTTGGTTGGATTTGCGATAGGCCCATTCCCGAACGATAAAATCATCCTTAAAGTAAAAATCATAGGCATCGCCGGGAGTGTAACCGCCATCATTGCTGTACACAATGGTCAATTTTTGCATGGTATCGCCACTTATGGGTGCTTTTTCCGCTTCGGTATGTTCAAATGTATAATTGTTGGCATCCCACATCAAATTAAAAGGGGCCATGAACCAATAGCGGTCATTGATGAAACCACCATTTGTTTTGTAGGCAATGCTGTCCATGGATTTTCGATTATAAGTAAGGGTGTCGGCTCCAGAAATAGCGGTGATTTCATTCATCTTGGGTTTCCAGACCCAGCTACGTTCAAAATGAGTACTGTCCCGATCCACATTAAAAGTAAAGGTGATTTCGGAAACGGACTTCCAATTTTCGTAACCATGGGCATCTGCAATT
Source organism: Allomuricauda sp. (assembly GCA_050303195.1). GTDB lineage: Bacteria > Bacteroidota > Bacteroidia > Flavobacteriales > Flavobacteriaceae > Flagellimonas. Next base: position 16,196 of record JBNLBG010000034.1, on the reverse strand, counting down.
TTTTCAGGAATGCTTTTTTCAGCTTCGGGTTGAGCCTCTGTTTTTGAAGCTTTGGGCTCGGTTTTGCAACTGATGCATAAAACAAAAGAGAAAATACTAATAATGTATAAAGGCTTCATGTCTGATTTTTAATCAAATATACCACGATTTTGGTATCTTGCGCGCCATTTTTTGACAGATCAAATAAATCAACCCGACAAAGTGACTTTTCTTAAAAGGCTGTTTCTAATTATTATAAGTAACCCCGACAAAGCATCTTTGGAAACGGAAGACCTGTATACCCATCTTTCGGATGAGGAATTAGTGGAACAGATAGTTGCAAACAATGACCCTCTGCTCTTTGGTCGATTGTACGATCGCTATGCCAAAATGGTGTACAATAAGTGCTACGGTTTTGCCAAATCGGATGACGAAGCTGAGGATTTGACCCAGGATGTCTTTTTACAGTTGTTCATCAAATTGAGAATGTTCAAAGGGAAGTCCAAATTCTCAACCTGGTTATATTCCTTCACCTATAATTTTTGTGTCAATTATGTGAACCGGAACAAACAGCGTAAGATGCAAGATCAATCCATTCCGGTAGAGGCAACTGAATATATGAAAGCCGAAATTCCCGATGAGAGTCTCTATGAAATGAAAGCCGAAAAATTAAAAAAGGCCTTGGAGCTGATTTCGGCAGAAGATAAGTCCCTTTTATTGCTAAAATACCAAGATGGAGCCAGTATAAAAGAATTGGTCAGTCTCATGGATATTGGCGAAAGTGCAGTTAAAATGCGGTTGAAGCGCGGAAAGGAAAAACTAATGGAAATCTATAACACCCTACAATAGATGGCACAGCAACACAGAAACCCGTTTAAACAAATGGAGGCTTCGCTCAAGGAGGTCCCCCCAGAAATGAAGCAAAAAGTAATGAACGACATTGCTGCAGCTAAGTTGATCATGGATTTGGCAGCACTGTTTTCCTTTAATGTAGGCGGTGCATTGCGAAAACTTTTCAGAACCTTGGGAGAGAACTAACTACAACACAAATAAACAACAACTATGGAAACACTCAACAACTGGAAAAACCTCACAATTGATTCGCTATCCGCGATGGGCAAGGAAATAGCCGTGGTCCTTCCAAAGATCATTGGCGCAATTGCCGTTCTTGTCCTGGGATGGTTGGTCATTAAAATAGCACTATTCCTTTTGGGAAAAATTTTAAAGCTCACCAAAGTAAATACGCTCAGTGAGCGAATCAACGACATGGATATTTTGGGAAAGGGTGATCTTAAAGTGGATATCGTAAAAATAATCTTAGGATTTGTAAAGTGGGGGCTGCTTCTGGTAATTCTAATTGTGGTAGCCGATATACTCAACTGGAAGATTATTTCTACTGAAATTGGTAATCTTTTGCGCTACTTGCCTAAATTCTTCAGTGCACTGGTTCTGCTGATGCTAGGATTCTATATTGGCAACTTGGTAAAGAATACCGTAAAACGGTTGTTTGATTCTTTGGAATTGGGAGGCTCCAATCTGGTAAGCAACCTCTTGTTCTACATCATTGTTGTTTTTATGTCGATTACAGCCTTGAACCAAGCTGGGGTGGACACAACCATTATTACCAACAACATTACCTTGATTTTGGGTTCCTTTCTCTTGGCCTTTGGTTTAGGGTTGGGACTGGGCTCCAAGGATGTAATAGCGGATATCCTAAAATCGTATTACGCCAGGAAAACTTATGCTGTAGGTGATTCTATTAGTATCGGTGATCATTCAGGGACCATTGAGGCCATAGAGAACAACAGTCTTACCTTGGTGACCAAAACAGGTAAATTTGTAATTCCAATCAAAGATGTGGTCACCCAAAAGGTGGAAATAAAGTCATAATACCTGGATTTTGACAAAAGCGGATAATGCATCAATATTTCCTTGGAATTTGATTATTTTTGAAACTTTCAACACATAAAAAATGAGTTCAAAGAAAGGAAAGGTTCAAGAATTGATCCAAGAAAAATTGCTAGAAGAGCGCAAAGTGTTTTTGTGGGGAATGGTTGATGATGATTCCGCAAAACACGTTATAGATCGTCTGCTATACTTGGATATGATAAACAATAAGGAAATTCAATTGATCATCAATAGCCCCGGTGGGTATGTAACCTCCGGTTTTGCCATTTATGACACCATAAAGCAGCTTAAAAGCCCCGTTTCAACGGTTTGCTCCGGTTTGGCGGCATCCATGGGGTCCATTCTTTTGTCCGTAGGGAAAAAGGGGAGGCGATTTATACAGCCCCATGCCCGGGTAATGATCCACCAACCCAGCGGAGGTGCACGCGGACAAGCTTCCAATATTGAGATTCAAGCCAAGGAAATTGTTAAAACCAAGGAACTGGGCGCTCAAATTCTGGCGGATAACTGTGACCAACCTTTTGAAAAGGTCATGAAAGATTTTGACCGTGATTATTGGATGGGGGCAGAAGAATCCGTGGAATACGGTATTGTAGATGATATCTTGAAATAAGAAATAGATATTCTTAAAAAGGGAAAAAGTCCTTCGCAAGTTTTTTGAGAAGGACTTTTTGCATATATATGGACGCCTAAGCGGAATATTTTATAATATATACGCAAGATGGGTGCCAGAAGACTTTAAGGAAGTGTTAAAAATCTGGGAAGTTTCGATGACTCTAAAGGTTTAGTTTTGTAACACTTTGATTTTCAAATCAAAACCATAAAACAAGTAAAGACACCCAATTTCCGTATTTTTATACTTTAATTGGAATTCCCCATTCGGCATTTATGACACAGACGCCTAAAAACATTGCCATCATCGGTTCAGGATTGGTGGGTTCACTCTTAGCCATTTATCTTCGTAAAAAAGGACATTCGGTTACGGTATTTGATCGTAGGCCGGATATCAGGACCATCAAATTCTCAGGCCGCTCCATCAATTTGGCCATGAGCAATAGGGGATGGCGTTCTTTACAACAGGTTGGATTGGAAGAACGCATTAAGGAAATTGCTATCCCGCTGGATAAAAGGGCGATGCATGTAAATGAAAAACCGGTCTATTTTCAAAAATATGGAAAGGATGGGGAGGCCATTTGGTCCATTTCCCGAGGAATCCTCAACAAAAAAATGATTGATTTGGCCGAAGAGGCGGGTACTGAGTTTCGGTTCAACGAAAAGGTGTGGGACGTAAACCTACCCGAAGCCAAAATCTATACCGGGGAAACCGAAAAGAGCGAGTGGAAAGAATATCAATACGATCTTATTTTTGGTTGTGACGGTGCTTTCTCGAGGGTACGCCACAAAATGCAGCGCCGAAGCCGGTTTGATTACTCCCAAAATTTTATTGATGTAGGCTATAAGGAGCTTACCATTCCCGCGAATGCGGATGGTACCCACAAATTGGATAAGAATTCGTTCCACATTTGGCCAAGGGGCAAATTCATGCTTATTGCCATGCCCAATATGGATGGAAGTTTTACGTGTACACTGTTTTTACCTTTTGAAGGGAAAGTCTCCTTTGAAAGCATCACCACGGAAGATGAGGCCAGAAGCTTTTTTAGGACCTATTTTCCAAATGTGAAAAAGAGTATTGAGAATCTATCCCATGATTTTTTCAAAAATCCTACAAGTGCCATGGTTACCATGAAATGCTACCCGTGGACCTATTGGGATAAAGTGGCCTTGGTTGGGGATTCTGCCCATGCCATAGTTCCATTTTATGGACAGGGAATGAACGCCGGTTTTGAAGATATTTATGCGTTGAATGAGCTCATGGAGACCTATGGAGACGATTGGAATACCATTTTTAAACAATATCAGGAAGAACGGAAACCCAATGCCGATGCCATTGCGGAACTCAGCTATCGGAATTTTGTGGAAATGAGTAGTAAAACAGCGGACCCCAAATTCCTGTTGCAAAAAAAGATTGAGAAATGGTTCTCGGGGAAACACCCGGACAAATGGATTCCTGTTTACTCTAGGGTTACCTTTTCTGAACGACCGTATGCCGAAGCTTTGGCCATAGGGGACAAGCAGGAAGCAATAATGAAGAAGGTGTTGAAAATGCCAAATATTGCAACGGAATGGGAGACCAAGGAAGTGGAAAATAAGATTTTGGAATTGTTGGGAGATAATAGTTAAGAACTTTTTTAGGTTTCTGTTGTCATGCCAAGCGCAGTTGAGACATCTTTTTAAAGTTGCAGAGCGACACTAATCCCACGAATTTTCACGAACGCAATATTGTTTGGTTTTTGTGTCGTCACCCTGAATTCATTTCAGGGCCGCACCAGCGTTGATGGGATGCCGAAACCAGTTGAGCATGATATTTTTGGAAGTGTTGTTGTCATTTCGACCGAATGGGAGAAATCTAAAAAAGATTTCTCAATCGCTTCGTTCATTTCGAAATGACACAGAAAAGAAACAAAAAAGCCACCAAAACGGTGGCTTTCAATTTTATAAGGAACTCAAATTAGAGTTTGGCAAACAAACCTTGCATTCTTTCCTGTTCTTCTTCTGCCAAAAGCGGATCTACCAAAATCCGTCCGCTGTGCTCATCTGTGATGATTTTTTTACGGGAAGCAATTTCCACCTGTACCTGCGGTGGGATAGTAAAGAATGAACCTCCAGAAGCACCTCGCTCCACAGGAACAACAGCTAGACCATTTTTAACGTTGGTGCGAATTCTTTTATACGCCTGAACCAAACGGTCTTCAATTTTTTCCTCGTATTCCTCTGATTTTTTCAAAAGGGCTTTTTCCTCTTTTTCTGTTTCCGCAAGAATAGCATCCAATTCACCTTTTTTGTGCTTCAAGTGACTTTCACGCTCGGAAAGTTTTTCTTTGGTGTCGGCGATCACTTCTTTTTTCTGCTCAATCTGGGCCTTGAATTCTTTAATGTTCTTTTCAGCCAATTGAATTTCCAACTCTTGGAACTCAACCTCTTTGCTCAACGAGTTGAACTCACGGCTGTTTCGCACATTCTTTTGCTGTTCAGCGTATTTTTTAATAAGCGTTTTGGACTCCTCAATAAGGTTTTTCTTGGCCGTAATTTCAAAATTGATGGTCTCAACGTCCGTTTTTAGTTTGTCCATACGGGTTTTTAGACCAAGTACCTCATCTTCCAAGTCCTGTACTTCCAATGGGAGTTCACCTCGTACATTGCGTATTTCATCAACCCTGGAATCAATGAGCTGTAGATCGTACAATGCTCTCAATTTTTCTTCCACGGTGCTTTCTTTTTTGTTCGCCATATTATTTATAAATACTTGATGGGATTTGTTTTACTCTCCGATAAAGAGACTGCAAAATTAGGAATTTTTTTCGTAAGATAATCAACCAATAAATCTTTTGTAAACTGCTCAGTTTCAAAGTGCCCAATATCGGCAAGAACCAGCTGGTTTTCGGCCTCAAAAAACTGGTGGTATTTTAGGTCCGAAGTAACAAAAACATCCGCTTTGGCTTTTTTTGCTGCCGAAATGGCAAAGGCACCACTTCCTCCCAAAACTGCCACCCGTTTTACCTTTTTTCCCAGTAATTTGGAATAACGTACCACGGATGCGTTCATTTTCTCTTTGACATATTCCAAAAAATCAATTTCATCCGTTTCATCCTCAAGTGTGCCCACCATGCCAATTCCAATGTCTTGGTTTATGTTTTCCAGTGCAAAGATTTCATAGGCCACCTCCTCATAGGAATGGGCATTAAAAAGTGCTTCAAGGACCTTTTGTTCCTTTTCAAAAGAATAGATTACATTGATCTGTGTTTCCTTTTCTACATGGACCTCACCAATTTTTCCAATTGAGGGATTGGCTTTTTCACCAGCCATAAAACTTCCCTTGCCTTCCAAACTGAAACTACAATTGCTGTATTTTCCAATTTCACCTGCTCCCGCACCAAAAAGGGCCGATTTTATGGCTTCCGATGCTTCAGTGGGTGCATAGGTGGTCAATTTTTTGATGGTTCCTGCCTTGGGAATCAGGATTTTTGGATTTTTGATGCCCAACACCTCGCAAATTTTGGCGTTTACCCCATGTTTGCTGTTGTCCAAGGCCGTATGCATGCTGTAAATGGCAATATTGTTGGCAATCGCCTTTATCACTACACGTTCTACATAATTCCTGCCAGTGAGTTTTTTGAGGCCAGAGAAAATAATAGGGTGAAAACTGACAATAAGGTTGCATTTCTTAGCAATAGCTTCATCCACAACGTTTTCCAAGGTGTCCAGTGTAACCAAGACACCGCTAACGGTACTATTTTGGTTTCCCACCAATAATCCAACGTTGTCAAAATCCTCGGCATGGGCCAAAGGAGCCAACTCTTCCAGTATTTTTGTAATATCCTTTACGGTCATTTGGTTTTTTCTTAAGTAGGCTAAAGATAAAATATTATATTTTCGCTCCATGTTGCCATTGCTCCGCAAAATAGCGTTTCCGTTTTCTTTGATCTATGCCTTGGTGGTGTATTTACGGAATTTTCTATACGATACTGGAGTTTTTCAATCCAAATCCTATAAAACTCCCATTCTTTGTGTGGGCAACCTTAGTGTTGGGGGTACGGGAAAAACCCCCATGATCGAATATCTGATCAGATTGCTCGATAGTCATAAAGTTGCGGTGCTGAGTCGAGGGTATAAACGACAATCAAAAGGATTTTTGTTGGCAAATGTGAACAGTTCAGTATTGGATTTGGGGGATGAACCCTACCAATTACATCAAAAATTTCCAAAAACCTCCGTAGCGGTGGATGCTGATCGGAGAAATGGGATTGCTCAGTTGGAAACTCTGGTGAAGCCTGAAATAATCTTATTGGACGATGCATTTCAGCATAGAAGGGTAAAACCAGATTTTTCCATATTGTTGACGGCATATGGACAGTTGTATGTTGATGATTGGTATCTTCCCACAGGCAACCTCAGGGACAGCAAAAGGGAGGCCAGGCGGGCTAATATCATTATTGTTACAAAATGCCCTTTGCAATTATCAGAAGAGGAACAAATAGCGATTCTCCGAAAATTAAAACCGTTACCGAACCAAAAAGTAGTGTTCTCCAAGTTGGAGTACAATCACGTGCTTAAGGGGGAAGGGAGTGCAAATTTGAGTCTTACGGCAATTCAGGATAAAAATATAGCATTGGTAACTGGCATTGCCTCACCGGAACTTTTGGTTCAGCATTTAAAGTCATTGGGATTGCGTTTTGAGCATTTTGAGTTTGGAGATCATCACCATTTCTCGGACAAGGAAATTGAGCGGTTCAGAAATCATGAGATGATTTTAACCACTGAAAAGGACTATGTGCGCTTAAAGGGTAAAGTAAAGAATCTGTTCTATTTGGAAGTTGCCCACAGCTTTGGTTCTAAGGACCAGGTTTATTTGGAAAAGGCCATTAAAAGTCTGGTCTAAACCAAACCTTGCATTTTTCGCCTAAAGATATTTTCACCAATTTTTTGATAGAACACCTCGGGTTTAAAAGGTTTGGTGACCACATCGTTGCAACCGGCTTTGTAAAAACTTTCCAGACTGTCATCCAAAGAGATTGCGGTAAGCGCAATGATAGGGATATCCGGGTCAAATTTTCGGATTTGGCGTGTGGCCTCTTCACCACTGATGCCCGGCATGTGGATGTCCATTAGGATACAGTCATAGGTGTTTGCTTTGGCTAGATCAATGGCCTCGTTACCATTATTGGCAATATCGCAGGTAATCTCTTTTTTGGTGAGCATTTTTTTGGTAATGACCTGGTTGATCTTATTGTCTTCCACAATCAACACATGAAGCCCTTTAAAATCAAATTCTTCAGGATTTAGTTCAAAGGCAACTTCATCAACGGCTTTATCATCACATTTTAAATCCATTTCAAAGAAGAAGGAACTTCCGTGGCCCAGTTCACTTTCCAATTGAATGGTGCTTCCAAAGAGACCAAGTAAACTTTTCACTATGGTAAGGCCAAGTCCGGTGCCTCCATATTCCCTATTGATTTGGACGGAGCCTTGCTCAAAACTGTCAAAGATATTTTTCTGTTTATCTTCTGAAATTCCAATACCATTATCCCTGACCTCAAAATAAAGCTTTACCTGATGTTCTTCTTTATTCAGCAATTTGGCAATGACCTCCACTTTACCATTTTTGGTGAATTTGAGTGCATTCCCCACAAGATTCATGAAAATTTGGGAAAGTTTGATGGGGTCTCCCAGAAGTTGATGTGGGATATTTGGATCGTAATCCAAAATGAGTTTAGTCTTGTTCTCGTTTGCATTTTGTTGTAAGGAATCCACAACATCGGTAAGCACTTTTTCCAATTTGAACTCAATGCTCAGGGGTTCCAGCTTATCAGCATCTATTTTATTGATTTGAAGAATGTCATTGATGAAATTTAACAAATACTCCCCTGAAAATTTCAATGATTTCAGATGCTCTTTTTGGTGTTCTGCCGGGTTTTCCTCCAACAATAGATGTGTGAGTCCGGTCACGGCATAAAGCGGTGTACGAAGCTCATGGGTAACCGTGGAGAGGAAATTGGTCTTTGCCTCCATGGCGGAAACTGCAGAATCCCTTGCCAACTCCAATTCTTTGTTCTTGGTATATAATAGGTCGTTGGTCTTGAGCTTGATTTGGTTGTTCCTAAAAAGTGACACGGCCAGCAAAGAGATGATGGTCAAAAAAGCTGAGGTCAATATCGCTGTAATCTCCGAACGGTTTTTGGATTCGCTCAATTCCTCGTTTTTGGCTTGGAGCTTGTTTATTTCGTTCATTTGGTGCTCAAACCGTATTTTGTCTGCGGTACTGGCATCCAGTTTGGCCTTTTCTATGTTAAAAATGGAATCTTTTATCTTTTCCAAGGCCCTATTGTATTCTAGGGCTTCGTTATATTCGCCCTTAGCCTCATAAATGGTGGACAATTGTTCATTGGCAGCCTGTATCTCCTTGGAAAACCCATGTTTTTCTGCCAATTCCAGAGCTGCTTTTGAATGGACAATACCTTCTTCAGGATCATCCATTTGCATACTTATCCCGGCCAATTGGAGATTTGCCTTTGTTGCCAAATACGTCCTTTCTTTATCGTCCGAGTTTACAATAAGGGCATGCAGGTTTTTTATGGCATCGTCATATTTTTCAATATTTGTAAAAATATAGGCTTCCAGTAGGAGGATATTGTTGCTGAGATTCCTGTTGTTGCTCAGCATCCTTGATTCTTCCAATGATTTTAAGGATTGAAAGTTATTCCCCTCCTCAAAACGGAGTGCGGCATCCAGGTACAGATGAAAGGCTTGGCCATAGGAATAGCTGATGTCCTTTAATAGAATGCTGGCCCGATCCCAATAAAAAATTGCGGTTTCCCTATCACCTTCTTCCAAAAATAAACGGGCATATTGGTGGTAGGTATCCAGCAAAAGCTTTACATCCTCATTGTTTTCGGCAATATTGGCAGCTTCATCCAAGGTCTCGAGGGCCTTGCCTATCTTGTTTTGATGCCTGTATTCGGTGAATTCATCAAAGATGGCCTGTACTTTGGCCGTGGAGCTTATATCTTTTTGGTTTTGACCAAAGAAAACTTGGGTGCACATCAACATGCACATCAGAAACAGCGACTTAACGCCAATCCATTTGTGTGGTAAGTTCGAGGTCAAACGTAATCTTTCTTTATAAGCAAAACTATTAAATCAATAACTCTGGAGCAATATCCAGTCTCATTGTCATACCATCCGATAATTTTCACCATTCTTCCAATAACGGATGTCATCAAAGAATCAAACGTACAAGAATGATAACTATTGTTTATATCGATGGAAACAATGGGGTCTTCTGTGTAATAGAGAATGTTTTTTAGTCCATTTTCAGCATATCTCTTAAAGGTAGCATTTATTTCGTCAATAGAGGTCTCCTTTTTAACATTAAAGGTAATGTCCGTAAGGGATCCATTGGGTACGGGAACCCGAATGCCACATCCTCCAATAACGTCTGATAATTCCGGAAATATTTTTGTCAAAGCCTTGGCAGCTCCCGTTGTGGTTGGGATAATGGATTGAGCCGCTGCCCTGGACCTTCTCAGGTCGCGATGCGGGCCATCGTGCAGTCTTTGGTCCGAGGTATAGGAATGTACCGTGGTAATATAGGCTTGTTCAATTCCACAGAGCTCGTTCACCACTTTGATCATGGGAGCGGCATTATTGGTGGTACAGGATGCGTTGGAGATGATATTATCTTCTGCGTCAATCAGACCTTCATTTACGCCTAAAACCACCATTTTAATGGATTCATCCTCCGGTGGCACGGAAAGAATCACTTTTTTGGCCCCATTTTTCAGGTGAAACCCTAAATCCTGTCTTTTCTTGAATTTACCGGTAGATTCCACTACCAGGTCAACCCCATGGGCTTTCCAGTCGATATCTTTGGGGTGCTGATGGTTAAGAACCCTGATTTTTTCTCCATTGATGACGATATTATCGCCGTCGGAAGCAACATCAGCGGTAAGTTGACCATGAATGCTATCATATTTGAGCAGATGGGCCAGGGTTTTTGCATCGGCCACATCGTTAATGGCCGCTACAGTAATTTTTGGATGGTTTTGCAACAGCCTAAAGAGTGTTCTTCCAATTCGGCCAAAGCCATTAATGCCGATTACAATATTTTTCATGATAAGGGGAAGTGAAGAGACTTAGTGTATATGTTTGTGGGCCTTGTAGGATGAGCGTACCAACGCCCCACTTTCTACATGCCGAAACCCCATTTCCAATCCAATTTCCTCATATTTTTTGAACTGTTCGGGTAAAATGAACTGTTTTACGGGGAGGTGCTTTTTTGAGGGTTGTAAATACTGTCCAATGGTCACCACATCAACATCTACCTTTCTAAGGTCCTCCATAGTGGCAATGACCTCATCTTCTTCTTCACCCAAGCCCAACATGATACCGGATTTGGTTCGATTGGCCCCATTTTTCTTCAAATAGTTCAATACTTCCAAACTCCTGTCATATTTAGCCTGAATCCGAACTTCGCGGGTGAGCCTTCTCACGGTTTCCATGTTGTGGGAAATCACTTCTGGAGCTACTTCCAAAATCCGATTCAAATGGGATTCAATGCCTTGAAAATCTGGAATAAGGGTCTCCATGGTGGTTTCTGGGTTCATTCTCCTGACCGCTTTTACGGTTTCGGCCCAGATAATGGAACCCATATCTTTTAAATCGTCCCTGTCCACAGAGGTGAGCACAGCATGTTTGATGTTCATGATCTTTATGGAACGTGCCACTTTTTCGGGCTCTGCCCAGTCCACGCTTTCAGGTCTGCCGGTCTTTACACCACAGAATCCACAGGAACGGGTACAAATGTTCCCCAAGATCATAAAAGTAGCAGTGCCTTCGCCCCAGCACTCGCCCATATTGGGACAACTTCCCGAAGTACAGATGGTATGCAGGTCATACTTATCCACTAGACCCCGCAACTGGGTATATTTCTTCCCTGTAGGAAGCTTTACCCTAAGCCATTTTGGCTTTCCTTTGGGTGGATGTACGTTTTCCGCTACGCTTGTGCTCATAGAACAAAATTAGGTTTACAAAGATACGAAACTGGGAAGGAAACTTACACCGTTGAAACGGCTCACTTTTTTTTGATGATCTCGGCCAAAAGTTTTTTGGCCCGCAGGAGCTTTACCTTGATATTGTTGACAGGTTCGTTGAGTTCTTTAGCGATATCGGCATAGCTCAATTCGTTGAAATACCGGAGATTGATGACTTTTTGATAGTGGGGCTTTAATTTTTTGATGTCTTGTAGTAGGTTGACCAGGTTTTGCTCTGTGATGAGCCGATCTTCAACGGTCGGGGTTTCGTCCAACACCTTTTTTACCTCGTCTCCTTTGGACTCCATTTCATCAAGAAAACTTCGCTTTCTTTTACGGATGAGGTCTACATGCAGGTTCTTGGAAATTGTTATGAGCCATGTTTTAAACTCGTAGGTGTCATCGTAGGTGTCTATTTTGTCAAAGGCCCTAGAAAAGGTACGGATGGTGATATCCTCAGCATCATTTTCATTTTTGGTCCGCAGCAACTGAAACCCATATACATCGTTCCAAAAAGTGTCCAAAAGTGTACTAAAGGCAATTTGATTGCCTTCTTTAGCCTTTTGAATGTTTTCCTTAATGGATTGTTCAGTTTTCTCCAAAAATATGGTTTTGCGGTATGGATTGCAAAAGGAGGGTTACTGAAGTTCCGGCATGCTGTCTCTTTTACATTCTTGTTCGTCTGGCTGCTTTCCGCAGAAACCACAAGCTTCCCCATCTTTGTTCAAGTAGGGATTTTGGCTTGCACATGTGCCAGCAAACTTTCCGTCTTTTTTGCCCCAGATTTTAATGGCTATTCCAGCGAATGCCAATGCCAATAGACCTATGGTCAACAATGCTAACTTCATAATCCAACTTTTATGCAAAGGTATAAAATACCCATCTAAAGTCGGTTTAGTTTGGGAATACTTTCAAGGGAATGCCTTAATAGTTGATATTGGCCACAATATTTTCCACCGATGGAGAGGTGTTCCCACCTTCGGGTTCAATAGTGATGTAGCCTATGGCCTTGTCCGCATAGGGTAGGGCAAGAAGTTTGTCCTTTTCATCAAATTGTTTGATGACACCCAAGTTCACCAATTCCCCATTGACCTCGGCCCACATTTGGAAGCATTTGTTCTCCGGTAATTGGGGAACATTGCTCACATTGATGTACGACAGTTTTTTAACGGGGTTGATGTAGGCAATGGCCTTGAGCTCTTTTCCTTCACGTTGGCCCTTTACCTGGTATTTTCGAGTATCGGGATTATTAAGAACAATGAACTGGTTCCGCATGTCTTCCAGTTGGTCCTTCATGTTGTCTTCCAAATACTTGATTTTGTTGTTGACCAAGGTGTTTTCTTCTTGAAGGCTCTGGTTTTGGCTCCAAAAGAAATACGATGAGCCGGCGAAGAGCATAATGGCCACACTTGCGGCGATGGCATATTTATAAAACCTCTTGAAGACAGCCTTTTCCTGTTTTGCACTGGCAATGATGATTTCCTTGAGCCCCTCTGGAGTTTTCTTGGCATACATCTTGGCAAAGGTCTCCAAATTGTCTTGGAGCACATTATAGGTATCCCTTACCTCAGGGTACATGGCAATATATCGTTCCGCTTGAAGTGTTTCTTCTTTTGAAGCATCTCCAATCAAATATTTTTCGAGTATGTCCGAATCTAAAAATAGTTTAACTTTTTCCTTCATGGCAATACGTTTAACAATAGTAGTAGGGTCATGGTTGTACCGTAAATCTTTCCCAATTCCCGAAGACCGATTTTCAATCTAGATTTAATGGTCCCCAAAGGAATATCCAGTTCATCACTGGCCTCTTGCTGTGTCATTCCTTCAAAAAATAGGGCTTCAAGAACAATTCTGTACTTTTCCTCTATTTTGTGCAAGTTTTCCTGGACATCAAGATGTTCGGGACTTATCCCACTCACTCCTAGGTTATATACGTCTGAAACGTCCATTTGGACTTCCTTGTCCGATTTATTGTTTACACTTCTTAATTTGTCGATGGCGGTGTTCCGGGTAATTCGGAACAACCAGGTAAAAAGTTTGGCCTTGGAAGCATCATAGGTATCGGCCTTTTTCCAGATTTTGATGAAACTTTCTTGGAGTATATCTTGGGCCAAATCTTCGTCCTTTACCACCTTGTAGGCCACACCAAAGAGTGTATCCCCGTAGTTTTCATACAATAAGGATATGGCTTTATCGTCCTTCTCCGCCAGTAGTGAAACAATATGTCTCTCAATCAATGTGCTCATTTAGGGTGCAATATGGTAAAATTTTAAGGGCTGAAATCTAAAATAGGGTTTATATCGTATATACAACAAAGCTATGGTGGAAAAAGTATTATTTGCCGGCTTGGAAATTGAAAAGAAAGAGCGCTTGAGCTCGTACAGCATATATAATTTTGGTTAGTTTGGTTTGGTATAACCCCCGTTATTGTTTCAATGCGGGGGTTATTTTATGATGTTCACCTCTGGTTGAATCTTTATCTTAAACTTTTCGGACACTTCTTTCTGGATTTGTTGGGCCAATTTCAAGATTTCCATTCCCGTCGCATTTCCATAATTCACAAGGACCAAGGCCTGTTTTTCATGAACGCCCGCGTCTCCGAAGCGTTTTCCCTTGAATCCACACTGCTCAATGAGCCAACCTGCGGGAATTTTATACCGTTCCCCATCTACCTCATAGGAAGGTGCCTCGGGATTTTTCTTCATGAATTTTGTATAAGCCTTTTGTGAAATTACGGGGTTCTTAAAAAAACTTCCGCTGTTTCCCAGTTCTTTTGGGTCGGGCAATTTGCTCTGACGGATGGCAATCACTGCATTGGAAATATCCCGAATGGTTGGATGGACGATTCCATTTTTCTTCAGTTCAGCCTCTATCGCTCCATATCCCGTATGAAGGGTATGGTTCTTTTTGGTCAACTTTAGGTTCACCGAAGTGATGATATACTTCCCTTTTGCCTCATTTTTAAAAATGGAATCTCGGTACCCAAACTCGCAGGCATCATGGCCAAACGCCACCAGTTCCCCAGTTTCCATTTCCATGGCGGAACAGCTTACAAATACATCTTTGAGTTCCACCCCATAAGCTCCAATATTTTGAATTGGTGCCGTTCCCGTATTTCCCGGGATGAGGGATAGGTTTTCCAAACCGCCATACCCTTTGTCCAAACACCATAATACCAACTCATGCCAATTTTCACCAGCCATGACCTTGATTTCAACATCATCTTCATTTTCATCAACAACGCTGATACCTTTTAGGTTGATGTGCATTACAAGGGCATCAATATCTGTGGTGAGCAACATGTTGCTTCCCCCGCTTATGATAAACTTCTTCGGATAGGCCTCTAGTTCCAGCATTTTCTGCAATTGTGCCAATCCGGTAATTTCCACAAAATACCGAGCCTTGACATCTATACCAAAGGTATTGTAGTGTTTTAAGGATATGTTTTCCAGTATATTCACTTAGTTGAGTTGTACTGTGTTAAAGCCTTGCCCAAAATTTGCACAGCCTTTACAAGTTGGTTCTTTTCCAGCACATAGGCAATCCTAATCTGGTTTTTTCCCAAACCAGGTGTGGCATAGAACCCTGCCGCTGGGGCCACCATTACCGTATTTCCGTCAACTTCAAAGCTTTCCAGAAGCCATTGGGCAAAATCATCGGCATCATCAACGGGTAATTCCACCACACAGTAAAAAGCACCATGGGGAACGGCTACTTTTACGCCATCCAGTTTTTGGAGTTCTGAGACCAAAATATCCCTTCTGGCTACGTATTCCTCAATAACATTGTCAAAATAAGATTGAGGGGTCTTCAAGGCAGCCTCACTGGCTATTTGTGCAAAGGTTGGAGGTGATAAACGCGCTTGGGCGAATTTGAGTGCTGTTTGAATCACATCCTTGTTTTTGGACACCAAACAGCCAATCCGGGCACCGCACATGCTATATCTTTTGGAAACCGAATCCACAACTATAGCATTTGCTTCAAGTCCATCTTCCTGTAAGATGGAATAGTGTTCTTTGTTATCATAGGTGAATTCCCGATAAACTTCATCTGAAATCAGAAATAAATCGTGCTTTTTGACCAAAGTGGCCAATTGCTGTATTTCCTCCTTGCTGTACAAGTATCCTGTTGGATTTCCAGGGTTACAGATAAGAATAGCCCTTGTTTTTGGGGAGATGAGCTTTTCAAAATCTGCAATGGGAGGAAGGGCAAAATTAGTATCGATTGTTGATGCAATGGGAACCACTTTAACTCCCGATGCGGTGGCAAATCCATTGTAATTGGCATAAAATGGTTCAGGAATGATGATTTCATCCTCTGCATCCATAATAGTGCCCATGGCAAAAGAGAGCGCTTCGGATCCCCCTGTGGTTACAATGATGTCCTTGGCCGTAACGTGAATGTCCTTTTGGGCATAATACTGGGCAATTTTCCCCCGGTACTCCTCAGACCCCTCCGTCATGCTGTACGCCAACACCTCAATGTTGTGGTTTCTAACCGCATCCAGTGCAACCTCTGGAGTTTTTATATCGGGCTGCCCAATGTTGAGGTGGATGACATGGATTCCCCTCTTTTTAGCGTCTTCAGCATAAGGAACCAGTTTGCGGATGGGAGAGGCTGGCATTTGCCTCCCTTTGTTGGAAATACGTGGCATGTACAAAT
>JBNLBG010000033.1:0-30940 GCA_050303195.1 Allomuricauda sp. | reverse complement strand
CCTTTGTGGATTCAGCTCCGGTTTTGGATAAAGCATGGGCCGCCAAGAGTGGCCTCGGATGGATGGGAAAACATAGCAATCTCCTTACCCAACAAGTAGGTTCCTTTTATTTCATTGCTGAACTTATCGTGGACTTGGACTTGGAATACGATACTCCGGTAACGGACCACTGTGGTACATGCACCGCCTGTATCGATGCCTGCCCAACAGAAGCCATTGTGGAGCCCTATGTTGTGGATGGCAGCAAGTGCATCTCCTATTTCACCATTGAACTGAAAAATGAAATCCCGTCTGAGTTCCAGGGAAAGTTTGACGAATGGATGTTTGGTTGTGATGTTTGCCAAGATGTATGCCCTTGGAACCGTTTTTCAAAACCCCATAACGAACCCTTGTTCAATCCGAGCCCAGAATTGTTGTCCATGAGTAAAAAGGATTGGGAGGAAATCACAGAAGATGTGTTCAAAAAAATATTTAAAAAGTCGGCCGTAAAACGTACCAAACTCACTGGATTACGACGAAACATCGACTTTCTTTCCCGTTAAAGTGGATTCCCGGGCTATAATTTCTGTGGGCAAAATAATGATTTCATACTCTACGTGTTGGTTTTCCTTGCGCCTGTTCAACTCAGAGAACAAGGTATTGAAGGCAATTTTCCCCATTGAATAACTGGGTTGGGCTACTGTGGACAATGAAGGAGTGATCACGGAGGACAAAAACCAATTTCCAAAACCAATAACAGCAATATCGTTGGGGATGTTGACCCCTTGCTCTTTGAATTCGGCCATGGCTCCAACGGCAATTAAGTCGGTATTTACAAAGATTCCATCCACCTTTTTTCCACTTTTCAGAAGTTTTTGGGCATTTTCCTTGCCTACATCAAAGCTCATTTCCTTGCAAGGATACACATTGGATTCGTCAAACTCAAGACCAAATTCTTTCAATGCCTTTTTATATCCATCAAAGCGGTCTATAGAATTTTGTGAGGTTAAAGGGGCCCTAAAATGGGCAATTTTGGTACACCCACACTGTATCAAATGTTTTGTGGCCTCATAACCTGCCTTGACATCATCAATAATAACCTTGGAACAAGGAACGGTTTTTCCAATTTTATCGAACATTACAATGGGTAGATCTATGGCCTGCGCCTCAAAAAGATGACGATATTCCACGGTGTCATCGGCTAGAGCAATAAGGATGCCATCGACCTGCTTATTGATTAAGAAATCGACCCTTTTCTTTTCAATTTCGGAGTTTTGGCTGGACTGTAGTATGATGACCGTATAGCCATTTTTCTCAGCTTCCTCAATGACTCCTTTTACCACACTGGAAAAAAATTGGTGTACAATTTCGGGGATGACCAAACCTATGGTCTTGGATTCTTGGGTTCTTAGGTTTACCGCAAATGCATTTGGCTTGTAATTGAGCAGCTCAGCGGCCTCTTTTACTTTTTCGATGGTTTTTTTGCTCACATCGGGATATGACCTAAGGGCTTTCGAGACCGTTGTCACAGAAATATTTAAGCTCAAGGCAATCTGTTGCAGTGTGGTTCTACTCATAAAAGTTGTGATAAAATTAAAGAACGACCCACTACAAATTTATCAAAAAAAGGGGCGCACTGGTCCCGAAAACGTTTTCGTTCGGAAAAGCTGCTTAAAAAGGCACACAAACCCTAAATTGGTGGACTAATAATCTGTTAACGAGGATTATTTGAGTTGGAAGAATAGTAAAAGTTACTGTGCACTTCCACTGATTAGATTTGATTCAATTATTTTAGAAAATAGCTAAACAACGAATGAAGAACAAAATACAATTGATTACCTATGTGGATCGTATTGGCTGTGCCAATTTCAAAGAGCTTGATGCTCTGCTGCAAAATGAGTTGGGTGGACTGTTTGGAGGGGTACATGTATTGCCTTTTTTCGACCCAATTGATGGAGAGGACGCCGGCTTTGATCCAATAGATCATAAAAAGGTGGATCCCAGACTTGGAGATTGGAAGGATGTGGACAACTTGACCAAATCGGTGGACGTTATGGCCGATCTTATTGTTAATCATGTGTCCGCAGATTCGGATGAGTTTAGGGATTTTTTGAACAATGGGGATGATTCAAAATATGCATCCTTGTTTCTTACATTCGATAAGGTTTTCCCCAAAGGTGCTGAGGAAACCGACCTTTTGTCCATCTATCGTCCAAGACCAGGATTTCCATTTACAAAATATAGGATGACCGATGGTTCCCAAAGATTAATTTGGACCACTTTTACTCCCAAGCAGATTGATATTGATGTCAACTCAACATCTGGAATTGATTATTTGGATTCAATTTTGGCCATCTACCAAAAAGCCGGGATTACGATGATTCGTTTAGATGCCGCTGGCTATGCCATTAAAAAAGCGGGCAGCTCTTGTTTTATGATACCGGAAACCTTTGAATTTATTGACGGGCTTACCCAAAAAGCAAGAAATCATGGAATTGAGGTATTGGTGGAGATTCATTCATTCTACAAGACCCAAATTGAGATAGCCCAAAAAGTGGACTACGTCTATGATTTTGCACTGCCCGTTTTGGTCCTGGATGCCTTGTTCAACAAAAATGCCGATAACTTAAAGCATTGGCTCAAAATTGCACCGAGAAATGTGATAACCGTTCTGGATACCCATGATGGAATAGGCATAGTGGATGTGGCTTCGGAAGATGGTGAAAAAGGATTGATTGCCGATGATATTTTGGAGGGGATTGTGGATAGGATTCATGAGAACAGTGAGGGAAGAAGCCTTAAGGCTACGGGAGCAGCTGCTTCAAATTTGGATTTGTATCAGGTGAACTGCACCTATTTTGAAGCCCTGGGCAAGGATGAAAATGCGTATTTGGTGGCACGTGCCCTTCAATTTTTTGTGCCGGGAGTTCCACAGATTTACTATATGGGCCTCTTTGGGGACGTCAATGATATGGAATTATTGGGCAGGACCAATGTTGGAAGGGATATTAACCGTCATTACTACACCAAAAAAGAAATTCTGGAGAAAACCAATTCGAGCTTGTTCCAAAAACTTTCGGCCCTAATAAAACTTAGGAATGCCCACAATGCTTTTAATGGAACGTTTAGATTGGAAGAGACCAAAGAAAAAGTGGTCAAAATAACATGGGCCAAAGATGAGGAATGGATATCCTTGGAGGTCGGTTTGGAGCATTGCAAACTTCAAATTACGGGTACAGAGCAAGGGCAAGTGCAGATGTTGTTCAGCTGCTGATTTTATTGAAAATGGAATTTTGGCGTATCAACAATATCAAATTTTCAAGGGAAGCTTTAAAATCTTATATTGTTGATGATTTTGGAGGCTGCCGTCCAATTCACCAACCAGAACAAACTAACATCTCATATAATGATTAAAATCACAAAACCCAGATTGAACTTTTGGCAAATCTGGAATATGAACGTTGGATTCTTCGGAATCCAATTCAGTTTTGGGCTACAACAGACCGCTGTAAGTCCAATTTTTTCATTTTTAGGCGCCCATCATGATGAGCTGCCCTTGTTGAATCTGGCTGGTCCTGTAACGGGGTTGCTGATTCAGCCAATCATTGGGGCCATATCAGATAAAACGTGGTCGCCCAAATGGGGAGGACGGCGTAAACCTTTCTTTTTAATTGGGGCCATTTTGGCTAGTTTGTGCCTTTTTGCATTTCCGTTCAGTCCAGAATTATGGTTTGCAGTGGGCCTTTTGTGGATTTTGGATGCGGGAAACAATACGGCCATGGAACCCTATAGGGCCTTTGTGGGAGATAAACTTCCGGATAGCCAATTAACCTTTGGCTACCAGATGCAGAGTTTGTTTGTGGGAGCGGGGATTACCTTGGCTAATTTATCGCTCTTTATGTTTCAACATTGGTTCAGTACACCAGCAGAGGCAAGTGGCCTTTTTGATACTTCAGCGGAGACCGTATCATCTATTCCAACTTGGGTATACTACTCTTTCTTTATAGGAGCATTGGCCTCCATTGGAACAGTGATGTGGTCCGTTTGGAAAACTCCTGAGATTCCTCCAGTACCTGAAGAGCTTGAAGAAATCAAAAAACTCAATGAAAATACACCGGCACCCATCATCCAGATATTAAGCGTTCTTTTTGTCATTTTTTCTGTTCCCCTGGTGTTGGGTTACTTGGTGGCAAAAGTATATCCACAGTTATGGGAGAACGTCAATCTTTGGGTTATCATAGTCTTGATTTTTGCATTTCTGTGGTTGTATATGCTTTACCGAATTATCAAAGGAAATAAAGGAAATCCGACCATTAAAAAACTGGGGGAAACATTGAATCCCTTGCTTGAAGCTGCAGAGGCCATTGGGGTGATGCCTGGATTTTTGTGGAAGTTGTCCGCAGTTTATCTGTTTCAATGGTACGCACTGTTCGTATACTGGCAATTTATGCCCCCTATGTTGCGCAGTAGTTTATTCGGAATCACCAATGAAGACAATGAGCGGTTCGAGTCCATTATGTCCTCCTTTCGAGAAGGAGCCACCATTAGTGCTCAGGATATGTCATTTGCTGAACAAATACAATCCTTGGCCGAACAAGCATTGGGCCATGCGGGCTTAATGAATGGAACCTACAATTTTGTAACCATGTTGGTGGCCTTGGCTTTGGTGCCCATTGCGTCACGGATCGGTTCAAAATTGGTATATGTACTGTGTTTGTTCCTGACCGGAGCGGCCATGTTAATGATGCCTTTCATTACAGACAAATGGTTGCTACTGGCTCCCATGGTATTATTCGGGATAGGTTGGGCCGCCATGATGGGGATTCCCTATGCGATGGTTTCCAAGGTAATTCCAGAAGAACGTCGAGGCGTTTATATGGGTATTGTAAACATGATGATTGTGATTCCTATGCTGATTCAAACCGTGAGTTTTGGTCCCATCATCAAGAATTTGATGAACAATAGTGCTATAAATGCCATTTTATGTGGCGGCGTATTCTTTATCATCGCGGGAGTATTGGCCATGCGACTTAATCTTCCGAAAGACAAAATGGACTCTGAATTGGATACGGAGA
Source organism: Allomuricauda sp. (assembly GCA_050303195.1). Classification (GTDB taxonomy): domain Bacteria; phylum Bacteroidota; class Bacteroidia; order Flavobacteriales; family Flavobacteriaceae; genus Flagellimonas. The sequence continues at coordinate 25,886 of JBNLBG010000033.1, read as the reverse complement.
TCCCATAAGCATGCGGAAGGGATAGGGACCGTCAATATTGTTTGACATATAACTTTTATATCAAAATTGGTGTCTACGGTATTACCTAAAAACCATTGAATGCCCTACCTTTACCTTTTCATTGACCACTATATGAGTAAGGAAAAACAAAGAAGGGAAGCGTTACTCTATCACGCCAAACCACAACCAGGAAAGATAAAGGTTGTACCGACCAAACCATATTCAACACAAAGAGACTTGGCATTGGCCTACTCTCCTGGGGTAGCAGAGCCCTGCTTGGAGATTGAAAAAAACAAGGACGATGTCTACAAATACACCGCCAAAGGAAATATTGTAGCCGTGATTTCCAACGGAACCGCCGTTTTGGGACTGGGCAACATTGGGCCAGAAGCTTCAAAACCCGTTATGGAGGGAAAAAGTTTGCTCTTCAAGATATTTGCGGATATCGATGGGATTGATATTGAACTGGACACGGAGGATGTGGACAAGTTCATTGAAACGGTCAAGACCATTGCGCCGACTTTTGGGGGTATCAATTTGGAAGACATAAAAGCACCTGAAGCCTTTGAAATTGAACGTCGCCTGAAAGAGGAACTCGATATTCCCGTGATGCATGATGACCAGCACGGAACCGCTATCATTTCAGCGGCAGCTTTGCTGAATGCCCTGGAATTGACAAATCAAAAGATTGATGAGGTCAAAATGGTGGTCAGTGGTGCCGGTGCTGCCGCAGTTTCCTGTACCAAGCTGTACAAGGCCTTTGGGGCCAAGGCAGAGAATATTGTCATGTTGGACAGTAAGGGGGTCATCCGCAGTGATCGGGAAAACTTGAGTGGGGAAAAGAAAGAGTTCGCCACCGATAGGAAGATAGACACTTTGGAAGAGGCAATGAAGGATGCCGATGTGTTCATTGGGCTTTCCATTGCCGATATTGTAACTCCCAAAATGCTCAAATCCATGGCAGATGACCCCATTGTCTTCGCCATGGCCAATCCAAACCCGGAGATCGACTACGATCTGGCCTGTAAGACCCGAAAGGATGTGATTATGGCCACGGGGCGTTCCGACCATCCCAACCAAGTGAACAATGTGCTTGGTTTCCCCTTTATTTTTAGGGGCGCTTTGGATGTTAGGGCCACCAAGATCAATGAAGAAATGAAAATGGCCGCTGTTAGGGCCTTGGCCGATCTGACACGGGAATCCGTTCCAGAGCAGGTAAACATTGCCTACGATACCACCCGTTTGGCCTTTGGAAAGGAGTATATCATCCCAAAACCATTTGACCCGCGGTTGATAACCAAGATTCCACCTGCGGTGGCCAAAGCCGCCATGGAAAGCGGTGTGGCCAAATTTCCCATTCAGGACTGGGAAAAGTACGAGGAGGAACTCTACCAAAGATCGGGCAATGACAATAAAGTAGTGCGATTGATGCACAACCGGGCCAAACTAAACCCAAAACGTATTGTTTTTGCTGAGGCCGAGTTGTTGGATGTATTGAAAGCAGCCCAAATTGTGCATGATGAAGGCATTGCCATGCCTATTCTTCTAGGACACAAGGAAACCATAGAAAATCTAAAAGAGGAGCTTGACTTTGATGCAGAGGTACCGATTATTGATCCTAGATCCGATGAGACCAGCGCAATGAGGACTAAATACGCCCTAAAACTTTGGGAAACCAGAAAGCGGAAAGGAGAGACCAAGTACAGTGCCCGGGTCAATATGGGCAAGCGAAACTATTTTGGAGCTATGATGCTTCAAGAAGGAGATGCCGATGGGATGATTTCTGGGTATTCAAGGTCGTATCCCAGGGTTTTAAAGCCTGTTTTTGAAGTGTTGGGTCGGGCCAAAGGTGTGAAAAATGCATCTACAGTCAACATTATGATTACCGAAAGGGGGCCACTTTTCTTGGCCGATACCTCCATTAATATTGATCCCAATGCAGAAGAGTTGGCCGAAATAGCTCAAATGACTGCAAATGTGGTCAAAACCCTTGGTTTTAGTCCAGTTATGGCCATGTTGTCCTATGCCAATTTTGGATCGTCCAGTCACCCACATGCTCAAAAGGTGAGGGAAGCGGTAAAGATTCTTCATGATAGAAACCCGCAACTGGTTGTTGATGGCGAGATTCAGACTGACTTTGCGCTCAGTCAGGAATTGTGCAATAACAATTTCCCGTTTTCAAAAATTTCAGGGAAGAAAGTAAACACATTGATTTTTCCTAATTTGGAATCGGCCAACATAACCTATAAATTGCTCAAAGGATTGAATAATGCAGATTCAATTGGCCCTATTATGGTAGGTTTGCCTAGGGCAGCCCACATTATCCAGTTGGGTGCCAGTGTAGATGAAATGGTTAACATGGCGACCGTGGCGGTAATTGATGCCCAAGAACGGGAAAAAAGGAGAAAAGCACGAATGGAATCCTAGCTCAATACAAAAAGTTAACTGAGGCTCGAGTAATGATCAACCACCTAAGAGGAAAATTAGTAGAAAAGAATCCCACCTATGTCATTGTGGAATGCAATGGGGTAGGCTATTTTTTACATATTTCCCTGCATACCTTTTCCTTGCTGAAAGATGAAGAGAATATCTATTTGTATGCCCATCTTTTGGTGAAGGAAGATTCCCATACGTTGTTCGGTTTTGCTGAACGGACAGAACGGGAAATATTCCGATTGTTGATTTCGGTTTCAGGAGTGGGATCCAGCATTGCACGGACCATGTTGTCCTCACTTTCGCCCACTGAAGTAAGGGATGCCATTGCCAACGGTGACGTACCTTCCATTCAAGCCATCAAGGGAATAGGGGCCAAGACGGCCCAGCGCGTAATCTTGGATCTCAAGGACAAGATTTTGAAAGTCTACGATATGGGAGAAGTTTCCCCTCAATCAAACAATACAAGTAAAGAAGAAGCGTTATCTGCTTTAGAGGTTCTTGGTTTCACCAGAAGACAATCTGAAAAGGTAGTTGACAAAGTGCTTTCCCAAGACCCTTCACTTAGCGTCGAGAACACTATAAAACTGGCGCTGAAAAATTTGTAACTAGTTTGAAAAGAGGGGCAAAACCAATGCTTAAACCATCGAGTTTTAAGTACATTTTCTTGTTTTCTTGTTTCTTGACCGCTGCCACAATGATGGGTCAGGATACCAATGAACAGGCTCAAGATTCTGTACAGACGGGCGTATCGCTTGGTCGCTTGATATTGGAGAACCCCGACAGTATCGTTGCCAAGTACACCTACGACCCCAAGACCGATCAATATATCTACACAGAGAGCATTGGGGATTTTAATGTCAGTTACCCGCTTATCCTTACCCCGGAGCAATACTATGATTTGGTGGAAAAGGAACAGATGAAATCCTATTTCAAGGAAAAAATTGACGCCTTTACAGGTCGAAAGGAAGGTAGTGAGGAAGCCCGAAAAAATCTATTGCCCAATTTTTATGTGAACAGCAACTTTTTTGAATCCATTTTTGGCGGAAATACCATTGAGGTGATTCCTCAAGGTTCCGTGGCCATGGATTTAGGGGTTTTGTGGCAAAAAAATGACAATCCGGCACTATCACCCAGAAACCGTACCAACCTTTCCTTCGATTTTGACCAGCGCATCAGCTTAAGTTTATTGGGACAAGTAGGGGAGCGACTGCAAGTAACCGCTAACTATGACACGGAGGCCACTTTTGATTTCCAAAATTTGGTCAAGTTGGAATACACACCTACCGAGGACGATATTCTCCAAAAAATTGAGGTTGGTAACGTAAACATGCCTTTGAACAGTTCTCTAATTACCGGAGCACAAAGTCTTTTTGGGGTAAAAACGCAATTGCAATTTGGAAAAACTACCGTTACCGCCGTTTTTTCTGAGCAGCGATCCCAAAACAATACTGTTGTGGCCCAAGGAGGAGGAACCTTGAATGAGTTCGCACTTACCGCATTGGATTACGATGAGGACAAACACTTTTTCTTGGCACAGTACTTCAGGGACAATTATGATGATGCCTTACAAAACTATCCCTTTATTCGAAGTCAGATACAGATAACCCGATTGGAAGTTTGGGTAACCAACCGGAACCAACAGACCTTGAACGTAAGGAACGTGGTGGCCATTCAGGATTTGGGAGAAGCATTATCGGATAAGACCCGAATAGGAATCAATAATGGAGATCCAGCAGGATTCTTTAATCCAGCAGCAGTGGCAACGGAACTTCCGCAAAATGCGGCCAACGATTATGACCCCAACCAGATTGGTTCTGGAGCACTGACCCAATCCATTCGCGATATTGCTACGGTGGAGGCTGGGTTCAATATTCCCGGGTACCAAGTAAACCAGGGTTTTGATTATGCCATTTTGGAGAATGCCCGAAAATTGGAACCCAATCGTGACTATCAATTCGATTCCCAATTGGGTTACATTTCCTTGAACCAACGCTTGAGCAACGATGAGGTCCTAGGGGTTGCGTTCCAGTACACCTATAATGGAGAAGTCTACCAAGTTGGTGAATTTGCCAACGGTGGAGTGGATGCCACTACAGTTTCGGGTGGCGTGAATCCCATTATTGAGAACAATACCCTCATTTTAAAATTATTAAAGAGTAACATCACCAATGTAGAGGATCCTATTTGGGACCTGATGATGAAAAATATTTACGCTACCGGAGCTTTTCAATTGAGTGAAGAGGACTTTAAATTGAATATTTTGTACTCTGACCCAACACCAAGAAACTATATTACTCCGGTTGACCCCAATGCAGGATGGCCCTCGGGTTTGGAGGATCGTATTTTGATTAATGTGTTCAATCTGGATCGCCTCAATGTGTACAATGATGTGCAACCCGGCGGGGATGGTTTCTTCGATTACGTACCGGGCATTACCGTGGATCCCCAATCAGGGCGTATTATTTTTACCAAAGTGGAGCCTTTCGGTGAATATTTATTCGAGCAATTGGGCGGCGGAACTTATGATGTGGATAACGATCAAGGCTATAACGTGAACCAACAGCGCTACGTGTTCCGAAACATGTATGCCAAAACAAAGGCTGCTTCGTTGCAGGATGCTGAAAAGAACCGTTTCCAGATAAAAGGGCGATACAAATCGCAAGGAAATAATGGTATTCCTATAGGGGCCTTTAATGTGCCAAGAGGTTCGGTACGTGTAACGGCGGGCGGACGCCAACTTCAGGAAGGAATTGATTATACCGTGAACTATCAGGCGGGAACCGTTCAGATTTTGGACCCTAGTTTGCAAGCTTCCAATACACCCATCAATATTTCGGTAGAAAACAATGCTGTATTCGGTCAACAAACACGAAGGTTCACGGGAATCAATGTCGAGCATAAGTTCAATGAGAATTTTGTATTGGGGGGAACCCTGCTCAATCTGAATGAGCGACCCTTGACCCAGAAATCAAACTACGGCATAGAACCGGTAAACAATACCATTTTTGGTCTCAACGGAAACTTTAGCACTGAGATTCCATTTTTGACCCGATTGGCCAATAAGTTACCGAACATTGATACCGATATACCCTCTAGGTTATCTTTACGTGGCGAAGTGGCATTTTTGAAGCCCAATTCTCCAAAAAATGCAGATTTCCAAGGCGAGACCACAACCTATTTGGATGATTTTGAAGGTGCTCAAGCTTTGATAGATATCCGTTCTTCCTTGGGATGGACCTTGGCGAGTCCTCCCGTTGAGTTTTTACAGGACCGAACTGATATTGACGTTGGCTACGAACGGGCAAAGATGGCTTGGTATACCATCGACCCCATTTTTTACACCAATCAAAGACCATCGGGCCTATCTGATAATGACATTTCATTGAACTCCACCCGTAGGGTGTTCATAGATGAAGTGTTCACCGAAACTGATATTGCCCAGGGGCAGACCCAAGTACAGAGCACTTTGGATGTGGTGTATTATCCCAACCAAAAAGGACCCTATAACGCCAACCCTAATTTTGATGCCGAGACCTCTGATGAAAAATGGGCCGGAATTATGCGTCCACTTAGCAGCACCAATTTTGAGCAGTCCAATGTAGAGTTTGTACAGTTTTGGGTGCTGGACCCTTATGTGGATGGTCAGACCACCAATGTCAATGCAGGGGAGTTGGTGTTGAATCTGGGTAACATTTCGGAAGATATTTTGCGGGATGGCCGCAAGCAATACGAAAACGGGTTGCCGGCAAGTACCAATACCGAGGTGCCAAGACCTACCATTTGGGGGCAGGTGCCTTCCACACAATCTTTGGTGTATGCCTTTGATGCTGATGAAACCAATAGAACCTTGCAAGATGTAGGTTTGGATGGTTTGGATGATGCAGCGGAGCAATCCATTTATAATGGCCCTGCAGAAGACCCCGCTTTAGATAACTATCAATATTATTTGAATAGGGATGGTAGCATTTTGCAACGGTATTCAGATTTTAACAATACCGATGGAAACTCACCTGTTGCCGTGACCAACACCAATCGGGGTTCGACCACTTTGCCAGATGTTGAGGATATTGACAGGGATTTGACGATGAACACGGTGAACAGCTATTATGAGTATCGCATCCAAATTAAGCCCAATACTACTATCGATGATAAGTATGTAACGGATATCCGTGAGGGACTTACCCCAACGTTGCCCAATGGCACCCAACTCAACCGAAGGTGGATTCAGTACAAAATTCCATTGAGTGATTTTACCGATGCCGTAGGTGGGATAACCGACTTTAGGTCCATCAGTTTTATGCGGATGTACCTCACCGGATTCTCAGATGATGTCGTGCTTCGTTTTGCAACCTTGGATTTGGTTCGGGGAGACTGGCGTACCTATGCTAAATCATTGCAGCCCGAAGTTGATAATGATCCTTCGGACGATGGTACCGTAACCGATGTGAATACCGTAAATATTGAGGAGAACTTCGGAAGACAACCCATACCGTATGTGCTGCCTCCTGGAGTGGTTCGGGAGCAGTTGAACAACAACAATACCATTATCCGTCAAAATGAACAGTCCTTGTCCTTTGTGGTAGATAACTTGGAATCTCAGGATTCACGAGGTGTTTTTAAAAATGTGAACATCGATGTACGGCAATATGAACGGATAAAGATGTTCATGCATGCCGAAAAAATTATGAGTGGTGATTATTCTGATGATGACACGCCTTTGGTCGGGTTTCTTCGGATAGGAACGGATTTTTCCGAAAATTTCTACCAGATAGAATTGCCACTTCAGTTTACACCTTTCAATGTAACCTCGGCAGACCAGATTTGGCCCGATGTCAACCAAATTGATATCGCTCTGGATGATTTGAACAAGGTTAAATCAAGAGGGATAGCCGAACAAACGCTTAACCAAATCAACTATTATGAAGTAGTGGATGGCGAAGTGATTCCTGTTGATGAATTTGCACCAAGGACTTTGGGAAGAATCCGTATTGGAATACGGGGTAACCCTTCTTTGGGAAGTATCCGCGGAATGATGGTAGGAATTAAGAACATTGACGATTTACCCGCTCGAGGAGAGGTATGGTTCAATGAACTGCGTTTGGCCGGATTGGACAATAATGGAGGATGGGCCGCCGTTGCAGCTTTGGATGCCAACATGGCGGATTTTGCCAATGTATCGGCAACAGGAAGCAAGAGTACCTCAGGGTTCGGTTCCATTGACCAAATGCCCAATGAACGATCAAGGGAAGATGCCATTTCTTATGATGTGGTCACCAATGTCAATGTGGGACAATTGTTTCCAAAAAAATGGAATCTGCAACTGCCGTTCAACTACGGGATTTCAGAAACCTTGATCACACCAGAATTTGATCCCGTTTACGATGACCTGAAACTGGAAGATCGAATTGATGCCGCAGAAACTCCCGAAGATGCGGAAAACATTCGAGAACAAGCTGAGGATTATACCAAACGAACCAGCATCAACTTGATTGGGGTACGAAAAAATAGAGGAGAGGAAGCCGAGGCCAACTTCTTTGATGTTGAAAACTTCACCTTCAATTATTCCTATAACGAGACCAATCATCGGGATTTTGAGATAGCAGATCTTCGTGATCAGAACGTGAACACGGGATTTGTGTACAATCACAATTTTAAACCAGCCCCGGTAGCACCTTTTGCCAAGAAAGATTCCTTGTTCATGAGCAAATATTGGAAATGGCTTAAGGATTTGAATTTTAATGCGCTGCCCACTAGCCTATCGGTAAATGCAAATTATAACCGTTCCTTCAACCAACAACGTTTTAGGGATGTATTGGAACCAGGGGTAGAAGCATTGGAATTGCCCTTGTTGCAACAACGGAACTACCTGTTTAATTGGCAATATACCTTGAACTATAGTCTTAGTAAGTCTTTGCGGTTGAATTTGACAGCTTCCAATAACAATATTGTCCGTAATTATTTTAATGTGGATGATGACAAAGATTCAGGAATCAACGAAACCTTGGATTTATGGGATGGTTTCTTTGACATTGGAGAACCTAACAGACATGCCCAACAAATGCAATTGAATTATGAACTGCCGTTCAGTAAGTTTCCGTTCTTGGATTTCATCAATGCCCAATATACCTACACCAGTAATTTTGACTGGCAACGGGGTGGAGATGCGCTGGCCGAAGTGGTTCAGGAAGCACTTAATGATCCCAATGCGCAAATCAATACGGTGCAAAATGCCAGCACCCACAATCTAACGGCCAACTTGAGTATGCAGCGCTTTTACGACTTTTTGGGGTTGAAGAAGCGGGACGGAAAGGTTACCGCGACTCAAGCAGCCATACGTCGGGATAAAGCAGGCAACCCGGCTGAGGCTTCAGATGAAGATGCACCCAAAAAGACCAGTAAGGGTTTCAATACTTTGGTGGATATTTTTACCATGGTAAAACGGGTCAATGTAAATTATAGGGAAAACCGTGGTAAAGTGTTGCCCGGATATACCCAATCCATCGGATTTATAGGAACAACCCGTCCATCTTTGGGCTTTGTTTTTGGAAGTCAGGCCGATGTGCGTTACGAAGCCGCCCGAAAGGGATGGTTGACCACTTTCCCCGAGTTCAATTCGCAGTTCATGCAGAATTCCACCAAACAATTGAACATTACCGCTACGGCGCAGCCTACTCAAGACATTACCATCGACTTAACGGCAGATCGCCAATTGACCAACAGCTATCAAGAAAACTTTAGGGTAGAAAATATAGGAGGGGGAGAATTGGAATATAAGACCTTGTTGGGGAATACCTTTGGAAATTTCAGTATTTCCACACTAATGATCGGAACCGTGTTCAAAAAGAGTGATGAGTTTGATTCTGAAACTTTTGAAACCTTTAAGCAAAACAGGATTACCATTGCCAATAGATTGGTTTCAGATAGGGGTGAAAATCCCGGCACTTTGGATCAAGATGGATTTCCGGAACGCTATGGTAAAACCCAACAAGAGGTGTTGCTTCCAGCATTCTTTGCGGCTTATACCGGTCAGGATGTGAATCGGGTTAACTTGGATGCCTTTAGGCAAATCCCTATTCCCAATTGGAACATAAAATACACGGGATTGATGAAGAATAAGTGGTTCCGAAAAAAATTCAAGCGTTTCTCATTGAGTCATGGATACCGTGCGGCCTATAGCATCAATTCCTTTCAGACCAACTTGGCCAAAGAGCAACTGAGAAAAGATGGTTTGCCTCTAGTTGATGCTGAGACTGGGGATGTTCTTCCAGACGATATTATTAATAATGTGGTGTTGACGGACCAGTTCAACCCACTGATGCGCGTAGATTTTGAAATGACCAATTCCTTCAGTTTCTTGGCTGAGGTGCGTACCGATAGAACCCTATCCCTCAGTTTTGACAACAATCTGCTCACTGAAATCAATGGAAAGGAATACACGCTTGGATTGGGATACCGTTTCAAGGATGTGAAATTTGTGACCAATATTGGAGGGGAAAAGACCCGTTTGAAAGGGGATTTAAACTTAAAGGCCGATTTATCCCTACGGGATAATATCACCATCATCCGAAATCTGGATATTGATAACAACCAGATCACATCGGGCCAAAAACTGATGTCCGTAAAATTCACGGCGGATTATGCCCTGAGCAAAAGTTTGAATGCACTTTTCTTCTACGATCACTCATTCTCCAAATTTGCGGTTTCCACTGCGTTTCCTCAAACTACGATCAATACTGGTTTTACCCTGCGGTACAACTTTGGGAACTAGTGAAAAAGGGGGTTAATTTTTCCCTGATTTAATTGAAAGGTTTGTTTGAATACCAAGCCGCAATCTGTTACATTTGTCCATCGACTAATTACAAACTTTGACAAATGAACATACCAGCTGAACTGAAGTACACCAAAGACCATGAATGGGTCAAGATAGACGGTGATGTTGCAACCGTAGGAATCACAGATTTTGCCCAGGGCGAATTGGGTGATATTGTTTATGTAGAGGTAGAAACCTTGGATGAAACCTTGGATAAAGAAGAGGTTTTTGGAACCGTGGAGGCCGTTAAAACGGTATCCGATCTTTTTTTGCCCCTCAGTGGAGAAATTATTGAGTTCAATGAGTCTTTGGAGGATGAACCCGAAAAGGTAAATACCGATCCTTATGGCGAAGGTTGGATGATTAAGATAAAAATAATTGATGCTTCAGAGGTGGATGGTTTAATGAGTGATGCAGATTACAAAGCATTGATTGGTGCTTAAAAGAAATAGATATACCTTATTATTTATAAGCTGGGTGATGTTCATAACAATGCTCAGCTTATTTTCTTTTTCCGAAATTGATTTGGATACTGGAAATTTGAACATTCCCTATGCCGATAAAATGACCCATTTTGTATTTTATACGGTGTTTTCATTTTTGGGAAGCTTCTTTTTAAGGGAACGTACCAAGGGCAATTTGGAATTAGGTAAAGCAACTATGTATATTTTGCTTGTAGCTATTGGGTATGGCATACTTATTGAAGTTTTACAATACACACTTACAGTAGATAGAATGGCCGAATTAGGCGATGTTTTTGCAAATTCTTTAGGAGCATTTGTGGGAATTGGCCTTATTCGATGGCTTTTTTCTAAAGAAAGGCCGTTAAAATGGAAATATTAATTGCTTATTTAACGAATTAATAATTAAATTAGCGAACACTAAATTCAAAAAGATGGAACTAAAAAAGAATCCAAAAGCAGATGTAGGAAGAAACAGTTCGCTCTATTTTGTTGTAGGGCTGGCTGCTGTTTTGGCATTGGTGTATGGAGCCATGGAATGGAAAAAATATGACAAGGTAAATGATTATGACATTGCCTTGAATGTTGAGGATCAATTGGACGAGGAAGTGCCAATGACCGAGCAGATAAAAACTCCACCACCACCACCACCACCTGCAGCTCCTGAGGTAATTGAGGTTGTTGAAGATGAAGAAGAAGTTGAAGAAACTGTGATCGAATCCACAGAAACCAGCCAAGAAGAAGAGGTTGTTGAGATTGAAGAAGTGGTAGTAGAAGAGGTTGAAGAAGATATTTCAGTTCCATTTGCAGTTATTGAAGATGTACCCGTTTTTCCTGGTTGTGAAGGAGCCAGTGATAAAAAAGCATGTTTTCAGGAAATGATGCAGAAGCACATCCGTAAAAACTTCCGCTATCCAGAAATCGCTCAAGAAATGGGTGTTCAGGGTAGGGTAAACGTAATTTTCGTTATCCAAAAAGATGGAAGTATCGGAAACATCAGAATGCGTGGACCAGATAAAAATTTGGAAGCTGAGGCCTTGCGGATTATTGAGAAATTGCCTAAAATGACTCCGGGAAAACAAAGAGGTAGAGCCGTGAAAGTACCTTTTAGTATTCCAATTACATTTAAGCTTCAGTAAAATATATACAATTCCTGTTGAGGCAGGAATGGAAAAAGCCCTGATGGAGATGTCAGGGCTTTTTTTATTTCATCACTTTGATTTGGCTGATAAGCTGTTATAAACTGTTTCCCGCATCCGTTCAGGATTAATGTATCCGTTGCCATAAGCTGCATCATATTTGGAAGTAAGAGCATCATTGCTTTTTACCTCTTCCAAGGATTTTCCTGCCACAATCTCTTTTTGAATGGTGTCTCTAATATCCTCAAGAACCTTAACATAGGTCTCCAATTCGGCCTTATTTGAGGGTCTGCCATGTCCAGGAATTATTTTGGTATCGCCATCAATAACAAGCAAAGCTTTCATGTGGGCAGCAATATAACCATCAATGCTTCCGCCACTGCCCAAATCAATATAGGGATAACGTCCGGCAAAATACGTGTCGCCCATGTGCAATACATTTTCGTTCACAAAATAAATCATGGCGTCCCCATCCGTATGGGCATTGTGCACATGAAAGGCCATAACAGTTTCATCTCCATCGTGAAAAGTAAGGTCTTCGGAAAAAGTGATTTCAGGTAAGGTATTTTCATATTCTTGTGCTGAAATTTCATTGGCCTTCAATTTCTCTTCACCACTGGCCTTTAGTCGTTTTCGAACGTTATTTTGCGCCACCAAAACGGTTTCGTCAGTGTTAAAATTCACATTTCCACCCGTATGATCCCCATGCATGTGGGTATTCAGCAAATACGTAATGGGTTTATCCGTGAGCGTGGCAATGGTGGCTTTGATTTTGTCACTGAGTGGTGCAAATTGATCATCAACCATAAAAACTTGTTCATGGCCCAGATAAATACCAATATTTCCACCATTGCCGGTCAACATAAAGGTTTTTTGGGTAAGCGTGTCAATGGTAATGGTAACTTCCTCATCTTGGGCATGTGCTGCCAAGAAGGGCAATAGGAGCAGAAAGCTTAGGATATGTCGCATAATTCTAATTATTAAGGTTGATTTTATAAGATACTGATATTCAAAAATAACACAAAGACCATCAATGGGTTGGAAAAGAAATGAGATGACGCTATCTTTGCCAGCCAATTATGTTCGTGGATGAAATCTGCCGTAGGTTCCGTTAAAAATACTTCTCTTTCCTTAATCTTTTCTGATTTCAAGGAGATTACCAAGGCCAAGCTGGCAGTCAGTGTTGTTTTTTCATCCATAGCGGGTTACTTTTTGGGCACCTATCAAATTAATGCTGTATCCTTATTGTTGCTGACATTTGGCGGATATTGTATGGTTGGAGCCTCCAATGCCTTTAATCAAATTATTGAAAAGGACTTGGACGCCTTGATGAATCGCACCAGGAACCGTCCCGTACCATCAGGGCGTATGTCGGTGCGTACAGCATTGACCATCGCCATAATATTGACCGTTCTTGGGGTGGTGGCTCTATTTGCCCTGAGCCCAAAAACGGCCATGTTTGGGGCAATCTCCATATTTCTATATACCAGTGTCTACACCCCATTGAAAACCAAAACCCCATTGTCTGTTTTTGTGGGCGCTTTTCCTGGGGCCATTCCCTTTATGTTGGGATGGGTTGCCGCCACCGATGACTTTGGTATTGAACCCGGAACGCTTTTCATGATTCAGTTTTTTTGGCAATTTCCCCATTTTTGGGCTTTAGGCTGGATGTTGGATGACGATTACAGGAGAGCAGGCTTTAAAATGCTGCCTACCGGGAAAAAGGATAAGGGCACCATCATGCAAATCATACTCTATACCGTTTGGATGATCGTCATTTCCGTGATGCCCGCTTTTGGAATTACAGGAAGACTGAATTTATCCGTCATGGCGGCAATATTGGTGTTGTTGGCGGGCTTGGCAATGCTATTTTTTGCATTTAGACTTTACGAAAAACGAGATAATAGTACAGCAAGACGGTTGATGCTGGCCAGTGTCACCTATATATCATTGATACAAATAATATACGTAGTAGATAAGTTTATTTCATAAAAATGGATTTAACCCAAGGAACAGCGGAGGAGAAGAATAGAAGGGCAAAGAAAATGATGCTCTGGTTTGGCATTGTTAGTCTTATTATGGGGTTTGCCGGTTGGACCAGCGCCTATATTGTGAGCAGCAAACGTGACGATTGGATCAGTGATTTGGAACTGCCCCAAGCCTTTTTCATAAGTACGGCAATTATTATTTTGAGCAGCATCACCTATTTTGTGGCCAAAAAATTTGTTGGCAGAAATGACCAAAAAATGGGAACCCTCTTTTTGGTGGCCACTTTGGTTTTGGGTATATCTTTTATTGTACTCCAGTTTCTTGGCTTTTCACAAATGCTGGAAAATGGGTACTATTTTACCGGGCCCACGAGTAGCATTAAAATGTCCTATGTTTTTTTGATTGCGGCCGTACACATCGCCCACGTGGTGGCAGGCTTGATATCCCTTTTGGTGGTAATGGTGCAACAGTTAAGGGGAAAATATACGCCAGGCGATATGCTGGGGATGGAACTGGGTGCTACGTTTTGGCATTTCTTGGATTTTCTTTGGGTGTATTTAATACTATTTATGTATTTCGTGAAATAAATCTTTGTTCAATCAGTTTTCGTTCAAGTTTATCTTTTTGAATACGTCAAAAGGTGTAAATTTGTGAAAGTTTTACTAAAACGACCTTTTTATATGGATACAACGGTGACTACCGGTACTGAAGACAGCGTTTGGGGAGGGGGAAATAGACCTCTGGGCGCAAGTTATGGAAAAATGATGATGTGGTTTTTTATTGTCTCGGATGCCTTGACCTTCTCTGGGTTTTTGGTGTCTTACGGCTTTTCCAGGTTCAAGTTTATAGAAACTTGGCCCATTGCCGATCAGGTATTTACCCACGTACCTTTTTTCCACGGGAATTATCCCATGTACTATGTGGCCTTCATGACCTTTATCCTTATTATGTCTTCCGTGACCATGGTGCTTGCTGTGGACGCAGGGCATAAAATGAAACAAAACAGTGTTATCCTATATATGTTCCTTACCATTATTGGAGGTGCCATTTTCGTTGGCTCACAGGCATGGGAATGGGCAACCTTTATCAAGGGAGATTATGGAGCAGTAGAGACCAAAGGAGGGCGAATTCTTCAATTTGTCAATGCAGAGACTGGTGAAAGAGCCGCTTTGGCTGATTTTGCTACCACCTTGCCCGAAGAAAGGGTAAAACATCTAAAGAAAGAAGGAATTTGGTTTGAGCAAGAAGGGTATAAAACTTCGTTTTCTTTAAATGAAGTGGTAGAAGGTTTTAAAGCTACACCTAATATTCTTATCCGTACGGAGACCATTACCGAAGACGGTGAGAAAACGGTATTGAATCGACAAGAGTCCTTGACCAAACTATTGGACGCCTCACAAGTGGTGGAAGGTGCCAACCTTATCCACAATGAGTACGGTAGCCGACTTTTTGCCGATTTCTTCTTCTTTATTACAGGATTCCACGGATTCCACGTATTCTCTGGTGTGGTGATTAATATCATTATCTTTTTCAACGTTATCTTGGGCACTTATGAGCGCAGGGGACATTATGAAATGGTAGAGAAAGTTGGTTTATACTGGCACTTTGTGGATTTGGTATGGGTATTCGTATTTACATTCTTTTATTTGGTATAAAATATTATTGATATAATGGCACACGATCATAAGCTTGAGATTTTTAGAGGATTTGTAAAGTTCAAGTCAAACGTCCAAAAAATATGGGGTGTTTTGGTTTTCCTTACCATCGTTACAGCGGTAGAAGTTGCTTTGGGTATTACAAAACCACGGTTTTTGACCCATCACTACTTTATTGGAATGAAGCTCCTAAACTGGATTTTTATTGCACTTACCTTAGTAAAAGCATACTACATTACATGGGATTTCATGCACATGCGTGATGAAAAGAGTTCGTTGAAAAGAGCGGTAGTTTGGACACCGATTTTCTTGATATGTTATTTAATTTTCATACTCCTTTTTGAAGCGGACTATATTTACAACGTATTCAAGGAAGGCTATTTGGCCTGGAATTTCTAAATAGGATTTACAGCACTAAAAGACGGTTTTCCAACCGTCTTTTTTTATTTTTGTAGGGTTTTGGAATCGTATGAAAAAGACCTTTGTTTTAGTCATTTTGTTCATCTTCCCTTTGGTGGCCTACCTCTTTTTTGCCTCAGGGGTCAACAATTTTGGGAAGCTGCCCATTTTAACCGAGAATGTTCCTGATGTTTCCGAAATGGATCCTTCTGCAACTTTAAAGGGAAAAATTACCATATTGGGCTTTTTTGGAGACGATATTGAAGAAAAAAGAGGCAATGCCTTTAACCTCAACCAAAAAATCTACAAACAGTTCCGTGAGTTCCATGACTTTCAAATAGTGATGGTGGTGCAAGAAGGGAATGAGAACAAAGTGGAATCACTGAAGAAAGAGCTCGATAACCTCTCCAATACTGACAAATGGAATTTTGTCTATGGAAATAGAACTGAAATAGAATCCTTTTTCAATGGGTTGAATACGGATTTTGACCTAGATGTCAAACTTTCCACACCGTATGTTTTTATCATAGATAAAGACCAGAACCTAAGAGGAAGAAAGGATGATGAAGATGAAGGAATCAAATATGGGTTCAACACAGCATCCGTAGCGGAACTGAACAATAAAATGGAGGACGATGTCAAAATAATTTTGGCAGAATATCGCCTCGCTTTAAAAAAGAACAATGCCGACAGGAGCAAATAACAAGAAAAAGAACACCTACATTTGGGTGTCTGCGATTATTCTGATTTTTGGAATCTTTGCCGTCTACGAGATTACCAAACGGGTAAAAAGTGGGACCATTGTGGAAAATGACCGTATGAGTGTAGGCCCACAACAGCAAAAAGTAGGCTTTGTGGTGAACCAAGGGCAAAAACGAAAAGTGCCCGCTTTCTCATTTCTGGACCAAGACAGTACATTGGTCACCAATGAAGATTACCTTGGAAAAGTGTATGTAGTGGAGTTCTTTTTCACCACCTGCCCCACCATTTGTCCCGTAATGACACAGAATTTGGTGGAGCTTCAGGATACGTTCAGGGATGATGAAGATTTTGGTGTGGCATCCTTTACCATCAATCCGAGATACGATACCCCATCAGTACTTAAAAAATATGCAAAAAAGTATGGCATAACCGATAAGGATTGGCACTTAATGACTGGGAATCAAGAGGAGATATATCGTTTGGCACAAGAAGGCTTCTATATTTTTGCCCAAGAAGATGAGAGTGCTCCGGGCGGTTTTGAGCACTCTGGTATGTTCGCATTGATTGATAAAAATGGGTATATTCGTTCTCGTGAAGATGAACATGGCAACCCATTGATTTACTACAGGGGGACCATTACCGAAAAACAAGGGGTAAATGCTGATGGGGAAGCGCAGCAAATAACCATTCTAAAAGAGGACATTAAGAAATTACTTGGAGAATAATGGAAGAGGTTTCTATTAGAGAGAAGAAATTTAATAAGTGGATCACCACTATATCTGTGGCAGTCCCTTTGGTTGTGGCATTGTTGTTTGGGTACAAAATACCCAATGCAGAACCCCTGAGTTTTTTACCGCCCATTTACGCAACAATAAATGGTATCACCGCTATTTTGTTGGTAACCGCGGTAATTGCCATTAGAAATGGCCGAAGGTCGTTACATCAAAAGTTGATGACCACCTGTATATTTTTATCGGCCTTGTTCTTGGTCATGTATGTGGCCTATCATATGACTTCTGAAACCACTCTTTATGGGGGTGAGGGAAACATAAAATATATCTATTACTTTATTTTAATGACCCATATAGTACTTTCCATATCGGTGATTCCATTGGTATTGATTACCTATTCAAAAGTGTATCTGGACGATTTTGAAAGTCATAGGATATGGGCCAAGTATACTTTTCCCATTTGGTTGTACGTGGCTGTGACTGGAGTTATTGTTTACATCATGATTTCGCCTTACTATCAATAGTAAACCCATGAGAGCTAAACTTTTCTGGATATTTGTGCTGCTGTTGGTTTTTCCATTTACCATGGAGGCCCAGTGTGCCATGTGCCGGGCGGTGGTGGAAAGCGAGGCTGGTGGAAGTACAGCAGAAGGTATTAACAACGGTATTGTGTACCTTATGGCCATCCCCTATGTTTTGGTGGCAGGACTCTTTTATTTTATTTATCGCAGGATACGGGGATGAACATTTTGAGGAAAAAATTCTTTTTCCAAAAGTGTAACAAACTCAACAGAGTGGAGTCCTATTACTGTACTTTAACGTACTTCATCAATCAAAACACCGACCTATGTTCGATATTGAGAGATGGCAAGAAATATTCGACACCATCCGAAAGAACAAACTTCGCACCTTTTTAACCGGGCTTTCCGTTGCCTCCGGGATTTTCATTCTTGTAATTTTATTGGGGTTTGGTCAAGGAATGCGCAATGGCATTGAGCATGAATTTAAGCAAGATGCCTCCACCAGTGTTTGGGTTTGGCCCGGTGTTACTTCAAAGGAGTATAAAGGGCTCAACCCGGGTAGACGAATTCAATTGGTGAACGAGAACTTTGAGAAGACCAGTGCCATGTTCAATGAGACCATAGAACATGAATCGGCACGGATATTTGTTGGAGGGGTCAGTGTAAACTATGGTAAGGAAGCTTTGGTATATGGTGTTCAGGGGGTTAACTCCAACTTTCAGTTAATTGATAATGCCGCAATGGCAGAGGGTCGATTTATCAATTATCAAGATGAGGTGTCCACTGGAAAAGTGGCTATTATTGGAAATAAAATAAAAAAGGATGTTTTTAATGAAGTGGATACGCCCATTGGGGAGTTTATTGATATTTCCGGTATTCCCTTTAAGATTGTTGGCGTGTTCAGTGAAATGGAAGATCGTGAAGAGGAACGGATCTATATTCCCATTACTACCGCTCAGCGGGTCTTCAATGGGGGAAATCGGATAAGTGATATGTCCTATACACTCCCGCCTGTGGAAAATTTTGATGAAGCCGTGGCACAATCCATCGCGTTTAAAAATAATGTTAGAGGATATTTGCAACAGGTTCACACCGTAGCGCCGGATGATACAGGGGGTATACGTGTTTGGAGCGCCTTGGAAGAGGCCAAGCGTTATTACGGGCTTACCAATAATATTAAGCTGTTTTTCTGGTTTGTGGGCATCTGTACCATTATTGCCGGAGTGGTGGGGGTAAGTAATATCATGCTCATTGTGGTCAAGGAACGTACCAGGGAGATAGGAATTAGAAAGGCTTTGGGAGCCAAACCATGGTCCATTATCGCAATGATCTTGCATGAATCCATTTTTGTGACGGCCATTTCTGGTTTTTCAGGACTCATTTTTAGTATGGCCTTATTGGAATTGGTGGGCCCCAATATTGAGGTGGATTATGTGATGAATCCCTCGGTAAACTTTAATGTGGCTTTTTCAACGGTGCTGGTCCTGATTTTGGCCGGGACCTTGGCGGGATTTGTACCGGCATGGCGGGCTGCCAAAGTTCAAGTAATTGAATCGTTGCGGGATGAATAACAAAAATTTGTACCATGTTCAATAGAGACAGATGGCGGGAAATTTTGGAAGTGCTCACCACTAATGTATGGCGTACCATATTCACAGCTTTTGGGGTGTGTTGGGGCATCTTTATACTGATTGTTCTATTGGCAGCAGGCAAAGGGCTTGAAAATGGCATTAAACAGGACTTTGGTAATATTGCCACCAACACCATGTTCATGTGGACAAGGGCCACTACCAAACCGTATGAAGGACTTCCCAAGGGTAGAAGTTTTGAATTTAAGATCAGTGATGTACAGGCCATACAGGATAATGTTCCCAATATGCGGTTTATTTCACCCAGGAACCAATTGGGAGGATTCCAGGGATCTAACAATGTGGTGCGGGGAATTAGAACCGGAGCGTATAATGTGTATGGCGATTACCCGGAAATCATCAACCAAGACCCTATGACGGTTACTTCTGGTCGATTTTTAAACTTCAATGATATTCAGGATAAACGAAAAGTAGCCATAATTGGGCAAGGGGTCAAAAATGATCTTTATGATACAGGTGAAGAAGTTTTGGGAACCTATATCAAGATTCAAGGGGTCAATTTTATGGTCATCGGTACCTATAAAAAGAACAATAGTGGGGGAGGAGAAGAAGGCCAAAAGGAGATTTTTGTACCGTTTACCTCATTTTCCCAAGCGTTCAATAGAGGTGAAAATGTGGGGTGGATGGCCATTACTGCTGAAGACGGAAGCTCCATATCACGACTGAAGGACAAGATTATTAAAGTGATGAAAGAAAGGCATAAAATACACCCAGAGGACACCCGTGCCATTGGCTATTTTGATCTTTACGAGCAGTATAACAGAGTGGAAAGTCTTTTTGGGGCACTTAAAGGAGTGGCTTACATTGTGGGAATTATGGTGTTGCTCTCTGGAATTATTGGGGTAAGCAATATTATGCTCATTGTGGTGAAGGAACGTACTAAGGAAATTGGTATACGCAGAGCCTTGGGGGAACAGCCATGGTCCATCAAAAAACAAATACTCATGGAATCCATATTCCTGACCATTATTTCAGGGATGGTGGGGATTATTTTTGGTTCCTTGGTCATTTATGGAATCAATTCCCTGTTGGACAGTGTCGGGCCAGTGGATATGTTCATGAATCCCAGTGTAAGTGTTGGAGTTGTGAGCGGAGCATTGCTCATTCTGATGATATCCGGACTCTTGGCAGGATTTATTCCGGCACAGAGCGCCATTAGAGTGCGTCCCATTGAAGCATTACGAACAGAATAAAGTATCAATCAAAATAAGTTAAACAAACATGAAAAAATCGGTAACCATTATTATCCTGTTGCTCATCGTGATCGTATTCGGTGGCTCCATGTACTATTTGTACTCCAAAAATGCGGAGGATCCCGTGGTGTATGAAACCGAGAAGCCCTCCAAGCAGACCATTGTTAAAAAAGCGGTGGCTACAGGTAGCATCCTTCCTTTGGAAGAAGTATTGATCAAGCCCAACATATCTGGGGTGATCGAAGAAATTTATGTTGAAGGGGGTGACTATGTGAAATCAGGGGACCTTTTGGCCCAAATAAAGGTTGTACCCAATCTTTCTGCGTTAAACGATGCCAGAAATGCGATTGATGAGGCCAAAATCAACTTGGATGATCAAAAAAGAAACTACGAACGCCAGTTAACGCTTTTTAATAAGGGTGTAGTATCCAAAACAGATTTAGAACGGGCGCAGGTGTCCTACGATCAGGCGAAACAAGCGTATGGCGCTGCCAACAAACGCTACGATATTGTACAAACAGGAACCACAAGTGGTCTTAACAATGCGGCCAATACCATGATCAGGGCCACGGTGAGTGGCATGGTCTTGGAAGTTCCCGTTGAGGTGGGGAATCAGGTTATTGAAGCCAATAATTTCAACGAAGGTACCACCATTGCGGCGATTGCCGATGTGGACAAAATGATTTTTGAAGGCAAGGTGGATGAATCCGAAGTGGGAAAGATAAAAGAGGACTTGCCCTTGGAAATTACGGTTGGGGCTATTGAAAACAAAGTTTTTGATGCGGTTCTGGATTATATCGCACCTAAAGGAAAAGAGGAGAATGGAGCTATCCAGTTTGAAATCAAAGGCAGCCTGAAAAAGCTGGACACTACCTTTATTAGGGCAGGTCTCAGCGCCAATGCCTCCATTATTCTAGCCCGGGCCGACAGCGTTGTGGCCATAAAAGAAGCCCTGATCCAATTTGATGATGATACAAAAGAGCCGTTTGTGGAGGTAGAAACATCGGAACAAAAATTTGAAAGAAGAGATGTAGAACTTGGCGTTAGTGATGGTATTTATGTGGAGGTTAAATCTGGAGTCAACATGGACGATAAAGTGAAAGTTTGGAACGCAATTGAGGAAGAACCTGCTAATTAGTAATCATTTAACATAAAATTTCAATACAATCTTGTAACATTTTAACAACTTGTATGTCTTACATGCAGAAGTCAAAAACTGGATAGCTAACAACGCCAATTATGATAGAAATCAAAGATCTTCACAAATCCTATAAAATGGGGAGCAATTCCCTTCATGTTTTAAAAGGGATAAACTTTAAAGTAGCGGATGGAGAGCTGGTGGCCATAATGGGATCTTCAGGATCGGGGAAATCAACCTTATTGAATATATTGGGAATGTTGGATGGAGCGGATTCAGGAGAATATACGCTGGATGGCGTACCCATAAAGGACTTAAGTGAAACCAAAGCCGCCCAGTATCGAAACAAATTTTTGGGATTTGTCTTTCAATCCTTTAACCTGATCAATTACAAAAGTGCCTTGGAGAACGTGGCACTTCCTCTATACTATCAAAAAGTCCCTCGCAAAGAACGTCAAGAGAAAGCCATGCAATATTTGGACAAGGTTGGCCTTAAACCTTGGGCCAATCACCTCCCGAGCGAATTATCTGGTGGTCAAAAACAACGGGTGGCCATTGCACGTGCCATGGCGGCCGAACCCAAAGTGCTCCTCGCTGATGAACCTACAGGAGCTTTGGATAGTACAACATCGTATGAGGTTATGGATTTGATTCAAAAAATCAATGATGAGGGCAACACCATTTTGGTTGTGACCCACGAAGAGGACATTGCCCACATGTGCAAGCGCATTGTGCACTTGAAAGACGGTGTTATTGTTGAGGATAAGAAAATAGAACAAGTAAGGGCGGAACAGTATGTTTGATCGGGACATTTGGCAAGAGATTTTCCACAGCATCAAGAACAACAAGCTGCGTACCTTTTTAACGGGGTTCTCTGTGGCTTGGGCCATCTTTATTTTGGTGATGCTGTTGGGCTCGGTAAATGGCATGAAGAATGGATTTACCGGTCAATTTGCCGATGATGCCAATAATTCCATCATTATCCGTACCGGACTTACCTCAGAGGCCTATGCTGGTTTTGAGGCCGAACGTAGGATTCAACTTCGTAACGATGATGTGGAATACATCAGCAAAAGCTTTCCAAAAGATGTGGAATACATCACCCCAATTATGAACAGAGGGGCTACCACTCGGTATAAATCCGAGACGGGAAGTTATAGTATGCGTGCCGTAAATCCAGAGCATCTATTTATTGACAAAACCAAAATTACGGAAGGCAGGTACTTAAATGACAATGACTTGTACAAAAGCTCAAAGGTGGTGGTCATTGGTAAAAAAATAGTCGAAGATCTTTACAAAAAGGATTCCGTATTAGGCAGCTTTTTGGAGATCAATGGACTTCCGTATAAGGTCATCGGAGTTTTTGAAGAAGATGGTAGGGATGATAATGCCGAAAGAACCATTTATGCACCGATTACCACCATGCAACGAATTTATGGTCAAACGGACGAACTCGATCAGATTTCATTGACCTATAATCCCAATTTTGATCTTACAGAAGCCCTAAGTTTTTCAGAGCGATTGGAAAATTTGCTCAAAAGAAGGCACAAAGTGCACCCAGATGATCAAGCCGCTGTCCGCGTGTTTAATTATGCGCAGATTTTCTCTGACATCTCCAATTTTACATCAGGTCTGAGTACCATGAGTATTATCGTTGGTGCGTTGATTTTGTTGGCAGGAGTTGTGGCCATAGGTAACATCATGGTGTTCATCATAAAAGAACGTACCAAGGAGATAGGAGTGAGAAAAGCATTGGGAGCAGAACCGTGGCAGATCATTAAGCTGGTCTTGCTAGAATCTATATTCACGACGGTTTTGGCTGGATTTTTTGGAATGCTGTTCGCTTCATTGATTTTGGCGGCCATTGGCCCCAACATTGACACCCCTGCATTTGCCAATCCATCAGTAAGTATCTCAACAGTGGTTACGGCAACCATTATTCTAGTGGTGGCCGGAGTATTCGCCGGGTTAATTCCCTCTATAAAAGCAGCAAACGTAAAACCAATTGTAGCATTAAGCGATAAATAGCATGTGGTTATTAGACAGAGACTTATGGAGTGAAGTGTTCAACACCTTGGGCAAGAATATCTTTAGGACCATCTTGACCATGTTGGGTGTGGTGATTGCCATGATTATATTGATTTTGTTGCTTGGAAGTTCCAATGGTATGTCCAATATGTTCCAAAATGTTTTTGCTGGAACTGCCTCCAACAGCCTGTTTGTTTGGAGCCAGAGCACTTCAGAACCCTATAAAGGTTTTGAACGTGGGCGACGAATCCAATTTCATCTGGAAGATGCCGATATCATAAAAGAACAAATTCCAGAAATCGAAGTATTGGCTCCTCGCATAGAATTGGGATCCCACCAAGGGATTACTACGGTCTATCGAAACGGTCGCACCAGCGGTTCTTCAGTGTATGGTGATTACCCAGTGATTGATGAGGTCACCAAAAAGAAATTGGTAGAGGGAAGATTCTTGAACCAATCTGACATTGAAGCATCCAAAAAAGTCTGTGTCATTGGCGAAGAAACCTATGAACTTCTTTTTGACAAGGGAGAAGAAGCCATTGGCGCGGATGTCCGCATCAATGGAGTCTTCTTTACGGTCGTAGGGATATACAAACCCAATGACAATGTCAATATTGATGGCGAAAATGCTGTGTTCATTCCTTTTAGTACTTTCCAAAAGGCCTTTGGGTCTGGAGATCGATTGGGATGGATGGCCATAGCGGTACAGGCGGATTCCAAAGTAGCTGTTGTGGAACAGAAAATTAAAAAATTATTGAAGACCAAGTACGATATCCATCCAGATGATGATAGAGCCATTGGCAGTTTTGATATGTCTGAGATTTTTAACAATGTGACCACTTTTACCTCAGTGCTAAAAGGAGTTTCATTCTTTATTGGTTTTTTCACCTTGATGGCGGGTGTCATAGCCATCAGTAACATCCTTTTGATTACGGTAAAGGAACGTACCAAAGAAATTGGGGTACGACGGGCATTGGGTGCCACACCAAGAATTGTACGACGACAAATTATTTTGGAATCCATTATAATTACTGTTTTCGCTGGTTTAATAGGTTTCACCATAGCCATAGGCATTTTGGCCATAATCAATGGCATGTTGGGTGATGAGGTTAAGGATGGTGTTCCCTTGTTAAACCCAATGGTCAGTATTCCCCAGTTTATGATATCTTTCACCCTAATGGTAGGATTGAGCGTATTGATTGGGTTGATTCCAGCAAACCGGGCGGTAAGGGTGCGTCCCATAGAAGCATTAAGAGAAGAATAAAAGAACAATAAACAATCAAATTTTAAATAATGAACAAATACGTAAAATATGGTCTGATAGCAATTGGAGTCTTTGTGCTATTGGCCGCTGTGGTATACTTTTTAAAGAAAAACAGTACTCCGCTGAAACTTTACGAAACCGAGACCGTTGCAAAAAAGGACATTACCAATAAGGTGGTGGTAACCGGTAAGGTAATCCCTGAAGAGGAAATTGAAATCAAACCTCAAATTTCAGGAATCATCGAGAAAATATATTTGGAAGAAGGGGCCGAGGTAAATGCCGGGGATTTGATAGCCGTTATAAAAGTTGTGCCCAATGAGCAGTCCTTGAATCAAGCTGCAGGCAGGGTGCGTAATGCCGAACTTTCCTTGAACAATGCCAAAATTGAGTACGATAGAAACAAGGCCTTGTTCGATAAAGGGGTCATCTCAAGTCAGGATTTTAACAACCTGAAATTGACCTATGACCAAGCTGTACAGGAGTTGCAGAACGCCCGCGCTGACTATCAAATCATTCGCAAAGGTTCTGCCGGAGGATCTTCCAGTGCAAACACCAATATTAGGGCGACAGTAAGTGGTACCCTGTTGGAAATTCCTGTGGAGGAAGGTGACCAGGTGATTCAAAGTAACAACTTTAATGATGGTACCACCATTGCCACCATTGCCGATATGAACAAAATGATCTTTGAATGCGAGGTGGATGAAGCAGAAGTAGGGAAATTGAAACTTGGTATGCCATTGGTCATCAGCATGGGTGCTTTGGATAAAGTGA
>JBNLBG010000032.1:0-31057 GCA_050303195.1 Allomuricauda sp. | reverse complement strand
TTTCGCTTTGTAATCTTCTTTATTTAGGTTTTCCCAGTCTTTCAGATAGTCCACTGCACAAATAACACCTGCAGATTTGTTGGGTGGCGCCAGTTGGGCATCTATCTGACCATAATCCACAAAAATAAAGCTGCGTTTTGACCAATCGCCCAAGTGATTGGGTTTCACGTCTTTTAAGGATTTCACGCCCTCGCCCGGAATATAATTTGAATAGTGTTTTACACCCAAGCTTCCCAATTCTGCTTTAAAGCCAAGATATATGCACAGTAAGGAGCAAGAATGGGTTTTACCCTTTATTTTTTGTTGAAGGGCAGTTGCATGGGGTTCATCCAACATTGATGGCACCAAAGGGATGGCGCAATTTGCCACGACATTATCGCATGTAATGGTTACAGGTTCCAAATTTTTATTAAAACTATCGCGGAAGGTGATCCCCGTTACTTGGCCATTTTGTGTAACGATTTTCTCTACTTTTTTCCCTAATAAAACCTGACCACCATTCTTCTCTATGAATGAGGCAAAATGGTTGGAAAGCTGTTGAGAACCACCTTTTACAAAGTATCCACCATTTTCCACAAAGCCCGAAAAAGGTAAGCCAAAATAGAACATAGATAATGTGTATGGATCATCGCCCCAGTAGACAATATGAGCTACAAGGTCTAGTTTGGCCTTTTCATTGATGATGTACTTGTCCAACCAAGACCCAACCGTATGTCGAGATGCCTCTACCAAGTTGGGATACAGCAATGGCATCAAAGGATATATTAACTTTCGTTTTAAAGGCGAACGGGGCAGACTGAGGGCGTCCTTTCGTATGCCAACTATCAATTTCATAAACCGTTTGATGCCTTTTTCCTCATCTGGATATTTGTTGATGAGTGCTTTAGTGGCTGTATCAAAACCATGCGGAAATACAAACGTATCTTTGTTTGAATGCACTGCATAGAATTCAGGTACTTTCAAAAACTGAACCTCTTTGTTAACATCCAGCATGTCAAATATTCGAAACATTGAACCATTTTCTACCAAGCCACTCATTTCATGCAGTCCGACTTCAATCATTAAGTCGCCCCGTTTAAATGAGGTGGCACAGCCCCCCGGTTTGTAGTGTTGTTCCACTAAAAGGACTTTTTTACCGAATTTTGATAGGGTGGCTCCAGCGGTCAATCCAGCTAAGCCACCTCCAATAATAACCGTATTGTATCTCATTATCAAAGAGTATATTGTATTGATAATTAAGTGATTAAAAATTGAAATTATCGAATTACAGTCAATTGTGCCATGATGATTATCATGATACGGGACTAATTTTGGAAAGCAGGAGTGTTGCGAAAAGAAAATCTAAGGGTAAAGAATAATTTATCTTAAACCAAAACTTGAAATAAAATTTCATTTTTCAGCTTTAAAGACTAAAATTATAGGTCTTGTATTAAGTACAATCAAAAAGGATATGAATCACTTCGGTTCTGCACCGTAAAAAGTGATTTATATTCACCAATATCTACTTGCGGGTAGACATTGGTGAAGTTAACCGTTTTTGGCTGAAAAATCCAGATAGCATTGATGGGATACCATCATTGTTAGCATATGGTGAGCGCCTATTCTGGAATACCGACCAAAACCAATTTACAAATACTGAAGCGAATGCCCATTTGGCAAAAGCCTACCATAATGGCTGGGAGTTGCCGAAGATAGGATAGGTGATTTTTTAGATGAAATCTAGCGTATTTTGGAATCGCACTGATCCATCAAACTAAACGTCGTTTCAATGACGCTTTGGCAACAGATTGGAAAATCCAGGGAGAATTAACGAGACACTCCGGAGGACTTATCGAAAATCTACCGATACCCATCATTCAACCCAACCCCTTTCTTAATCATGGGTAGGATTTTCTCCAATCGTCGGAGTTTGGTGGCTTCTTGTTTTGCCTCGGCAATATACTCGCAGAACTCTTTTTGTTTGTAGGGGGTGAACTTTTCAAAAGCAGCTTTTAATGCAGCACTCTTTTCCAATTCAGATTGTAGCAGTTTTGGAACAACAACTTTTTTAGTCTTTTCAGCCTTCACCTCAAGCCCCCTTTTTTGGTTGCTCAAGGCTTCGGTCATATAGGCCAATACCGCTTTATCATCAATTTCTTCCAGGGAGTTGAATTTCCAGTGGCGCATGCCCTTGGTCTTGCCTTCTTGAGCATTTTCAAGGACGTTTTTTGGATCCTTCAAAAACACCCCATTAAAAAACCATACCCCAAAATGCTGTTTGAACTTACAAATACCAAAAACATTCTTGCCATTCAGCGTGTACACGGGAATACTCCATTTAAAATCTTCTTCGGCCTCTGTTTTTAGGGCAATTTCTCTCAGGTGGGCAATGCCCTGCTTAAAGGGATGCTCTTTTTGGTAGTAGGCCTTTAATTTTTTGGATTTTTCCACAACTACTTGATTTGACTGGCCGTAAGTTCGCAAATTTTTACGATTACCTTCACCGCTTTCTCCATACTTTCCAAGGGAACATACTCGTATTTTCCATGAAAATTGTGGCCTCCTGCAAAAATGTTGGGACAGGGCAGTCCCATAAAACACAGTTGGGAACCATCCGTTCCTCCACGAATGGGCTTAATGATAGGTTCAATCCCGAGTCGTATCATGGCCTCTTCCGCAATCTCAACAATATGGAAAACAGGCTCCACTTTTTCCCGCATATTCCGATATTGATCTTCAATCTCCAGAACAAGGTATTCCCCGTACTTTTTGGTGAGTTTTTCTGTGATGTCTTCCAGCATTTCTTTTCGTGCCTGAAATTGGATGGCGTCATGGTCACGGATAATAAGCTCAATCTCCGCTTTTTCAATCTCACCCTTGAGTTTGTGCACATGAAAAAAACCTTCCATGCCCGAAGTGTGTTCTGGCACTTCTCGTGGAGGCATCAAGCTTAAAAATTCATTGGCAATCCCAATCGCATTCACCATTTTGTTTTTGGCGTAGCCAGGGTGCACACTCTTTCCGGTAATGGTGATTTTGGCTTTGGCGGCATTGAAGTTTTCAAACTCCAGTTCGCCCACTTGGCTGCCATCCATGGTATAAGCCCAATCGGCCCCAAACTTTTTTACATCAAACTTGTGCGCACCCCTTCCAATTTCCTCATCAGGAGTGAAGGCAATCCGAATTTTACCGTGTTTTATCTCTGGATGTTGCACCAAATATTCCATGGCCGTAACAATTTCTGCGACGCCAGCTTTATCATCGGCACCCAATAAGGTGCTTCCATCTGTGGTAATCAAGGTTTGCCCCTCATATAGCAGCAAGTCCTCAAAATAATCTGGGGAGAGCACAATGTTTTTACTTTCGTTGAGCACAATGTCCTTACCGTCATAATTTTTTACAATCTGGGGCTTCACATTTTTTCCGCTAAAATCTGGGGAGGTATCTATATGCGAAATAAAACCAATAGTAGGCACTTTTTTGTCCGTATTGCTGGGTAAAGTAGCCATGATGTAGGCATTTTCATCAATGGATACTTCTTGCAATCCAATTTGATGCAGTTCCAAGACCAATTTTTTGGCAAGGTCCCATTGCTTTTTCGTACTGGGGGTGGTTTTAGAATACGGGTCGCTCTGGGTATCGGTGGTTACATAGTCTATAAATCTGGGTAGTAATTGTTCCATTCTGAGTTGTGCATTTCGCCAAAAATAATGCATATTCAATCGTGATTTTGCTCAAGAAAACACTTTTACTGTTATCTTTCGTTGTTTTTGTAAACCCCATACCTCTTGAGAGCGGCTGTTTTTTGTCTTTTTTTGATGTTGAATTTTTCGGTTTTTGCCCAGCAGGAATGCATTCTTGGCGTTGGGGGAAAGGATGATGGGACGATTGCTGAGGTTTTTCAGCTCAATGAAGAGCAGTTGGAAAAACTGAAAAATTGGAGTGCCGAACTAAAGATTAGAAATGAGATTTTACAGAACCAAGCAGATTATCTTTTAAAACAGCATGAAGAAAGCTCTCCGGAAGTTCTTTTAAAAATTTCATCGGAATATAGGGGGATTATAGATAGCATGAAGCAAAACGTGCGGATGATGGACAAAAGATTGCTCTCCATTTTCAATTCCAAGCAATATGGGTTCTATTTGGAGTTGTGCGATAAACTCACGCTACGTCCTATCCATATAAACAGGTCAGTTGACGAAAAATGAATCTTTTCCTGAAAACTGTTTTAAGAGTTTTTATTTTTGTCCAAAACCTGTTGAATGTATAAAATCCTCATTCGTCCAATTCTCTTTTTACTAGATGCTGAAGCCGCACATCATTTTTCTTTTTGGGCCATTGGGATACTTTCAAAACTAGGGTTTGGCCCCTTGTTCAGAAAGGCATTTGAAGTAAAGGATCCTAAATTGGAACGGGAGGTTTTTGGATTGAAATTTAAAAATCCAGTAGGTCTGGCCGCTGGCTTTGATAAGGATGCCAAGCTGTACAACGAGTTTTCAAACTTTGGTTTCGGTTTTGTTGAAATAGGAACCTTGACACCAAAGCCGCAAGCGGGGAATCCTAAAAAACGATTGTTCCGATTACGGGGAGACAAAGCTATCATCAACCGTATGGGATTCAACAATAAAGGTGTTTTTGAAGCTGTGGAGCAGTTGAAGAAAGAACACCGGGTCATTATTGGGGGAAACATCGGAAAAAATAAGGTCACACCCAACGAAGAAGCCATCAAGGATTATCTCATCTGTTTTGAAGCGCTTTATGAGCATGTGGACTATTTTGTGGTGAACGTAAGCTCACCCAACACGCCTGGGCTGCGGGAACTACAGGACAAAAAACCATTGACCAGCTTGCTGAACAAATTAAAGCGCCAGAACAGTAAACAGGCCAAAAAATCGAAACAAAAAGAAAAGCCCATATTACTGAAAATTGCGCCTGATCTTACCGATGCGCAGCTAATGGATATCATTGGAATAGTAGAAGAAACCAAAATTGACGGGGTGATTGCAACCAATACCACCATTTCCAGAACTGATCTGAAGACCCCACTTTTTATTACGGAGGAAAAGGGAGGTCTCAGTGGCAAACCTCTGGCACAAAGAAGTACGGAGGTAATACGTTTTTTGGCCGAAAAGAGCAACAAAGCATTTCCCATTATTGGAGTGGGGGGTATCCACTCGGCCGAAGATGCTTTGGAGAAATTGGAAGCAGGGGCGGATTTAATTCAACTCTACACCGGTTTTATTTATGAAGGCCCTGGTCTTATCAAGCAAATCAACAAAGCCCTATTGGAAGGTAAGTCATAAACCTTATTACAGTACGCGTGGAATGATTTTATCTATTGCCATCAGATAAATAATGGTAATTTTACGGTCGGCCTATGTCAAAGATAAAACTCATAGAATGTCCAAGGGATGCCATGCAAGGCATAAAGACCTTCATTCCTACAGCGGAAAAGGCAAGGTACATTCAATCTCTTTTAGGTTGTGGTTTTGATACCATTGACTTTGGCAGTTTTGTCTCCCCCAAGGCCATTCCACAAATGCAGGATACCGCTGCGGTTTTGGCCCAATTGGATCTTTCCAAAACCCAAAGTAAACTTTTGGCGATTGTGGCCAATCTTAGGGGTGCGGAGGATGCTTGCAAGTATGAAGCCATTGATTATTTGGGCTTTCCTTTTTCCATTTCCGAGAACTTTCAAATGCGGAATACACACAAGACCATTGCCCAATCTGTGGAAACTTTGGAAGGGATACTGGAATTGGCCAATAAAAAGAATAAGGAAGTGGTCACCTATATCTCCATGGGGTTCGGTAATCCGTATGGAGACCCTTGGGATGTGGAAATTGTAGGGGAGTGGACCGAAAAGTTGGCGGCGATGGGAACCAAGATTTTATCGCTTTCTGATACCATTGGGAGTTCTACCCCAGAGGTCATTGATTATTTGTTTTCCCATCTCATTCCAAAATATCCAGATATTGAATTTGGGGCTCATCTGCACACCACACCCAGTAAGTGGCATGAAAAGGTGGATGCCGCTTACAAGGCGGGTTGTCGACGTTTTGATGGGGCCGTACAGGGATTTGGCGGATGTCCTATGGCCAAAGACGAACTTACAGGGAACATGCCCACTGAGAAAATGCTGTCCTACTTTACTACAACAAAAGCGGATTCAGGTGTAAACTGGATGGTTTTTGAGGCAGCTTACAATAAAGCCACTGAGCTTTTTTCAGCTTATCACTAGGTTTTTTATAAAAAAAGGAGGCCTAAATGTTAAAATTCAATATTTATTTAAACTAAGTCTAAATAAATTTGCTCCATTTCGGACAGGGAAATATATTTGCCCCCGTTAATTATTTAAAACTAATCCAAATAAAGATACTAGTACCGATGAAGCACATTATCCTTCTCTTTAGTCTATTTTTTGTTGCAATAGGATTTGCACAGACACAAACCGATTCCATTCAACTTGACCCACAAAAACAAATCAACGCGGCACAGCGTTTGCTCTCGGGCAATTACGCATCCGCAGTGACGGTAGGTGCCTATGGCGAAATGCTCTACAACCAACCTGAGGCCCAAAACGGGGAACTGGATGTACAGCGATTGGTGCTTCTTTTTGGATATCGATTTGATGATCGCACTCAATTTGTAACTGAAGTTGAATTTGAACATGTTGAGGAGGTTTTTATTGAACAAGCTTTTGTAAACTACAATGTTGCCCCCAATTTAAACATTAGAGGGGGCTTGATGCTGGTTCCTATGGGCATCATCAACGAATTCCATGAGCCCACTACCTTTAATGGAACCGAGCGTCCGGCCATGGACAATGCTATTGTACCTACTACTTGGCGAGAACTTGGCGTAGGGGTGACCGGTAGGTTCAATTCCATTTCATTGGGATATCAGGCTTATTTGTTCAACGGATTTAAATCCACAGAGGCTGATGGCGAAGGTGGAGTAGCCGGAAAGTTGAGGGGTTCCAGCGGACTTCGTGGGGGCAGACAGAAAGGGATTCAATCCACAATTGATAGCCCCAACCTTTCCACAAAATTGGATTACTATGGTATTCCCGGCCTTCGATTGGGCTTTTCAACCTATTTCGGTCGCACTCAAGCCGAGGACGATGTAGAGCAATTCGATGGCGCTGATATTGGGATCGCCATGCTAGGTTTTGATGCGCGTTATGCGTACCAAAAGTTTACTGCTCGTGGACAGTTTATCCATGCTTCACTTTCAGATACGGATGATTACAACAATCTTACAGGAAGCAATTTGGGTAGCGCATTACAGGGCTGGTATCTGGAAGGAGCTTATAATGTACTTCCCGCAGGGAACCGACAAAAATTGTTTGCCTTTGCTCGGTATGAATCCTATAATACACATGCTGATACCGATGGTCTATTGACGGCAAATGAAGCTTATGACAGAACCGATGTCACTACGGGTTTAACCTACCATATTGCACCAGGGGTAGTGGTAAAGGGCGACTACCAGTTTAGAAGCAATGCTGCGGACGATGCTGATGTGGCAGACCGTCTCAATTTTGGTATAGGGGTTTGGTTCTAAGACATTTTATTTGGAGACAATAGGGGTAAACTTTCCGGATATTTATCCCTATTGAGTCTAAATTAATATATTTGACGTATGAAACTGGGAAAATCGATAGTTCTGGTACTTGGCCTGTTGGCGCTGTTCGCATTTTCGCTTCCGAAAGGAGTGAACAAAAGGGTCTTGAAAGAAGTTGAAAAAACCTTTGAAGTATCCGATTTTACGTTGGAGCCCATCACAGTTTCTGATGATTTGAATGGTCAATTACCCGTCAAAATTTCCGGGGAAAATTTGTATCGCATAGAAAACAGTGAATCGCTGTTGGGATATGCGTTTGTGGATGAAGCACCCAGCAAGACCGCAGTATTTGATTATTTGGTATTGTTCAATCAAAATGTAGAGGTCATCAATACTAAAGTTCTGGTCTACCGGGAAGAATATGGCGGTGAGATTGGTAGCAAACGTTGGTTAAAGCAATTTTTGGGTATGACAGGGGGAGATAGGGTTGACAGTGACACCAACATTGATGTTATTTCTGGAGCGACCATCTCTGTAAATTCTATGACCAAGGCTATGGATAATCTTTTCCAAACCATTGGGGTACTTCAGCAAAACGGAAAATTGTAATGGAGTACAATGGCCTGCTGACCCGTTTTCCAAAGGAAATACGACTATTTATCGCATCATTTGTCATCATTCTTTCCATAGGCTTTTTTACAGGACTGCTGTTCATTAAACAAACCGAATCCACAACTCCAGCCGGAATAGAGGAAAATTACTTGGGCAACGAAGAAGATGAGGACGCGGAAGTGATGAAATTCAAAAAAGGGGATCGTGAAATGCTGACTATATTGCATACCCATATCCTTTCCATGTCAATGATTTTCTTTTTGTTGGGTGGATTGGTCTGGATGACCCACTGCTCCAAAAAATGGAAGCTCTTCTT
Source organism: Allomuricauda sp. (assembly GCA_050303195.1). Classification (GTDB taxonomy): domain Bacteria; phylum Bacteroidota; class Bacteroidia; order Flavobacteriales; family Flavobacteriaceae; genus Flagellimonas. The sequence goes on along the minus strand of JBNLBG010000032.1, from coordinate 22,584 downwards.
GACGATAGAACCTTTCCTTTCCATTATTTTGACCTTTGGAGGGATTTACCTGATGTGGATGGGCATTTCATGGTTCAAGTATATTGTCATTTTTTCCGGAGTTTTAATGATTCTCACTTTTACCGGTTCCGCATCATTGGTATTGTGGCAATGTTTGAGGCAGAGTAAGAAGTAGCATCAGTTTTCTATGAACCGGTAGTCAATATCCTGGTACTCCAAAAATTTAATGCGAGGCTTTTTGAAGGATAATAGATGCAGTATTTCGTAAACCTCTTCCTTGTTCACCAAGATAATGAAATGCTTTTTTCCTACTGAGATAGGAATTTTTCGTTTTTGTATCCAATGTTTTAGTTGATTCTCCCAGTAAGGGATGTCCAACTCCTCCACATATTCCTTAAAAGCTTCCAACTCCCATTCATATAGTTCAAAACAGAGATTGTTGAAAATCAACTGAAAAAGTTTGGTTTTATTGCAAAAAGTCAAGATACCGTTCTTGGATTGGCTTAAAATGTGTAGCGAATTGCACATATACTTAAGGTTTGGTATAAAGATATTAATTATATATAATAAGTCTAAATAAAAATAAATTGATCAAGTTTCAAACGAAATAAAGGAAGGAATAGAAATCAATTAAAATAGTGGTATATTTGCACGCAATTAATCCGTAATTGCAATGGAAGCCCACCTAAATAAAATTGTTGGCGAAGGACTTACTTACGACGATGTCCTACTTGTGCCAGCATATTCCGAAGTACTCCCAAGAGAAGTCAACATTCAGTCCAAATTTACACGGAACATTACTATTAATGTGCCCATCGTTTCAGCGGCCATGGATACCGTTACCGAATCCCGTATGGCCATAGCCATGGCACGCGAAGGTGGTATTGGTGTACTGCACAAAAACATGACGATTGAGCAACAGGCCATGAAAGTGCGTAAAGTAAAACGGGCCGAAAGTGGTATGATCATGGATCCCGTGACACTTCCGTTGGATTCTGTGGTACGCGATGCCAAGGCCAATATGAAAGAGCACAGTATAGGGGGGATTCCCATTGTGGACGCCAAAAATAAACTGCTGGGAATTGTTACCAATCGTGACCTTCGATTTGAGAAAAATGACCTGAGACCTATTGCCGAGGTAATGACTTCAGAAAATTTGGTTACCGTAGGAGAGGGTACTTCCTTGCAACAAGCAGAGGTAATTCTTCAAGAAAATAAGATTGAAAAGCTTCCGGTGGTCAATGACAAAGATGAACTGATTGGGTTGATTACCTTTAGGGACATCACCAAATTGACCCAAAAGCCCATTGCCAATAAAGACCAGTACGGACGTTTGCGAGTTGCTGCTGCTGTTGGCGTAACGGCAGATGCCGTAGAAAGAGCTGGTGCCTTGGTCAATGCCGGAGTGGATGCTGTTATCATAGACACGGCCCACGGGCACACCAAAGGTGTGATCAGTATTTTAAAGGAAATAAAAAAGAAATTCCCAGAACTAGATGTTGTAGTTGGTAATATTGCCACCGCCGAAGCGGCCAAGTATTTGGTGGAGGCAGGAGCCGATGCTGTCAAGGTTGGAATTGGGCCAGGCTCCATTTGTACCACGCGAGTGGTAGCTGGGGTTGGTTTTCCACAGTTTTCGGCGGTGTTGGAAGTAGCCGCTGCTATCAAGGGAACAGGGGTACCTGTAATTGCTGATGGAGGCATCCGATATACAGGAGATATTCCCAAAGCTATTGCAGCTGGCGCCGATACCGTAATGTTGGGATCATTGTTGGCAGGGACCAAGGAATCTCCGGGAGAAACCATTATTTACGAAGGTCGAAAATTCAAATCCTATCGCGGAATGGGTTCTGTGGAAGCTATGAAACAAGGCAGTAAGGATCGTTATTTCCAAGATGTGGAAGATGACATTAAAAAATTGGTGCCCGAAGGGATTGTAGGTCGTGTACCCTATAAAGGTGACCTTTACGAAAGTATGCACCAATTTATCGGTGGACTCCGAGCCGGAATGGGCTATTGTGGTGCCAAGGATATTGAGGCCTTAAAGGAAAATGGTCAATTTGTGAAGATTACCTCAAGTGGTATTCACGAAAGCCACCCGCATGATGTGACTATAACTAAAGAAAGTCCTAATTATAGTAGGTAAAAAGGAAAACAGGAATTACTTCCCAGCATACGTCTGCCAGTCTTGATCTTTATAGATGTTATCCCCAAAATAACGTGCAATCTGTAAAAACGGTTCCACTTTTTGGTAACCGGGCACAGGGGAAAGCATATTCAATTGCTCATCAAGAAAAACAACGGTTGGATAACTCATTTTACCTTGTAAAAGGGCAGCGGCCAATTCATGATACCCTCTTCTTCCAGATGGTACAAACTTGAAGGTCTTTCCTTGATATTCAATGGGATCTTTGCTTTCTGCATCCATTTTTACCATATAGAAATTGTCCTGCATATATTTGGAAACCTCAGGATGTTGAAACGTATCCTTGTCCATTTTTTTGCACCACCCACACCAATCGGTGTACACATCAATAAACATCTTTTTGGGTTGTGCATCTGTTTGGGAAAGTTCCACCGCTTTTTCCCAAGAGATCCAATTAATGTCTTGGGCTTGGGATTGAAATCCTAAGAGCAGTAGAAAAAATAAACTGATTTGGGTAAAAATTGCGCGCATAGTTCTTATTTTTAGGACATTGGTCGTCCTATCCCTACAAAAATAACGAAAATTGTGCCAGAAAAGTATGTTGTGCCATATAAGTAGTGCAACCGGTCTTGATGGGTAAATAGGTGGGTGAGAATTGGGAGAAAATTACTGAACAATCCAAACTTCTGTCTATGCACCAAATACGTAAACGCGCAATTAAGAATGGGTAAGAATCTAAAAGAGGTTGCAGTACTGTTTTTTAGATTGGGTTGTATTGCTTTTGGCGGTCCTGCGGCCCACATTGCCATGATGGAAGATGAAGTGGTAAATAAAAGAAAGTGGATGACCCACCAACACTTTTTGGACCTAGTGGGAGCCACGAACCTGATTCCGGGTCCCAATTCAACTGAAATGACCATGCACTGTGGACACGAGAGGGCCGGTTGGAAAGGAATGGCGGTGGCGGGTGCTGGTTTTGTATTTCCTGCGGTTGCTATCACTATGGTTTTCGCTTGGCTGTATGAACAATACGGACAGTTGCCAAAAGTTGAGCCTTTCATTTATGGCATAAAACCCGCCGTGATAGCCATTATTCTAGGAGCTGTTTATCGACTTGGACAGAAAGCGCTCAAGAATGTTAAACTTGGTATTTTGGGGATTTTGACCCTAGTGGCTTGTTTGCTTGGAGTACACGAAATTTTAGCTCTATTCGCTTGTGGTGTTCTTGGTTTGGCCTGGTATTTCATCAGTAATCCAAAAAGCAATTTGAATAGTTTTACGTTTCCTGTTTTGCTTCAGGCCACCATATCCGTTGGCACCCTCAAAATTCTTTGGACATTTTTTAAGGTGGGCGCATTGCTTTATGGCAGTGGGTATGTCCTTTTTGCCTATTTGGATGCTGAATTGGTCACCACAGGTTTGCTTACACGACAAGAATTGATGGATGCCGTTGCGGTAGGACAATTTACACCCGGCCCCGTGTTGTCTACCGCCACATTTATTGGTTGGCAATTGGGTGGATTTTGGGGAGCAATGGCAGCCACTGTTGGTATCTTCCTTCCTTCTTTTGTGTTTGTGGCCATCCTGAATCCCTATGTGCCCAAAATGCGAAAATCAAAAGTAATCGGCGCATTTTTGGATGCTGTGAACATTGCAGCAGTTGCCGTAATTGTGGCCGTTTGTGTGGAAATGGGAAAAGATACCCTTACCGATTGGCGTGCAATGGTAATTGCTTTATTGAGCTTGATTGCAGTTTTTGTCCTTAAAAAGATGAACAGTGCATTTATTGTTATTTGTGGTGCACTTGTTGGATTTCTGCTGGCCTTGCTCTAAAAAAAGCTATTTTTTATTTTACGGCTTCTTTTTTGGGAGCCTCAAATAGTTCTTTTACGTCAACTTGATTTCTTAAGATATCATCAAACGTTTCCCGCTCCCGAATCAAATGAGCCTTGCCATTGTACCAAAGTACCTCCGCAGGTCGAAATCTTGAGTTGTAATTGCTGGCCATGGTGAAACAGTAAGCTCCCGCATTTCGGAAACAAAGAATATCCCCTTCGGAAATCTCATTGATTCTACGATTGCTGCCAAATGTATCGGTTTCACAGATGTACCCTACCACTGAGTAGTAACGTTCCCTTCCTTTGGGATTGGAAATGTTGATAATCTCATGGTTGGCCCCGTAAAGCATAGGCCGAATTAAATGGTTGAAGCCGGAATCTATGCTCGCAAATACCGTAGATGTGGTCTGCTTTACCACATTTACCTTGGCCAAGAAAAACCCTGCTTCACTTACCAAAAACTTACCAGGTTCAAATGCCAAAGTCAGACTTTTACCATATTCCTCACAGAATTGGTTGAAACGGGTGGTCAATTTTTTGCCCAACTCTTCAATATTGGTCTGAATATCGCCAGTTTTGTATGGAACCTTGAATCCACTTCCAAAGTCGATGAATTCCAAATCCTTGAAATTTTTAGCGGTTTCAAACAATATTTCAGAAGCGTACAGGAACACATCAATATCCAAAATGTCACTTCCGGTGTGCATGTGTATTCCGTTGATGTTCATATTGGTCAATTCCACAATACGCAACAAGTGCGGAATTTGATGGATACTGATGCCAAATTTAGAGTCGATGTGCCCTACGGAAATTTTGGAGTTCCCTCCAGCCATTACGTGTGGATTAATGCGAATGCAAACGGGAATATCGGGATGCTTGCTTCCAAACTGTTCCAAAATGGAGAGGTTGTCAATATTCACTTGAACACCAAGCGCAGCAGCTTCCTCTATCTCTTCCAAAGAAACTCCGTTAGGTGTGTAAATGATGGATTCAGGTTTAAAACCGGCCATGAGTCCCAGTTTTACTTCTTGAATGGAAACCGTATCCAAGCCGCTCCCTAAATGATTCATCAATCTTAGAATGCTTATGTTTGACAGTGCTTTGGCGGCATAATTCAATCGCAGTTGAGGTACACCTTGAAAAGCTTTCGTCAATCTTTGGTATTGCGAAGCAATTTTGTCGGCATCATATACATAAAGTGGAGCACCAAACTGCTCCGTTAATTTTATGAGTTCTTTGGAGTTCATTGTGTTTAGTCTTTCGCGCAAATCTACAGGAAGTACGCGGGCTGTACAAGAATAAAAAACAAAATCATTTATTTGTAACAAATTGTTTTAAAACCAACAACAAAGAATTAAAGAACTTGCGCTTTTGCCTTTGGGATTGTACTTTTAGGCAAACTTCAACAATGAAATTACCGCTATTTCCCTTACAATCGGTTTTTTATCCGGGTGAAACCGTACCGCTCCATATTTTTGAGGAACGCTACAAACAGTTGATCAATGACTGTAGGAAGGAGGCCATTACCTTTGGGATTCCTGTGTTTATCAACAATGTTATGAGCTATGGAACTGAAGTCCAGCTGGTTGAAGTGGTCAATACCTATAAAAACGGTGAAATGGATGTGGTCTGCGTGGGGCGACAAGTTTTTAAGATACTTTCTTTTGAACGCCAGATGAACGGCAAATTGTATTCCGGGGGTGAAGTGGAGTTTATGGATGTTGAGAATGATGCAAGCGAAGACCTTCGGGAAGAGGTGTTGCAAAAAGTTGAGGTGTTGTACGATCTTATGGATGTGCCTTTTACCAAAACCTCTCCAAAACAGTTCAACAGTTACGCCTTAGCACACAAAATGGGACTTTCCTTTGAGCAGGAATACGAGTTGCTCCAAATTCCCAAGGAGAAAGATCGGTTGTTATATATCAAGGAACATCTGGATTCCACGACATCTTTGCTGAGCCAGGTAAACCGTACCAAGGCCGTCATTGAAATGAACGGTCACTTCAAAAATTTTGATCCTTTGGACTTTGAGGATTTTAAATTATAGCAGAAGATTTGTTACAAAATTTACCCCCTTTGTATAAGGTAGGTGTGCTGGCGGTAATTATTCCTTTTTCACCTTCTATTTGTCGGCGGGGTTTTCTATTTTTGTCGGCAAACAAAAGTTAATTCACAGATGAATCTTCACGAATATCAAGGAAAAGAAATTTTGGCCAGCTTTGGGGTTAGGATCCAACGTGGAATCGTGGCTCGAAATGCAAAGGAAGCGGTAGATGCCGCTAAACAATTGACGCAGGAAACCGGAACCGGTTGGCACGTTATAAAAGCGCAGGTACATGCCGGAGGCCGTGGTAAAGGTGGTGGTGTCAAGTTGGCTAAAAACTTGAAAGAGGTTGAAGAGTTGGCAGGGAACATCATTGGTATGAACCTGATTACGCCACAGACATCTGCTGAAGGTAAAAAAGTACACCAAGTGTTGGTGGCAGAGGATGTGTATTATCCGGGTGACAGTGAAACCAATGAATTCTATATGTCCGTGTTGTTGAATAGGGGCACAGGAAAAAACATGGTGATGTACTCCACCGAAGGAGGAATGGACATTGAGGAGGTTGCCGAAAAGACCCCACATTTAATTTTTACAGAAGAGATTGACCCAGGAATGGGGCTTTTGCCTTTTCAGGCCAGACGTATTGCCTTTAACTTGGGATTGTCCGGTACAGCATTTAAGGAAATGGTGAAGTTTGTCTCAGCCTTGTATAAAGCTTATGATCAGAGCGATGCCAGTCTTTTTGAAATCAATCCGGTGTTAAAGACTTCGGATGATAAAATCATGGCTGTTGATGCGAAGGTGTCCATCGATGATAATGCACTTTATAGAAGGAAAGCCTATGCTGAGATGCGAGACCTCCGTGAGGAAAATCCCATTGAGGTGGAAGCACGTGAGGTTGGATTGAACTATGTGGATTTGGATGGAAACGTAGGTTGTATGGTAAACGGAGCTGGATTGGCCATGGCCACCATGGATTTGATCAAGATGGCCGGAGGTGAACCTGCAAACTTTTTGGATGTGGGCGGTACCGCAGATGCCAAAAGGGTGGAAGAGGCCTTCCGTATCATTCTGAAAGATCCAAACGTAAAAGCAATACTGATCAATATCTTTGGAGGGATTGTGCGTTGCGACCGTGTGGCGCAAGGTGTTGTGGATGCATACAAGAACATGGGCGACGCCATTAAAGTGCCTATTATTGTACGACTTCAGGGAACCAATGCCGAGTTGGCCAAAGAGATTATTGACAATTCTGGATTGGCCGTGCACTCCGCGGTGCAGTTCCAAGAAGCTGCTGATAAAGTAAAAGAAGTTTTGAGTTAATCGCTCATTCTTCTCATAAAAAAAGGCAACGCTACCGTAACGTTGCCTTTTTTTATTCCTGTACTTAAACCCCTTGTTTAGATAAGACTGAAAAATTCAGAGCTGCTTTATGTACTAAAATGGGGTGTTTTGGAGTTATCTATACTAAAGTTGCACCAAAACCAAACCCATGGGCACCTACGAGGAAAAATTGAGCATCCTTTCCGAAATGATCGCTTTCGCCAGGGTAGACCATTCCCTAAAGGATTCGGAATATGGTTTTTTGCTCAAGGTAGCTTCCAACTTGGGTATAGACAAAGCGACTTTTGAAGGTCTTTTAAAGGAAAAGTCCCCCAAAGTAATATTAAAATCCCAAGCTGAGCGCATTGTACAGTTTCATAGATTGCTACTGTTGATGAATGTAGACCAACATCAACATAAGAAGGAAGTGGATACCTTATATAATATTGGTCTTAGAATGGGACTTCCACCGGCTGCAATAAGTCAGGTCCTGCAGGTTATGCACAACTATCCCGATAATGTTATTCCGCCAAATGTGCTGATCAATATCTTCAAGGCACATTACAACTAATGCCATTTTGACATAATTTTTTGTTAAAAACATGCCACATCGACATGGTTTCTGTGTTGGTACATGATTTGTCCATGATATGGTGATTTAGAAGTTTAACCTTAAAAAATAGATCACCATGAGTTTAGTAAAAAGAAGTAACGTGTTTTTTCCATCTTTAATGAACGATTTTATGGGACCTGATTGGTTTGGTGGAACAGAAAAGTGGAATACTGCTGTTCCCGCTGTGAATATTAAGGATAATGAGGCGAATTTTGAATTGGAATTGGCTGTTCCCGGAGTAAAGAAAGATGATTTTACGGTAGAAGTGGACAATGATGTATTGACCATTTCCAGTGAGATGAAATCAGAAAACGAAGAGAGCAAGGATAATTATACTCGAAAGGAGTTTTCTTATTCTTCCTTCAAAAGAGCCTTTACATTGCCAGATACCGTTGACGGTTCTAAAATTGATGCCAAGTACGAAGATGGAATATTGAAATTGACCTTGCCCAAAAAGCAAGAGGCATTACCAAAACCAAAACGATTGATCTCAATCGAATAAGAAAAAATTCAAAAGACACCAACTTAGGTGTTTCATGATGGTTGATTAGTTGGTTAGTTTGTTTGCGCGCTCCCTCAGCAATGTAGGAGCGCGCTTTCTTTTACTCTTGTTCCTGAAGCAATTTTATTTCATCCCGAAGTTTGGCCGCTTCCATAAAGTTGAGCTCTTTGGCTGCTTTTTCCATGGCTTTGCGCTTCTCCCGAATCAATTTTTCCCGTTGATCTTCGGTAATGTATTCCAAATCAGGCTCCGCGGCACGGAGTTCCTCTTTTTGAAAATGATAGGTCGAAACTGAATTTTTGGCCAAGGCACTATCTAGACTTTTGTTCAGTGCGGTTGGGATAATGTTGTTTTCTTTATTATAGTCCAACTGCTTTTCCCTTCGGTAATTAGTTTCATCAATGGTCTTTTGCATACTCTCGGTAATTTTATCGGCATACATAATGGCCTTTCCGTTCAAGTTTCGTGCAGCGCGACCCACGGTTTGGGTCAAGGAACGGTTACTTCGTAAAAAACCTTCTTTGTCGGCATCCAAAATGGCCACCAACGAAACTTCGGGCAGGTCCAATCCTTCCCGCAATAGGTTTACCCCAATCAAAACATCAAATAGACCTTTTCGAAGATCTTGCATGATTTCCACCCGTTCCAAAGTGTCCACATCACTGTGAATGTAACGGCAACGCACATCGATTCGAGCTAAATATTTGGCAAGTTCCTCCGCCATACGCTTCGTCAAAGTGGTTACTAGGGTTCGTTCGTCCAACTCCACCCGCTGTTGGATTTCCTCCACCAAATCATCAATTTGGTTGGTGCTGGGCCGTACTTCAATCACAGGGTCCAATAAGCCCGTTGGGCGAATGACCTGTTCCACATACACCCCTTGGCTTAATTCCAATTCGTAATCTGCAGGGGTGGCACTGACATAAATAACCTGATTTTGCAAAGCCTCGAACTCTTCAAATTTGAGGGGTCGGTTGTCCATGGCCGCCGGAAGTCGGAAACCATACTCCACCAAATTTTCCTTTCGGGAACGGTCTCCTCCATACATGGCATGTACTTGTGGGATGGTCACATGGCTTTCATCAATCACCATGAGGTAATCATCCGGGAAATAGTCCAGTAAGCAGAAAGGGCGTGTTCCCGGTTCCCGACCATCCAGGTAGCGGGAGTAGTTCTCAATTCCAGAGCAATAGCCCAATTCTCTAATCATCTCTAAATCAAAATTGGTGCGTTCTTCCAATCGTTTGGCTTCCAAGGGTCGCCCTATTTCTTTAAAATAGTCCACTTGTTTAACCAGATCATCTTGGATTTGGTGAATGGCATTTTGGAGTATGTCCGGTGAGGTCACGAACATATTGGCGGGGTATATGTTTAGCGAGTCATAGATTTCTATCACCTTGTTGTTGAAGGGGTCCAGTGCTTCAATTTCCTCAATTTCATCTCCAAAAAAATGAATACGAAACGCATGGTCTGCATAGCCAGGAAAGACATCCACCACATCACCTTTTACCCTAAAATTTCCATTTCTGAAATCTGCAGTGGTCCTTGAATACAAACTTTGTACCAGTTGTTTCAGGAATTTTGTTCGGGAAATGACCTGATCTCTATGGATGGAAATGACATTCTTTTGGAACTCGATGGGGTTCCCAATACCGTACAAACAAGAAACCGAGGCCACTACCAGCACATCCCTCCGACCAGAAAGTAGGGACGAAGTGGCACTCAACCTCAATTTTTCAATATCCTCATTGATGGAAAGGTCCTTTTCAATATACAATCCACTGGATGGAATGTAGGCTTCAGGTTGGTAGTAATCGTAATAGGATACGAAGTACTCTACCGCGTTATTGGGAAAAAACTGTTTGAACTCAGAATACAACTGTGCTGCCAAAGTTTTGTTATGGGCCAACACCAAAGTGGGCCGCTGTACGGATTCCACAACATTGGCCACAGTAAATGTTTTTCCCGAACCCGTTACGCCGAGTAGGGTTTGGTGGGGATCTCCTCCTTCAATGCCTTCCACTAACTGTCTAATGGCCTCCGGTTGGTCACCAGTAGGTTTAAACTCTGATACTACCTGAAATTTCATTTGATAAAAATAGTAAAGGGAAGCACCAAATTAAAGTAAAGCGGAAAGATTATCGTTTAAGGGTAAAATGACCTTTAATTTCTTGGTTTGAATCATCAACCGCATGGAACCAATAGTCTCCGGCAGGGAGAGCACGTCCTCGGAAATTGCCATCCCAACCTTGGGAATTTTGGGATATTTCTTTTAGAAATTGCCCATATCGATTAAAAATTCGGATACTTCGTAAAACAACTTCCTCGCCATTTTTGGGTTGAATAAATTGCCAATAATCATTCACGGTGTCTCCATTGGGTGTAAAAAACTTGGGAAATCCTTCCACCGTCAAGTCTTGAACAAAACTTTTCTCTGCAATGCCACAGCCATTTTTATCCTTCACATAAAACGTATGGGTTCCTGGTTCGAGATTGGTGAAGGTGTTGTTGTCTGAATAGGGTCCGTCCTGGTTGTCCACGGCATATTCATAATCCCCATTGCCAGAAACATCCACGGTAACTTGCAATCTGTCCACTCCAATACCGGAGACGTTTAATCGGTTGATGACCGGTGCTTCGGAGGAGACTACATTAAACTCCTGGGTAGAGGGACATTCAATGATGTTACCCGATTGGGATACCAGGTTATAGGCCTCATAGCGATATCTGCCATTTTCTTGAATAGAGACCTCTTGAGTTTGTGAAATAACAGTTTCATTATCAAATTGGTCAATTTGGTACCATCGGTAGCCATCGGCACTATCTTCGGAAGTGATGATCATAGGAGATTCATTTTCGCAGAAGGATATGGTTTCTGGAAAATCAATTTCTGGATTCAAGGTCACGAATTCACCTGAAGCAAGATCCAAGTACGGGCCGCAGCCCAAAAGTGTGGAAAAACTTTCCTCGGTACAAGATTGGGCTAGTCCTGCATCGTTAAAAGGAACAATGGTGATAAAGAAAGTCTGGTTGGGCACAAAGTTAAGTACGGGTGTGGAATTGGTATAAAACTTGGCATTGTCGATAATATCAGACCCTCCCGGGGTGGAACCTATGGTAATTTGATATCCCGTCGCCCCTGCAATCGCATTCCATTCCAATATTGGAGATAAGGGAACATTGATTTCACCGTTTTGAGGGTAAATCATACTGGTGCAACTTGGTAGCGGGGAAACCTCACTAGTAGTAAAACTTTCTGAGGAACAACCCGAAGCTGATCCAATAGTATTGTATGGAGCTATGGTAACGTAGATGGTCTGTTCCGATGGAAGATCTCCCGGCGGGTTAAAACTTAGCACATTGCCTACATCTACATTGTCCAGAATATCAATTCCACCAGGTGTTGTCCCCAAACTCACATAGTACCCCATTGCACCATATACATAATCCCAAGAAATAGAGGTGGCCGGATTCACATCGGTGGCCATATCTTGGGGGTAGTTCATCTGCGTGCATAGAGGAGCTTGAGTAAGTGTTTCGGTGGTAAAACTTTGACTACTGCAGATAATATCGGGCTGATTAAAGAAGAACAAGGTAATGGTCACAAAAATTTCCGTATTCTCAGGAAGACCTCTCGGTGGAGTATAATTGGGGGAGTTCCCTACGTTTTGAGCAGATAAAATATCGGTTCCGCCAGGTGTCGTTCCCATAGAAATCAAATAGGCGGGCACCCCATCCACTGCTTCCCAAGAAATTGTGGCATCGAGAGCTACATTGGTGGCACCATCGCTAGGCGATAACAAATTTGGGCATTCTTGTGCTTGAAGCGCAACGACGAGGAAAAGTGATAAAAACAATATGGATACTTTAAGTTTCATTTCCAATATCGTATTATCGTTTTAGGGCAAAGTGCCCCTTAAATATTCTTCCATCCTGTAACGAAATGCTGAACCAGTAATCAGAGGCAGGCAGTTCGTTGTTATTGAAGGTGCCATTCCAACTTTCGGTCGTTGGATTTATTTGAGCAACCAACTTTCCGTAGCGGTCAAAAATAGAAATAACGCTCTCTGGTTGAAACTGTTCGTTTACCCCAATGAGTTGCCAGAAATCATTGACATTGTCCCCATTGGGGGTGAAGAATTTGGGATATCCTATCACGGAAATCAGTTGCTTAGACAAACCACAGCCATTTTTGTCCCTAACATAGGCTGTTATAAATCCAGGGGTCACATTTTCAAAAGAAGCTGAATCTTGATATGAAAAACCATCCAATGAAAATTCATAATCACCATCTCCCGAAACCAAAATCTCGACCGTGTTATGCTCTGAAAGATCTTCAACCAAAATATCTTCAATCTTGGCCTTGTTTGAAGGCACTACCTCAAAATTGGCTGTATTGGAGCACTCAAAAGTACCTTCATCAGATGAGTATAGATACCCTACTTCCAAAACAAAATTTCCAAGGGCCGCAATTTGAACATTTTGTTGGTTTCCAATTTCCACCAATCCTCCACCTTGGTTTTTATACCATCTGTACAAATCAAAACCATCAGGTGCATCAACAGAAAGTGGCGGACCATCTGTACACCAAGTTAATTTATCAATGAAGTCGACCGTTGGGGTTTTGGTGACCGTAAGATTGATCATATCAACATCCTCACATTCGTTGTTATCCTCAATTCTGGCATAGATGAGAGTTGAAGTGGAAACATATTCCCCGGATATTGGATTTTGTTCCAAGCTGGCATCTTCCAAAGAAGTGTATAGGGTAACGTTCCTATTTCGATAAGCCGATTCCAAAATGCTGTTCAAATCAAAAATTCCTTCGGACAACGGCTCATTTGGTTTTTCATCGCATGCATAGAATGTTTTTTCGTCTTCGGTCAGTACTATGGAAAGCACCTTTAGTTGTAATTCTCCAGTATCCTCACAACCATTGTCATTTAAAATTTTATAATATAAAGTTTGGTCAAAAGGGGTTGTGTTAGTGTATCCAACTGGATTGGCAATTGGGTTGTCCGATGCCAAATCGGATAGAGACTCGTAAAAATAGAAAGTATAGGACGTATCAAAAATGGCCTGTTCCAGATTGAAAGTAGTGAGCCCATCAGCAGAATTGGTAGTAGCAGCGTCACACTGTACTAAACTCAGAGACTGCGCTTCAGGGAGAAGATTTACCGAAATAAAAGCTTCCCCTATTAAAGGGCATTCACTGGGATCATCCGGGGTAATTTCCAAACGATAGCGTCCAGAATCGGACGCATTGGAAGGGTCGATAATGAGATTGTAGTCCGAATTTGCCAGAGGAACGCCATCTTTTTCCCAAGTGTAGGTTGCATTGGGAAGGTTTTCACCCTCCAAAATAAACGCTTCCCCTTCGCAAAGGGTTAGCGTGGAACTTGTGGTACCACCCGGGTTTTGGATAAGATCGATTTGGTTGAAGAAAGATTGGACGAAAGGTGGAAGGCCTTGGGTGGCTTTTTTGCCATCAAGGTAAATGGCATTATGCCTATAATTGGCAGCGGTTCCCAATTCATTGGGATTTTCTATGACACCCAGATACGGGGATCCCACAAGGTAACTTTCCGCTATGGTGCGATATATTTTTCCATTTTGGCCCAGTTGCAGTGCTCCCCTAAAAATAGGCCTATTGTCAATTTCAATTACCGATGCGGAGATGTCCGCTGCGGTTAGGTCAAACTGCATCAATGACGAGGTGACCGAAGGATCATTTGGGGGTACAAAGTTTGTGGAATGGATGTATAAATAATTTTGGTTGGGGGAAAATTCCAAACCATACGGCGCGGCATTGGGAAAAGGTACTGTGACAATTTGTTGATTGGATAAAATACCTGTATTTGTATCAAAATCATACAAGTATAATCCTGAATTGGCATTCGCACTGGCCAGAATGGTGCCATCCGGCGAAAATTTCAAATAACCTCTGGGGTCAAATATTTGGATGTCGTTGAATGTGCTTTTTACAGGAACGGGATTGATCCCTGCTGCTGTCACCTCATAAGCGTAGTAGGTGTTAAAGAATTGTCCAGGTTCTCCGGTCTCAGTTGATAGGGTGACCACCCAAATGGATTTGTCAAAACAATCTTTTAGCACCGCGGTAAGCTTTTCCGAACCATTCTCCAAAAGGTTTACATTTTTTTGTGTAACCGCCCCATTCCCCCCGTTCAAAGTAATATCCACGACCGAATAGTTAAACCCCCAATCGGGATCCTCCTCAAAAGTTTTGGTATCCATGGTAAAAATGTAGAAAATAGTAGGATCATCCGGCTTTTGTACTATTATGGCAGATTGGGTGCTGGATGGGTCTCCGTATAATCCCGTTCCATTTTGCATAAGGGTATGATTACGGTCATACACCAAAATACCATCGGTATAAAATAGGAGATTACCTGCTGAGTCCGATATGGAGGTGCAGCCTTCAAACGTATTCAACTTGCCATCAGTAAGGGGAACCACGGTTCCGTCATCTTTGAATTTTAAGCCGGCACCGTTCCCAAAGTACCAATTGGAAGTTTCCCCTTGCGCAAAAAGGGAAAGGGAGCATAGGCCCATGAACCCAAAAAAAAGATGTTTTAAAAGCATTTCGCATGATTCGCGTATCTGACAAGATACTACAAATCACGCTTTTTCAATAATGCATAGGATAAGTAGACAAAAAGAGCCGTCCAAAAGATGACGATTAAAAACTCGTACCAATAGGTGTGGTAGTCAAAACGCATGTTCTCACCAATCTGATCCCCAATGTTCTGTACGGCAGAGAGTCGGGTGAAGGGTTCTTTGATCAAATTCATCATGGATTCCAGTGGAAAGAAGTCCTTCACCCTTTTTGCGGCAGGCCAACTCATTACTTCCCAGCCTAATAGACTAAAAATAACCTGCTCAGCAATGAACCATAAAATCAAAAAGCCGAGAGCGAATGCAGATCGCTTTACAAAAATTCCCAAAAAGAGACAGAAAGAGAAAAATCCAACCAACTTCACAAAAAAGGCCAGTAAAAACTCCATGTCTGAAAAGAT
The DNA here is from genome assembly GCA_050303195.1 of Allomuricauda sp. GTDB lineage: Bacteria > Bacteroidota > Bacteroidia > Flavobacteriales > Flavobacteriaceae > Flagellimonas. The sequence continues at coordinate 7,078 of JBNLBG010000032.1, read as the reverse complement.
GATGGACAATTCATTGTAATCTGAGTAAACAAGCCCCAAAATCATGGAGACTACAAAGACAAAAACGGTTGATATCAATGCAAAAGAAATGACTGTCAGTACCTTGGAAAGGATAAATTCCTTTTTGGAAAGGCCGTCAATCAGGTTTTGTTTGATGGTCTTATTACTGTATTCGTTGGACATCATGGATACAATAACAATGGCCAAAAACAGTTTAAAAATTGCGGTTACAAAGGTGTTGAAATGCCAGATATAGGGAAAGTTAAAAATCCCTTGGTCCGCCAAATGAAATTGTACCGGGCCAATATCGAACTTTATGGCGGCAATCAGCGCAATTGAGGTCAGCAATACAAAATACGATGTAATCAGTATCTTACTGGCCCTATTGTTCCAAAGTTTTATGAATTCTATTTGTAGTAGACGTACCATTCGTTTTTGATTAGTTGTTTTTGGTCAAGGTTAAAAATTGCTTTTCAAGACTTTCTTTCCGTTTGACCAAATGTGAGAGGACAATGCCTTTTTCAAATAAAAGTTTGTTCAATGCCTCTGCATCCATTTCTTCCTTTAAATAAGCGGTAAGTGTTCCGTTAAAATTTTCGATTTTTCCGAAACTGGCATTTTCTTCAAGAAGACCTTGTAGTTTTTCCATATCCTCTGTGCGCAATTCAAAAAAGCCATGGCTGGCCATCATGCTATCCACTGGGCCAGAATACAGTTTTTCCCCCTTCCGAAGAATGACCACATGGGAACACACTTTTTCAACTTCGTCCAATAAGTGCGAGGCCAGTAGTATTGTGGTGCCCTCATTTGCAATTTTTTTGATGATTTCCCTGATTTGATGAATGCCCTGAGGGTCCAATCCGTTGGTGGGCTCATCCAGAATAAGAATTTCCGGGTCGTTGAGCAGGGCAGAGGCAATGGCCAAACGTTGCTTCATTCCCAGGGAATACGTCTTGAACTTACTGTCTTTGCGATCCCAGAGCCCTACCAATTCCAATTTTTCCTGAATGCGTGTCTCGGGAACCTCTTTAATCTTACAGACAAGCTTTAGATTTTGGATAGCGGTCATGTAGGGGTAAAAATTAGGTCGTTCTATGATGGCCCCCACTTTTTTTAATGCCTCGTGGGTAGAAGTGTTGCCATCAAACCAATTGAAATCACCTGATGTGCGGTTCACCACATTCAAAATAATACCTAAAGTGGTCGATTTTCCACTCCCATTGGGCCCTAAAATGCCATACACATTGCCTTTCTCTATGGTAAAGGATAAATCTTTTACAGCAGTGAGGTATCCAAATTTTTTGGTCAGATGGTTAACAGTAAGTATAGTTTCCAAGCTGGAATCGTTTTTTGATTTGTTTATAGTAACTTGACGAGGTATTCTAGAATTTGTTACAAAATAGGGAAAGAATGTCTGAGGAAAAATTGATGTCCAAGAAAAAACCGGCCTATCCGGTAAACAAAAAGTTGGATGCATATTTGGACCGATACAACCGAAAAATTGAGATTCCCATTTTTTATGAGGATTTGCTCCGATTTTCTGGTTCGGTAGTGGTTTATGATGCAGATGGGGAGGATACGCTCTGGGTTCGGGTCTATTATTCGGATTCGGACCGCAAGGAAATTGATTTGAGCCTGAAGCAGGTCTATTCTATCTTGCATTCGGATGGGAGCGACCGTATTTTTGAGTACCTAAATGTAGATGCTGTTGATTTCTGCACTTTTGGAAACTCCAAGCCCTTTCGTATCAAGGTGCGGAACATCCTAAACGACAACTATACCTATTTCTATGTAAAAAAGACCGATGCTTCCCGTATCTACGGATTGGAATTGGAGCATATGCTCTCTCCTTATAACCTTAACTTTTTGGTGTACAAGGACACGCTCATTGAAGAGCATATTGCCGGTATCCCTGGGGATGTTTTTATAAAGGATATGTTGCCCAAATGTTCTGAATCTGAAAAAGCCCAATTGGCCAAGGAATTTGTAAAGTTCAACGAGCGCTGTATGATTCGCTTATTGGGAGATATGCGATCGTACAATTACGTCATTGTTCCAGTTCATGATTTTGACCACGTTGTGTACAAAATCAGGGCCATTGATTTTGACCAACAAAGCTTCGAGGGTAAATTAAAGGTATACCGCCCGCAGTTCTTCAAGGAGAATTTAAAAATGGTGGAATTGGTTCGTAACAAATTGTTGAAAAGCTCTGTAGATCAGTATAAAATTGAAGAACGTTCCATTGTGGCCAAAAGGATTTTGAGCTCTGGGAATCGTATCAGGCGTCTAATTTCTGCTGTTAAACCGGACACCATTTCGCTCCCGGAGAATATTGAGCGCCTAAAACTCGAAATCTACGACCTCACCAAAGATTTAGATTTTAAAAAGAGTACCACTATGGGCGAGGTATTGTCCCTTGCCTTGGATTTTGTCAAGCGAAACTATGAGGATGTCAGTATGAAACAGATCATTGAGAAGAAATTCTAACCCTTCTGTTCCTTGTTGAAATACACCAAATAATAGTACATCTGCCGTTCCTCATCCCAGCCTTTTTCCACGAATTTTTCCGCTGATTCTGGGTTGATGAAATCCATCTTTATCTGTATGTTGGTATCCAGACTGATGACATTCTTGATTTTTTTCCGTGCATCGGAAACGGCCTTATTGGCAATATCAAAATTGGAAACGTCCTCAATGCTGTATTTTGGACCCTTTTCAACCTTGTAATGTTTAAACTCAGGAATTAATTCGGGATTTTCCATCACCTCATTTAAAAAAGAGGTTTCCTCAAAATTGTCATTTTTGGCAAAGTGGTTCACGGCCCGGTTCATAAAGAGCACTTCCTGTTGTTTGTCCTCAGCAGGCAATACCACATCCTTTGCAAAGTTCTGACAGAATTTGAGGTAGTTTTTGGTGTAAAAGTTTTCGTCGGTCAAAGGAATCAAACCTAAAAAGTTCTCCAACCAGTATTTGGCATCGTAACGGTTGCTATCCACCGACAAAACTTTGTATCCTTCCTCTTTTTGCGTGTTGAAAACAATGCAACCTTTATCCAATTTGTTGATATTGATCCCTTGTCGAATGAGAATCTCCAAGTTTTGCTCTTTTTCCTTGAACTGAAGGAAATCGTGCTTCAACTCGCTTTTGAAAATCCCAACAGCATCTATTTTTTGATTATCGACGACCATATCGGAAAAATGAACTACATACACCTCTCCATTTTTAATGTGCGGATGGTTGGATTGTTCAAATAGGTGGGCGGTTATTTTTTTGGAAACCTCGTGGGTTTTTGAGCTGTCCCCAAAAATTTCGGTAACGGAATTGTAGATTTCATTGAACTCCAAATCCACATCATTGTAAAACTTGTAGTAGTTTTCTTCCTTTTCCCGAAAGGGTTTAAAAAAATACTCTTTGAGCAACCCCGCCATTTCGTCATTTAGTGTGAAAGGCTCCGCGGATAAAAATGCAGCTTCGTTCTTACTCTTATTGCCTACACGATGGAGCGAAATACTTTCAATTTGGGCGTGATATAGATTTAGCATAAGGGTGAAAGGTTTTGGGTAAAGGGTTTAAAAAAGGTAAAAGGTGAATGGTGAAAGGTTTTTAATTCCAGTTTTCATCAAAATCCATGTCATCGTAACTGTCCAGATAGTCATCATCAAACTCGGTTGAAGGTTTGGATTCGAAATTTTTCTCCGGCGGAGCATCAGGCAATTCCCCAAAGCTGAACAGCACATTGGGATAGGTTCTACCATCTTCTTTGTCCACAATATCGGCCAGTTCCACAAAAAATGTCCACATACTGAAAAAATCGTACACATAGATCATTTTAGGAGTTTGCTCAGTGAGTACATCATCTAGAGCGGTTTCGTTCATCAATCGGATATTAGAACCATTTTCGCTCATATCAAACAGTGCAATTTCCTCATCTTGATTCCATTCTTCATCGCAGGTATAAAATGAGGCCATTTCACTCCCTTCAAAACCAAAGGCTTGGGTAATGGTGTTATGGAATTCTTCCAATGTATTGGTATCCTCAATCTCAACATCCCTAAAGATATCTTCCTCAGCATCAAGAATAATCCTGATTTTATAAATCATCCATCAATTTTTAGAGTGGGCACAAATCTACGACAATTCAACCTTATTTGGTGAACCGATGTAAAGTAAACGTCATAGCCGCCAATAAGAAAAATGCCCCAATTTGGTGAGCGATTCCCAACCATAGCGGAACAGCATAAATCAATGTTAATACCCCCAGTACAAATTGGGCAAAGACTAAAACTGCTATAGATTGTAGCCCTTTATCTTGTAATTGTGTTCGTTTAACTTTTCGGGTCCTTACCCATATCAATGCAATCAAAGCCACCACAATATAGGCCATGTATCGATGCACGAACTGTACGCCACTTTTTCCTTCAAAAAAGTTTTTGCTAACGGGCTGTTGCTCGATGTACACCGTTTCATGAATGAGTTTCCCTTCGCTCATTAAAGGCCAATGATTGTGGATAAAACCTGCATCCAGTCCAGCCACAAAGGCGCCCCAGATAATCTGAATCAGTAGAGCGGCGTATCCAATGCGGATAAGGTTTCGTATACCTACATTAATTTCCTTTTTAGTTGGATACATAAGGTCCAAGGCCACCCAAAGACTGTAAGCAAAGGTGATGAATGCTGTGGTTAAGTGCGCCGCTAATCTAAAGTGGGATACATCGGGGCGGTCCACCAAACCACTTTTTACCATGTACCAACCCAAGAAACCTTGAAATCCCCCTAGAAAAAGTAGGATCAAACATTTCTTTACGGTCGGCCTGTCCAATTTTTTGGTGAACAGAAAGTATAGGAAAGGCAGGATAAAGACAACTCCGATGAGCCTGCCAATAAACCGGTGCAGCCATTCCCAAAAATAGATGTCCTTAAAATCTTCAAGATCAAAATGAGAGTTGAGCTTTTGGTACTCCGGGTATTGCTTGTAGAGTTCAAAAGCCTCTTCCCAAGCTTGCTCGTTCATGGGTGGTAGGGTGCCATGAATCAATTTATAATCAGATATGGAAAGCCCAGAATGGGTAAGACGGGTGATTCCACCCACAAGCACCATAATAAAAATGAGGGTACAACCGGTCAACAGCCAATACACCACATATTTGTTTTTTTTCATTCTGAATGGACTTTTAGGTTCAGTTGTTTGCCTTTTTCCAGCATAAACTGAAAAGCAGCATCATGCTCATTTGGAATTTCTCCTTCCAAAATGGCTTCTTTGATGGCATCTTTTATAATCCCGATTTCCCTGGAAGGTTTTAGGTTGAAAGTCTGCATGATCTCCTCACCGGAAACCGGCGGTTGGAAGTTACGGATGTGATCACGTTCCTCAACTTCCACTATTTTTTGACGCACCAATTGAAAGTTGTTCTTGTACTTCTGTTGTTTTTTTGGGTTTTTAGTGGTGATGTCGGCTTCACACAAAGTCATGAGGTCATCCACATAATCGCCGGCATCGAACACCAATCGACGCACCGCAGAATCGGTCACATGATCCTCGGCCAAGATGATGGGTCGGGAACTCATCAAGACCATTTTTTGCACGAACTTCATCTTGTCGTTCAGCGGCATTCGCATTCGTTTAAAGAGTTTGTATACCATTTTGGAACCTACAAACTCATGCCCGTGAAAGGTCCATCCAATTTTTTTGTGGAATTTCTTGGTAGGGGCCTTTCCTATATCGTGTAGTAGAGCCGCCCAACGCAACCAAAGGTTATCGGTGGTTTCTGAAATGTTGTCCACTACTTCAAGTGTATGCCAAAAATTATCCTTGTGTCGCTGTCCTTCTATCTCTTCGATGCCTTGAAGCGCGGTGAGCTCGGGAAGAATTAGGGGTAGTAATCCTGTTTGATGCATTAGCTTAAAACCCAACGAGGGTTTGGAACTCATCAATATCTTGTGAAGCTCATCCACAATGCGTTCTTTGGAAATAATCTTGATGCGGTCTTTGTTTTCGGTAATGGCCTGAAGTGACTTCAGTTCGATGGTAAAATGCAATTGCGTGGCAAATCGGATGGCACGCATCATCCGCAAGGGATCATCAGAATACGTAATGCCCGGCTCCAAAGGCGTTCGGATAATTTTTTTGTCCAGATCGGCCAATCCATCAAAAGGGTCCAAAAGTTGCCCAAAATTGGCTTTATTTAAAGCCATTGCCATGGCATTGATGGTGAAATCCCGTCGGTTTTGGTCGTCTTCCAATGTGCCATCCTCCACCACTGGTTTTCGACTACCACGATGATAACTTTCTTTGCGAGCACCCACAAACTCCAATTCCAGACTCTTGTGTTTGATCATGGCTGTTCCAAAATTCTTAAATATGGAAACCTCTGGTTTCCCCTTGAGCTTTGAAGCTACTTTTTTGGCCAATTGAATGCCGCTGCCAACGGCTACTACATCAATATCTTTGGGTGTACCTCTTTTTAAGAAATAATCCCGCACAAACCCGCCAATTACATAGGCGTCCACGCCCAATTCGTCTGCGGTTTCTCCGATGAGTTGAAAAATAGGATGTTGAATGGCTTCTTTGTGGAATTCTTGCGTCATTATTCCCGAATTACCTTCACCTGTCCGTCATTGGCCAATTTAATGATGGATGAAGGGGAAGGGTCTTTGTTTACATCCGGCAAATTTACCACATAGTCCACTCCTTTTAAAATTTCAGGCTGGATATCCTTAAAGTGTTTTGGAGTGGGCTGTCCGGATATGTTGGCAGAGGTGGATACGATGGGTTTTCCAAATTTGTTGATGAGGTACTGACAGAATTTATCAGATGCTACTCGAATGGCCAACGTATTGTCATCAGCAATGAGGTTTTTGGCTACACCCACAGGTTCATCAAATACGATGGTGGTAGGTTTGGTGGCTAAATCGATAATATCGTAGGCCACCTCGGGAACTTCTTTTACATGGCGTTCCAACATGGCTTGATGGGCCACGAGACAAATCAATGCCTTGGAATCCTTCCTTTTTTTGAGTGTATAGACTTTTTGAACGGCCTCTGGGTTGGTAGCATCACAACCAATCCCCCAAACGGTGT
>JBNLBG010000031.1:0-31437 GCA_050303195.1 Allomuricauda sp. | reverse complement strand
ATAAAAAAGCTGATGGAAGTCGCGAAATGAAAAATTTGTTGGGAGGTAAGGGTGCCAACTTGGCTGAAATGAGCCGAATAGGTATTCCCGTACCCCCTGGGTTTACCATTACCACTGAAGTTTGCACACAATACAATGAAGATGGCAAAGAAGCTGTCATTGAGCGTATAGAACCCGAAGTACGTTCTGCTATTACCAGCATTGAAGAAACCATGGGCGCCATTTTTGGCGATGATGACAATCCCCTATTAATTTCGGTCCGTTCCGGAGCGCGGGTCTCCATGCCCGGGATGATGGACACCGTACTCAACCTAGGGCTGAACGATGAATCCATTAAAGGAGTCATTAAAATGACAGGCAATGAGCGTTTTGCCTGGGACTCTTATCGTCGTTTTATTCAGATGTACAGTAGCGTGGTCATGGGACTCAAACCAGAATCCAAGGATGACCTTGACCCATTTGAAGAAATCATCGACCACTTAAAAGATAAGCGTAGAATTGAACAAGATACCCAATTTACAGTTCAAGATCTTCAGGATTTGGTCTATGACTTTAAGGACATCGTTAAAAAAAGAACCGGAAAACCTTTCCCCACCAATCCATGGGACCAGCTTTGGGGAGCCATTGCTGCTGTTTTTGACAGTTGGAACGGAGACCGTGCCATCTATTATCGAAAAATGCACGGTTATCCAGAAGATTGGGGTACCGCTGTAAATGTACAGGCCATGGTATTCGGGAACATGGGTGAAGATTCTGGAACCGGGGTATGCTTTACCAGGGATGCCGGGACCGGAGAGAATGTGTTCAACGGGGAATATCTCATCAACGCTCAAGGTGAAGATGTGGTTGCCGGAGTCCGTACACCTCAACAAATTACGTTGTTAGGCTCCCAGCGATGGGCCAAGCTGGCTCAAGTGGATGAGGAAGAGCGAAAAGAAAACTACCCTTCCTTGGAAGAGTTGATGCCTGATATTTATAAGGAACTGTTCGAATATCAAAATAAACTGGAAACGCATTACCAAGACATGCAGGACATGGAATTTACCATTCAACAAGGTAAACTCTGGATTCTACAGACCCGTAACGGTAAACGTACCGGTGCCGCCATGGTAAAAATTGCGATGGACTTGCTCAAAGAAGGCTTGATAGATGAAAAAAAGGCCATGATGCGTATAGAGCCCAACAAATTGAACGAATTGTTGCATCCCGTCTTTGACCCAGATGCCTTGGAAGAAGCCGAAATAATTGCCCAGGGCTTACCCGCATCTCCTGGAGCGGCCACCGGTCAAATTGTATTCTTTGCTGATGAAGCGGATAAATTCAAGAACAGTATTTTGGTCCGTGTGGAAACCTCTCCCGAAGACGTGGAAGGTATGAACATTGCAAAAGGTATAGTTACCGCCCGTGGGGGCATGACCTCTCACGCAGCTGTAGTGGCCAGAGGAATTGGCAAGTGTTGTGTGTCCGGAGCCGGAGCGCTAAAAATCAACTACAAGACCAGAATCCTTAAAGTGGGTGACCACGAATACCATGAAGGAGATTGGATATCCATCAATGGTTCCACAGGAAATATTTTGGAAGGTAAAGTTGCTACCAAAGAACCCGAATTGAGCGGGGAATTTGCCGAGTTGATGCAACTGTCCGACAACTACGCCACCATGGAGGTACGTACCAATGCCGATACCCCAAAAGATGCCCTGATTGCGCGGAATTTTGGTGCAAAAGGTATTGGATTGACCCGTACCGAGCACATGTTCTTTGAAGTGGACCGTATAAAGGCCATGCGTGAAATGATTCTGGCCGATACCGTAAAAGGTCGTAAACAGGCATTAAAAGAGCTATTGCCCATGCAACGCAACGACTTTGAGGGAATCTTCAGGGCGATGGAAGGGTTTCCGGTAACAATACGCTTATTGGATCCGCCTTTGCATGAATTTGTCCCCCATCAATTAGCGACACAAAAAGAATTGGCCGAAGAACTTCATATTTCTTTGTCTGCCGTTAAAAGCAAAGTGGCCGAATTGGAAGAATTCAACCCCATGATGGGCCATAGAGGCTGTAGATTGGGAAACACCTATCCAGAAATCACTGAAATGCAGACCCAGGCCATTTTGGAAGCTGCCTTAAAAGTGAAGAAAGATGGTATCACCGTTAAACCTGAAATCATGGTTCCGCTGGTTGGCACCGTAGAAGAGTTTCTACAACAAAAAGAAATCATTGATACAACAGCGCAGGAAATTTTCAAAAAGCGGAAGGAAACCGTGGAATATTCCGTTGGTACCATGATAGAAATCCCAAGGGCCACATTGATTGCGGATAAAATTGCCGAAAATGCCGATTTCTTTTCCTTTGGAACCAATGACCTTACCCAGATGACTTTCGGTTATTCAAGGGATGATTCAGGGAAATTCCTCCCTATCTATCTGGAAAAAGGCATCCTAAAAGCAGATCCTTTTGAGGTCTTGGACCAGGAAGGTGTTGGACAATTAATTGAAATAGGCACCCAAAGGGGTAGGGAAAGCCACCCAGGCCTTAAGGTTGGCATTTGTGGGGAACATGGTGGTGAACCCAGCTCCGTGGGCTTCTGTCAAAAGATTGGAATGAACTATGTGAGTTGCTCACCCTTTAGGGTGCCCATTGCCCGTGTTGCCGCAGCACAGGCAGCTTTGAATAATAATTGACCTATCGACTTTTACTAGGTTAAGTCCCTGGCTTTTAAACCAATTAAAAAGCCAGGGATTTCTTATACCCACAATTTTATTTGTATTCACGAACTTAGCACAGTCTCAACAAAAAGGTATGGGCAACGAAAAAACAGCAATACGAACCACCTATTTCAGTCTTCTTGGAAATGTTAGTTTGGCCCTGATAAAAGGTTTAGCCGGTTTTTTCGGAAACTCCTATGCGTTGATTGCGGATGCCATAGAATCGACCACCGATATTTTCTCTTCCTTTTTGGTCTTGTTGGGCTTTAAATACGCCGAAAAGCCCCCAGATGAAAACCATCCGTATGGTCACGGTAAAATTGAACCGTTGATTACCTTCATTGTTGTAGCTTTTTTGGTAACATCTGCAACAATCATAGCCTATGAAAGCATACAACATATTCAAACGCCACATAAAGTTCCAGAACCATGGACATTGATTGTTTTAGGAGGTATCATTCTTTGGAAAGAAATTTCATATCAAGTGGTCATCAGAAAAAGCAAACAAACCCAAAGCTCTTCACTTCGTGCGGACGCATGGCATCACAGAAGTGATGCAATAACATCGGTAATGGCATTTTTAGGGATTTCCATTGCCCTTATTTTTGGAAAAGGATATGAAACGGCCGATGATTGGGCCGCCCTTTTGGCGTCGGTCTTTATTCTGTATAACAGCTATTTGATTTTTCGTCCTGCCCTTGGTGAAATTATGGACGAACACCTCTATGATGATTTAATTTTGGAAATCAGAAAAAAATCCTCCGAAGTGGAAGGAATTTTAGGTACGGAAAAATGTTTCATCCGTAAATCTGGAATGAAATACCATGTAGACCTCCATGCCATTGTGGATGCCAAAATTTCGGTGGAAAAGAGTCATTGGATCGCCCATCAACTAAAAGATCATTTACGGGAAGAAATTCCCGGATTGGGGCATGTTCTCATCCATATAGAACCCAACGAATATACCTATAAATAAGGTCCTTATGCTTTGGGTTAGTTGACAAAATGAACTATCTTTTTTGTCTAAACCCACCAACATGACCAAGATTCATTTTTTCCTTAGCAGTTTTATCCTTTTATTGATTTCCTGCGGTCCAATTGAAAAATCAAAATACAGTATTGCAATAAGCTTCGACGAAACCGCAAGCACCGAAAATAAAGATGGTAGATTGCTGTTGATGCTTTCCACGGACGACAGCAAAGAACCTCGTTTTCAAATCAATGATGGGTTAAATACCCAACTCATTTTTGGGATGAATGTGGATGGCATGGCTCCCAGCGAATCCGTTGTATTCGATGAATCCGTTTTTGGGTACCCCTACCCTAGTTTAAGCGATGTTCCTCCTGGGGAATACAACGTGCAGGCCCTCTTACATGTGTACGAAACCTTCAATTTATCTACGGGGCATACTGTAAAACTTCCTATGGACAATGGTGAGGGACAACAGTGGAATACTTCCCCTGGTAATTTATACAGCAAACCGTTCAAAATTACGATTGGAGAGAATGGAGTTGAAAATGTATCTGTGGTCATGGACCAAGAAATTCCGCCCATCCCCGAGGCAGAAGATACCGAATGGATCAAGCATATAAAAATCAAATCAGAAAAATTGTCGGAGTTCTATGGAAGGGACATGTATTTAGGAGCCCATGTTTTGCTCCCTAAAGGTTTTGAAGAACACCCCGAAGCAAAATATCCACTAATGGTCTTTCACGGGCATTTCCCCAGTGATTTTGGCGGTTTCCGAACTACTCCACCCGACCCAGATTTAGAGCCTGAGTATTCAGCTAGGTTTGATTTGGACAGGTACAACATCATACAACAACAAGAAGCCTATGATTTTTACAAACGCTGGAACGAACCTGATTTTCCCCGCTTTCTCATCATCGAAATTCAGCATCCCACCCCCTATTATGATGATTCCTACGCCGTAAATTCTGCCAGTCAAGGACCATACGGTGACGCCATTACCTACGAACTGATCCCAGAAATTGAAAAACGGTTCCGGGGCATGGGCGAAGGGTGGTCCCGTTTTCTATATGGCGGTTCCACCGGAGGTTGGGAAGCCCTTGCTGTACAGCTAAAATATCCCGAGGAATACAACGGCTGCTTTGCCGCTTGTCCAGACCCCATCGATTTTAGGGCCTATTGCCTCACCAATATTTATGAGGATGAAAACGCGTATTACTACGATTCTCCCCACAAAAAATTGGAGGTGCCAGCGCATCGAAACTATTTAGGGGATATTCAATCCACCTTACTGCAAGGCAACCATTTGGAACTTGTGTTAGGCGATAAATCCAGATCGGGACAGCAATGGGATATTTGGGAGGCCACCTATTCACCACAAGGGGATGACGGCTACCCAGTACGAATCTGGGACAAAATGACGGGTGATATTGACCATGAAGTAGCGGAATACTGGAAAGAAAACTACGATTTAAGACATATTCTGGAAAGGGATTGGGACAAATTGGGTCCACAGTTAAAGGGAAAAATCCATATTTACTGTGGTGATATGGACAACTACTACCTCAATAATGCAGTTTATTTAATGGAAGACTTTTTAGAAAGTACCACCGAACCTTATTATGATGGTGAAGTATTGTACGGTGACCGTGCGGAACATTGTTGGAATGGCGACCCAGACCAACCCAATGCCATCAGTCGTTTACGGTACAATTCCATGTACGTGCCCAAAATTATGAAACGTATTGCCGAAAGTGCTCCACAAGGGGCAGATTTGACCAGTTGGAGGTACCAATAGAATACTTCAATTCTTCAAAAAAAATAAGACAATCTGTGCCCTACTGACGCATCTCAATGTAAGCCAGCTATAAGTGATTTATATTTGTTTTATGAATCAGATGCTGATACCTATTCTTATTGCCCTTTATGTTCTTATTGCCTTAACTATGGTGGTAAGCTTATTGTTCAATGGGGTCAGGCCAAGTAAGACCTTAGCATGGCTTTTGGCCATTTTCACAATTCCGGTCGGAGGTGTTCTTCTCTACATCTTATTTGGACGAAATAGGAGAAAGAATAAGATGTTTTCTTTAAAGAACCGGTTTGACTCAGAAAACACGAATATAATCGCACACTGTGCTCCTGAGGTTTCGGCAAACAAACTTAAAATTACCCAGCTCATCAATAACACCTCTTGGTGCCCGGTTACCTGCCATAATGATCTGGAATTGTTAAAAGATGGAAAAAATACCTTTGAGAGCATTTTTAAAGCATTGGAAGAAGCCAAGGAGCACATTCACCTTCAATATTACATCTTTGAGGACGGGGAGTTAGCCAATAAGCTTCTTCAGGTATTTGAAAAGAAGATAGCGGAGAAGGTTACCATCCGACTTTTGTACGATGGAATAGGCAGTTATTCCCTGAGCAAAAAATATTTGGAAAAGCTGAAAAAAATAGGTGTGGAAACTGCTCAGTTCCTTCCCTTCAAATTTGGCCGATTCTTGAGTTCCCTAAATTATAGGAACCACAGGAAAATTATTGTCATCGACAATAAAATAGGATTCACTGGGGGAATCAACATCTCCGATAAGTATTTAAAAGGAGACTCCACCCTTGGAAAGTGGCACGACACCCACCTAAAAATTGAAGGTGAAGCCGTAGATTACCTGAACAAAACCTTTATGAAAGATTGGTTTCTCGCCAGTGGGAACAATGTGGATGCTCCAACATTTAAAATATACCCTACTCCAGAAAAAAGGTATTCGTTGCAAATAGTCCCAAGTGGTCCAGATGATGATTTTGATGTGATGGAACAGGCTTATTTCTCTATCATAAACAGTGCAGAAAGGTATCTCTACATCGTAAACCCCTATATTATACCCAACCACGCCATTTTACAGGCTCTTATGACCACAGCATTGAGCGGGGTGGATGTTAGGATTCTCATGTCTACCACAACAGATATTAAACTGGTGGATTGGTGTGTTAGAGCCTACTTTGAATCCTACCTAAAGGCGGGCATCAAAATTTACCTATACACAGATGGTTTTTTGCATAGCAAAGTAATGCTGTGCGATGATGAGATAGCTAGCATTGGAACGGCAAACTTGGACAATAGAAGCCTACAGCAAAATTATGAGGCGCAAGTTTTTGTTTATGATGAAAACTTTTGTCAACAAATGAAATCCGATTTTTTGAAAGATTGTGAGAAATCTGCCATTCTAGCCGATTATGAAAAATACAAACAAAGACCTTGGCGCAAAAAATTGATTGAAGGCTTTGCCAAATTGCTGAGTCCACTTTTATGAGACAAAGGTTTCATAGCCCAACTCATTTTTACAACTCCTCCCCTCTTGCCAGCAATCGAGGTTATAGATGGTGGTTTCGGCGATGCGGGTTAGGGCTTCATTAGTAGCAAAGGCTTGGTGCGGGGTGAGCAGTACATTGGGCAAAGAAAGAAGCTCCAAAAGCTGCTCGTCTTTAATCCCGGTTGCACTGTTATCCTTGAAAAAGACACCTTCCTCGGCCTCGTACACATCGGTAGCATAACCAGCCAGATTTCCTTTTTTGAGTGCTTGGATGACATCTTTGGTCTTAACAATGGCGCCTCGGGCCGTATTTACCAGTATGGCATCTTTCTTCATCACTTTAAGCAATGAGTCCCTAAAAATATGGTGGGTGTCGTAGGTAAGAGGAGTATTGATACTGACAATATCCGATCTTTTGCACAGCTCTTCCAAACTGACATACTCCAGATCATAATGGTTCTCCAAATATTGGTTCTTTTGAATATCATTGGCCAACACCTTGCAACCAAATGCATGAAGAATCTTCACCACAATGGAACCAATCCGCCCAGTTCCAAACACACCCACAGTTTTTCCATTTAGGTCAAATCCCACCAAATCATCCAACAAAAAGTTGTGTTGGTGGACCTGGGCATTGGCTTGAATCAGTTTTCGATTCAACGCCAACAATAGACCCACTGTATGTTCTGCAATGGCGTGTGGGGAGTACTCTGGGGCATAGGCCACCTTTAGCCCTATTCTTTTTGCTGATTTGATACTGACATTGTTATAACCAGTGGCCCTCAAAGTAATATATTTTACACCAAGGTCCCTTAAAATTTCGAGTACCACCAAACAAGCGTCATCATTGGAAAAAATGGAAATGGCATCATAGCCCGCTGCCATGACCGCTGTATTGGAATTTAGGATTTCTGGTACAAAAGTAATCTTGTGCTTACCTTCATTGGCCTTTTTAATGTTATCGACCTCAAAATCCTTGGCGCTGTATACAAGTACCTTCATCTCCTATGGGTTTGGAACAATACAATTTTTGGTAAGACCCATCTCTAAAACAATAGCCTACTCCCATTAATATAGGAGAAGGCCATGTTTAGTTGAGAAGTCTTTTTTGTTTTTTTCTTTTGATGACTTGGGATACGATTTCAAAAATCTTGGTTTTGGAATCACGGTATTCTGAAAAATACCCTTCTACTTCTTTTGCCAATTCTGAATGGGTATCCAAATAGGCATTCTCCATCTTGTTTTGGTCCACATCATCGACCATGATCTGCAATTGGTTTTCATGCAGCTGGACTTTTTTGAAAATGTTGATCAAATCTGATTCGGATTTTTCCAACGATGCCACAACAGGCTGTATCGTATTGAACATATCAGAATCCAATATGTCCAAGGTATAATCCTTGATCATACCGTTCAAGAATTTTTGCTCGTCCCTGGCAAATTTGAGTTCAGAGCACCATTTTTTGGATTCTTCGTGCAGTTCCTCAGCACTGAACCACTCTCTGAACGTTCCTTTTTGTGTTTTTGATTTCATAGCTTTTTACTGTTGTTGCGGCAAATGGAAAACCATTTGCCGCATGTTCCTAACTAAACAACCTCAATGACCCTTTTTTGATTTTCCTTGGCCTCCTTCATTTTAAGAAGGTTCAGCTTTAGAATACCGTTTTTATAGGTTGCTTTTACATCTTTAGAACGGTCCACCGTATTGGGCAACTGCATACTTCTGGTGAATGCACTGTAATTGAACTCCCTTCGGGTGTATTCCTCATCTTTTTCGGTTTCCTCTTTGCTTTTTTTGGCGGAAACTTCCAAGATGTCATCCTTCATGGTAATCTCAAAATCTTTCTTATCGAACCCTGGGGCCGCGATATCAATTTCAAAATCACCGTCATGCTCCTTCACATTCATTGAGGGATGTGATTTTTCCAAATTGAAAAAATCATCGTCAATAAATGCATCTCGATTAAAGAAATCGACCAAGCTCTCATTCCATGGAAATCGTTTTCCATTAAATTTAACAAGTGACATAATTCCAGGTTTTTAGATTAATGAACTTTAGTTAAAACATTCCCCGTGGAATAGTTGTCATCAATCCACGGGCTTCCTTCTTTTCAATACAGACCCCGCATAATCGTACACCTTGGTTTTTAGCTTTTGGTAAGTTTCTAAAAATTGCGAGATCCTATTTTCTAATTTGTTGTGCTTTTCGTAGTAGCTCTCGTCACAGGTTTTAGAGGTGCACTCAAAAATGCCGCCTAAATGGCTTTCATGGCCACAAATCAGTTTTTTAAGTCGCTCCTTTTCTTTTTTTGATTCCGTGAACTCTTGTTTGAACAGTTCCAACCGCTCAAACAAATTGGGGGTCCTGGGCTCAAAAACATACGAATTCAACAACTTCTGAATAAAGGACATTTCATCTTCAATGAACTGTAGGTGGGATTTCCATTTTTGCAACTCAATGTGAAGATCTTCTATTTTGTTTTGTATAACCATGACCCAATCCTTTTCATCAATTTTAATCTAACTATGAAAATACGGTTTGGTTGGTTGCTATAAAATGATATAAATCAATTTGGCCCTTTGCCGAAAAGGTTCATTGAAGTTGGTCATCTATTTTAAAAAAACGTTTGACCATTGCCTTGAATTGGTTATCGGTCATACTGTCCGTTTTTTTCTGGATTTTCACTTTATTAGCCAATTGACGGTGGTTTTCTTCCAATTCCTTTACAAATTTTTCTGAAGCCTCTGCTGGTCCATACAGCGCCAATTGATCAACATCTTCAATGGCATCCACAATTTTTTGAAAATAACGTTTCATCTGGTGTTTTTCCGTTTCCAAATATTTACTGTCTTGGACTACATCTTGTGGACCCCACTTGGTTTTGGAGCGTGCACCACCTTTAGGATTGAAAAAATCCATTTCCGATGGAATATGAAAACTACTTTCCTTTCCATTTTCGAAGACCACTCCCTTGGCTTCCTGTTTATCCATCCAAATTCCGATCTGTTTCATGCTTTCCTATTTTCAATTATCATTCAGTTCCAAAATGGGTATTTTCGGATCGTACCCAATTTCCTTAACCAACGGATTGGAAAGTATGCTCCCAAAAAACAGGTGCTTTCTGTTCAAAAAGGCAATCATATCACAATCCTTGCTTTCAATAAAAAGGTTGATGCCCTTGCTTATTTTTACAGCTGACAAAAAATGAATTTCATAATCGGTGCCATCCAAGATATCTTGCAACAACTGTTTGTTGGTTTCTTCTTGTTTGTTGAGTTTTCCATCCTTATTCTTATCAATATGTACCACATTGATTTTTGACCTGTGAAGCTTTGCAATTTCTACCAATTGGACCATCTCTGTCTTTTTGTAGTCCGTTTTAAAATCTGTTGGAAAAGCAATCTCTTTGGGCGGAGCGTACAAATAATCACTGGGGACGGCAATAACAGGGCATTTTTTTATGCTTTCCATTATAGACACCGTATTGGTGCCAAAAATCCTGGCCTTTGATTCGGTCAAGCCCTTTGTTCCCATCACTATCACATCAATATCCTTCTTTGCAATCACATTTTTGATGGCTTCCACCAAACTATTAAAGGTAGAAATGGTATGGAATCTATGTTTTGGGTTTTCAGGGTGAAGCTTTATCATTTCCATGAGGCGCTCCATGCCTTCCTCCGATTCTTTTTTGGCCAAATCATAAAAACGCTCGCCGGGCTCAGGAACCATCATGCTGTCCAAAGTATAGTTTGAAACGTGAAAAGCATTCAAAATATAAAAATCACAACGAATATCTTTATAGAGATCTAAAGCATATCTAATGGCATTCAATGCATTTTTTGAATAATCGGTGGGTAACAACACTCTTTTGTCCATGATTGGTCTTCTTTTTACCTTAAAGCTACATCAGGTTGTCATCCTATGCCATGATCTAGGTCAATTTGCCTGATTGGGCAATATCAAAAATGGAACAGATAGTTTGGTGTTCAGTTCCTTAATGATTCCTTTCCCAATAAATTCCAAGAAAAAATGATGCGGGTAATACACCATACAAAGCATCTCTACGTTCCACAGGTCCACAAACTCCAAAATGGTCTTTGTTTTATCTTCAAAAACTGGCAATACCACCTCTTTGGAAACATTTTTGGAAAGCGCATTTAAAAAACTGTTCTTGTTTTCCAGAATATCTTTTTCCACTTTTCCATCATCAATGCTCATGGGAACCAAAGCACCCCCTGTAACCGTTTTAAAAAATTGCAATGCGCGAATGTTCTTGTCCGAAATTGGGTTGGCATAATTGGAGATAAAGCCAATTTTTTCCACTTTTTTAAAGTCAATTTCCAAGGGGACAATAAGAATGGGGCAAGTGGTTGCCTCCCGCACCAATTGCATGGCATTGGTACCCAGTAGAATCTGTTTTACGTCTTCCTTGGCCTTGTTTCCGATTACCATAAGATCTACCTTATACTTTTCAGCATAGTCGGAAACACCTTTGGTAACATGTGAGCACAACGAGATTTTTTTCAGTTGATGCTTTTTGTTTTTCCCTACATCCCTTACCAACCTGTGGCAGATGGCTTCAAGACCCTGGACAGACTCTATCTTGGCTTGTTCAATTTTTGAATCGCCTTCCTGACCACAAACATTCACAATATGAAAACTACATTTCTCATCCTTGAGCAGTTGGGTGGCATAAAACAGGGCATTGTATGAATTGTTGGAGAAATCGGTGGGCACTAGAATCTGGAGCATGGCTTATGGGTTAAACGTTATACGGAAGTACCAGAAAAGGAATTTTGCTGTGCAGTCCAATATTTTTGATTACCGGTTCCACAAAAAGACGTTCCAAAAAGGAGTGCTTGTTTTTTACCATGACCAGCATATCAACGGGTAGCTCCTCTTGAAACATGTTGATGGCTTCAATGAGCCCTTGGTCGGGTAGATCGTGAATCTGATGGTTACTTTCCCGCATCAATTTCTCAAGACCGGTTTTGTTCTTTTTCTGTAGTGCTGTGAGTCCATCTGGAGGGGAAACATGCATCACATGAAATTTGGAACCCCATGATTTTGACAGCTCCAACAAAAGGTCAAAATCGGTTTTCGTGTAGTCCACTTCATAATCTGTTGGGAACAATATTCTTTTTGGTAGGTTAAATTCAAAATCAGACGGAATGGCCAAGACCGGCACAATAGCTTTGTTAAGAACATGCACGGTATTGGAACCAAATAGAATTTCCTTTGCTCCTGTTGCACCTTGGGTACCCATAATGACCAAATCTATATTCTCCTTGTTCACAACGGTCTTAATCTCATCTTCCAAGGTATTGAAAGCTGCATGGGTCACATATTCATGCCTGGGATTGTCATGCTTTGACTTGATTTGTTTTCGGGTTTTGTCCAAAGCGGCTTCGGCTCTGTACTTATGACCATCAGGAAGCCCCAATAGGCCAGGGCTGCCTAATGTATAGTCAACCCGATAAATGGGTGGTGTATAGGCATGTAACAGATAAAAGACACAAGTGGTATCCTTAAATAATATGGCCGCATATTCAATGGCATTGAATGCGTTTTTCGAAAAATCAGTGGGCAATACAATCCTCATCATGGCATTCTAATTTTAACAAATCTACACTTGGCCCCAATCTTATACCATGATTTTCATCAACTCCCAAAAAAATGGGATTTTATAAATTGCATTACATAAATATTGTATCGATGAAAGGAAATTTTAATGCCCTGATAGAAGCTGATCAATTGGTATTGGTCGATTTTTCTGCTGAGTGGTGCGGGCCCTGTAAAATGTTGGCGCCCATCCTCAAAGAAGTAAAGGATGAATTGGGCAACTCCGTCAAAATTGTAAAGATTGACGTGGACAAAAACCAACCCTTGGCCAGCAAATACCAAGTGAGGGGGGTACCTACCATGCTGCTCTTTAAAAAGGGGCAACAGCTTTGGCGACAATCTGGAGTACTCCAAAAATCCGAGATTGTGCAAGTGGTAAAATCCTATATGTAAATCTATTCTGAATTTCCGTTTACTCAAACAGGTGCAACACCAAGAAAGGCACTTGGGTATTAAAGGAAACTTTTTTGATTACGGCCTCGTGGGTGAGTTTTTCAAAAAATCCATGACCATAATTTATCATGGCCACCATGTCCACTTCCTTGTTTCTCTCAATGGCCTTTTGAATAGCACTGTGTATTGAACCTTCTTTCTCTACTTCAACAAATTTATGCTTTACATCTTTTAGCTTTTTTTTCAAGAGGTTTTTTGACGCAAGCTGTTGTGGGGTCAATTCATTCGGATTTCCAACATAGGTCACCCATATTTCAGAATCAAAAAGTTTGGCCAACTTCAAAAGAGGGTTCAATTCGTAGGTTTCAAAAAGGTGCTCATAGCCCGTTGCCAGCACAATGGTGTCAATGGAATCCTTGACCTGAAAATCGTCTGGAACTGCTATAATGGGACAGAAATCAATTTCATTGATGATCCTATAGGTGTTGCTGCCCATAAATACTTCTTTGAGCCCGGAAGCCCCTTTGGTTCCCATGACAATGTAATCGATTTCTTTATTGTAGACTGTCTTCCCAACAGCATTGACCAGATTATCCACTATGGACAGCGTAGTAAAACGGTGCTTGGGATTGTTAGTAGTTTCATTAACTTTTTCCAAAACCCTTTTGAGTTCCCGTTCAGATTGTTCCTTCATCAATCGGAACAAACGGGTTTCATTGGCCCTGCCCATTTTGGTCGCTAAACCGGAAGATCCCACTTGGTAGGCGTTCACAATAAAGAACTCACACTCCACACCCTTAAAGATGGAGAGCGCGTATAAAATGGCATTCCATGCATTTTTGGAAAAATCGGTGGGCAATACAATTCGTTTCATCTCTTTATTGTTTCTGTGCTATCCCTGAAAATCTGGTAGTACCATCAAAGGGATTTCTGTTCTAAAAGTTACATTTTTTACCACAGGTTCCTGTGTCAATCTATCAAAAAAATCATGGGAATAATTGGTCAACACAATCAAGTCGGCCCTCTCCTCTTCCGCAAATTGCCGTATGGCCTCGGCCACTGTGGTCTTTATGACCACTTTGTGAAATGAGGTCGGATAATCTTCAAACCTTTTTTTCAAGATTATCTTATTTGCTTTTTGTCTATCCAATAGACTGAAGGTTTGTGCCACGTGGAGCACTTTCACCTTGGAATTCCACAGTTTAACCAATTGTAATAAAGGACGGAGGACATTTTTTGGAAAAAAGTGGGTATACTCCGTTGGGAATACCAGCGATTCCAGTTTTTGAAAATTATACAATTCAGGAACCACAACAATAGTACAGTTTTTAATGCTCTTTAAAACTCGGACGGCATTACTGCCCATAAAAATTTCCTTGGCACCGGTTGAACCTTTGGTTCCCATAACAATGGTATCGATATCGTACTTTGGAATGAGGTCCTGAATAGTTTCCACCAGCCCTCCGGCCATGGACAGCTTTTCAAAACTATGCTTTGGGTTCTTGTGGTTCTTCTCCAAATAGTCCATCACCTCCCCAAGTTGCCCTTCTGAGGCTTCCGAGAGGGATTGGTATACCACTCCTGCCCTTGTACTGCTCTTAAACCCTGCAATGTTTTCTTTTTTTGGTTCATAGGTATGCAATACATAAAATTTGCATTCCGAATCGGCATAAAGTTTAACAGCCATGAAAATGGCATTCCATGCATCTTTGGAAAAATCAGTGGGCAAGAGTATATTTTTCATCATTTCCAATTTTTGATATTTCAGCTGTGTCCGGCAATACCAAAAAGGGCACTGCACTATGATACCCCACAGCATCTACATTTTGTTTGAGCACAAGTCGCTCCAAAAAAGAATGTTTTCGGTTCATCATGGCAATGAGACCAATAGCGTTCTTTTCAACATAGGTATGTAGGCCATTGGGCATGTATTCATCGGCAATATCCTGAAAGACCGTTGGGACACCTTCAAGTAATTGCTCCAAATGTTTTTTATTTTCCATCTGTACCTTGGTCAAATCGTGCTCTTCCAACACATGCACAACATGTAAAGTAGCTCCAAATGTCTTAACACGATCAATCAAAGGCTCTATCTCATTCGACCTGTACTTAGACCAATACCCTGTAGGTAAAAGAACTTTTTTTATTTCCTTGAAAGTATATTTTGTAGGAACCGCCAAGATGGGAACCGTGGCTTTCCTAATGACATGAACGGTGTTGGAGCCCAAGAAAAACTCTTTGGCCCCAGAAGCTCCTTGGGTTCCCATGACCACCATATCTATTTTTTTATCCTTACAGACTTCTCGTATTTCATCTGTTAATGTATTGAAGGCGGACAAGGCTTTAAATTTATGGTTGGGATTTTTATATTCTTTTTTGATACGCTCCATGGCATATTCCAATCCTTCAAGGGAAAGATCAACACCAATGTCTGGTATGGCACTTTGTGCTGGCCCACCAAACATATAATCCACCCTGTAAAAGGATGGTGTGTAGGCATTTAACAGATAAAACGTACACTTTTCATTTTTGAAAAAGTTGAGCGCATAATCAATGGCATTCCAAGCGTTCTTGGAAAAATCGGTAGGCAACAGTATCTTTTTCATCTTTGTAGTTTTTAAATGTTCATCGATTGAGATTTTGCATGACCAAAAATGGAATTTTCACTTTGAGTCCAAGCAAATCAACAGTGGAACGGTAGAGCATGTCCTCAAAAAAAGAGTGTCTTGAGTTCACCATGACCAACATGCCCACCTCCTTTTTTTCTATATATTCCATAATGGCATCAGCCTTGTTTTTTACCGAGGTGGTCTCAAAGGATAGGTAAGCCTTTGAAATAGATTCTTGAAGAAATTGCTTGTTGTCTTCCTGCCTCGGACTCAGTTCATCAAAATCCGTAAAATACAGGCAATGGACTTCCGATTTGAACTTACCTGCTAAATCACCCAAGAGTTTTAACTCCCTGCGCTTATAGGGCAACAGATAATCCGTGGGGAAAAGAATAGCTTTGGGCTGCTTATACTCAAAATCCTCTGGAATGGCCAAAACAGGGCACTTTACATACTTGAACACCTCAATGGTGTAACTGCCAAAGGTGGTTTTATGGTCACTGGTATCTCCTTTTGTTCCCATAATAACCAAGTCAATGTTCATTTCGTTCACAAAATCATTGATGCCGTCCACAAGGCTATCAAAAGAAGCAACCATCTCAAAATTGTGCAATGGGTTTGGGGGGTTCCCCATAACAGACTGTACCAAATTGTCCAACTTTTTTTCCGATTCCCTTTTCTTTGCTTCTTTTTGAGCTTCCATATTCTCAGCAGAAGCGGTTTTGTAGGCCCCGTACACATCATCCATGTAGGTGTGCAGAATAAAAAAGCAAGTTCGCTCGCATTTGTAGAGTTCCTGTGCGTACTGCAGCGCATGTAACGCATTCTTAGAAAAATCTGTGGGGATAAGTATCGTTCTCATGGCACCTCTTTTTCCAAAGATAGCGGTGCTTAAAACGGTAAAAAATGATTTTGGTCAATACAAAACAGCGGATGACTCTTATTCGTGGATTACGTAGAATGGGATTTTGGTATGAAAACTGATTTTTTCCACAATGGAATCAAACAAGATTTGTTGAATAAAATTCAGGTTTTTGGCCACCATTATGATCATTTCAATATCCCTACTCTCTACAAAACATTGAATCGCAGATTTTACGTTTTTATTGGTGATGGTATGAAAACTGTATCTTTTTGGACATGTCTCTTCCAAATAATCAAACAGGTATTCCCGGTTCATTTTTTGTTCCGTACTGAGAAAATCACCATCCTTGGTAACATTCATTACCCTGCATTTGCCCTTGTCCAATTGCAGCATTTCGGCCATGGAACTTAAAATGCCATGCGTATAGAAAATATTGAAATCCGTAGGGAAAGCTATCTCCCTGGGCATGGAAAAAACAACCTCTTCAGGTATTACCAGAGTATTGCACTGAACTTTTGTGATGACATCCCCCGCATTGCTGCCCACTACTTTTCCCTTAATTCCTGAAGCGCCGTTGGTGCCCATTACAATTAAATCGATATGATGCTCCTCCAAATTCCTTTTAATGCTCTGGATAAAAAATCCATACTCGTGTAGGGCATAGAAATAATGGTTTGCATCCGTGCTGTGCCTTTTACATTCATCTACCAAATCCACCAACTTTTCTTTGGTGTTTTCGGTGTGTATGACCTTGCTCATTTTACTTGAAGCCCTGAAAGAATCCGTTTGTGTATCCAAAAGTGTCCCAACATAAAGCACATAGAAATTGCATTCTAAGGAACTGAACAACACTTGGGCGTATCGCAAAGCATTCTTAGAATTTTCTGAAAAATCCGTGGGAACTAAAATGTTTTTCATATTCCACTAAATGACATTGCAATTTTATCATTCCATATTTTTCATGGAATGATAAATGTCATTTACGTCTAGTGGACTTGTTTGAGGGCCTCGCTGTCCAGGACCCTAATATCACGATTTTCAATGGCAATAAGTCCTTCATTCTTAAAATCGGACAAGGTTCTGATCAGGCTTTCCGTAGCTATACCTGCTACACCTGCCAAATCGCTTCTGGAAATTTTTAAGGGGGTATCCTTCCCTTTGTTCATTGCTTGGGAATACAACAACAGGGTCTGGGCCGTTTTTTTCCGTACCGAACTATAGGCCATTTGCAATAATTGCTTTTTAATATGCACCAAATCTTCGGCCATAACATTGAGCAATTCCAAAGAAACACTTTGGTTTTCCTCGAGTATGGATTTTACATGGGTCTTGGAGATTCCTGAAAGCTCTACATTCTCTATGGCTATGGCATATTCGCGATACGGAAGGTTTTCTGTTAATGAGGTAAATCCCAAAAAATCGTCTTCTGAATACACCGAGGTTATGAGTTCCTTGCCCTCCTCATCCAATCCGCAACATTTTACCACCCCTTTTGAAATTAGGTATACCATATTGGAATGATCTCCCATGGTATAGATGGTCTCATCTTTTTTAAAGGAGAACGACTGTCCGTGGTCATCAAAAAAATTCTTTAGCTCGTTCAGTGAACGTATATCGTGCTGTTTGTTGCGTTCGTTTCGATACAAAAAAACACTTTCAAGCTGTTTGGCTTTCTCTAGACGCGAGTGGATAGCGTTTAAGAGTTCTTCCTCCTCAAAAGGTTTGGTCAAATAATCATCGGCACCCAAATCCATACCTTTTCTCACATCTTGGCGCTCGGTTTTGGCTGAAACAAAAATAAAGGGGATGTGCTTGGTACTTTCACACGAAGAAAATTGTGCGAGCACCTCGTAACCATCCACTTCGGGCATCATAATATCGCACAGAACAATGTCTGGGGCCTCCTTTTTGGCGATATCGATGGCCATTTTGCCATTGGGGGTTGAAAATACTTGGAATCCGGAGAGATCTAACAGTTCCATTATATTTTCACGAAGTGAGGTGTCATCCTCAACCAGTAGGATTTTTTTCATCTTCACTGTTTTTTCGTGGTATGGTCAATGTAAATGTTGAGCCAACACCCGATTTACTTTTAAAACTAATGTCAGCTCCAAGGTTTAACATGTGCTGCTTTACAATATTAAGCCCAATTCCCGTACCTTGATCGGTAAGCACGTTACTTGCTCTAAAATAGCGCTCAAAAATAAACGGTTGGTCTTCTTTGGGAATTCCGAGCCCTTGGTCAATGATATCTATTTGAAGGATTTCATCCTTTTCTGTTACCCGAACTTCTATACGGGTATCTTCCTGGGAATATTTTATGGCATTGTACAACAAATTGGATAGCGCCAAAGCCATGATCTTTTCATCAAAAGATACGGTAATGCCATCAATATCCTTGGGGTATTGGATTCGTTGCCCTTCTTTTAAAAGCGTGTTGGAATTATAGACCACCTCATTAATGAGCTTGCTCAAAGGAAAAGTGGTGATATTGTACTTTACCTTACCCGTGTCCAACCGCTCTATCGACAAAAAATCAGTAAGAATACCGTCCAAATACTTCACCTTTTCTCTTATTGTATTGATGTGCTTGTCCCGTTTTTCCTGCTGATCGGTCTCTTTGTATTTAGACAGCAACGAAGTCGAGGTCAATATACTGGTCAAAGGGGTCTTGAACTCATGGGATACCAAGGAGAGAAACTTTGTTTTAAGTTCATTCAACTGTTTCTCTGCTTTTAGAGCCTCCCTAAGTTGTAGGGTTCGTTCCTCTACCGTGTTTTCTAGGTGCTGGGTATAGTTTTTTCGTTCAGTTATATCTAATACAATGGCAAGAAATACTTCCTTTTTTCCAATGGAAGACAATTGTAGATGCACTTCCACGGGGTATGTAGAGCCATCCTTTCTCCTGTGTATGGTCTCAAAATCAATCTTTTCCTTAGTTTTATTGACCAATGGAGCAGTCAATCTTTTAAAGCTCTTCTCAGAAAGGTCGGTTTTGATATCGAGTACGGACATCTCGTTCAATTCGTCGATGGCATACCCCAAATTAAGTTGGGCACCGCGGTTTACATTGATGAACACAAGGGATTCTGCATTAAAAATATAAATCTCGTTAAGCGACTCATTAAAAACCCGAAACCAGTGATCTATGGCATGCTCTGATTTTTTTCGCTCTGTAATGTCCACAATAATGGCTATTACATATCTCCTTTCTTGTAGGGTAAAAGGATTAAGGCTGATTTCAAGCGGAAACTCCCCACCATCTTTCTGAAGACCAACAAGGTCTAAGCCTTGCCCCATTTTTCTTCTCCGTCCTTTTTGAATGAATGTCCCTGCATCGCCCTCGTGTCGGCCCCTTAATTTTTTTGGAATCAAAACTTCCAAGGGTTTCCCTTTGAGGTCCCCTTCTGGGTAACCGAACATCCTGTTGGCCACTGCATTACTGGCCGCAATAAGCTGTTGATCGTTAACAATAAGAATCCCTTCCGAAATTACTTCCGTTAAGATTCTGAGTACTTCGCTTTTCTCCAAAAGTTTCACAGACTAAAGTTAAAAAAAACTGATTTAGGTCATGGGAGAAAGCGATTTTCATATTTATTTTTATTCAAATCCTTAAAAACATCGAGATGATGGATTCAAAAAAGAAACTGGGAAACGAATTTTACCAAAACCTGGGGAAGCTTTTCTATGCCGTGGCCATGGCAGACCATAGTATCCATGTGAAAGAAATAGATCGATTGAAGGAAGTAGTGCGCAATCACTGGTTAGAAGTGGACGATATTGAGGATGAATATGGTATAGATGCCGCTTTTCAGATAGAGACTGTTTTTGATTGGTTTTTGGAATACGGAAAAGATAGTGAAGAAATCTTCGAGGAGTTTGAGGCATTCTATACCGAGTACAAAATCTTGTTCCCTAATCCAATAAAACAACTCATTATGTCCACCGCCAGGGCCATAACCTCAGCTTTTGCCGGCAGTAATAAATCCGAGCTTATACTATTGGGGAGAATTGAGCTATTGTTCAGGACTTGATCAAAGTTTTAAGGTAAGTACGGGCAAATTGGCATGGTTGGAAACATTTTCAGCAGTGCTTCCAGCGAAGAAATGGGCAATTCCCCTTCTGCCATGGGTTGGAATGATTAATAAGTCTACCTGCTGTTCTGAACAAAAATTGAAAATGCCTTTTTCAACACTATGGTGATTATAAATTCGTATGGGTACATCTTGACCCAGTTCTTTGGTAAACTTTTCAATTTTTTTCTCGATTTCTGAATAGCCCATATAATTGGCCCCCAAAGTATTCACATAAAAGGCTTCCAATTTGGCCGAAAACAACTCTGCAAATGCAGCAGCTTTGGTATATGCAGGAATGTTCTCCAGTTTCAGATCGCAGGCAAAAGCTATTTTTTTGATGTTAAAATCCTTATGAGGCTTTTTAATCACCAACACGGGTACCTTTGAGGTGCGAATCACCTTTTCTGTATTAGAGCCAACAAAAAGTCTGCTAAGGCCACTGGTTCCATGAGACCCCATTACAATGAGGTCACAATGATGTTCTTGGGCCACATGGTCCACTTCACTGAATATTTTGTAATTCTGGATGATGGCCTCAACGGGAACGTTTTTGAGATATGCTTTCTTTGTAAAATCTTTTATTTTTTTCTTGGCCAAGTTCATATAATATTTTGCTTCTTTCAGTTCTTCCGCTTCAGATTTGGCCAAGACAGATTCTGACAATCCCAACATGTGTAAAATAATGATTCCCGCTCCGTGTTCCTTGGCAATATACGAGGCAACCTCCAAGGCATAGGCCGAATGTTTGGAAAAATCGACTGGCACCAATATCTTCTTCATGATGGTAATATCTGCCGCTAACACGGCTTGACTTTTCCAATGAAAGGAAAAAGTGGAATCCAATGTGTTGACTCCCGAAGCCATGATTGTTTCTTTTGGGATTTGATACCAAATGTAGAAGCTACACACAACTTTTTCCATGACTTAGGTCATTTCAAAACTAATCTCTGGAGACGATCTTTATAAAGGTTTAAAATTTTGAGTCATGAAAACACTAATTGCTATATTAACAGCTTTTATCTCCATCGGTATGTATGCCCAACTTCCAACCGAGTTGGATTTTGTTGCCCCTTTCAATGAAGGGCTTGCCGCTGTAAAAAAAGGAAATGAGTGGGCTTTTATAGATGATATAGGTCAAATAGTCATCAATTTCAGGGATGACCTCTATTGGAACAGTGATGCTACTGAAACCTATGATGATGTTAGGTCGGTTCACTATCCCAAATTCTCCAATGGTCGTTGTATTGTTCAAAAAATGGTGGATGAGATTCCTGTATTCGGATTTATCGACACCAATGGAAAATTGGTCATCGAGCATCAATTCTTAAATGTACGTCCCTTTGAAAACGGAATGACAACAGGTATCATTTTTGAAAAAGTTCTTAGGGGTAAAAATGAGTTCAATCTTGACATCTATGAATATAAATTTCACGAGGTTCTCATGGATGTTGACGGCAACATCCTTGAATTTTTGAACAGGCGCTACAACATTCAAATGACCAAGAGGCGTTATAAAATGCCTCCTATTAGGTCCAAAATGCTCAATGACAAATTGATAGCCGTCAAAAAAGACAACAACTGGGAAATCAAAAAACTGGATCTCTAATCAGAAAGTGCAGCGAATTGTTGAAGGGCCTCCAAAGTCTCCCAACCATAGACCACAGCGGGGCCACCTCCCATAAGAACAGCCACACCAATAGTCTCCTCTATCTCATTGGGGGTTGCACCGGATTTCAGTGCATCATGCACATGGAAGGCAATGCATCCATCGCATCTCACCGTAATGGCAATGCCCAAAGCAATCAGTTCCTTGGTCTTTTTGTTGAGTACCCCATCTGCAGTACCTGATATATGGAGTTGTTCAAAAGCTCCCATGGTATCGGGAATCTTACTTCCCAATTGCTCCATTAATCCAATAATTTCATGGTACTTTTTTGGATGATCCTTTAACATGACAAATTATTTTAGGTTACGTTTTCTTATCAAAACTATCGCTAAGCAGTATGCTGTGTAATGACATAGATCATTTACTTGAAACCACCCATTCCATTACCTTGTTGTACTAAATTATTTACGATGAAAAAGTTCATTTTTTACCCAGTTCTCCTCCTTGCACTATTGGGATTTCAGGCCTGTGGTCCTGTAATTGTCTCACATAGATTGGCAGACCCTCCCCCACCTTGGTTTTATCCGAACAGGATTGAAGCGGTGCGGTATGTGTTCTTTCCAGAAATCAGTATTTATTATGACCTATCCACAAGAACCTATATTTATTTGGATGGCGGTGTATGGGTAAGGCGAAGTGTATTACCATCCCGGTATCAATCCTATAATTTGAGCCGTTCGCGATATGAACGTATTCGAAATTATTATGACGATGACATTCAACGTTATCACCAAGAGAACAATACCAATAGAGGGCGTAGCAACAGAACTGTGCAACGCAGGAACAACTAGATCAAATGCCCTGAGGCAAGACAATGATCATTATCATAAAAAACAAAAGGGATTGCCATTACCTTTAAATGAAAAATAAAACCTTTTGTCATGCTCAACTCAGAAAAAATAGGAAACGAGTTCTATCAAAATCTCGGTATGCTCTTTTATGCTGTGGCCATTGCGGACAAAAACGTTAGGCCTGTGGAAGTAAAAAGGTTACGAAAGTATGTTCGACAACATTGGTTGGACCTGGACGATTTTGAGGACGAGTTCCATACCGACGCTGCTTATCAAATAGAGATTGTTTTTGATTGGTTGGATGGTGAGGAAAAAGATGGAGATGAATATTATGAAGAATTCTGTGAGTTTTACAAAGACCATCCAGAAAAGTTCACGCCAAAGTTAAAAGCTTTGATCATAGAAACTGCAAAGAGCATTGCCAGTTCCTTTGCTGGACAAAATAAGTCGGAGCGGTTGATTATCTTTAAATTAAAACAGCTCTTTAACCATTAATATGTTTTTACCAGATTTTATTGACCACACCAATCTAAAGCCCACAGCCCTACCAACAGATATTGAAAAATTATGTGAGGAAGCAAAAATTCACGGATTTTACGCCGTTTGTGTAAATGGATGCCATGTTTCTCTGGCAAAAAAAGAACTGATAAGCTCCAAAGTAAAAGTTGCAGCTGTGGTTGGTTTTCCCTTGGGTGCCTCTTCCACCAAAGCCAAGGCATTTGAAGCACAGGATTGTGTAGAAAATGGCGCGGACGAAATAGACATGGTCATCAATTTGGGATGGTTGAAATCCAAGAATTATGATGGGGTGCGCAATGACATCAAATCCGTAAAACAAGCTATTGGAGATACCATTTTAAAAGTAATTATTGAAACCTGCTATCTTACCACACCCGAAAAAGAAAAAGCCTGTGCTTTGGTCATTGAGGCTGGGGCCGATTTTGTAAAGACCTCCACAGGGTTTGGAAATGGCGGTGCTACTTTTGAAGATGTAGTATTAATGAAAAGGATTGCTGGTGACAAAGCAAAAATTAAAGCCTCAGGAGGAATAAAAGACAAAGAGACCGCATTGAAATATATTGAACTTGGTGTTGCCCGGATAGGAACTTCATCTGGTCCATCGCTGTTGAAATAAACCATGCCCATGAGCATTCATATTGAAGCCAAAAAAGGAGAGATTGCCGAAACCGTGTTAATGCCTGGAGACCCGTTACGGGCCAAGTGGATCGCGGAAACTTTTTTGGAAAATCCCTTCTGCTATAACAAAATTCGTGGTATGTTGGGCTATACCGGAACGTACCAAGGAAAAAGAATCTCCGTTCAGGGAAGTGGTATGGGCATGCCCTCATCCATGATCTATTTTCATGAGCTTATCAAGGATTATGGCGTACAGAACATCATTCGTGTGGGGTCGGCAGGATCCTATCAAGAAGATGTAAAATTGAACGATGTGATCCTGGCCATGGCAGCCTCCACTACTTCGGGAATAAACAATTCAAGATTCATTAATTCCGACTATTCCCCCACTGCTAATTTTGAGTTGTTCCAGAAGGCGGTGAACTATGCCCAAGCGCACAATATTCCCATAAAAGCGGGCAATGTGCTTTCCTCTGATGAGTTTTATGTGGACGACCCCGAAGAATACAAGCTATGGGCCCAGTATGGTATTATATGCGTTGAAATGGAAACTGCCGGTTTATACACCATCGCCGCTAAATATAATGTGCGGGCACTTACTATTTTGACCATCTCGGACTCCTTGGTTTCCGGGGAACGTCTTTCCGCCCATGAACGGGAAACTTCGTTTAGGGCTATGGTGGAAATTGCTCTGGCTGCTGCTCTACCCTAGAAAAAGGGTTGGTAAATCAATTTAGTCACTAATTACATCGTCCCTTTTCATTTGCGCAATTATTCTGGCCACATAATCATTGACTGTTGATGTAATATTCTGGGGGTCTACAATATCAAACGAGCCTACCCAAACCAAAGATCGATCCTCACCCCCAACCAAATTGTAAATGGCAGTCTCAACATGGTAAATTTTATAATGGGAATAATATTCCGGGGTGTAATAAATTCCTTGATAGGTGTACCAATAACGACCAAAATGATATCTTCTATACCCTACGTCATAATAACCGGAGCGGTAATCCTCCACACTATCCTCACCTTTTACGGCTGATATGGCAATAGCATCAAATCCTTCATCAACCAACTTTTGGGCCATTCCCTCTATTTCCTCCATACTTCTTTGGGCATTGGTAAATTCTTGATCAATGATTCCATTGCTTGCATAAGCATTGATGCCATTTTGAACCAATGCTCCACGCAGCTCATCTTCAAAGATCTTTCTGGCGGTCAAATTACTGGTCATTCCCACCACCAAAAGCTTTTCAGGGTTGAAGGACGTAATTTCTTTATTTTTCCAACTATCCACAAATCGGGTGCTGGAACACGAAGCCAACAACCATGCGGTTAACACAACAACTATTTTTTTCATAACAATTTCTTTTACGGAAATGCGCTTGGGTTACTTAACTATATTGATACAATGTATTGTACAATCCTCTCATGGGAAATGACTTTCATCATTCTGGAAAAGTGGATTTATCTGATAAGTATCATTTTAAGGCAGTTCCTTCTCACATATCTTAGGATATTGGAATGGTAAACATCATCCGTATTAGATTTTATACACCTATATGCCATGAAACTAAAACTTACCCTTATAATTTTAGCCATCTTTTTGGGAAGCTGCAAACAAAAAACAGATAGTCAAAAAGCTGAGCAGTTGGGCCAAGAACCCGCCCCTACCTCCACTTATCAATTGCCGAAGGCAATCAAAGAGATTGCTCAATTTTCTGATATAACCTTGACAGATTCAACCGATGTGAACTCTGTCATGAACTTTAAAGCTATAGACTCAACTGGGGTTGTAACAGAAATAAACATGAGTGAGGCCTTATCCCTTTTTAAAACAGCCATGGATTCCAACAAGTCTACTGCATTGCCCATTTTTGAATTCAAGGACACACAAAACAGTATGCTCATGGTTTCTGAAAGGGGTTTTGGAGGGAAAATTTGGGGAAAGTTATTGGTGGACAGAACTACTTCCGAACTCCTAAAAGTAGAGTTTGACCATACAGCAGAATCAGATGAATATAGTGCAGATGGAATTACACTATCCTCCTTTGAAGATCAATTCATTGGAGCCAGGATAAATTGGAAGGGAAATACTTTTGGCCTTGACCAAAGTGGTAAAACGCATGCTGAAGGAGACACCATGATCGATGGAATTTCTGGTGCTACTGTGACCAGTCAAGCAGTATTGAAAATGATGAATGAAGGAGTACAGAAATACAGTGGATATTTGGATGAGTCCTAATCATAAAAACCTAATCGGCACGCTCCGGAACATCCTTAAAAAAGAACTTGATGGGTGACTCATCTATTTGGATTTGGTTTGCCTATAAGTGGCAACATCCAGTAGGACAAACCATGCGATAAAAAGGAGAAATGTGAATTTTTGAATGACCGGAAGTGTTTTGATATGGGTTCCTGTTTCGTAGATATAATAATTCACCAAAAAAACGAATAAACATAAAATACCAAGGCCGAATAGCTTATGATATCCAGATCTCAGCAGTCCATCCATGAGCAAAACAAGTGCAATTACACCGAGAATTCCAGCAACCCGAACTACCATATCATGGTTTCCTGCGGTCATGAATAGCATAACGATCAAAGAAGCGAGCCCCGAAGTCCTGACCAAAGTAGGGTATCCTTTTTTCCTTTTAAATAGTTTGGGCAGAAAAAACCACAATAACATAAGGCTTGAACAGAGTACAAACAATGCAATCCTGGAATAATGTCTTCCCGGGTTCAGCACTCCACCAACGGTATGGACATCCAAAAGATCGCATAAATAATTGTTCCAGAAACTGAACCCGACGGCATTGGGATTGGCATGGGATCCCCCAGGATATTGTAAGGAAGCTATTACGTAAAACAGAACGAACAGCCCCATACCCGCCAAGGGTATCAGAAATGAAACATAACTCTTTTTTATTGCTCCCATTTTCTTTTTATGATGTAGTGGAAACGCATTTCAGAATTCCTCAACAATTGGAACTCCTGTTCAGATGGCAAGCCTGCAATACCTGATTGGCCTTGCTACCATCTCTATAGATGGTAATGCCCTTAAGTCCATATTCCCAAGCCGTTTTATAGATTTTAGCGATGGTTTTCCCATCGGTATCCTTGCTTAAATTGACCGTTTTTGAGACGGCATTGTCCGTATACTTCTGAAATGCCCTCTGGTGCAACAAATGAAATTTCCATGGAATCTCCAAACTGGTCTCAAATACTCTTTTCATCTCTTTTGGTACGTTCTCCAAATGCTGGATGGTTCCCGTTCTGAGCACTTCATCTTTCACTTCTTCGTTCCAAAGTCCAAATGTCTTCATTTTTGATATAAAAACTGGGTTGATCTCCAATTGGGTCTGGTCCTCCAAGATTCCCACACGTTTGTAGGCCAGCGCATATAAGGGCTCAATGGAATATGAAGTATCGGCAATAACCGAAATGCTTCCCGTAGGAGCAATGCTGTTACAGGTGGCATTTCTCATGGGGTTATCAGGATAATGGGTGCTTTCCTCCCAATTGGGAAAAACACCTCTCTTCTTGGCAAGTTGGTGTGAAGTTTGGTAACTTTTTGATTGTATAAACTGCATGATTTTTTCACCCAGTGCAATTGCCTCATCGGAAGCGTAGGGTATATGCAACATGGCCAACATTTCTGCCCAACCCATAACCCCCAGACCTATCTTCCTGTTCCTTTTAGTTTCCGTTTCCACTTGGGGGAGCAAATAATGATTTACAGAAATTACATTGTCCAAAATGCGGATGGCTACTTTAATGGTCTCTTGCAAAACATTCCAATCAACCATCCATACCCCCTCATTGGATTTTAGCATTTTGGATAGATTAAGAGACCCCAGATTGCAGCTTTCATATTCAAACAAGGGAACCTCTCCACATGGATTTGTACTCTGAATTCTCCCCTCTTTTGGAGTGGGGTTATATTTGTTGATGGTATCCAGAAAGATAAGTCCAGGATCACCGGTTTTCCACGCTTGTGAAACAATCAAATTCCATACTGTTTTTGCCTTGATGGTTTTGGCAACCTTTTTGGTCCTCGGGTTGATCAATGACCAATCGCCATTTGTCTGTACCGCTTTCATAAAATCATCGGTAATTCCAACCGATAAATTAAAATTATGAAGTTCATTTCCTTGGGATTTTGCCATAATGAACTCCTCCATGTCTGGATGGTCCACATTTAAGATTCCCATATTGGCCCCTCTCCGTTTTCCTCCCTGTCTCACATGTTCCGTTGCAGTATCATAAATCTTAATGAACGCCATAGGGCCTGAGGAAACTCCTCCAGATGAGCTAACCCTATCCCCTTGAGGACGAAGCTTGGAAAAATTATACCCTGTCCCGCCTCCACTCTGGTGAATCATGGCAGTATCCTTCAATGTCGTAAAGATACTGGCCAGGCTATCCTCAACGGGCAAAACAAAGCACGCACTCAATTGCCCTTTGGGCAATCCTGCATTCATTAAAGTAGGAGAATTGGGCAGAAATCGAAGATTGGCCATTACCGCATAAAACTTGTCTTCCCATTCGTCCTTCTGTTGTACCTCGGCACTCGCCACATGTTTGGCCACCCGCCTGAACAATTGCTCCGGATTTTCCACAACCCTTCCTTCGGCATTTTTTAAAAAATACCTTGCCTTGAGCAATTGTTGTGCGTTGGCAGTAAGTTTCATATTGTTTTGAGTGGCAATCCCGTTTTGTCCGATAATATTTTCTTCAATGCTTTGGTGGTTGTGGAATCTATCAGATTTAATGCTTTGACCCCGCATAACTTTTTCACCATTTGCACTCCTGCCAAAGTGTTGGAGGCAATTCCAGTAACGATATCGGGCACAATT
Source organism: Allomuricauda sp. (assembly GCA_050303195.1). GTDB lineage: Bacteria > Bacteroidota > Bacteroidia > Flavobacteriales > Flavobacteriaceae > Flagellimonas. The sequence continues at coordinate 2,435 of JBNLBG010000031.1, read as the reverse complement.
TCAAAAGCTTCCATTAAACCGTAAACTGCATATGGGTCAGATGCGCTTAAAATAGTACACTTGATGTGTTCCCTGAGGGCATTTATGGCAATATCACCATTATAAGGTTCCAAGGGAGATGCTCCAATTTCTATAACGGCAACATCGGCATCCTGAAGGGCAATTTTGCTGAGCATCTGTTGCAATTTATCCTGATATACTTCTTTTGGGCAAATGGATGATGGGAGTCCTACATCCACAAAGTCCATCACCATATCAGCCCCTACGTCCTTAAAGGCCAATATATCTTTATATCGTCCAGCTCCAGTAAGCTTTGCCCCTACCACTTTATATCCTGCCTGCTTGAAGATATTGGTCACAATACGTGCCGACGTTGTTTTGCCCGCGGACATGGACGTTCCCACAAAAAGGATTACGGGTGTTTTAAAGGGAACCTTTGGGGTGGGTTTTACAAAATGGTCCATAGTCAGTTTTTCTTCATTCCTGAAGGCATGTCCTTTATAAACAACCTGTATCATCTTGGGAATGAACATAGATTTGGATGTCAGCTTTCCCATAAGACCTGCGCCCGTTAACACAGTCATCTTGAGGTCATCTGTTACCCTTTTCCAGCTTCCAGTGGCCTCCAAGGTGGCAAAGCGTTCCCCAAGGGCTCCTACAATGAACTCTCCGGCTACTACACCACGCATTCTTCCATTGGGAAGTTCCATCATTAAGCTCTCCCCTCCCTCATTCAATATTTCGCAAATTACATAGTCCCCCGTCTCCCATTTTTCCTTGGGTAATTCTTTTATGGTGAATCCTTTGTCGGCCAAATCAGAAATTCGGGTCAATGATGCATATATATATTTATGGTCCATGATATAAAGTTTAATTATCTCCTGCTTTCGCCAATAGTAACAGAGCCAATAATGCCGTTCTAACAGGAAATTCGTTCAACAAAATATATTCATGTTGGGCATGGGCCCCATCTCCAGTTGTTCCCAACCCGTCCAAGGTAGCAGTATACATGCTGGTTGTATTTCCATCAGACCCACCACCTGCAGTTGCTTCTTCCAATTCCAAGCCTAAGAGCACTCCTTTGGATTTGGCCAACTTCCATAGCACTCGATTGCCTTTTGTATATTCCATTGGTGGTCTCCCAATTCCACCCTCAATGTGCAATGCAACACTTGGAATAGTGGGCTTTAGTGAAAGAATCTGATTAGTAATGTATTTGCCATCTTCTTTGTTCAATACACGCACATCCACTATGGCTTTACTTTCCGGAGCAACTACATTCGGTGAAATTCCTCCCTGGATCATCCCAACATTTACGGTAATACCACGGTCAAAATCGTTCATGGCATACAACTTTTGCACCTGATTGGATAACTCGACTATGGCATTTGCTCCTTTTTGAGGGTCCAATCCGGCATGGGCAGCCTTTCCTTTGACAGTTATCGTAAAACGACCCAGGCCTTTCCTAGCGGTCTTCAATTTTCCCTTCAACCCTAAAGGTGGTTCCATGATATAGGCACGGTCACAGACCTTGGCCAGTCGTTCTATGGCAGCTTTGGATTCCTTACTCCCAATTTCCTCATCTGAATTAATCAAAATAACAGGGGTAAGCGGTAACGACTGATCCAGTTTCTTTATGGCTTTCAAGGCGAAGATCATTTGGGACAATCCAGCTTTCATATCATAAACACCAGGACCACTCATTGTGGTCTTGTCTTTTTGAAAGGGCATTTTTTCCAGCGTATCCAGTTCCCAAACGGTATCACAATGACCTATAAGCAATTGCAGTGCTTTATTTTTATCTCTCCTGTTTGGTCTTGCATACAGATACCCCCCTGTTTTATGTCCTGGAACATGTAGGGTGTAAAAGCCTAATTTTTTTAAATGTTTTCCGATAAATGTTAGGATTTGATGTTGTGACTCCAGGTTTCTTGAGGGGGATTCCAATTTTACCAATTCTTCCAAAAAAGCCTGCATTTCCTCTTTATCCCTTTTGAGGTATTTTAATAGGTCTTCGGCAATATTTTTGGTCTTTGGTATCATCTTTTAAAATCTTTTGGGAAAGGGAAATTGTAGGTTTCGTGAATCTTGGCAAAACGCCCTGTAGCAATATAGGCCAATAGTGGATTCTCATTTATCTGCCGTTGCTCGTCTTTATCCGATAACCGTATATATTTTTGGTGTACATAGGCCTTTTTTATGCTGCCCGTGATAATGCTGTTTTCACCAAAACCATCAATAATTTCGAACAACTCACATTCCAAATACAAATAGGCATTCTTCACCAATGGTGCATCCATGGTAATGGCTTTGGCCAATGGTAGAGCTTCCAGTATCCCCTGCGATTTGGAAATGGTATCGTTTCGGGGTGAGGCACTTAATGAAGTGGTTATTATTTGATCGGGCCTTGGAAAGCTAACCGCAAACTCCTTGTT
>JBNLBG010000030.1:0-32355 GCA_050303195.1 Allomuricauda sp. | reverse complement strand
AACGGACTGTACCGCTCCCGATAATGAAGTGACACTGGATATTTCAGCAAGTGTGCCGTCTGGTGCAACCGTGAGTTGGAATCCCGCATTACCTGGAGATCAAACTCAACCAATGGTGGTTAGCAATCAAACAGTAATGCGTTACACGGCCACGATTACGAAAGCCGGAAACACCAAAGAACTTCCAAGATTTACGGTGGTTTGTATGAGTCAGTCCGCTAATTTGGTGGATGATTTAATCGCCGTGAATGAAGATGAATCCATTGTGGTTCCAATTTTCGATAATGATTCAGATTTGCCAACTTCAGGCACCTTAACAACTACAGACCCATCCAACGGCTCGGTTGACATCAATGATAATGGTACAGCCAATGACCCATCGGATGATATCGTTACTTACACGCCAAACCCAGATTATAATGGAAGTGATTCTTTTGACTATACCATCTGTAATTCTTTTGGGGATTGTAGTACAGCAACCGTAACTGTGGATGTCTTGCCAATAGTGGACACTAACGACGACTCAGTTTCAACAGATATTAACACGGATAGTGTTGTTCTGTGGAGGGGCAACGATAATGATATACCCAATTCTGGTTCTATTTCAGCTACAAATCCATCCAATGGATCCATTGTGTTAAATGATAATGGCACCGTCAACGATCCTTCTGATGATAACATTACCTATGTACCCAATGGAGACTTTATTGGAACAGATACTTTCGACTATACCGTGTGTGATACCAATGGAAATTGCGATACGGCCACGATAACCGTAATTGTCAATTCGCTTGGTATTGATCTGGATAGTGATGACGATGGTATTGTAGACAGCTTTGAAGACCTCAATGTCGATAATGATAATGACCCATCCACCAATCCTACGGATACGGACGGGGATGGTTTTCCAGACTATCTGGACATTGATAGCGATGATGATGGCATTCCAGATAATATTGAAGCACAACCCGCCCTTGGCTACATAGTTCCAAGCTTGGTTGATGCCAATGGTAACGGTTTGGATGATGCTTATGAGAATGATGGTAATGTTGGTTTGATTCCTCTGGATTCTGACAATGATGGTATTCCAGATTATGTAGATGCCGATAGCGATGATGACAACGTGCCCGATGCCATAGAAGGCCATGACCTTGACCAAGATGGAATTGCCGATGTAACGCTTATAGGTTCAGATAAGGATAATGACGGACTGGATGATGGGTATGAAGCAGAAACCGTAATTGATATTGATGTCAATGATAAAATCGATGATCCAAGTACTGATATGCTTGATACCGATTCCGATGGTATTCCAGATTTTAGGGATTCCGATGATGACGATGATGGTATTGAAACCATTGATGAAGATTTGGATCAAGATGGAAACTATGCCAATGATGATTCCAATGAAAATGGAATCCCCAACTATCTTGATCCGGACCTCGGGGAAACCACGGTGGAAACGGTAGATGTCATCAATGTAATCACACCCAATGGAGATGGTGTACATGATGTGTTGGCGATCAACGGACTTGAAAATTATCCAAACAACACAGTCAAAATTTATAACCGATGGGGCGTTATGGTCTATCAGACCAGAGCTTATAATACAGTTGGGAATGTCTTTGATGGTACATCCCAAGGAAGGGTGACCGTGGATCAAGATAATAAGCTTCCTGTAGGTACTTATTTCTATATAATTGATTATCAAGATGATACTGGAAACATGAAACAGCTTTCAGGGTATCTATATATAAACCGATAAAGAAATGATCGCTGTGGAGAAAAAGGCTTTTAAAAAAAATAGAATTAAGGGGCAACTTACCGTGTTACTGCTGGGGATAATGGGAGCAGTTTACGCACAACAAGATGCACAGTACACGCAATACATGTACAATACGGTAAGTGTTAACCCCGCATATGCCGGTTCCCGTGGCCATTTGAGCATTGCCGCCCTATACCGCAACCAATGGTTGGGATTGGATGGCGCTCCCGAGACACAAACCCTTAATATTCACACCCCAATGGGATACCGAGGGGTCGGACTGGGGATTTCTGTGGTGAACGATAAGATAGGTCCAACCTCGGAGACGTATTTTGATGTGGACTTTTCCTATACCATACAAACCTCTTGGGAAGGTCGATTGAGTTTTGGTTTAAAAGCCAGTGCCCACATGCTCGATATTCGATATTCTGAACTGGACGAATTTGAGATAGACCCACAATTACAATCACAACAAGATATTCAAAATAAATTCTCGCCCAATATTGGTGCCGGGGTGTACTATCATAACGAAAGATTCTATGCCGGTTTATCCGCACCCAGAATATTGGAAACCACTCATTTTGATGAATCTTCCGTGTCCACGGCCAAGGAACAGATAAACTTGTATGCCATTACGGGTTATGTTTGGGATTTGAATCCCTTCTTAAAATTTAAACCCACCCTCTTGACCAAGGTGGTGCAAGGTGCTCCGTTGCAGGTTGACCTTTCAGCGAACTTTATGTTGAATGAACGGTTTATAGGAGGCATTGCCTACCGATGGGATGCTGCTTTCAGTGGATTGTTGGGCTTTATGATCTCTGACCAGTTTATGATTGGTCTTGCGTATGACCGTGAAATAACGGAATTAGGGGCAGCCACCTTCAATGATGGTTCTTTTGAAATCATTCTTCGATACGATTTCATCAGAAACGTGGGCAATCTTAAATCGCCGCGCTTCTTTTAAGGACAATTTAAAAGTCTTACTTCCGATAAATTCCGCCAAAGGTCATATTTTTACCTCATGGAAGAGGAAAATGTGATATTGGTAAATGAGGCTGATGAGCCTATTGGCCTAATGCCCAAAATGGAAGCCCACGAAAAAGCATTGCTGCATCGGGCTTTTTCTGTTTTTATAATGAATGATAGGGGAGAGACCATGCTTCAGCAGCGTGCCAAAGATAAATACCATTCCCCTTTGTTGTGGACCAATACCTGTTGTAGCCATCAAAGGGAAGGAGAGTCCAATATTGAGGCCGGGAAACGTCGTCTTATGGAAGAAATGGGCTTCAGTACAGAACTTACAGAGCTGTTTTCATTCATCTATAAGGCCCTTTTTGATAATGGCCTCACCGAGCACGAGTACGATCATGTCATGATCGGGACCTTCAATAAAACGCCTAATATTAATCCGGATGAAGTAGCAGATTGGAAATGGATGCATCCCGAAGACATTAAAACGGACATTTCCAAAAACCCTGATCAGTATACCGCTTGGTTCAAGATTATTTTTGACCGTTTCTACGATCATCTCATGCAAAACATCCCAGCGTAATGAAAGTAAAAGTGAGTAGAAAGGCCACCTTTAATGCAGCGCATAGGTTGTACAGGCCCGATTGGGATGATGAGAAGAACAAAGCTGTTTTTGGAAAGTGCAACAATCCACGGTACCACGGCCATAATTATGATCTTATTGTAAGCGTGACCGGGGAGATTGATCAAGAAACGGGTTTTGTGATGAATTTAAAGGTGCTCAAGGACTTGATCAAGGAGCACGTTGAAGAAGCCTTGGACCATAAAAACCTTAATGCAGATGTCCCTGAATTTAAAAACCTGAACCCGACGGCAGAAAATATAGCCGTGGTCATCTGGAACAAACTGCGACCTCATATAGACATGACTAAGGATTTGGAAGTTGTGCTGTATGAAACCCCCCGAAATTTTGTAACTTACTCAGGATAAAATGGACCTATACCCGTTAAAATTCAAACCAATCCTAAAAGAACGTCTTTGGGGAGGAACAAAACTTAAAGACGTGCTCAACAAACCCATAGAAAGTGAAATCACAGGGGAAAGTTGGGAACTTTCCGGTGTAGAGGGTGATATTTCAGAAGTGTCCAATGGAGCATTGGCAGGTACATCCCTCAAAGAATTGTTGGCAGAGCATGGAGAGGAATTGTTGGGAAAAACTGTAGTGGATCGTTTTGGGACTGAATTTCCCATCCTCATTAAGTTTATAGATGCCAAGCAAGATCTTTCCATCCAATTACATCCCAATGATGATCTGGCACGGGAAAGACATAATTCCTTTGGAAAAACAGAGATGTGGTACATAATGGATGCAGACCCTGGTGCAAAACTCATTGTTGGCTTCAACAAGAGTGTTGAAAAAGGCGAATATATCCAGAGTTTGGAAGAGGGTACCTTGCTGGATTTAATGAACTACGAAGAAGTTGCTGAAGGAGATACATTCTTTATCAACACCGGAAAAATCCATGCCATTGGTGCAGGAGTCATGTTGGCCGAGATTCAACAAACTTCAGATATTACTTATCGGGTCTACGACTTTAACCGGAAGGACAAAAATGGCAATCTTAGGGAATTGCATACCGGCTTGGCCGTTGATGCCATCGACTATGAACAAAAAAATGATTTTAAGGTAAATTATCTCCATGATAAGGATTCGGTGAATACCATGGTGAAGTGCCCGTATTTTAAGACCAATTTTTTGGATTTGGATAGAACAATGCAGCAAGATGTATCCGATCGGGATTCCTTTACCATTTATATGTGTGTTGGGGGAGAGGCAACCATTACCAATGATTGGGGCAGCGCCTCCATAAAACGGGGAGAAACTGTTTTGGTTGCTGCCTGTAGTAGCACTGTGGAGATCAATACAGATGGAACCAAACTTTTAGAAGTTACCATTTAGTAGTACATTTGAAAAAACACCAACAATGCCAAGTATTCGTGATTTAAAAAAGGATGTCAATTTTGTGCTGGGAGACATCATAGAAGCGGTTTATATCTGGGAAGCCGGTTCTGGCAATAAGGAGTCTGAAGAAGGAACCGTAATCATTGACAAGGCCATTGCCGTGTTCGATGAGCTTATGGGCAAAATCCATCAGAAAGAGGTAGGGGATACCAAAGCTCATTTCAAGGAAATACGGTCCCAACTGGAAGAAAAGGCCACAGAACTTGTGGAAGAACTGAACAATCTTGCCAGTTAGTTAATCCTGTTCCTTCAAAAACGCTGAAAATGCTTTTCCGTATTTGGATGACGCCACTTCAGGAGAAAGACCATTGTACACAGAATCCAAATATTTAGGGTTTGCCTCTCTGGCTTCCGTCATCATGATATAGGGAGTGGCATACGAATCTCCATTGTTCAAGCCAAAATTGAGCACATATCGGTATCGATTCAATAGGTTTTGGTCTGCTAATCTTTGAAGGGAATCCAATGCCTTTTGATTTTCTTGATATTCAGGTTGTGCAGCTACCTGCATCAAACGCAAATCCTTTAGGTTGAATTGGGATAACATTTCGGTAAATTCAGAAAGCTTTTCGTGGGATACCGAGCCCAATATTTCCGGATTTTTATCAAAAGTGTTCCAAGACGTATTGATGACAATTTCCCCAGGCTCCCCAAAGAACATGATTCTATCATTCACATCGTTTTTATCCTCTTTTTCCAGATAGAGGTAAAACACATCGGGGTCTTCAATTTCTTCTGAAAAAGCGAAGTTGCCATCGCCTTCAATTTTAAGGGAATCCAATACCACCAAGGTTGAATCGTTGAACTGTTGCAGAAAAAGGGTGCCTTTTTTCAGGCCTTTGATATTTCCGGAAACAATCATGGTGTTCTCCGTGTTCTTTTCACAGGAAACAATGGCCAAGGCCAAAAGTGCTACGGTAAGGATTCTCGTCATCATAAAAATTTTGCTCGGCAAATATCAATAAACTTCTGAACTTTTTAAACTTTGGAGGCCACTTCCATCAATAAAGCACAAATATAAGCTCCTGCAGTGCCCATCACATAACCAAAAACGGCCAAAAGAATACCCACAGAGGTCAAGGAAGGATGGAACTCCGCCGCCACTACCGGTGCCGAAGCAGCACCTCCCACATTGGCCTGACTGCCAACGGCAAGGAAAAAGTAGGGCGCTTTAATGAGTTTGGCCACCAGAATTAAAAGTCCTGCATGGATGCTAATCCATACCAATCCAATGGCAATGAGGCCTGGGTTTTCCAAAACTTTACCCAAATCCATTTTCATCCCTATGGTGGCCACCAAAATATAAATGAACATGCCTCCAATTTTACTAGCTCCCGCTCCTTCATAATTTTTGGCTTTGGTAAAAGATAAACCTATTCCAATGGCCGTGGCAAAGACGACCATCCAAAGAAATTGAGAGCCTAAAGAAGAAAGTATTTTTTGTTTATTTCGGATTACCTCAAAATTAGCCTCCAAAAAGCCAGCGAAATGATGGCCCAAAAAGTGGGCAATGCCTACCCCGGCAAAGGCATAAAATAGCATCATCATCAAATCGGGCAATGAGGTGACGCGAGCAATCTTTTCTGTATAGGTCGATACTTTTTGTTTAAGTTCTTCAATAGATGAGGTATCCGCTTTAAGCCAAGTATCAATCTTTTTGGTCTTTCCGATACCCAACAAAAGGATAGCCATCCAAAGATTGGCCACAACAATATCGATCAATACCATTCCACCATAATTTTCTTGGTTGTATTTAAAGACTTCCAACATGGCGGCTTGGTTGGCCCCACCACCGATCCAACTTCCTGCAATGGTGGCCAAGCCTCGCCAAATTTCATCAAAACCGCTACCCCCAACAGTTTTAGGGGAAAAAATGGAGACAATCAAAATGGCCAATGGCCCTCCAATGATAATACCCGCGGTACCGGTTAAAAACATGATCAATGCCTTGGAGCCCAAATTCATGATGGCTTTAAGGTCTATGCTCAGGGTCATTAAAATCAATGCGGCAGGTAGAAGATATCTACTGGCCACAAAATAGGTTTGCGATACTGACTCATCCACAATGCCCAGACTGGCCAAAATTGCGGGCAATAAATAGCACATAAGCACGGTGGGTACTATGCCATAAAATTTTTTCCAAAAGCCGGTTTTGATTGATGAGGTATAAAAAACAAAGCCCAGACAGAGGCAAAGCAATCCAAAGATGACCGTGTCATCCGTAAAAGGTAGTTGGTCCATAGAATCTAATTCCTGATATCCTCAAATATAGGAAAATCAAAAAGTGTAGCCGCCTAGGCCTAAATGTTCAACCAGTATGTAAGTTTTAGGTTGATGGATCTGCTCCTTGGCATTATGGTGTTGACAAAGTAATTGTCGTTGTACACCAAAAACAGGTCAGAAAGGGGGGCAAAACGCCATTGCAAACGGGAATTGAACCCTAAATTATCGAGCTGATTGCTGTATTGGATCAACGTAGACCAAAAAACGGACTTGTTGAAGGTGATGTTTATTCGTGGACTCACCAGCCACAGGTCTGCACTTTCATAAGGTTCTGGAAGTTGAATACTGTTGTAGTTCATTCCCAATGAAAGAAATACAGTAGGCTGCAACCGTAAACTCATATCACCTTCAAAGGAAAAACGCGTACCATTATAGAAATCACCGTAGCCGGGCTCCAAAGAATAGGAAAACACCTTTCGTCTATCACTCTGAAACTCCACTTCATAACTGGTGTAGTAGTAGCCTTGGTCTGCAGGAAGTTCAACGCCATCATCTGTACCTGTGGGGTCAAAGGAATCCGTTAAATAGGTAAATCTGTTGAAAACCCGTACGGCCAATTCTTCTTGACTTTTAAATTGCGCTTGCCAACTAGTGAAAAAGGTATAGTCTGTATTCTTGTAATCCATTGTGGGTTTCCAGATGGCATTTGGGCTAAAACGAAAGCCATGGAAATTCAATTTGCCTTTTCTGGGCCAAAAGTTGAATTCAACATAAGGTCTTGCGGCCACAATGTCATCCCTTCGGATGTACCCGAGGTCTGATCGGAAATCTTCTCCCACAAAGTTGCCCCGGAGGCCAAAATTCAAATATCTGGAATTGTATCGAAGGTCAACCCCTCCAGAACCATCTCTGTCCCCGATGTCATGAGCAAAAGCTTTGTGGTAATAAAACTTACCTGTCCAGGTATTATCCGCTGAAGCAAGATTGTAATCCAACCCTATAACACGATTATACCGTTCCGCCTCTTCCAAAAAATCATAATCCTTAAAAGTCTGACGGTTCACAAAGAGCAAGCTGAGATTGGAGCGGGAAAATAGTTTCTTTTGAAGTGCAAATACGGTGTTGTTGTTCCCGGGGATATGGTTTTCCTCATCCTCCTCGGTTTGAATGTTCAATAGGCCCAATCGCCAGTTTTCATTGATTTTTCCACTGAGCCGTATTCCACCAACAATTCCATTTTCTATAGTCTCACCGTCTAAATTTTCGGCAATCCCAATTCTTCTTGAAAAAAATGGATTGGCATCTCTACTATTTCCAAATGAGCCAAAGAGGTCGCTGTTATCTATGAAAAATTGTCGTCTTTCTGGTAGGGATACTTCAAAACGGCTAAGGTTGGTCACAAAATTATCCACCTCTACATTTGAGAAATCAGGATTGAGGGTAACGTCCAAGTTCATGCCATTGCCTATGGATATTTTGGCATCGCCCCCAAAATTCAATTTGCTCATGTCTTTGTTGTTCTCATAATCCTTACCAACAATTGCATTGGCATAGGGAATAATGGCCATTGGCGTTCTGGATTTTCCCAAGGGTTTTTCAAAGATCATATCGCCCATAAACGCCAAACTGAAGATTAGTTGGTTTTGGGGAATTTCTACCCATGTACTTTGCTCGTTGGTCTGCATATCGAACCGATAGCTGTTGAACCGCCACTTGGTTTCTCCTTGTTTAAATTTAAAAGAGGTTAGGGGGATGGCAATTTCACATATATAATATCCATCATGGAGTTTGGCCTCGCCCTGCCACTTTACATCCCATGAGGTGGTGAATCCTCTTTGCCCAGAACCTCCATTGGAAATTAAGGCTTCCCGTCTAACCCCATAAGGGTTCATCCCAAAAAGAAATGCATTGGTACCATCGTTGAAGGTGTCGAACACCAGACTTATATTATCATTGCCTCCAGCTCTGTAATCCCTTTCCAAAGAAGGAATCACATAATTATCACCCTCTGTGTTCAATGTAATACCAATAAAAAGCGTAGTGGCATTGTACAACATTTTAATATCGGTCTGCTGCTGGGCGGGCACAGAATCCGATGGGAAATATTGCTGAAACCCGTGGGCGCTTTCTGCAATTTTCCAAACAGGATCATCAAGAACCCCATCTATCATCAGGGGCTCCTCTGTATATTTTACAGTGAATTGTTTTGGACTGGTTTGTGCAAAAAACAGGAGTGGAAATAGTAGTGTAGCAAGTACAAAACGGCTATATAACATTAATTGATGTATAGTTGGTGTAACAAATTTAAGCGTTAGCTTCGTTAAAAAAATCCCAAAGTTTGCGGTAGACCATTGTATTTTAAAAGGGATAGTAAATGAGGTTTGTAAATGTTGTTAATTGATTTTATATCTTGTGCGCCTCTTTTGAAGCATTCATCAATCATGAAAAAAATCATCCTCCTTTTTGTATTTGCCCCTATGCTTGCCTTTGGTAACTTTTGGGGTAAAACCGGACATCGTGTCACGGGGCATATTGCACAAAACCATTTGACTGGCAAGGCCAAACGTGTTTTGAATGATTTGTTGGAAGGGCATAGTCTTGCTTTTGTCTCTACCTATGCCGATGAAATAAAGGCGAATCGGAAGTATTCCAAATATTCGGCATGGCATTATGTAAATTATCCCTTGGGGATGCGTTATGAGGATTCCGAGAAGAGTAAATATGGGGACATCGTCACGGCCATTGAGGAGTGCAAACAAGTAATCAAGGATAAAAATAGAAGCAGAGAGGACCGGGTTTTTTACCTAAAAATGTTGGTGCATCTTATTGGCGACCTGCATCAACCCATGCATGCCAGTAGGGCAGAGGACAAAGGCGGGAACGATATCCAAGTACAATGGTTTGGTGAAGGCAGTAACTTGCACCGGGTATGGGACAAGAATTTAATTGTTTCCTATGGAATGACCTACACGGAATTGGCTAATGAACTGGACCAAGTTTCGCGAAAAGAGCGTAAAAAAATACAGGAAGGCACCATTTATGATTGGGTGGATGAATCCCATAAAATTTGTGCTGAATTGTATGATTCCGTTAAGGTTGGCGAAAAACTGGGATATGCATATACCTATAATTATAATGATATCCTGTTTCAACAACTTCAAAGAGGAGGATTGCGCTTGGCCCAGGTATTGAATGACCTCTTCGCCTAAACCTCGTAGTCACACAAAATTATTGCAATACGGATTTTAGTTGGTTCCTGTATTCTGACGGGTTTTGACCTGTGAACGCTTTAAACGATTTGTTGAAATGCGAAAAGTTATTGAAGCCACTTTCATAACAAACTTGTGTGATGCTCATGGGCTGCTCCGCCAAAAGCTTGGAAGCATGCACTAAACGATATTCATTTACAAACTGCGTAAAGGTCTTGTTGGTGATTTTTTTGAAGTACCTACAAAAAGAGGGTACCGTCATGCTCACCATATCTGCAATTTCATCCAAACTGATATCTTCCTTAAAGTTGGTCTTTACATGATTAAAGACAATATTGATACGGTCGTTGTCCTTAACTTCGGTTTCTATGGAAAAGCCTTCCCCGTTCAATACTTTAATTTCATCTGAAGTGGCCAATATGTTCAATATATTAAGGATGGACAGGAGCCGTTGAAAATCGGTTTGGTACTCCAATATTTCCATTTTTTCCCCAACCTTTACTTTGGTCATGCCTGAAAACGCAATTCCGCCCTTGGCAACTTCAAACAGCTTTTGAATGTTCTTCATTTCTGGGATGTTAAAGAAATCACTTCCCAGAAAATCAGCTTTCATCTGAACAAGGGTCTCGCTTTTGTTTCCTGTTAATTTATCGGTAAAGCCACAATGGGGCAGGTTTGAGCCGATAAGGATAAGGTCTCCGTTCCTGAAATAGGAAACGTGACTGCCTATTTGCCGTTTTCCGGACCCTCCGTTAATATAGACCAGCTCCAATTCGGGGTGGTAATGCCAGCCATTGTTCTTGTTCTCGTTGTTTTCATTGAATTTTTGGTAGGTAAACGAGTGACCAAAACTAGGTGCAATTGCCTCAAAAGCAGGTTTTTGAATCATTTTTGCCATTTTAAATTTGGTAGTGTAAAGTTACTGCCATGTTGAATAGGGCATCTCTACAAAATTAACTAAAATATATGGTATATTAACCTTAATACAAAGTTAACATATCCACCATGTTAAAATTGCATATAAACTGGAAAAGATGGTGGTATTACAGGCTTCTACTCCGCCATACATTTGTACTGTAATCTTAAAAAAACGAAATGTTATGAAGTCAGTAGTAAATTATTTAGTAGCAGGAGCATTCCTACTAGTATCAACAGTAGGGTTTGCCAACGGACCAGCGAAGAGCGAAGTTGAAAAAAAATTGGTTAAAGTTGAACTTGACCCAGTTTTTGTAAAAAAAGGAGAAAAGTTGATGATGAACCTTTTGAACATTTCCCAAGGAACTGTTCTTTTAAAGGTATATGATAGCCAAGATAGATTGGTTTACAATGAGTCCATCGACGGAAAACTTATCGTTGAAAAAGCTTTCAACTTTGAAAGAGCTTTTGAAGACGAATATACCATAGTAGTAGTTGATAAGTTCGGTACTTACAAAGAGACTATGGCAGTAAAATAGTTTGTTTAGTTAATTTTTATGTGCATGGGGCCCTTCTTTAGGGCCCTTTTTTTATAGAAATTTTTCAAGACGTTCTCTTTTTTCAATGGGTAGGGCAGTATTCGCCATGGCAAGTTTAATATGCTCCGGGTTTTTTTCTCTTGAAAAAAGCAATCGATAAAATTCTTGGGTGGTCAGTGTACTTTTTGCTTCTTCCGCCAATTCCATCGTATCACCCTTACTTACTTTTCCCACCTCCAAAATACGGACATACGTACCAGGGAAGCCATGGTCAATAAAGTCCTTTAAAATATTCTGGGTGCCAAATCGTATTCCTAGTTTGTAACATGGTTCTCTGGGCTGGGTAATTTGAACCAATGCACCTCCGAGTCTGTAGATGTTTCCAATCTTGAGTTTGGACTCATCCAAGCCTTCGATGGTCAGGTTTTCTCCGAACATGCCCCAATCCCATTCCAAATGGGGAAATTTTTCTTTCCAATAGGGATACTGGTCCGAGGAAAAAAGATAGCAAGCCTTAAAAACTCCACCGTGCACCTTTCGGTCCGCAATGGTATCTTTGGCTACGCTCTCTGTCTCCAAGAACAATGGTTCTGCAACGGGGTGTTTGTAAATACCTGTAGTGGTTTGTTTGCCGTTCCAAACTATTGGGGTCGGATGGCCTATGTTGGTGGAAATAACTTTCATGAACTAAAAATAAAAAAACCACCGCAGATTAGACGGTGGTTTTTTCAATGATTTTTTGGGAATCAATTTTTATGTTCCAAACGCTTTGTCATTGTAAAGCCGACCAATAGCCCAATACCGGCTATTAAGAAAATAGAACCTGGATAGGCAACTTCCTCTTCAACATCAAGGGTATTGACCATAAATGATGCTACAAAAATGGCAATTCCAATTCCAATTAATAGCAGAGCAAGATTTAAGATGATGATTTTCCAAATGGGCACTGCCCTTTCCTTTCCATGCACAAAAATGCTGGCATCGGCTCCCTTTTCAATTAAAGCCAAGCGCTCTTTGTTCCGGGTTGAAAAATAGAGATAAGCAATGGCAAAGATGACTCCAAAAATTACTGGTAAAATGATTACTTCTGATCCCATAACTGTTCGTTTTTAATGATTATCGATTTAATTGGTTCTTTTGCTATGACGGCGTATTTTCAAACAGGTTACATTTTTTTATAAAAAAATAAAAATTTGTGTAACCATTTCAAGTGTTGTGACGTCCTATGGGAGATGCTGACCGAGAAAGAAAAAGATCTTATCAAAAAAATACAGTGTGGCAATGTTCGAGCGTTTTCTGAATTGGTGGATACCCATAAAGATTTGGTATTCACGTTGACCTTTAGAATGCTTGGGAATAGGGAAGAGGCTGAGGAAGTGTCCCAAGATACTTTTTTAAAAGTGTTTAATTCCTTACCTCGTTTTAAAGGAGATTCCAAGATGTCAACTTGGATTTACAGAATAGCCTATAATTCATGTTTGGATAAACTACGTGCAAACAAGAAAGATAGGGTTTTAAAGGAAGTAGGAGAATTGGAAGATATTTTCTTTCAGGATTTGGACAACGCACTTGATGGTATGATTCAGGAAGAACGAAGAGAGTTGGTCAACCAATGTTTAGCAAAATTGCCCGCGGAAGATGCTGGCTTGTTGACTTTGTTTTATTTTGAGGATAAAAGTCTTGTGGAAGTTGAAAAGGCGCTGAACATTCCGGTCAATGTGTTAAAAGTTAGACTATTTCGAGCTAGAAAGAAATTGGCTAAATTGTGGGAAAGCAGTTTTAATAAAGAAATATTTCAGGATAATGAATAGGAAGCAAGAAAAAGATTTGGAAGCCTTTGTGGACAGAATCATGGAAGAGACTCCATTGGAAGTGCCGTCCAAAGATTTCACCCAAAAACTTATGGCTAAAATCGAGGCAGAATCGGTAAAATCTGTTTTAGATCCAAGTCCCCTGATATCCAGAGGTGTGTTGGTTTTTATTTGTTCTTTGTTTTTTGGAATATTATTTTACCTGCTGCTTTTTTACGGAGTTGACAGTGGAGAAGGCTGGTTCCAGAAGGTACAACTAGCACCTCATTTTGAAAATATTTGGTCTTGGTTTGAAACATATACTTCTTCAAAGGTAACTTTATATGCAGTGGTCCTATTCGGATTCTTTTTTATGGTACAAATTCCTTTTTTAAAGCGGTATATGCATCATCACGGTACGCTAGGGTAGTAAATACCCATACGCCCAGTACATTAACCCAAATTGCAATGGAATTCTTAGAATTAAAATCCATTTGGGGATTCCGGCGGAAGCTTTTTCTCCCGAAAGCATATAAAAATGAACCAGTAGAAAAACAATCAGCATTAAAATGATTGCATAGATGCTAAGGTTTCTGGTTTCTTCAAAACATAGCCCGATCCCTAAAACAATTTCAGCCAATCCGCTTAAGAGTACCAAAAGCTTGGGATTGGGGAGATAACGCGGCATTATCCGTAAATACACTTTTGGAAAAATAAAGTGGGCCGTTCCTGCAACTACATACAGACCGGCCATGAGAAATACGTGCCATGGGGTTTCCATGAACTAAAAATAAGAAAGGCAGGCCATATTGGCCTGCCTTTGGTATCAAATTTTGCTGGAGGGCCTATTTGATCATCTCGTAGCTTCGAGAAATGAACTTGGTAAGTTCCTCTCCTTTTAGCAAGCCTTTTGACAAACGTGCCAAATCCAAAGATTGATTGATCAACCGTTCCCGCTTTTTGGCGGTTTTGGTGTTTAAAATCTCGCTTACCAATTCATGATTTGTGTTTACAATAAGGTTGTACATATCTGGCATATTGCCCATCCCGAACATGCCACCGCCACCGGTACGTTGCATTTCCTTCATTCTACGCATAAACTCGGGTTCTGTAATGATAAAGGGTGATGCACTGCTTTCCATGGCCTCCATTTGGATGGTATAGCCCTTTTCTTTCACCACTTCTTCAATTTCACTTTTGAGTTTTTCCTTTTCCTCATCGGAAAGTTTGGAAATGGCAGTATCCTCTTTTTTGATGAGGTTGTCGATGTGGTCGGCATCAACCCGAACAAAGGACAACTTCTCTTTAGAGGTCTCTAATTTTTGAAGCAGGTGCGGTACAATGGGCGAGTCCATCAACAAAACCTCATAACCCTTTGCTTTGGCGGCTTCAATATAACTGTGCTGCGATTCTTGGTCTGAAGCGTACAAGACTACCAATTTGTCATCTTTGTCGGTCTGGTTGTCTTTGATCTTGGCCTCCAACTCCTCAAAAGTATAATACTTGCCGTCCACGGTTGGGTAAAGAGCAAATTTTTCAGCTTTTTCAAAGAATTTTTCCTCAGAAAGCATGCCGTATTCAATCACTACTTTGATATCGTTCCACTTTTGCTCAAAATCTTCCCGATTATTTTTGAAGAGGGTACTCAACTTATCGGCAACCTTTCTGGTGATGTAGGATGAAATTTTCTTCACGGCACCATCAGCCTGAAGATAAGATCGTGAAACGTTCAAGGGAATATCCGGTGAATCAATGACCCCACGCAACATGGTCAGGAATTCGGGAACAATACCTTCTACATTATCCGTGACAAATACTTGGTTTTGGTACAGTTGAATGCGATCCTTTTGAATGTTGAGGTCGTTGGTCAATTTCGGGAAATACAAAATACCTGTCAGGTTAAAAGGATAGTCCACATTAAGATGGATGTGGAACAATGGTTCCTCAAACTGCATGGGATACAACTCCCTGTAAAATTGTTTGTAATCGTCGTCCTCTAAATCGGTGGGCTGCTTGGTCCAAGCTGGGTTGGGATTGTTGATGATGTCGTCAACCTCTTGGGTTGGAGCCGGATCATCTTCTTTGGCCCCTTCAGGTTTGGGAAGGGTCTCCGTGCGGGTACCAAACTTTATGGGGATGGGCATGAACTTGTTGTATTTTTTCAACAGTTCACGGATTTTGGAATCTTCCAAGAATTCGGTGGAATCATCCGCCACATGAAGGATAATTTCGGTACCTCTATCTTTTTTCTTTGCGGCTTTAATGGTGAATTCAGGCGACCCGTCACAAGTCCAGTGCACTGCGGGCTCATCCTTATAACTTTTGGTGATGATCTCTACCTTGCCAGCTACCATAAAAGCCGAATAGAATCCAAGACCAAAATGCCCAATGATTCCGGCATCCTTCTCGGCGTCTTTGTATTTGTCCAAGAATTCTTCTGCCCCGGAAAAGGCCACCTCATTGATGTACTTTTTCACTTCCTCCTCGGTCATCCCAATTCCTTGGTCTATAATATGTATGCGCTTTTTGTCCTTATCCACTTTCACCTCAATAATGGGGTTGCCATATTCCACTTTGGCCTCGCCAATGGAAGTAAGGTGCTTTAGTTTTAAGGTTGCATCTGTAGCATTTGATATCAATTCCCTTAAAAATATCTCATGATCGCTGTATAAAAACTTCTTGATCAAGGGAAAAATATTCTCTACTGAAACATTGATTTTACCTGTTGCCATGGTGTATGTAATTTTTTTATTTCCATCACGACAAAAAAAATACCATAATTACAAAGCTGACAAACTGGCACGGCTTCTTGATTTTAACGTTGTGACAGAAACTTTAACATAGTTTTGTTTATTCTTTTTTATAAAATGATAAACAAAATTCGTATCTTTAAGATGTTATAGGGAAAATTGCTATGAAATAGTAAACTATAACAAGTTTGTTTATTTATTGGTTAGGTTGTTGAAAATGCACTTTCGCCCGAAAGTGCATTTTCTTTTTGTATTTATGGGCATGATGGGGAAAGGGCAAAGAAGTTTATTTTGTTAATAAATAGGCAGTTCTTTGGATATATTTTTTACTTTCCCTTCAAAAACGGATAGTTTTTTCAATAATTAGTATTTAATCGTAACATAATGTACAATTCAAGAATATCGGGTTTAGGATTTTATGTTCCTGAAAATGTGGTCACCAATGATGACCTGTCCAAGCTTATGGACACCAATGATGAATGGATTCAGGAGCGTACAGGGATAAAGGAGCGACGCCATGTGGTGAAAGGTACCGATACCACTACAAGCATGGGGGTGAAGGCGGCCAAAAAGGCGATTGAACGTGCCGGTATTGATAAAAATGACATTGATTTTATTGTCTTTGCCACTTTAAGTCCGGATTACTATTTTCCTGGACCGGGTGTTTTGGTGCAACGTGACCTAGGCCTTAAAACGGTAGGGGCTTTGGATGTTCGTAACCAATGTTCCGGTTTTGTTTATGCTATATCTGTGGCAGACCAGTACATTAAAAGTGGCATGTACAAGAATGTACTTGTCATTGGATCTGAACTGCACTCCCATGGATTGGATATGACCACAAGGGGCAGGGGTGTATCAGTTATTTTTGGAGATGGAGCCGGAGCGGCTGTTTTGACCCGCGAGGAAGATACTTCAAAAGGAATTTTATCCACCCATTTGCATTCTGAAGGAGAACACGCCGAAGAACTGTCCCTGATTGCGCCGGGAATGGGGAAAAGATGGGTGAATGACATTATTGCTGATGCCGATCCAGATGACACTTCGTATTTTCCGTATATGAACGGGCAGTTTGTATTTAAAAATGCAGTAGTCCGTTTCAGCGAAGTGATTATGGAAGGGTTACAGGCCAACAACTTGGGCCCACAGGACATCGATATGTTGATTCCCCACCAGGCCAATTTGCGTATCTCACAGTTTATTCAGAAAAAATTTGGCTTGTCCGATGATCAGGTATTCAATAATATTATGAATTACGGGAATACCACAGCCGCTTCTATCCCAATCGCTTTGACCGAAGCATGGGAGCAGGGAAAAATCAAAGAAGGAGATTTGGTGGTACTCGCTGCTTTTGGTAGTGGTTTTACTTGGGGAAGTGTCATTATAAGATGGTAATCTCTTTAACAAAATAATAAAGCCCCGACCTTTTAAAAGGTCGGGGCTTTTTGTTGATACCCTTGCCTACTTACCAACCAACACTTCGGCAAGAAATACCAATTTTTCGTTATAAGATTCCTCCACCGGTCTCTTTGGTTCGGTCATCTCTTCGCTTACGTTGCTTGGCACGATTCTTTCCACTTCCAAAACGATACGAAAGTCCCACATAGACATTATTGCTCTCCCAGTTGAACCCTCCACGTTGTTCATACGGTTGGTCGGCCTTGAAGGCAAAGCGCATGGTGTTAAAAATATCGTTGTAATTAAAACTGATGGTTCCTTTGCCTTCGGCAAAGCTGTAGCGTGCTCCCATATTTACAAAGTACATAGGCTCTGCATTGAACTGAATGGTTCGGTTTTTCCCGCGATAAAATCCAAAGGCCTGAAGGGTTAACTGCTTGGTCACGGTAAAACTGTTGTTCATACGGAGGTTCCATGCGGTATTGTCCACTTGAACGCTTTCCTCAACAATGTCATCTTCGGTTGGGCTGGGCACATTCCCCGGCACACTTTCGGTTATACCCCGGTTGGTTTGGGAGAACAGGTCAAAACTACCATTGATGTTCCACCATTTTGCGGGGCGGTAATTACTGGAGAGCTCAAATCCATAGGCAGAGGTCTTTGCAAAGTTGTCGTACGTTAATATAATCTTATTGAAATCCAATCGGTCTATGTAAACGGCCCGGTTGATCTCATCCTTAATGCTTCGGTAAAAAACACCTGCAGTGATGCTTCCGTTTTTAATACGTCGTGTGTAATTGAGTTCATAGGAATTGGTGAACTGAGGCACCAAATTTGGATTTCCGAAGGAAGAAATCAAAGGTGTGGCAAATTCACGAATAGGATTTACCTGCTCAAGCCCCGGTCTGTCCACACGTCTACTATAGCTTACTTGAAATTGATTTTTTTCATTGGGATTATACGTTACAAAGGCGGATGGATAGACTTCAGTATACTTATCGGTAAAAGACCGGACAGAATTGGTGTCTGCCGTCACTTCAACATCCTCTATACGTACTCCCATTTGATAGGACCATTTTTTATAGGATTGACTGAAGGTGGCGTAGCCAGAATAAATGTCCATTCCATATACAAAATTGGTATTGGGCGTTGGCACCAAATTGCCATTGGAATTAAAGGAAAACCCTGTTGATGCATAATCCACGTCAGTTTCAAAATTCCGGGATTCAATTCCAATTTCCAGTTTAGAAATACTGTCCAACGGGTTCACATAATCTAAATTGACAATGGTCTGGGTGCGTTCCGTATCCACAAAATCCATATAATTTGGGTAAAGACTTGCCCCAACTGACCTGAAATCGGCATCTTGGCCACTATCAAATCGGTTGTGGTCCACCTCCACCTCTATATTGTGTCCTTCTTTGTTAAAGTCCAGTTTATAATCAAAATTGTATTGTTCGCTACGGTTGTCGGAGATGTCACTAAAAAATTGGGTCACATTTCGGGAAGCATCGGTATTGTAGGTGACTTTGGTTTCACCAGTACCGCTTCCATCAAAAATATTTTGATTGGTAAAAAAGGATATGGTGTTCTTGTCATTTAGGTAGAAATCCACACCCAATTTGTAGAGGTGCGATTTGTTGTTGTTGAAAAAATCGAACTCTTGCAATGAGTTTTCATCTGTTCGGAATATGGTTCCATCATTCACATATTTGCCTATGTTATTGCCATAATTACCATAAAAATTAAATTTTCCATTGCGGTAATTTAGGTCGATAGAGCTATTGAATTTGGCTTCGACACCCTTTGTCAGTCCAAGGTTCACGTTCCCGTTGAAGCCAATATTGGCATTTTTGTGCAGCACAATATTGATAATGCCACTCATACCTTCAGGATTATATTTAGCGGAAGGATTGGTAATAAGTTCAATGGATTTAATGGAGGTTGATGGAATCTGGCGCAACAATTGGGCTACTGGCACATTTGAAAGTTTTCCATCTACCATTACCCGTACGTTGGAATTTCCGCGAAGGGTGATATCCCCAGTTTGGGAGTCCACGTTAACCGAGGGAATGTTGTTCATAATATCGGATGCGGTTGCCCCAGCGGTGGTGAGATCTTTGCCTACGTTTATTACTTTTCGGTCCACACGTTGCTCAATGGTGGTGCGCTCGGCAACCACTTCCACTTCGTCCAGTTCGCGGGTTTCCTCTTCTAAGGTGATGGTTCCCAAATCTTGATTTCTGTTGTTTTTGGAAATTACCAATTCCTGTGAATAGGTCTTGTAACCAATAAATTGAACTTCAAGAATAAAAGCACCATCAGGAAGTTTTTTGATTTCAAAACTTCCATCGTCTTCCGTAATTCCACCGGTAATGGTTTTGGTGCCATTTTCAGATTTAATGACAATGGCAGCATATGCTACGGGTTGTTGGAGTGTGTTATCTACAACCTTCCCAGATATGGTGCCCAAAGCGGTTTCGGGATCGTTACTGTTTGAATAATTTGATTGAATGCTGCACAAAACCAGTGCAACAACTAAGAATAGTTTCTTCATGAGTTGTCCGTTTTTTGATTTGATTGATGATGATACCTACAAGACGTACATTAAGAAGAAATGTTACAGGCCCAACCAATTTTAACATTTACAAAGGGTGTGGTAAGGTTGTGGGGGGGGAACGAACCAATAAGGATGGTTCATAAAAAAGAAACCCCGGCATCTTGGATGCCAGGGTTTTACATTGATAAGCTATACTAAACACTAACCATTAACTATAAAAAATACAGTCTTACCAATGAATAATATTATATAGATATTAGACGTCTTTTTTTTTAAATAGTTACAATCTTTGAACCAGTTTAACACATAAATTAACAAATGAAAACAACACTTGTTTTTGGGGCTTCTTCAAACCCGGGGAGATACAGTAATTTGGCAATTCGTAGATTGGTTGAAAACGATATTGAAACAATCGCGTTCGGAGTAAGTGGGGGAACTGCATCTGGAATACAAATTAAAGACAACTTGGCTGAATTTCAAAATATTAACACCATAACGTTATACCTAAATCCAAAAAATCAAAAAGAATACTACCAAAAAATCATCGACCTGAAGCCCAAGAGGGTAATTTTTAACCCAGGCACGGAAAACCCGGAATTCTACGAACTCCTTAAAAAAGCTGGAATAGAAGTGGAAGTGGCCTGTACGTTGGTACTATTGGCTACAGGGCAGTATTAGTTTCGGATGCAACCTTTCCCTTGCGAATCAACCATAGCCCAAAGAAGGTCAATAGTCCGTTTAACGGCAAAAGTTCGTATCCCATGACATAACCACCCAGGTAGGAAGCCGGGATATTGGCAATAAGTACAATAATAACTACCGAAAGTACCGAAACCACCCAAACATAACGGTCCCTAATTTTGTAGTTGGTGAAAATACCAAAGGCAAATAGTCCCAACAATGGGCCATAGGTATACCCGGCCACCGTTAAAAGGCTGTCAATAACGTTGCTGCTCAGAATATATTTAAAGGCAATGATGACCACAATAAGCATCAGGCTCATGGCCACGTGGGTTTGTTTTCGGATTTTCTTTTGTTCCGACTCGCTTTTCTTTTCAACATTCAAAAAGTCCACACAAAAAGAAGTGGTCAGTGAGGTGAGGGCACTATCCGCACTGCTGTATGCAGCGGCAATGAGCCCCAACATAAATGTAATGGCCAAAGTAAGTCCTAGGCCTCCGTTCAATGCAATTTCAGGGAACAGTAAATCGGTTTTGGGAGAGCCATCCATCAAAGGAATGCCAATTCCGTTTCGTTTGGCATAAATGAACAACAACACACCTAATAACATGAACATAAAAGTGACCCCCACCAGTACAAAGCTGAAGGAGACCATATTCTTTTGGGCATCTTTCAATGATTTACAGGTTAGGTTTTTTTGCATCATATCCTGATCAAGCCCCGTCATGCAAATGGTCACGAACATGCCCCCAACAAAAGATTTTATAAAATAGTTGCGGTCCAAAAAACTATCAGTATTTAAAAAGGCATTGTAATCCTGAAATTCAGCGGAGGACAAAAACTCCCCAAAGCTCCAGCCCAATTCTCGGTTGATGAGCACAATGGATAAGATTACCGCTACAATCATAAAGAGGGTCTGCAAGGTATCGGTCCAAACAATGGTTTTGATGCCCCCACGGTTGGTATAAATCCAAATCAACAAAATGGATATGACCACGGTAAACTCAAAACGCACCCCTAAATCATCAAAAACAAATTGTTGCAATACTATGGCCACCAAATACAACCGAAAAGCAGCCCCCAAAACCCTGGAAAGGAAGAAGAAAAACGCCCCTGTCTTGTGACTGGTACTGCCAAAACGTTCCAAAAGATATTCGTATATAGAGGTAACATTCAGCCTATAATACAAGGGCAGTAACACAAAAGCCACGACCATATAGCCAAAAAGATAGCCAATGACCACTTGCATATAATTGAATTGGATATCCTCTACCCAACCCGGTACAGAAATGAAAGTTACCCCGGAAAGCGAGGCACCCACCATACCAAAAGCAACCACATACCAAGGCGATTGCTTCCCGGCTTTAAAAAAATCTATGTTGGAATCGTTTTTTCCCGTAACATAGGAGATAAGAATCAGTACCAAAAAATAAGCACCAATGAGCAGGAGAATTTGCGTCGCCGACATACATGTAATTTGATTTGCAAAGTACGAAAGTAAATTGGTACGTGTAAAATCGTAATTTTGTGGGAGAATTAAGGATATGGAGTTTTCGTCGAAGCTTTTGGAAAATGCCGTTTACGAAATGTCGCAATTGCCGGGGATTGGCAAACGCACCGCATTGCGCTTGGTACTGCACCTGCTGAAACAGCCCGAAGAAAGAACTCAACTGCTGTCCAATGCGCTGATGACGCTAAAAAGCGAGATTAATTTTTGCAAAAGCTGCCATAATATTTCAGATAAAGAAGTGTGTGAAATATGTGCCAACCCAAAACGGGATGAAAGTCTGGTCTGTGTGGTTGAGGACATTCGGGATGTTATGGCCATTGAGAATACCTCGCAGTACAACGGACTGTACCATGTTTTGGGCGGTAAAATATCGCCCATGGAAGGTGTGGGGCCGAAGGACTTGAATATTGCCTCGTTGGTGGAGCGTGTGAAGGAAGGAACCGTAAAAGAGCTCATTTTTGCCTTGAGTTCTACCATGGAGGGCGATACCACCAATTTTTATATCTATCGACAATTGGAAGGATTGGAAATTACCACTTCAACCATTGCACGTGGAATTTCGGTTGGGGATGAGCTGGAATATGCAGACGAGGTTACCTTGGGCCGAAGTATTTTGAACCGTGTGCCGTTTGAAAGTTCCATGAAAGCCAATTAAATAATGAGCATAAAACAATAATAAGTCGATTTCTTTAGTATTTTTGCAAAATAGAAGTCAATATTACATCGTTAACTAAGAATATGTCAAAATTCGAATTGAAATTACCGCAAATGGGAGAAAGTGTCGCCGAAGCTACTTTGACCAGTTGGTTGAAGGAAGTGGGCGATACCATTGAGTTGGATGAAGCTGTTTTTGAGATAGCCACGGACAAAGTAGATTCTGAGGTGCCCAGTGAGGTGGAAGGTGTGTTGTTGGAAAAACGATTTGATGTTGACGATATCATTCAGGTAGGTGACGTAGTGGCCGTTATCCAAGTTGAAGGTGATGTTGAAAGTACTTCAAGCGGAACCGGTTTGGTTGACGAAGAGGAAGTTGAAGAACCCGCTATGGCCTTGGAAAGCCAAATGGCCCAGGTAGTGGAATCCGTGTCGCCACCTGCGAACGATTTTTCAAGCTCCGAACGTTTTTATTCACCTTTGGTCAAAAATATAGCCAAGGAAGAAGGGGTCACTATGGATGAATTGGAAGCCATTGTGGGTACCGGTTTGGAAGGCAGGGTGACCAAGAACGATATTATGGCCTTTTTGGAACAACGTTCCACCAACGGAAGCAAATCTGCTGAACCCGCTGAAACTCCTGTTAAAGGTGAGCCAGTGGCAACTCCCAAAGTCGTAATGCAAAAAGAAACAGCAGAGAAATCCAAAGAGGCTCCTGTTCAAGTTGGTAAAGAAGATGAAGTGATTCCATTGACCCGAATGGGGAAACTCATCGCACATCACATGATAGAGAGTATATCCACATCGGCCCACGTCCAAAGTTTTGTGGAGGTGGATGTGACCAATGTGGTGAATTGGCGAAACAAAGTGAAGAAGGCTTTTGAGGACCGCGAAGGCGAAAAACTCACCTTTACCCCAATTTTTATGGAAGCCGTGGCCATGGCTCTGAAAAAATATCCCATGATGAACATTTCATTGGATGGGGATCAGGTGATTAAAAAGAAACACATCAATTTGGGAATGGCCGCTGCCCTTCCTGATGGTAACCTTATCGTGCCGGTCATAAAAAATGCAGACCAATTGAATTTGGTAGGTATGGCAAAAACAGTGAACGATTTGGCCGGTAGAGCCAGAAACAATCAATTAAAACCTGATGAGGTCAAAGATGGTACGTATACTGTGACCAATGTAGGTTCCTTTGGCAGTGTTTTTGGAACGCCCATCATCAATCAGCCCCAAGTGGGTATCTTAGCCTTGGGAGCCATCCGAAAAATGCCTTCCGTAATCGAAACCGACCAAGGGGAATATATTGGCATCCGTAGTAAAATGTTCCTTTCCCATAGTTATGACCACAGGGTGGTCAACGGTGCTTTGGGTGGAATGTTCGTGAAAGCTGTGGCCGATTACTTGGAAGCTTGGGACATAAACCGGGAAATCTAAAAGAAAATAGCCATATTCTTTTTACAATCCTTAATTTAGACCAATGAACCCCAAATTCATTGTTTAAACTCCCCACATGCAGTTACAATTAACAAAACCAATCTGTTTTTTTGATCTGGAGACCACGGGAACCAACGTGGTTAAAGATAGAATCGTTGAGATTTCCATACTAAAGGTATACCCCAATGGCAACAAGGAAAGCCGGACATGGTTGGTGAATCCAGAAATGCCCATTCCGCCTGAGTCAGAAGCCATTCATGGCATATCCAATGAAAAAGTGGCCAACGAACCTACGTTCAAGCAGCTGTCCAAGGAAATCTATAAAATGATTAATGACAGTGATTTGGCCGGATTTAATTCGGATCGGTTCGATATTCCCCTATTGGTTGAGGAAATGCTACGGGCTGATGTGGATTTTGATATGAAGAATATGGTTTCAGTGGATGTTCAGACCATCTTCCATAAAATGGAAAAGCGTACTCTTGAAGCCGCTTATCAGTTTTACTGTGAGAAGAGTTTGGAAGATGCCCATAGCGCGGAGGCCGATACTTTAGCTACCTATGAAGTGCTGTTGGCCCAATTGGATAGATATCCAGAATTAGAGAACAACGTCAAAAAGCTTTCCGAGTTCACCACAAGAAAACAATCGTTGGATTTTGCAGGATTTATTGGGATAGATGAAAATGACCAACCTATTTTTGCCTTCGGAAAGCACAAGGGAAAGACGGTGGATGAAATTATGGAGACGGAACCCGGCTATTTTGGCTGGATTTTGAATGCGGATTTTCCACTGTACACCAAAAAGGTCCTTACCCAAATCAAGCTGAACAAGCTCAACAACAAGTTATCCTAAAACAATTTAGAACCCCATGAAATTGATATGCATTGGCAGAAACTATGCCGCCCATATTGATGAGTTAAAGAATGAACGTCCAGAAGAACCTGTGGTTTTCATTAAACCCGATTCGGCCATTTTACCCAAGGAGCAGGATTTTTACATTCCCGAATTTTCAAAAGATGTACATTATGAAGTTGAGGTTTTGGTGAAGATCAAAAAGGTGGGAAAGCATATTGCCAAACAATTTGCCCACAAATATTATGATGAGATTGGACTTGGCATCGATTTTACAGCGAGGGACCTTCAATCCAAACTAAAGGCAAAAGGACTTCCTTGGGAAAAAGCAAAAGGTTTTGATGGAGCCGCAGTCATTGGTAAATGGATTCCGAAGGACAAGTTTGAAAATATAGATGAAATAAATTTTTCATTATTCAAAAATGGTGAAAAGGTTCAGGATGGAAACACTTCCTTGATGTTGTGGAAGATAGATGAACTCATTGCCCATGTTTCCACTTATTTTATGTTGAAAAAAGGAGATATACTCTTTACCGGAACACCTGCGGGTGTTGGTAAAGTAAGCCCAAATGACTACCTTTCGGGTATGCTTGAAGGAGAGCAACTATTTGAAATTAATGTAAGATAATGATTTACAGCCTCGATAAGATAAATGAAATGGCAGAAGGTGACGAGGATTTCGTAACCTCTGTGGTTTCGGTCTTTCTGGAAGAAGTTCCTATGGACTTGGATGGCTTGGAAAAGGCCATTGCAGAAAGAGATTATGAAAATGTGTACAAATTGGCACATAAAATAAAACCCAATGTAGATATTTTGGGTATGGAGCAGACCCGGGCAAGGGCTCTTGAAATAGAGACCATGGGTAAAAACACGTCAAGTATTGAGGAGATAGAGGAGAAATTCCCTATGCTCAAAAAAGATGTCCTCCAAGTAGTGGCCGAACTGAAAAAAGACTTCAATTTATAGATGCAGGCCGAGATTATCACCATTGGGGATGAAATTCTCATTGGGCAGATAGTGGATTCCAACTCTGCTTTTATTGCCAAGGAACTGAACAAAATAGGTGTTTCCGTGTATCAAATCACTTCG
Organism: Allomuricauda sp.; assembly: GCA_050303195.1. GTDB lineage: Bacteria > Bacteroidota > Bacteroidia > Flavobacteriales > Flavobacteriaceae > Flagellimonas. The sequence continues at coordinate 5,990 of JBNLBG010000030.1, read as the reverse complement.
GTACAGGATGATAGGGACCATATTTTACAGTCCCTGGAAGATGCAGGCAAGCGTTCGTCCGTGGTTATCATTACTGGTGGATTGGGACCAACAAAGGACGATGTTACCAAACATACCCTTTGTGAGTTTTTTGAAGATGAATTGGTTCAGGATGAAAAGGTGCTCAATCACATAGAGGAGCTTTTCAAAAAATACGTCAATACGCCCATTTCAGATTTAAATCGGCAGCAGGCATTGGTACCCACCAAGGCCACTGTGTTGCACAATACTTTTGGTACAGCTCCGGGACTTTGGATGAAAAAGGGAGATACAGCTTTTGTTTCCCTTCCTGGGGTACCCTATGAGATGAAAAACCTGATGACCCGTTCAGTTTTGCCCAAAATTGTAGCGGAATATGAACGGCCCTATATCCTTCACAAAACAATAATGACTTACGGACTTGGTGAAAGTGCCATTGCTGAACGAATTGAGGATTGGGAAAACAACCTCCCGAGTTTTATAAAATTTGCCTATTTGCCCAATTTGGGCCGAGTGCGACTTCGGCTTTCCGCAAAAGGAACCGATCGGGATTTTTTGATGACCGCCATTACTGATGAGGTAAAAAAACTGTATCCAATCATTGGTGATATTATTGTTGGGGAGGAGGAGGATGAATCCATAGAATACCAGATTGGCAAATTGCTTACCCAAAAACACCTCACTTTAGCCACAGCAGAGAGCTTTACCGGAGGTAAAATAGCAGAGCATATTACTTCTATAGCTGGTGCTTCCAAGTATTTTAAAGGAAGTGTGGTCAGTTATGCCACTGATATGAAGGTGAAGTTGTTGAACGTCCCTGAAGAACTGATTCAAAAGCATTCCGTGGTCAGTGAAGAAGTGGCCATGGCTATGGCCCAAAACGTAAAAAGTATCATGGATACTGACTTTGCTATAGCCACCACGGGCAATGCGGGGCCCACTAAAGGGGATTCCAATGCTGATGTGGGTACGGTTTTTATTGCTATAAGCACTCCAAAGGGTACTTTTGCACGGCAATTCACTATGGGGAACCTTCGGGAGCGAGTGGTGGAGAAGTCTGTAAACAAAGCATTTGAGCTGCTTTGGAAAGAAATTTTAAAATTCTGAAAAAGAATTTTGTACGTCCCGCCAAAATGGTATAAATTTGCAGCCTCAATAAAATCACTCAAATAGTTAGGGAGATGTCTAAAGTATGTGAAGTTACAGGAAAAAAGGTGATGTTCGGAAACAACGTTTCCTTTTCCATCAATAAGACCAGGAGAAGGTTCGATGCGAATATTTCCAAGAAGAGATTTTATGTTCCTGAAGAGGATCGTTGGGTGACTTTGAACGTTTCAACCCGAGGATTGAAAATCATCAACAAAAAAGGAATCTCTGCTGTATTGAAGGAAATCAATTCCAAAAAGTAAGTAGTCTAAGCGTTTAAGTACAATACAATGGCAAAGAAAGGAAATAGGATTCAGGTAATTTTGGAGTGCACAGAGCATAAAGAATCTGGTCAACCCGGTACTTCTAGGTACATTACCACCAAGAATAAAAAGAACACGCCAGATAGGTTGGAAATTAAAAAATACAATCCTATCCTTAAGCGTATGACCGTTCATAAAGAAATTAAGTAATAGGTTTTTACCAAAAAGCCGGATAAAAAATATAAGCCATGGCAAAGAAAACAGTAGCAACACTTCAATCATCCTCAAAACGATTGACCAAGGCCATTAAAATGGTAAAATCTCCAAAAACAGGAGCATACACCTTTGTAGAGTCCGTTATGGCACCAGAAGCGGTCAATGATTGGTTGAACAAGCAATAAGATTTATTCTTATCAAAAATATTGAAAGCCACTTTTTAAGTGGCTTTTTTATTTAGATGATGGCTGGTTAATTTTTATTCACCCTATAGGTAATCCTCCGGTTGCTGACCACTGTAGTTACCTGGAGTGTCAATACGGCTGTATTGGAAATACTGTTCCCACATAGATAGTCATTATTGGATACTTTTGCTCGGTATTGGTTGTTGTTTTCGCTCGGACTTGGGGAAATAGTCAATGTGTTTGTAGTGGTTCCCGAGTAAATACCCGAATCGGTCAAATCGTTCCATGCCCCTCCGCTAAATACTTGCCATTGAATTTGGTCCGCATCTGTGGTAACGGACATACTTGTTGAACAACCAGGGCAGGTGGTTACATCCACAGGTTGTGAACTTATGCTTGGTGTTGTGCCCACCTCCCTATAATCGTAGGTAGTGTTGCCGTTATTGTCATCTGGAATGGTATAGCCATCAGAACCGCTGGTTACTTTTCCGTTGGCATCTATGCTTACGGGTGCAGGACCTAGTAATCCATCTGTATTGTTGTCGGTAAAACCTGCTTCCAAAACATCATTGCAGCCATCCCCATCAGCATCCAAGCTATAGGCATCATAATTGCCGTCTGTATCCGAATCCAAAATTGAATACGATAAGATTGCATAATCGGTATCGTTATCTTCAAGATTGTTGAACAGTCCGTTGGAACCTGAACCGGCTGTTGCCCCATCAATAATACCATTATTATTGGCATCCGCTACACCTGATTCATCAAGTGCTCCAGACTCTATTAAATCATAGATTCCGTCATTGTCCGAATCCAAGTCAAGATGGTTACTTACACCATCTGCATCCGTATCACAAATAGAGCTTGCAAACAATTCACCGGTAAAACCCTCGGGCCCTGGCCCTGCTTGGTTGGTCAAAGTAAAAGTGTTGTTGTTGCCAGCTACCCACGTTATTAAATTGAACGGGGTGCCACCTTGGGCTTCCATAAGTTCCAAAGAGGTTGAGGTAGTGTTTCTACTCCCATATAATTGGACCACCCCATATTCATTCACAATGAGTCTTAATCTAGGTATTCCATTGGAATTGGCTGTCCATGGGGTATTGATGAAGCTTCCATCTGATTGAAAAACAAAATACTCATCGCCAGCATCCAACGCTCCGCTTTCAAATTCCAAGACTGAGGGGTGAACCGTGGCTCCATTGATGTCCAATTGAAATGAATTGTCCATGGATGAAAAATCCACTCTTAAATAATCTGTGCCTGTATGGTTGATTACCACAGATCGTTCTCCCACATCGGCCGATGTTAGAAAAGAGGTGCTTATAGAGGTACAATATTCCTCTTCATCCGTAATTCCATCGTTGTCGTCATCAAGATCTACAGCGTCACTTATGCCGTCCCCGTCAGTATCGGTAGTTGGAATCAAGGTAGCCGTAATGAGAAAGTTATCTATATAAACGTATTCGCCTGATTCCCAATCTCCATATGTCCATGTTGAAGTATTTATAAAGCGCACTGTGGTAGTAGAAGAAGCATAGGATACTATATCTTGACTAAAAGTACCAGAACTTGAATCTGTAAAGGTTCCAATGGTAGTAAAGCTGACACCATCTGATGATATTTGGATACTCAGGTTTTCACCTGTTCCTCCTCCATCAAGACCAGATGTTTGCCAGTCAAAGGAAAGGGTGGCACTGGTGGCACCGTTTAAGTCAGCTTCCCGGGTAATCTGTTCGCTGGATTTGGAAATATCCTCAAAGCGCAATTCATTACCTGTAATTCTGATATTACCTGAACTGGAGGAGCCATCATCATTGGATTCTATCCAATTGGTAGACCAATTTTTGGTACCATCATTATTGGAATAGGAAACGGAACTGAAGGTGTCCGAAAAGGTATCCTGTGCCTTTAGGCTTAATGAAACCAGTAAAACAAGTATAAAAATCAGACTTTTTTGAAGTTTTTCCATCTAAATTAGAGAAAATTAATATTGATAAAAGTAGCGAGATAGAATAAGGAACTCTAAACTTTGTTGTGTACCAAAGCATTATATGGGTGAAACCTGAGGGACGTGAGGTGTGCCGTTTATCGAATTTGGCAGATGAACTGTGCATTTTGAGGAATCAAACCCCTATTTTATTTTAACAAAATCCATGTACTTTCCTATCTTTGACCATTGGTTAAGAACACAAAATGAGTTTATTCAAGAATATATTTACCAAGGATAAGAAAGAGACTTTGGACAAAGGGTTGGAAAAATCCAAGACCAGCTTTTTTGGAAAATTGGGAAAGGCTGTGGCCGGAAAGTCCAAAGTGGATGATGAGGTATTGGATAACCTCGAGGAAGTACTTGTGACTTCTGATGTAGGTGTAAACACCACCTTAAAGATCATAGATAGAATTGAGGAACGCGTTTCTCGCGATAAATATATGGGAACGGATGAGCTCAACGCCATTTTACGCGAGGAGATTGCCGGACTCCTTTCTGAAACCCATGTAGGTGAAGAAACCGAATTTTCTGTTCCAAAAGATAAAAAGCCGTATGTGATTATGGTGGTAGGAGTCAATGGGGTAGGGAAGACCACAACCATTGGAAAACTGGCACATCAGTTCAAAAAGCAAGGATTAAAAGTGGTTTTGGGCGCCGCGGATACCTTTCGGGCGGCTGCTATTGACCAATTGCAGGTTTGGGCAGACAGGGTAGATGTTCCTATTATTAAGCAGAAAATGGGGAGCGACCCAGCTTCTGTGGCATTTGATACCCTAAATTCTGCTGTTGCAGAAAAAGCTGATGTAGTTTTGGTGGATACTGCTGGACGACTGCACAATAAGGTCAATTTAATGAATGAACTTTCCAAGGTAAAGCGGGTGATGCAAAAAGTAGTACCCGATGCACCTCATGATGTACTACTGGTTTTGGATGGCTCCACAGGACAAAATGCATTTGAACAGGCCAAAGAATTTACCAAAGCTACGGAGGTGACCAGTTTGGCCGTAACCAAATTGGATGGAACTGCGAAAGGTGGCGTGGTGATTGGGATTTCTGACCAATTTCAGATTCCCGTAAAATATATTGGCGTAGGTGAGGGCATTGATGACCTTCAGGTCTTTAACAAGTACGAGTTTGTGGATTCGTTTTTTAATATAAGTTGACCAATATGTTGATGTGAAGTAAAACCATGGGAAGAATACACTTGTTCGAATTCGAAGACCAAACATGGTTCCCCAGTTTTTTACGGGATTACGGCACCGATTTCTTGCAATTTCTTTCCAATAGGACCAAATTGTACAAACCTGTTGTTCCGATTTTGGCTAAAGGCCTAAAAACTTGCGGAACAAATCAAATTGTGGATTTGGCCTCCGGTGGTGGAGGTGGATTACTGTGGTTGAACCAGGAATTGTTAAAAACACATCCCAATTTAAAAATCATTCTCACAGATTATTATCCAAATCTTAGAGCTTTTGAGCATACGAAAAATCAGGCTCCCAATTTTGAATACATCACCACTTCCATTGATGCCAGAAAGGTGCCCGAAAGCTTGAAAGGGTTGCGAACCCAATTTTTGTCCCTGCATCACTTTAAACCCAACGATGCCGTTCAGATATTGCAAAATGCCGTCGATTCCCAAAACTGTATTGCCATTTTTGAAGCCCAAGAACGTAGCATACCAAGTGTATTGGCCATGTTGTTTTCCCCAATCAGTGTACTTTTTACTACACCGTTTATCCGACCTTTTAAATGGGGTCGATTGATCTTTACCTATCTGATTCCCATAGTTCCATTATTTGTACTGTGGGATGGTGTGGTCTCTTCTTTTCGTACCTATTCTGTTGAAGAAATGAAGGCATTGGTGGCAAAGGTTGACAACCATGAAGATTTTACATGGGAAATCAAAAGAATCAAATCAGGTCCTGGCGTGATTTTGTATCTTTTAGGAATGAAAAAGGAGTAGTTCTCCGAAGGTCCTTCGTTTTCAACTTCTAAACACATCATTTATGCGCAAATACTTTCTTTTTTACGCTACATTTTTAGTTTTAACGGGTTGCAAGCAAGGTGGAAATGCTAAGACTTCAGAAGAAATAATTCTTTGGAGACCCTATAATGACTCCGCAGAAGTGGCAGCCAATGCTGATCATGAGTTACAGCGCATGCGCTACA
>JBNLBG010000029.1:0-32476 GCA_050303195.1 Allomuricauda sp. | reverse complement strand
TATATTTTATTGTTCATTTTATTCTACTTCAATTGTTTTCTTGAATGGGTTAAATTGATAGGTGACACCAAAACCGGTGTTGCTTAATTTGGATATGTTGCGTCCGTCGATAATTCTATTGTGATAGGCCACAACGCCCAATCCTTTAATTGATTTAAAATAGTATTGGGCGGAAAACCCAATACGGTCAAATTTCACCTTGTTTGTGGGCTGAGCGGCATTGTAGGCCCTAATATCATCACCACTGGTGGAGGCTAATCCCGTGTAGTTGAACTCAAGTTTTAAGGAATAATCGAACAGCCATTTTCCTACAGCGCCATCATAGGTCCATGCATTGGGCACGTCCATCCAGGCTGTATAATAACTGCCGTCGGCATAATAGTAATCCCGTTCCGCTTCGGTATAGCCGCGCCACAAATGGGCAATGGAACCTCTAACATAGAATCCGTTATGCCATTGATACTGGCTTATGGCCCGAAGTGCAAACTCTGGAGCACCAGCACCAATACTATAGGGTTTGTAATCGGATAAATAATTGGTAAAAGGAGTGGAGAAACTTGCTGTGGCAAAGGCGGTAAGTTCCCCATTGAGCACAGTTTCTTGAATAGCACGATATTTAACGGCCAATCCTAAATCCTGGAACCCTCGGGCTCCGGTAAATTTTCCTCCGTTGGGCTCCGATGACTCCGTTTGTATAAAGGGCAGCCCTATATAAAAGTTGAGGTCATCCAAAATACCAATGGCCGCCATGGGGAGTACTGTATTACGGTCAACGGTGGCTATGGTTTGGTTGGAGCGCAAATAATCGCCTTCCCAATACCGGTCAAAAGAACCCATATCATAGGCAAACAAGACACAAATGTTCTTGGAGGGCATCATAAGGGCATCGCTGGGTGTCTGGGCTTCAAGCGTGGTTGTTGGACCAACGCTCAAAAGGACTTGAAGTACAACAGCGCAAGTCCCAAAGAAGCTGATTTTGTGCCTGCGTTTTGGTTTGCAGACATTTTTTGTTTTAATCATTTTTAAAGTTTGATTGAAAGGTTTTTAATAGATTGATTTTCATCGCGTTGAAAGAATTTCTTTGCAACGCTCAAGTTGCGGGCTAAAATAGACCTATGGACTAAGCCCTTGGACTAATAAAGGGTTAAGAGAAGTTAGGAAGAGAATAATGAGACTAAGGAAAAGCCAAAATAGATTTAGCTATCCTTAATGACTTGAAAGCGGAGTAGCATTACTTTTCCTATAAGGGCTCTATGGTCCTAAACGTTAGGTTTATCCGCGGTTGGTGGATGATTTTGGTAGGAGGGAGCCGGTGCAACCAGTGGGTTTGTGTGGTGCCCTTCATGATGAGCAAACTGCCATGTTCCAAAAGAAGAGTGACTTTTTCCTTGGTTTTTTTGTGTTTAAAGGAAAATCGTCGTTCGGCACCAAAGCTCAATGAACCAATGGCACCATCCTTTTTGAGGTCCTTTTCGGCATCACTGTGCCATGCCATGCCTTCCTCTCCAGAATGGTAAAGATTGAGCAAGCATGAATTGTAAGTTTCACCGCTTCGTTTTTCCACCAATTGTTTCAACTCTAAAAGTTCTTTGGTCCAGGGTAGAGCCCTTTTGGTGGTATTGGAGTAGGTGTATTCAAAAGGTTGGTCGCCATACCAAGCAACTTTTCGTTTGGTTTCAATACGTTTACCATAAATGATGGCCACATCATTTTTCCAAGCTATGGTATGCATTAATTTTAGGTAGTAGCTATCCGCCACTTCAAAATCCATGATTGAACCGTAGTAATGGACAATACCATCACTAGGCAACCAGTTTTTATCTGGGTCTATTTGACTACTGAACAAATCCATTCTTCCATTTTTGATATGCAATCTTCATACAATGTCCGCAGGGTCTGTATCCCATTGAAAGTGCTTCTTCTTCCGAATTGAAAAATACTCGATTTTCACGTTTCATGCGTTTTCCAGAGGTGCATTTCAAGGTACCATAAATCTTTAGATTTCTATTTCCTCCGAAGCGGATTATTCCATTTTTGATTCCCTTTTTGACTTGAGAATCATTAATCCGTGAATGCTGTTCCATAATCAACTTACAGCATCGTGGAAGATAATCCCCAAGGCATATCGATTCCCGTGGGTAACCTCGCTTACCCCATGTTTCATGTTGACGCGGTAGTATCCTTTTTGCCCTTTCACTGGTTTAAAATTGGTGGTAAAGAATACAAGCTCACCTTGATTGGGCTTCAATACAATCGCTTTGGATTGTGCCCGCGGGGTTTGTTGGGTCATCACAAACTCGCCTCCGGAAAAGTCAACATCTGGTTTACTTAACACAAGCAAAGCTTGTATGGGAAAATAAACATCCCCATACAGGTCTTGGTGCAAGGTATTAAAGCCACCTTCACTGTATTTAAGTATCAGTGGGGTAGGTTTCAGTTGGTCTTTCTCCCTACACTGTTCCAGCAATTTTTCGTGTGTTTCTGGAAAAACCCAGTCAATTTTCAACACTTTCATCCAAAGATTGGCCACAGGGGCAAGATGTGGATAAAGTTGGGTCCTCAGCATTTGAATTTTCTCGGGAAGCGGATAATCAAAATATTTATATTCCCCCAGACCAAAACGGTAGCGTTCCATCACTACAGTTTTTCGGTATCCATTGGGTTTTTGATAAAGTTGCACGAGTTCATCGCATTCCGAAGCGTTTAGAAAACAGGGTATGGTGGCATATCCTTTTTTATGTAAATCCTCATGCACCAAAGTCCAATCAATAGGCTCCAATTGAGGCTGGTCTTTTCTTGTAGTTTCCATAAGCTTCAGATTGCTAATGTTGAGATGCATCCATTTGTGCGGCCTCCCAACCAATGATGGCATTCTTTCGGGTATTGCCCCACATATATCCGCCAATTTGCCCCGAAGACTGAATCACTCTGTGGCAGGGGATTAAAAAAGCAACAGGGTTGTTCCCGATGGCTGTACCTACCGCCCTTGATGCTTTGGGGCTATCAATTTTTTGGGCAATGGCTGCGTAGGTGGTCAAACTTCCTTGGGGTATTTTCAGCAAAGTTTCCCAAACTTTCAATTGAAAGGGCGTGCCACTCAGGTGCAATTTAATTTGGTCCAATCGACTCCAATCATGTTGAAAAATAAACAATCCATCCTGCTGGTTCTTGTCCAATAATTGATGGTAATCAGCATGAGGAAAACGGAGTTTTAAGTCTTCCAATCCCTTCTGTTCATTATCAATAAAGGACATGTGACAAATTCCTTTGGGGGTGGAGGCGACAATGATGTTTCCAAAGGGGCTTTCAGCATAACTGTAGTTGATTTTCAGGTTTTCACCCCCATTTTTGTACTCTCCCGGGGTCATTCCCTCAATGGTGATGAAAAGATCATGTAGTCTACTGGTACCAGAAAAACCTGTTTTTTGAGCGGCATCGAACAAGGTAGCCTGTCTTTCCTTCAGTAGTTGTTTGGCATATTCAATGCTGATGTACTGCATGAATTTTTTGGGGCTGACCCCTGCCCAATCCGTGAACAGGCGTTGAAAATGGTAAGGGCTCAAATGCACGGTTTCCGCAATTTCGTTCAAGGAAGGTTGCTCCTTAAAGTTTGAAGTGATAAACGCAATAGCCTTTGCTATTCGGTTGTAGTTGTATGCTGCTTGTGTTGTCATGGCTTACAGATTATTTGATAGCAAAAGTAGAGGGTATTCAAGGGTCGTGAAACCCGAATCTTGCTCATTTTTATCTTTAAGCAAGGTACAAATTGCAGTATTTGTGAAGATTTTAAGAATATAATGTTAATTTTTTTGAAGATGCTCTAATTTGGAATCGGTCTTTGCCAAAAAACTCATAAATTCAAGAGAATTTTAAACAACATGGCAACATTTACACTCAACATCAACGGAAAAACGCAAGAAGTGGACGTAGATCCATCGACACCCATTCTTTGGGTTTTGCGAGACAATTTAAAATTGGTAGGAACCAAATACGGTTGTGGTATTTCACAGTGTGGAGCTTGCACTATCCATTTAAATGGTACGGCTACAAGATCCTGCATGTTACCGATATCCTCCGTAGGCAATCAAGAAATAACTACCATTGAGGGATTATCAGAAAATGGCGACCACCCTGTACAAAAGGCTTGGATTGAAGAAGATGTGCCCCAATGTGGCTATTGCCAGGCGGGTCAGATCATGACAGCTTCGGCTCTTTTAAAACAAAATCCGAACCCTACAGATGAAGAAATTGAAATGGCAATGAACGGTAACATCTGCCGGTGCGGAACATATCTTAGAATACGAAAAGCTGTGAAAACGGCAGCAAAATCATAACCATCCTTTAAAAACATACAGTCATGACGCTTGTAAAGACAAAAATTGGACGACGTGCTTTTATACGAAACACAGGTTTGGCCGGAGGCGGACTCGTTCTTGGATTCAACTGGTTGGCTTCCTGTAAAATGACCCCGGAGCAAGTCAATAGTATGCCCAAAGAGTGGTTTGAACTCAATGGATTTCTGAAAATAGGGGATAATGGTTTAGTGACCATCATGTCGCCCAATCCAGAAATAGGACAAAACGTAAAAACGGCTATGCCCATGATTGTGGCTGAGGAATTGGATGTGGCTTGGAAAGATGTCATTGTGGAACAAGCTCCTTTAAATACCGACATATTTACACGGCAACTGGCGGGAGGAAGTCAATCCATTCGCCAAGGATGGGAAGGTCTTCGGATGGCGGGGGCCACTGCCCGGCAAATGTTGAAAGAAGCTGCTGCCCAAGCTTGGGGAGTTCCTGTTGGTGAAATTACTACTTCGGAAGGAATGCTCATCCATAAGGCCAGTGACAAATCCGCGGGCTATGGGGAAATAGCCTCAGCCGCTGCCGGAATTGAAGTTCCTGAAGAAGTAGAGCTCAAGGAACAGAAAGACTTTAAAATTATTGGTACTGACCGCAGGAATGTGGACGGTGATAAAATTGTGACCGGTAAACCCCTCTTCGGACTGGACGTACAACGTGAAGGAATGCTCATCGCCATGATCGTGCATCCGCCTGCCTTTGGAATGAAATTAAAGGATATGGATGCCGAATCGGTAAAATCCATGCCAGGAATTAAAGATGTATTCCCCATTGTGGTTTACCCAGAAGATGCAGAAAAACAATGGTCTGATGGTGGAGCCATTGCGGAATTGGCGGTTGTTGTAGGAAACACTACTTGGGAATGCATGCAGGCCAAAAAAGCTTTGCAGGTGCAGTGGGAAGAAGAATCCAAATTGGAAAGCAGTGCATATCATGATGAAGCACTGACTGAGTTGTTGAACAAGGCCCCAAAAGAAGCCGCCCGTAAGGATGGCGATGTGGACGCTGCATTCAAAAAGGCAGCAAAGATTGTGGAAAGTACCTATAGTGCACCATTTTTGGCGCACAATACTATGGAGCCCATGAATTTCTTTGCCCATGTTACCGCTGAAAAGGCAGAATTGTTGGGTCCTGTTCAGACGCCAGAGTTCTTGGAAATGACCTTGACTTCGGTCTTGGGCATGCCCAAAGAGAAGATAGATATTATGATGACCCGAATGGGAGGAGGCTTTGGACGTCGCTTGTATGGTACTTTTGCAGTGGAAGCTGCGGTAATTTCCCAAAAAATGGGTGCTCCCATCAAGTTGGTGTACACCCGTGAGGATGATATGACCCAGGGAACCTATCGACCTTCCTATAAGGTAAAATACAAGGCAGGTTTGGATGAAAATGGGAATTTGATTGCATGGCATGTTCGCGGTGCTGGAACCAATGACGACCTTGTGTTTGAAAACCGCTTCCCTGCTGGGGCTGTAGACAATTACCTTGCAGAAAAACATAGCTTACAGACCAATGTCACCACGGGCGCATGGCGGGCACCGCGTTCCAACTTTATTGCTGGTGCAGAGCAAGCCTTTATGGATGAGGTAGCTGAAGCTGCCGGAAAGGATCCCATTGAATTCCGTTTGGAATTGTTTGATCGAGCTATCTCAAACCCCGTGGGAAACCCTGAACAAAATGATTACGACCCAGAGCGCTATGCAGGCGTATTAAAATTGGTCAAAGAGAAATCCAATTGGACGAGTGGAGATAACGGAAAATCCAGAGGGGTTTCGGCCTACTATTGTCATAATTCGTATGTGGCTCAAGTGTTGGACTTGACCATGAATGGGGATATTCCCAACGTGAACAAGGTTTGGTGTGCCGTGGATTGTGGGGTTGTCATCAACCCATTGAGTGCCAAAAACCAGATTGAGGGTGGTATTGTTGATGGTATTGGACATGCAACTTATAGTGCAATGACCTTTAAAGATGGTGTGCCAGAGCAGTCCAATTATGACAAGTATCGCCTCATCCGAAATATGGAGGCACCAAAGGAAATAGAGACCTTTTTCGTGGACAACGGTATTGATCCGACCGGATTGGGAGAACCATCGTTGCCACCAATTATGGGAGCTTTGGCCAATGCAATGTACAAAGCCACTGGAAGACGTCGTTATAGTCAACCTTTGATAAATGATAAGCCCCCATTGGTGGGCTGATATTTTGGCTTTAACAGGCTTGTAATGTCTGTAACCGAATAGGTTGGGGGAGCAATTTAATTAGGGATAAGTCTATAGATTGCTCCCCCATCTACTCCAATATATAGATATCCATCCGGTCCTTGCCGTACTACTCGTACCCTTTTACCAAAATCTTGCAGCAATCGTTCCTCATGGACAATTTTTCCCTTTTTTAGCACCAATCTATTCAAATGGGTAAGTGCCATAGCACCAATAAAAAGATTGCCATTCCATTTTTCAAAGTTATGACCTGAGTAGAATTCCATACTACTTGGAGCAATGGAGGGCACATAATAATAATTTGGCTGCTCCATACCTTCTTTATGGGTTATCCCTTCACCAATGGGAGTGTCGTCATAGTCTATTCCATAACAGATTATGGGCCAGCCATAATTAAGACTAGGCCCAATTCGATTAACCTCGTCACCGCCTTTTGGTCCATGCTCGTGCAACCATAATTCTTGGGTTTGGGGATGAATGGTCAGACCCTGTGGATTTCTGTGCCCATAGCTCCAAATTTCAGGTTTAGCATTGGGTTTTCCAATAAACGGATTGTCGTTGGGTACCCTGCCGTCATCAAGAATGCGCATCACTTTTCCCAAGTGATTGTTCAAGGTTTGGGCGGAATCCTTCAAATCGTAACGGTCTCCCATAGTAAAGAACAGATATCCTTTTTGAATGACCATACGGGTTCCATAATGACTTGGAGAGCTGTAATAGGGGAAAGCGGTAAAAACACGCTCAATTTGAGTTAAGGAATCCCCTTTGAGTTTTCCACGATCAATGACCATGGTACTTGCTATTGAATCCCCTATGGAATGTGCAAAATACAACCAGCTATTTTTTTCGAATTCAGGATGAAGAAGAATGTCCAATGCCCCTCCATCACCCTGACAATAGGATTTAGGAATACCCTTAAGTAGTGTCTTTGTTCCAGAATCAAGATTCACGCGTATAATTTCGCCAGAAAATCTGTTGGATACCAGCATTTGTTTATTGGACAAAAAACACATCCCGAAGGGAACATGAATACTGTCGGTTACCATTTCCAACTCAAAATTTCCCTCCTCACTTTCAAACACCAATTTTGAATTGTGCACGCTACAGGCATTACACAACAATACAAGCCAAAGAACAAGCGAAAAGAAGATACAGTGGTTTTTATTTTCCATAGATCGGCGGGATAACGGATTCAAATGTGGTGCACTTATTAAGGATGTATTTTTTGATTTACATACAACTCATACGGATTTATAAATCTGTCAATAAGATTTGGAACTTAGTTAGGCTTTTTAAACCCAATTGGGCATTGCCAATAGTACAACGGAAAATCACATAAAAAGGAAGATAATCCTAAGCGTTCCAATGCAATACAATTGAATCTTTTGGAGGAGTTAATAGCGAGTTTTAATGCTTATTTTGAAGTATAAATAATTGTATATCAGAATATTATAAATTGCAAATATTTTTTTAAAAAATGTTTGCAATATTCATTTTTTGTTTATGTTTGCTTCATGAATGAGTCCAAAAAAGGACGCATTGCCTAAAGCGTTGAAAACTTTTTTCATGTTCGGGCTTTTGGGGATAAGGAAGTCTACCCAAAATGCCGTCTTACGATTAAGGCACCGAATAGTAGGGCTGACTTCCGAAATGCACTCCGTAATCCGTGATTACTCACGGAACCCTTTCTTTGTGGCCTATACCGTATTCGAATTTCGCATCTGAGAAATTCTGATTTCCAGACTTCTATTTTTCACATTTTTTATTAAAAACAGCGAAATTTAAATGAAAACAAAGTACATCGACTTGATCGAGCAGACTTACGATTTTCCCCAAGAGGAATTTCAATTAGAGGACAATAAGCTACAGTTCCACGGCATAGATTTATACAATTTGGTTCAACGCTATGGAACTCCTTTGAAGTTTACCTATTTGCCCAAAATATCCAAAAACATACAGCGGGCAAAAGAATGGTTTGGAACAGCCATGACCAAACATAATTATGCTGGATCGTATAACTATTGCTACTGTACCAAAAGCTCCCATTTTGAGCATGTCTTGAATGAAGCCCTCAAAAATGATATTCACATCGAGACCTCATCGGCCTTTGACATTAATATTGTAGAGGCGTTAAAAAAGAAGGGCAAAATTTCCAAGAATACCTATGTCATCTGTAATGGATTCAAACGAGATCAATATGTGCAGAACATAGCACGGTTGATCAACGAGGGACATAAAAACTGCATCCCGATCATTGACAATTATGAGGAAATTGAACTGTTGAGCGAAGCTATCGAAGGCAAGTTTAAGGTGGGCATCCGGATTGCTTCCGAGGAAGAACCAAAATTTGAGTTCTATACCTCAAGATTGGGTATCGGGTATAAGAATATTGTGCCTTTCTTCAATCAATCCATCAAAAACAATGATAAGGTTGAACTGAAAATGCTGCACTTCTTCATCAACACGGGGATTAGGGATACGGCCTATTATTGGAATGAACTTTTAAAGTGTTTAAAGGTGTATATCAGCCTTAAAAAAGTATGTCCAACCCTGGACAGTCTCAATATAGGTGGTGGTTTTCCCATTAAAAACTCATTGGCCTTTGAGTATGATTATGTGTACATGATCGATGAAATCATTCATCAAATAAAGCAAGCGTGCGATGAGGCCGAAGTAGAAGTGCCTCATATCTTCACCGAATTTGGAAGTTTTACAGTAGGTGAAAGTGGAGGAACCATTTACGAAGTACTCTACCAAAAGCAGCAGAACGATAGGGAAAAATGGAACATGATCAATTCATCGTTCATTACAACCATGCCAGATTCATGGGCCATCAGCAAACGTTTCATTACGTTGGCCATTAATCGTTGGAACGAGGAATATGAACGTGTTTTATTGGGGGGGCTTACCTGCGACAGCGACGACTATTACAACTCGGAACAACACATGAATGCCATCTATATGCCCAAGTATAAAAAGGATAAACCCCTTTACATTGGCTTTTTTAACACTGGGGCTTACCAAGAAACCATTGGAGGTTTTGGTGGATTGCAACACTGTTTGATTCCCCATCCCAAACATATATTGATCAAGGAAGATGAGAACGGCAATTTGAAAACCTCGGTGTTTGCCGAACAACAAACCGCTGAAGAATTCCTGTCCATTTTGGGCTATGGGCCCCAAAAAGACGAAAATGGTCTTTTAGATCCAAAAAAACTGCTGGTATCCAGCAAAAATTGATTCCGAATTATAAATTAAAATGAAAACGAATAGAATGTACGCCGGTATTCCAAAGGAATACGGATCGGCCGAAAAGGCCAAAGTTGTATTGTTGCCCGTTCCCTACGATGGAACAAGTACCTGGGGCAAAGGTGCTGATAAAGGCCCAGAGGCCTTTTTGGAAGCCTCGGAGAATATGGAGGTGTATGATATTGAGACGGATAGTGAAGTCTATAAAGTTGGGATTTATCTGGCTGAACCCATTGACGAATTGGATACGCCCGAAACCATGGTCAATGCTGTGCATAAAACGGTAAAGGAGTACATCAATCGGAACAAGGTGGTGACTATGGTAGGAGGGGAACATTCCATTTCCATAGGTGCCATAAGAGCCTTCAACGAATGTTTTGAAGACCTTACCGTGTTGCAGATTGATGCCCATGCCGATTTGCGAAAAGAATACAACGGAACAAAATACAATCACGCCTGTGCCTTGTATGAAGCCAATGAGACCACAAATTTGGTACAAGTGGGCATACGCAGTATGGATCATTCCGAGACCTTGGTCATGGATAAGGACAGGGTGTTTTTTGCCCATGAGATGGTAACCGATGATTTTTGGATGGACAGTGCTATAGATTTGATGACGGACAATGTATACATCACTTTTGATTTGGACGCACTGGACCCCTCCATTTTGCCTTCCACAGGAACCCCGGAACCAGGTGGCCTGTTCTGGTATGAGACCCTTGATTTTCTAAAAAGGGTTTTCGAGGAGAGAAATGTGGTAGGCTTTGATATTGTAGAATTGTGCCCCAATGAAGATGAGCGTTCTTCAGATTTTTTGGCAGCCAAGTTGTACTACAAGATGTTGAGCTACAAGTTCAGCGAAAAAAATGAATATATCGAAGACGGATTTGTTGAAGATGACGACGATTTCAAGAAATCCAACTCAATATTAGACGATTACGATGAGTAAAAAAGGAGAAATATCACAATTTATTGAAAAATACTACCTTCATTTCAACGCTGCTTCCCTTGTGGATGCCGCAAAAGCATATGAAGCACAACTGAACCAAGGTTCCAAAATGCTGGTTTCCTTGGCAGGAGCCATGAGCACTGCCGAATTGGGCAAGATTTTTTCAGAGATTATACGTACTGATAAAGTACATATTGTTTCCTGTACCGGAGCCAACTTGGAAGAGGATTTAATGAACCTCGTGGCACATTCGCACTACAAACGTGTACCCAATTACCGTGATTTGACCCCTCAAGATGAATGGGATTTGTTGGAAAAAGGGTTGAACCGCGTAACCGATACCTGCATTCCAGAGGAAGAAGCATTTCGGCGGTTGCAAAAGCACATCTTTAAGCTTTGGAAAAAGGCCGAAGAGGAAGGCAAACGCTATTTTCCACATGAATATATGTACCAACTCCTGTTGTCTGGAGTTCTGGAAGAGTACTATGAAATCGATATCAAGGATTCTTGGATGTATGCTGCGGCCCAAAGGAATCTGCCCATTGTGGTCCCTGGATGGGAAGACAGTACCATGGGCAACATCTTTGCCAGTTACGTCATTAAGGGTGAATTAAAGGCAAGTACCGTAAAATCCGGAATTGAATACATGACCTTTTTGGCGGACTGGTACAGTAAGAATTCAGATAATGGCATCGGCTTCTTTCAAATAGGGGGCGGTATTGCAGGTGATTTTCCCATTTGCGTCGTGCCCATGTTGTATCAAGATTTGGAGCAGACCAACATCCCTTTTTGGAGCTATTTCTGTCAAATATCAGATTCCACAACAAGTTTTGGCTCTTATTCCGGGGCCGTTCCCAATGAAAAAATCACCTGGGGGAAATTGGACATCCACACCCCTAAGTTTATCATAGAATCTGATGCGACTATTGTGGCGCCATTGATTTTTGCCTACCTTTTAAATATGTAATGATGAAAAACAGACAATCATTGGTGTTAAAACGCGTTATTGTGGATTACAAGAAGCTGGATAACCACATGCTTAACCTTTTGGTGGAAAAATATCCTGATGGATACGATGATGACGATATTGTCACCTACCGAAATGCCAGCAATGAAGTGGTGGAGTGTATAGAGGTACGTACCCAAGATACTGCGTATCTAATAAAAGTGAGCAAACGCCTGGTCATGGCCATGGAGGATTTTGATGTGAACGATGATAACGAAGACAGTGATGAGGAAGCATCTCTGGATACGGATGGGTTGGAAGAAAATCCCGATGATGAGGAATAGACATTTAGGTCAGTAGCATTGAGATATCAATTATGAAAGGGCAGGCCTGTCCCAACCCTTTCATAGAAATATAGCGATATGAAAAGAGTGGTCAAATCACGTCTGATCGCCTTGCATAAAAATAAGGTGCTGGTACTGCAAAAAGTGGGCAGACCACTGCGGTATACTTTGCCAGGGGGCGTAAAGAAAAAGAAAGAGACGGAGGAAGAGACCCTGATCAGGGAAGTGGGGGAGGAAATTAAATTAAGACTGTCGCCCAGTGAAGTACAGTTCTACCTGTCCCACATCAAAAAGGGCAATTCAGGTGCCATCATTAAGAATTATTTTTTGATTCAATTGCAACCGTCTGCCATCAAAGTAAAGGAAAAGCACAAGTTTGAAGCGGCCTTTTGGGTGGATTGGAAAGAAGCCTTGCCCTTTATGGACAAATCGGATAGGTTGGCGGTACGGTCATATTTTAAAAGTTTTGGAAGAAAAGCAAAGAAAAACGGAAAAAATGGAGGTCAAGTTCCATCTCGCCTTGCCATGTAAGGATATTGAAGAGACTAGGACCTTCTATCAAGAGGTCATTCAGGCCAATTTAGGGAGACATACCGAAAAATGGCTGGACGTTGACCTTTTTGGTCATCAATTGACCTTTACACAATCGGGAAATTTCAACTTCGATTTTAAGAATTATCGCTTGGAAGATTATATCTTGCCATCGTTCCATTTTGGGGTCATTGTCCCCGTTGCTGTTTGGGGCGAACTGTACACAAGATTGTTCCAAATGGATCTTGAAATTACCACTGAGGCCACTTTTATGCAGGACAAAGTAGGGGAGCACCTTTCCTTTTTTATTCAGGATCCCAACGGTTATATGGTAGAATTCAAAAGCTTTAAGGACCCTACGGAGATTTTTGCAACAGAATAATGGATTTTAAGGCCATAGCGCTTCATCTTGCCGGAAATATCGATATTCCGGGCTGTAGACAGGCGTTCCATAAAAAACTATTGTTTGGCGATCGGGATGAACTTTTTTATGCCGATGAGGGTGGTTACGTGTATATTTTCAGATACGGTATTGTGTCATTTTTTGGGTTTGATGAAGCCTCTATTGCAGCTACTACGGAGGAAATCAAGCCCTTCTGCCAAGGATGGCAGCAATCGGAACTTACCGAAGAAATAGAGGTTGAACTCTTGCCGGGAGATGCAAAGCCCAAGGTTACCAATAACAAGGTCATTTTGCCCGAAACGGACATTGAGGCCATGCGCTTAACCTTGATGCACCTGTCCCAATCTGTGGCTTTGGATTATTTTTCAGGACTTTCGGACCAGATTATGAAAGAGACCCGACAGCATACCAATCATTTGGAAATCAAGGGAAAACTGGACCTTGGAGGCAAAAAACTCAAAAGGCACATTGGGAGGGTGTTGAACATCAACAACCAGATTTCGGAAAACCTATATATTTTTGATTCCCATGAGGTGACCTGGGAAGATGAGGATTTGGACCGATTGGACAAAAACTTGAAACAAATCTTTGATTTGAAGGAACGCTATCGTACCATTAAAGAGCAAGGATACATTATTAAAGAAAACTTGAGCCTTTTTAAGGATATCATGGATCATAGGGAAAGCAGTCGACTGGAGTGGATTATTATTATTTTGATTCTGGTTGAGGTAATGGACTTGTTCATCATGCGATTGATTAATTAATACTAGATTTTATTTTGGACAACACTAAAATATTGGGCAGTGAAGAATGGTGCCATTTGGATGAAATGGGCATTCCCGCCATAAAAGCGAGAGTGGATTCTGGGGCAAAAACCTCTTCTATCCAAGCCAGCAAAGTAAAAATTTTCACTAAGGGATTGGAAGATTGGGTGCGTTTTGAAGTCAACCCAATTCAAGACAACCGCAGTATTTCTATACTCTGTCAAGCTAAATTGTTCGATGTAAGAAGTGTAAAGAGCTCTCAAGGCATATCCGAAGAACGTCCCGTAATCAAGACACCGGTAACCATAGGCGACAATACTTTTGAGATAGAACTAACACTTGCCAATAGGGACACAATGGAGTACCGCATGCTTTTGGGGCGTGAGGCCATCAATACTAGATATTTGGTGGATCCGGCACAGAGTTTTTGTAAAGGCGATATAACCTCGGAGGAAATCGCCAAAAAGTATCGCCCCTATATGAGTGAAAAATCGGGGTTGACTTTGGGCCTGTTAGCTAGCAATCCTAATTTGTATAGCAACAAACGTATTATTGAGGCAGGAGAGATGCGTGGCCACAAAGTGGTCTTTTTGAATGTGGAGAACGCGTATATGAAATTAGACGCCAGTTCTCCCGAAATCCGTTATCGAGGAGGGAACGTTTTGGACAAGTTTGATGCTGTAATTCCCCGTATAAAACCATCGGTAACCTTTTATGGTTGTGCCCTATTACGGCAGTTTGATACGTTGGGGGTATACTGTCTGAATTCAGCGGATGCCATCAGCAAATCACGAGATAAACTCTTTGCTTCACAATTGTTCTCCAAGAACGACATCCATATTCCCATAACGGGCTTTGCCAAATCCCCAATGGATACCAAAGACCTCATTCGCATGGTTAATGGTTCTCCTTTGATCATCAAATTATTGGAGAGTACCCAAGGTAAAGGAGTAGTACTTGCCGAGACCAACAAAGCTGCGGAAAGTGTGATCAATGCTTTTAAAAGTGTACAGACCAATATTTTGGTACAGGAATTCATTAAAGAAGCCAATGGGCAGGACATTCGTTGTTTTGTGGTAAACGGGAAAGTGGTGGCCTCCATGCAGCGTCAGGCACAGAAAGGGGAATTCAGGGCGAATATTCATCAAGGAGGTGCAGCATCCAAGATTAAAATAACACCTGAGGAACGGAAATTGGCTGTAAAATCGGCCAAGGTTCTTAATTTGGATGTGGCCGGAGTGGACATCATCCGTTCTAATAGAGGGCCTTTGCTTTTGGAAGTAAATTCATCTCCGGGCTTGGAAGGTATTGAGAACACAACGGGTATGGATATTGCCAATGTTATGATTGAAACAATCGAACGAAAATTGAAATATCATAATTGATTGATACAGAAGGTATTTCTTGTTAAATAATTTGCTTTTTTGATTATTTCTTTTATCTTACAAGGTATGGTTGGAAAAGAAATAGATGAACATAAAGACTTTTTGAAACGGGCGATAAACTATCTTAAAGAAAGAGGTTTTACCAATATTAAAACAGATTTACCGGGATACGAATCACCCAAGACCTTTGTTCAAAAAGAGGGTGGGACCAATCTTTCAGCTGATATATCTGCACACAAGAACGGCCGAAAATATTTTTTTGACATTAGTCTAAAATCTTTTGATCCAAGCAAGCTAAAATCAAAATGGCTGCTTTTGGATACTGTGGCACGTTTACGATCCAACCGGTTTAAAATCATAACCACCAAAGGGCATTTCAAATTTACCGATACGCTGCTCAAGGACGTAAACCTGACCAGTAAAGACCCAATTAAAATATAGTAGACCTCTCAACGAGGTCTTTTTTTTGGATTTTATAGCCCGCTATTTAATTTTTCCATCAACACCTAAATATCTCAATAGATTTAGGTAATCCTTCCCTGTATTTCCCCATTGATAAATTCTTGAATACATGATCTAAAAACATGGATTATTAACATGCCCCTAAAAAAATATGAATTCAAAACGGGTATTCGTTAACAGATATGCCCCATTGATTAATTGGGAGGAGGTTAGAGTTTAAAACATGGTAAGTTTACGCTAACAAAAGCAAAGCTCTTTGTAGTTATAGCACAAACCTCCCGAAAATGGGATATGTTAATTGTAAGGTATTTTACCTGTTCTTAACCTACTATCTTGTTCAAAAGAGGTTTACGTTGCGCCAGGGGGTTTTGAGGTTGAGCCCCTTGGTTGTAACGGTTTTTATAATCAAGCATTATTTTTCTTAAACTTGACCTACTTATCCGAGAAAAAGAGCCTTTCCCATGGGCTCTTTTTTCATTTACCGCCGAATGTATTGCTGGTATCTTTTATATTGTTCACATCTTTTCAAAAAATAGGGGCAAATCACACATTCACACTTTGTAAGGTTCTATACAAAAAAGCTACTTTTGTAAGATAGTATAATGAGGAAGATTTAGTTATGTCAGAACAATTGGAAAGAGTAAAAACATTGATCATAGGATCGGGACCAGCTGGATATACCGCTGCAATCTATGCGGCCAGGGCTGATTTGAAACCTGTTATGTATACCGGTATGGAACCTGGAGGACAGTTGACCACCACTACTGAAGTGGACAATTTCCCAGGGTATCCTGAAGGGATTGATGGTCCCACAATGATGATTCAATTGCAACAACAGGCTGAGCGATTTGGTACCGAAGTCAGGATTGGTATGATCACTGCGGTAGACCTTAGCGATGAGGTTGGGGGCATCCATAAAGTTACTGTGGATGATTCCAAAGAGATTGAAGCCGAGACCGTAATCATTTCAACAGGGGCATCTGCCAAATATTTGAACATTCCAAGTGAGCAACGTTTGCGAGGAGGAGGGGTGTCTGCATGCGCCGTTTGTGACGGATTCTTTTACAAAGGGCAGGAAGTTGCCATAGTGGGTGCAGGGGATACTGCCGCTGAAGAAGCCTCTTATTTGGCGAACATCTGTAAAAAGGTGACCATGTTGGTACGAAAAGATTATATGAGAGCCTCCAAAGCCATGCAGCATCGTGTCAATAGCATGGATAACATTGAAATAAAATACAATACTGAGGTCGATGAGGTTCTTGGAGATCAAGTGGTGGAAGGTCTGAGAATGGTGAACAATCAAACAGGAGAGAAAGAAGAGATAGCGATAACAGGACTTTTTATTGCCATCGGACACAAGCCAAACACTGATATATTCAAAGGACAATTGGACATGGATGAGACGGGTTATATCATTACCCAGCCAAAATCCACCAAGACCAACAAGCCAGGAGTATTTGCCAGCGGTGATGCTCAAGATAAAATTTACAGACAAGCTGTGACAGCAGCAGGAACTGGCTGTATGGCTGCCCTGGATGCCGAACGGTATTTGGCCGCGGTTGAAAGCAAGGAAGCGGTGGTTTCCTGATATAGAAATTAAAATATAAAGCAATAAAAACGTGGACTTTCAAGTCCACGTTTTTTGTTTGGATACATTTCACGAACATAAATATTACAAAAACCTTAAATTGTGGTGGATTGTCAAATCAAGAACAAGGATGATTTGATAAACTTCAATACGTAAGAATTATCTAAAAACAAAAACGTGAAAACAAGTAAACAATTCAATTACATCGGAATGTGTACCCTTCTGATGGCAACCTTTATTTTGGGATGTGAAAGCGAACCTAAAGACACTACACCATGGCAACCCTTATTTGATGGAAAAACCTTGGAAGGATGGACCATTTTAGGAGGTAATGCAGAATACCATATAGAGGATGGAGAAATTGTGGGCAAAACCGTGCACAATACGCCCAATACCTTTTTGACAACCAATAAAAAATATGATGATTTTATTTTGGAATTGGACTATTTGGTGGATTCCACCATGAATTCCGGAATACAGATCAGAAGTGCCAGTATTCCTGAATATCAAAATGGGCGCGTACATGGTTACCAAGTGGAAATTGATCCTTCTGGTAGGGCATGGAGTGCAGGGATTTATGAAGAGGCCAAACGGGGATGGTTGGTCCCTTTGACAAACAATGAAAGAGCACAAGGCGCTTTTAGACAAAATAAATGGAACCATTATCGCATTGAGGCCA
Organism: Allomuricauda sp.; assembly: GCA_050303195.1. Classification (GTDB taxonomy): domain Bacteria; phylum Bacteroidota; class Bacteroidia; order Flavobacteriales; family Flavobacteriaceae; genus Flagellimonas. The sequence goes on along the minus strand of JBNLBG010000029.1, from coordinate 14,593 downwards.
TAGGAGATACCCTAAAAACATGGATCAATGGGGTTCCTGCATCCTACTTGATAGACGAAGGTGCAGATTCCGGTTTCATTGGGCTACAAGTGCACAGCATTGGAGAAGATCAAAAGGCAGGTACCGAAATCAGATGGAAAAATGTTCAGATACTTACTGATAGCCTTCAAAAATATCCGACCAAAATATCTTTGGAACCCGTAATCACAAAAAACAACCTTACCCATCATGAAAAAGAAGAGGGCTGGAAACTGCTATGGGATGGAGAGACCACCAAAGGATGGCGAGGCGCCAAATTGGACCATTTCCCGGAGGAAGGATGGCAGATTGAAAATGGGGAACTCACTGTTTTACCATCTGGCGGAGGAGAATCGCAAGCGGGAGGAGACATTGTCACAGATAAACAATATGACAATTTTGAATTCAAGTTGGACTTTAAATTGACGGAAGGTGCCAACAGTGGCATAAAATATTATGTAAATACCGATTTAAACAAGGGAGAAGGCTCTGCCATTGGATTGGAATACCAATTGTTGGACGATGCCCGTCACCCCGATGCAAAATTGGGCAACCACGAAGGAAGTAGAACCTTGGCATCACTGTACGACCTTATCCAAGCCGACACTACAAAATATGTAAAACCTATTGGTGAGTGGAATTCTGCCCATATTATTTCAAATAACAACCATGTGGAGCACTGGTTGAATGGGATAAAAGTATTGGAATATGAGCGAAGCAGTGATAACTATAAAAAATTGGTATCGGAAAGCAAGTACAAGATATGGCCAAATTTTGGCGAAGCTGAAAAGGGAAACATCCTGCTCCAAGACCATGGTAACAAGGTCACCTTTAAGAACATAAAGATCAAGCAACTTTAAAAGTCAATGTCATGAACACACGAAGAGATTTTATTAAAAAAACAACTGTGGGAGCCACTGGCTTGACATTGGTTGGAATGGGAATGCCCAGTTTTGGCTTATCAAATGTTTTAGGAGCCAATGACAAGCTGCGTGTAGCGGTCATTGGTGTGCGAAGTCGAGCCAAGGCACACGTGATAGCCATTCACCAAGACTCCAATACAGAGATTCTATATAATTGTGATGTGGACGAAGTCATCATCAATGAACACAACACATGGTGCCAGAACAATATTGGCTATGTGCCCAAAGTAGAAAAGGATTTTAGAAAAATTTTGGAGGATAAAGACGTGGATGCGGTCTTTATTGCCACCCCGGAGCACTGGCATGCACCCATGGCTATTATGGCCCTGCAGGCTGGAAAGCATGTATATGTGGAAAAACCCTGTAGCCATAACCCGTATGAGAATGATCTTTTGGTGGCTGCCCAAAACAGGTATGGAAAGAAAGTCCAAATGGGCAATCAACAACGTTCGGCGAAGACTTCTATTATGGCAATGGCAGATATTAAAAATGGGATTATTGGAGAGGTTTATAAAGCAGAAGCCTATTACTCTAACAACCGAGGTTCCATAGGAAAAGGAACAAAAATTCCAGTGCCCAAAACGCTGGATTGGGAATTGTGGCAGGGACCGGCCCCTCGCGAATCCTATTGCGATAATGTCCATCCCTATAACTGGCATTGGTTTCGAAATTGGGGTACGGGTGAGATCCATAACAATGGCACCCATGAAATTGACATAAGCCGTTGGGCTTTAGGTGTAGATCTTCCCGAAACCGTGACTTCATTTGGTGGGAAATATACTTATGACGATGACTGGGAATTTGTGGACAATCAACAGGTGACTTACACATTTCCCGGAGATAAATTTATTACATGGACCGGACATAGTAGGGGAATGATGAAACCAGAGCGTCCCGGAAGGGGGGTGACCATATATGGCAGCAAGGGAACTATAGAACTCAGCCGGAATTTTTACAAATTGTATGACCTAGGCGGAAATCCCATAAAGTTTGAGTTTGAAAATTCTGTGAGCGCCACTACCAACACCCAAGGAATTGGAGGTTTGGATGTGGATCATGTGAAGAATTTTTTCAACGCCATTCGGAAGGATGAGTCATTGCATGCAGATATTAATGATGCTAGCATTTCCACAATGCTGTGCCACTTGGGCAATTTTGCCCAAGATGCCGGACACAGCCTTAAAATTGATACGGAAACCGGAAAGGTCCTCAACAATGATACGGTAATGAAAAACTGGAAACGGGAGTATGAAAATGGATGGGAACCTAAATTATAATTGAATGAAACGAAGGGAATTTACCAAGAAAAGCAGTGTGGCCTTAGCAGGGGTATCCACTTTGGGGACCGGAATTTGGTCACCATTAAAAAAAGACACCATTAAAGTTGGCGTTATTGGTACAGGAGATCGTGGCGGGGGTTTAATTTCTATTATGAATGACATTCCTGGTTTACAGGTTGTGGGCTGCTGTGATGTTTTGCCCTTTCGACTGGAAAGTGGAATGAAAAAAGTTTCTGATAAAGCTGTGGCCTATACCGATTATAGAGCACTTTTGGATAATAACAAGATAGATGCAGTCATCGTTTCCACACCCCTAAGCACCCACGAACAAATAGCACTGGATGCACTGGATGCCGGAAAACATGTATACTGTGAAAAAACCATGGCCAAAGGGTTCGATGGCATTCAAAATCTAGTCCGAGCGGCCAAAAATGCAAATACGGTGTTCCAAACCGGTCACCAATACCATAGTTCAAGACTCTATACCCATGTGGTGGACCTTATCAGGGAGGGGAAAATAGGTAGGGTAGTGGACATGGTTTGTCAGTGGAACCGGAATGCCGATTGGCGCCGACCCGTTTCCAATCCAAAGCATGAAAAAGCTATCAACTGGCGTATGTATAAGGAATTTTCAGGTGGTTTATTGGCAGAACTTTGTTCCCATCAATTGGATTTGGCGAATTGGATTTTGGATGCTGTACCGCTGAGGGTTATTGGTGAAGGCGGAATTGATTATTGGAAGGATGGTAGGGAGACCTATGACAATGTGCACATGATCTATACCTATCCCGACGGGGTAAGGGCCAAGTTCACTTGCTTGACCAGTAACTCCAAGGATGATTATTTGATTAAGATTATGGGCGATAAAGGCACCATTACCTTAGGATATGCCAATGCTTGGTTTTATCCCGAAAAGCTGGAAGAAAACAAACAATTGGGTGAGGTTGATGGAGTTTCTGGAGCAACCCTTGAATGGGATGAGCACAAAGGTATTCCCATTAAAATGGAGCATTTGAATCCTACCAAACAGGCCTTATTGGATTTTGAGACTGCTGTTATTAATGACCAAGAGCCGATTTCTGGTGTTGAAACCGGAGCCAAGGCAGCCATTTGTGTACAGATGGGCTTAGATGCCCTGTACAATGGAACAGCGGTACCCTGGAAAACAGGTATTGTTTGACTAAAAGAAAAAGATCCTGATATTTTCTGGACCTTTTTGCACTTACCAATCACTTAATCTATGCGCCGATAGTTTTCGGAGAAGGTTTTGTTCCCATCCTCATCTAAGGTTATTTGACTATAGGTGTCATTTTTTAAATCAAGCTCAAAAACAAATTCAGTCAATGTGTCCAAAGCTTTCATCATTTCGGCATCTCCGAATATGATGGTCTCATGGAGTTCCTTTTCCGTGATATAGTATGATCCATAGCCGAACCTTCCGTTGTTGTCGTTGGGTACATATCTGGACCACATGACTTTTCCATCATAATACATTTTTACTTGACGGTACCCTTCAGATCTGGGCATTGTGTCCGATACATTTACACCGTCATCGTAATTATAGAAACTGACCAATTCCCATGTTCCTTCTATGGAATGCATGTTTTCCGGTTTTGGGGCTGTAAATCTTGTGGCCGAGATTAAAATCAACATTAAAATGACTAATCCTAATATTTTTTTCATAGTTGTTTGTTTAGAGTTAGACTACATTTCCCATAATAAGATACAAATAATTTTAACAAATAATTAAAAATCAAGTAACAAAATTAGAGATGTGTCAAAAGGAAAAGGTCTGGCAAATAGCCAGACCTTTGGTTATAGTAAAATGAAAAAAGTGCTTGCGAATAATCGCTACTTAGTTGATCAATATTTGTGTACGCTGCCCGAAACCGATTTCTTTTTTTGTACGCTGGCCTCTCCAGTATAGGATATATCAGCTCCGCTGCTGGCATCGGCCACCAATGTTTCTGAAACATTTACAGAAATATCGGCACCGCTACTGGCATCGGCATTACACGTTTTGGCCATTAAGTCCCGCGCCTTTATGTCTGACCCGCTACTGGCATCGGCGTAGAGCATATCTACTTTTCCAGACAAACGAATATCGGCTCCACTGCTGGCATCAGCGGATATTTCATGGGCCACTACTTCCACCTGTAGGTCAGAGCCACTGCTGGCATCCAGTTCCAAGTTTTCGGACTCAATAACGTTTTGTGCAATAAGGTCGGCACCGCTGGAACTTTTTAGGGCGGTAATATGGGGTAGGGAAACGTAGACTTTCTTTGTGGCTCTTCCTATATTCTCAATAGCGTGGATTTTAAGTCTTCCGTCCCTAACATCGGTTCCAATAAGATCAATAACGTTCTCATCTGCTTCCACGGTAATCCTGTATTCTTGATCTTGTGTCACAAATACATCAATACCTTCAGAGGCGGTAACTTCCGTAAAATCTTCGGAAATGTTTCGGGTTTCTTCCACAACTTCTCCATTTCCTCTTTTTCCGTCCCCAAAGTTCATATCGAACATGCAGGACGAAGCAAAAAGGGAAAATAATGCTGCGATGGCGATTCTTGCTAGTGTTGTCATGATTGTTGTTTTAATGATTGATTCAAAATTCGTTGTTGTCGTTATTTTTATGAATTAATGATGGCCCAATTGTTGAAAAAGGGGTCTCAATTGTTATTTTTTTCTCCGGCCTTTACTTTAATGCCGTCCTCGTTGATTTTCATCTCGAAGGAATCTTCGTGATCCTTCAGGTTAATGTCCACACCATCTTCATTGATGATGATTTTTCCTCCTTCTTCCGGTTCATCATCTTCCTCAGGTTCGTCTGGACAATCCTGACACTTGAGTTCGCCGTCATCTCCCATCACCCAAGTATAGCCAACAATCCCACTGCGGTAGTACCCCCTATCGTTCAGAATACCGCTGGAAACATGGCCCCTAGCGGATTCATCAAACCGAACAACGCTCCCGTTGGGAATGTAGATGGTGGTGGTTACTTCTTGGTTTCTGGCCTTGTTTGAGACATCTGTGGTGAGATGTTCATCAACAATGATCTCATTTCCTGCGATGGAAAAACCATAATCTATGGCTTTGGCCCTTTCCCGTGCCGCCTGTAACGTACTTCCATTGGCATCTTTTCGGATGTTGATGTTGACCAAGGAATCCACGGACCTTCTCAATTTGATGTGGACATCGTCCGAAATCAAAATTCGGTTGTCGTTTTCGTCATAGGCAAACGACATTCTTCCAAAATGCATATTCTCCATGTTGTGGTCATATCCAGAATCCTTCATTTTAATGACCAAGGTATCTGTTGAGTTCTCCATCAGCATTTGCTCCTGCTCATTAACACTGCCCACATTGGCAAATTCAGCAGCCTGTCGTACACCAAGGGCAAACAATAGACCGATAGAAATCAACCAAAGTCCCAACAATGAAAACTTGGCAATGTTTCCGATAGATTTTAGATTGTTGACCAAAATCTTCAATCCCAAGTAAAGGACAAAAAAGAATGGTATGCCAAAGGCAAAGAACAGGAGCAATGAGATGACCCATACCGGAACCCCAGTAGTGCCCACAATTTCGTAAAAATCCACTCCGGGAAAATGCACGGCATTCAACATACCCACAGAAAAGAGTGCTATGAACAACCCAATAAGGGTGGCCGCACCGATGATGATCAACAAGATGCCAATGAACTTGCCAAATACTTTGAACAGGAACATGATAATATCCCCTATGGCATCAAAAAAGGTCTTGGAGCTGCTTTTGACCCTGTTGCCCACTTTCTCGTAGTCAACGTTTTTTACTTTGTCCGCAACATCATCAAACCCCTCTTTAACTTTGCGTTCTATATTGCTGATGTTGACAGGCTCTCCCCGCATATCCAATTTTTGTGAGGTAGTGGCCGCTTCTGGGACCAAAATCCAAAGTAAAATGTAGGCAATCAGACCAAATCCGGTAAAAACGGCCAATAAGATAAAGATCAACCGAATCCAAAGGGCATCAATGCCGAGGTAATGTTCCAAACCGGCACAAACGCCACCAATGTATTTTTGATCAATATCCCTATAGAGCTTTTTGGCCTTGGCCCTAGGTTCTGCATAGGTCTTTTTGGGTTCATCCTCAAAGATGTCCTCATCCACCATATAGTCTTCGGGCTGCCCCATGACATTGATGACTTCGTCCACCTGTTTTTGGGTGATGACCTGTCGTTCATTTTCCATTTTCTCTAAAAAGAGTTCGGCTATTCGAGCCTCGATATCGGCGATGATTTCATCGCTTCCCGGTGTGCCGGAAAAAGACCGTTTTATGGACTCCAAATATCGTCTCAGCTTGTTATACGCATCATCATCGATGTGGAAGAGCGTATTGGCTAAATTTATATTTACTGTCTTGTTCATTTTTGATACTTATTTTGTGTTGGTTACCAGATTGACTGCATTTCTAAGTTCGTCCCAGGTACCGTTGAGTTCATTGAGAAACAACTTTCCTGTTTCGGTAAGGGCGTAGTATTTTCGGGGTGGTCCCGAAGTGGATTCTTCCCAACGATAGTTGAGCAAACCTGCATTTTTCAACCTCGTTAACAAAGGGTATATGGTACCTTCCACTACTAACATCTTGGCGTCTTTAAGGGCCTCCAGAATCTCGGAGGCATACTTGTCGTCATCCTTTAGGATGGACAGGATGCAGTACTCCAGAACCCCTTTGCGCATCTGTGCTTTTGTGTTTTCTATGTTCATAACTTCATGGTTCTAATTTTGCCGAACTGGGTTCGGTATCTGTTTAACTGTTCGTTTTGTGTTTCCACTCCAGTCCCCTGTGATGAGCAGGGGAGTGGAAACGTTTTTTGATTGATGATTTTTGATTGATGATTTTTCGTTTTTTGATTGATGATTAAACTCCTTGTTTTTCTGCTTCGTCCACAATGGTGTCATTTTCCATGATGACCATTTTGGTTATTTTGTTGTTGTCCTTTTCAAATTTGAAAAGTGTATTTCTACCTTCTATAAAGAATACGTTCTCAGTTTCCGGCAGAAGGGTGGCTTCAAAACCTTCCGATTGCAATACCAAATGTCCATGATTTTGGGTAATTTTCACTATTCCGACCTGCGGAGATTTATAGGTGCCCTCATATTGCGCCAAAACGGCTTCCGATAATGTAATGGACTTCTTAGGTTTCGCATGTGTTGATGATTGATGGTCGTAACTCAACTCTCTTTTAATCTTCCATTCGCCATCCTTTAGCATCCATACATGGGTGAATTTGGCCACATCCCCTTTTTGGTATTCCTTGTTTTCGTTCAAGAATTCAAACCGATGCACGCCGTGTTGTATTGCCCCGTAAACCTCCCCATCTTTGTTTAGCGGATACACTTCCAAACTACCTTCCAACAAAATCCTTTTGGAAGGTTGGGGGTCGGCAGGATTCCTCTTGGCACAATTTTCCCGGGTTGGTTTCAAAAATGCTTCCCTTCCGTCGGTAAAACCACCCTTGTCATGGTAGAATTCAAAATCTTCGGTGAACAAAGATTCCATGGTTTCAACATCACAGCGGTTAAAGGCAGCATCGAACAAGATACTGTCCTTGGATTTTAAGGTTTGGTACAGTTCCGAATCATGGCTCACTTGTGCATTCATCAAAGCTGAAACCGCAAGAAGCATTATTATAGATATGTAAGTCTTAGGGTTCATTACTTGATAAATTTTATGGTTAATGGATATTTAAAAGTCTCTCCTTCATTGGTTCGAATAGTGGCCAAGATGGTGTAAATGACATTGACAATGGCAAGTCCAACTTGAATCACCCCGCTGATACCAACTGGCCAAAAAAAGCGACCAAAATGGAAATCATCACTACTGATGTGAAAGTTCACATTATTAAGGTCATTCAATCCGTGGAGTCCAAAAAAATCCCAGTCAAATGCATCGGGCCAAAATCCAATAAAGAAGGGAATACTGATCAAGCCCGCAACAATGGAGTAGAGAAGCATACTCATTTGAAAGTTCAGTGCCTGCTTCCCGTTATAATCCACAAACTTGTGCTCCTTTTTATTGGCGGTCCACAGAATCAGGGGAAGGATAAAATTCCCAAATGGTATAAACCACTTTGAAAAGGTGGACGCATGGATGAGTGCGGATAAATTTCGTTCGTGTTTGGTTAATGTTGTAGCCATTTTTTGATTGATGATTTGCGAATAAAATTAGTTTACCTATTAGCTTACGATGCAAATATATATCCAAAAGACAGTACTATGCAAAACAAAGTACTATAAATTAACAAATATTTAACAGTTTGAGTCATTGTAATTTTGCCTATTTTTAGTGCTCCTAAAACTATGGTATGGCACTTACACCCAGTAAAATCAATACGTTTACCTTTTTTAAACTACCATCCGCTTGGTGGAATGGCGTGCGACTAAAATTCATTGATGAGCAAAGAGCGGTGACCACGGTAAAGTATAAATGGCTCAACCAAAACCCATTTAAATCCATGTTTTGGGCTGTTCAAGGCATGGCGGCGGAGCTGAGTACAGGAGCCTTGGTAATGAATGAAATCCAGAAAAGTGGTCAAAAAATCTCTATGCTGATCGCCAGTAACAAGGCCACCTTTACCAAAAAAGCCAGGGGGAGAATCGTTTTCACCTGTGAGGAGGGTCATTTAATCACTGACGCTATTCAAAAAACAATTGCTACGGGCGAAGGGCAGACCTGCTGGATGAAATCTGTTGGGGTAAACGAAGATGGGATGGAGGTCTCCACCTTTCATTTTGAGTGGACGGTTAAGGTGAAGGGGTGAGAGGGTAAAAGGTAAAAGGTAGAAGTTTGAGATTTGAACTCACTTTTTCTGATACCTCTGTAACAAAACCCAAAACAAATCAACACATAAGCATTTCAACACAAATACAAACAACATGAACGCACACGAAATAGACTACCACATTTACGGGGAAGAAATGCAATATGTGGAGATAGAACTGGACCCGCAAGAAGCTGTTGTGGCCGAGGCCGGCAGTTTTATGATGATGGACTCCAATATAAAAATGGACACCATCTTTGGTGATGGTTCCAACCAAGATACGGGAGTGTTGGGCAAACTCTTCTCGGCGGGTAAACGCCTACTCACCGGAGAGAGCCTCTTCATGACCGCTTTCTTAAATATTGGTCACGGTAAAAAGCTAGTAAGCTTTGCTTCACCCTATCCCGGGAAAATCATTCCCATTGACCTTTCTGAAAAAGGAGGAAAGTTTATCTGTCAAAAAGATGCTTTTCTCTGCGCTGCAAAAGGCGTCTCTGTAGGCATTGAATTTTCCAAACGTTTGGGTCGTGGATTTTTTGGTGGCGAAGGTTTTATCATGCAAAAACTAGAAGGGGATGGTATGGCCTTTGTGCATGCCGGAGGAACCATGGCGAAAAAGACATTGGCCGCCGGTGAGATCTTAAAAGTGGACACAGGTTGTATTGTGGGCTTTTCCCAAACCGTGGATTATGATATTGAATTCGTGGGAGGTATTCGCAACACCGTTTTTGGTGGCGAAGGCTTGTTTTTTGCAACGCTAAGAGGACCTGGGACCGTGTATATTCAATCCCTTCCGTTTAGTAGATTGGCCAGTAGAGTGTGGGCCGCTGCTCCAAAAGGTGGAGGAAAAGACAAGGGCGAGGGCAGTATTTTAGGTGGTATTGGCGATTTGTTGGACGGTGACAATAGATTTTAAGTGTGAAAACACCCAACTTACAAAATCACTTTTTGGCATGAAGAAGTTAAAAATGTATCCAATACACAATTCATTTGTCCTCCCAACTATTAAGCGCTATATTTATTGAAATTCTATTGTAATCATATTAATTAATGGCAAACTTTAACATTGACGCCAAGAAGGACGTTACCTATGACGCCATTGTCATTGGCTCAGGTATCAGCGGTGGATGGGCGGCGAAGGAATTGTGTGAAAAAGGATTGAATACCCTGGTCCTTGAACGCGGAAAAATTGTGGAACACATAGTGGATTATCCTACCATGCACTTGGATCCTTGGGATATGGAACTGCGTGGCGGACTTACCCCTGAACAGAAAAAGAAACATTATAAGGGTATACGTTCTGGATGGATCGGAACGGAAACCGAGCATTTTTGGGCTGATGATGAAGCCAACCCTTATACCGAAGAGAAACCTTTTTTATGGCTTCGAGGCCATCAAATGGGAGGTAAATCCCTGCTTTGGGGAAAACAGACCTATCGGTGGAGCGATTTGGATTTTGAGGCCAACGCCAAAGACGGTCATGGGGTTGATTGGCCCATCCGATATAGAGACATTGAGCCATGGTACACCTATGTGGAAAAGTTTGCGGGCATCAGTGGGGAAGCTTTGGGACTTCCACAATTGCCCGACAGCCATTTTCTTCCGCCCATGGAACTCAACTGTGTTGAAAAACACATAAAATCCAGAATAGAAAAGCAATTTAAGGGCAGAAATATGACCATTGGTCGGGTGGCGCATCTTACCCAACCCCACAACGGAAGAGGCCAATGCCAATATCGAAACAGATGTAGTAGGGGGTGTCCTTTTGGGGCGTATTTTAGCAGTAACTCAACCACCTTGCCTGCCGCAAATGCAACAGGAAATCTAACCATCCGGCCCTTCTCCATTGTGCAATCCGTAATTTACGATGACCAAAAAGGAAAGGCCACTGGCGTTCGGATTATCGATGCAGAAACCAATGAGGATATTGAGTATTCCGCCAAAATCATTTTTGTAAATGCCTCCGCATTGAGTACTGCCCAAATCCTGATGAACTCCAAATCCAATCGATTTGAAAATGGTTTGGGGAATGATAGCGGGGAATTAGGCCATAATCTTATGGATCATACCTATAGAGTAGGGGCAATTGGTAAAGTTGAAGGTTTTGATGATAAATATTATAAAGGCCGAAGACCCAATGGTATCTACATTCCAAGATATGTCAATATTGATGAAGAATCCAAATCGGATAAATTCGTACGTGGGTTTGGTTATCAAGGTGGCGCTCATCGTGGTGGAAATCCGGCGAATATTGAATCATTCGGAGCTGAATACAAGGACAATATCTTAAAACCGGGTCCATGGGAGTTCTTTATTACGGGATTTGCGGAATGTTTACCGTATCACGAAAACAAAATCATACTGAATACCAATGTTCTGGATAAATGGGGACAACCTACTTTGACCATTGATGCTGAATTTAAGGAGAACGAAAAGGCTTTGAACAAACAGATTCAAGAGGATGCCGTAGAGATGCTTGAAGCTGCTGGGGTTAAAGATATTATAGGTTTTGATAAAGAACACCCACCAGGGTATGGCGTGCATGAAATGGGTACGGCACGAATGGGAAGGGACCCAAAAACATCCGTATTGAACGAATTTAACCAAGTTCATGCTGCCAAGAACGTGTTTGTCACAGATGGTGCCTGTATGACCTCGTCATCCTGTGTAAACCCTTCACTGACGTATATGGCCCTTACGGCCAGAGCTGCAGACCATGCCGTTTCTGAACTCAAAAAACAAAACCTATAAAGATGGATAGGAGAAAAGCATTACAAAAAACCGGACTATTTGCAGGGGCCACTCTGATGATGCCTACCATGCTGTCAATCTTGCAGTCGTGTAAGGAGGAAAAACGTTTGGACTGGCAACCTGAGTTCTTCACTGAAGATGAAGCAAAAACCGTTACACTTTTGGTGGACATGGTCCTGCCCCGTACCGATACACCTGGAGCATTGGATGTAAAGTCGGACATTTTTATGGATAAGGTCATTGCACGTACTTATGATGCCAAAGGTCAGGAAAATATGCGGTCTGAAATTGCAGCTTTCAATGCCAATTGTAAGGAAAAATATGGTGCCGCTTTCATCGATTTAAAGGAGTCGGATAGGATAGCTGTTCTCAAGGATGCCGAAGCGAACTCAGGAAAGTTCAATCCAGGGGTTTGGGGAACCGCCGTAGGTGAACAAGAACCCATTGGGTTTTACAGAGGATTGAAATCCATGGCCATCTGGGCCTATTTTACCTCAGAAGAAATGGGGAAAAATGTGCTGAGCTATGACCCCATACCGGGCAATTACGAACCGTGCAAACCCGTTTCAGAAGTCGGGAATAGATGGAGCCTGTAGACTTCCATAAATAAGAAAACTAAAAATGAACCATGCTCCTTTCAAAAATTGGGAGCATGGTTTTTTGATTAAAAAATTAGCTATTGGCGAACCATCATGTTAAAAACATAAAAAAAGAACTGCTTTCAGACAATTGGTATACGCTGAACAAGTTCACCTATGAGTATTTACGACCAGATGGCACCTGGGAAACCCAACACAGAGAGGCCTATGACCGTGGAAACGGTGCAGCCATCCTACTTTACAATGCTGAAAAGGGAACGGTGATATTGACACGTCAGTTTAGGATGCCTACGTATGTGAATGGGAACGAGGACGGGATGATGGTCGGTTTGTGCTGGACTTTTGGAAAAGGGAAATGCCGAAGAAACCATTAAGATGGAAGTGGAGGAGGAGACAGGCTATAAGATTAACAAAGTAAAAAAGGTATTTGAGGCCTATATGTCCCCGGGTTCCGTAACCGAAATCCTTTACTTTTTTACCGGAAGGTATGAGGACACCATGAAAGTAGGTGAAGGGGGTGGTGCTGAGGACGAAACCGAAAACATTGAAGTGTTGGAGTTAAAGTTTCAGGATGCCCTTCAAATGATGAAAACTGGGGAAATCCGGGATGCCAAGACAATCATGTTGTTACAATATGCCCAAATCAAGAATCTGTTGGGTCAATAACGGTCATGGAGTGTTTTAAGGGTGGTGTAAATGGTATTTTGTATCTGCGAAGTGGGCACTTTAAAATGGTTGTTCATGAAACTGAAGATGAACCATTTTCCCGATTTGGTTTTGAGATACCCACTCAAATTGTAATTGTTGCCGAGGGAACCTGATTTTGCAAATACGAAGGGTTCAATCGATGTGTCTCTCCAAGTGTCTATGGTTCCGGATGCATCCCACATGGGAAAAATGGCAAACAAGCGTTCCTCTGGAATTTCATCATATAGTTTTTGAAGGATTTGCACAAAGGATTTGGGGGTAAAAAGATTATATCGGGATAAGCCAGAACCATCCACCCACCGTGGTGAATGTTCCAAATCGCTCAAATCATTATCCAGTATGTAATCAATTGCTGTTTTTGTGCTCAACGAATCAGAAAGTGTTGAGGAAACTACCATCAACAATTGCTCCGCCAAAAAGTTATCGCTTTCAAAAAGCATATCCTTATAGATGGAATCCGTTTCCATACCATAAAGGGTCTTTTTCTCAATAGGAGGAAAATGGTCCGTTAGAACAGCAGTTTTTTTTAGTAGATTTTGCAATAATTGTTTTGTGAGCGTGTCACTGGTAATAAATGGCACTTCCAAGGTGTCCTGTTCCGTTGGCGAAATATAGAAATGGTTTTGCAGTTCATCTCTCTTTAAGGTGGTATCCTTCACTTCAACTTTGTCCACAAAATAGTGTGGAGAAACGCTTATTGCATCAACATAAGACAGGGTTACTACATTGCCATTGAGAGGAAGGGTACTTTTCTCTGGGGAGAAATAGGTATCATAATCCTCCCAGGCCCAACCAGGTCCAAGACGAGATTCCCTGGAATTTTGGATAAATACCGCAAGTGCACCTTGTTTTTTCAGCCACTGTATAGCGGTACTGTCACCTAAACGCGGGTGCAACCACGAGGGATCTCCGGTTCCTTCAATATATAAGGTGTCGTTATACACTCCATATTTTAACGTAGGGATGTTTTTGGGCAATACTTTGATTGCGGTGTAGAATGTAGCGATTTTGGTATTGCTGGCCGGCGTAAAATACCGATTACCATTATACTCAAAAATTGATTTTTTTGTTTTGGCGTCCACAACAACCAACCCGTGAAAAGAATTTTTTAAAGCTTCATCTTGAAGTTTTGTGTTTAAAGTGGAACGTACCGAAGAACATCCAAAAAGTAAGAAAAGCGCTACTATAACTATGATTGTCAATAACTTAAATTTCTGGAAGAGAGACGGGTACATAGGGCTGTTTATCGAAATTAACACGAAATTATTCAATTTTTAACTCTGAATGAGACCATCCAAACAAGTTTTTTGCTAACTTAGATGCACAACCACTTAATCAATTTAATCAAATTTCTATGCCCAGAGCAATGTTAGATTACAGCAAGACGATCTTACAAAAGGTTAGTTTTGATGCTAGACTCTTCGCCAAAGAATTGAAAAAAGCTATTTCCAGGTTATTACCAAGTGAAATTGAAGAACTTAAAATCTGGTTGCAATTTTATATTGTTGA
>JBNLBG010000028.1:3823-33728 GCA_050303195.1 Allomuricauda sp. | reverse complement strand
GGTCAGGGATGAGGTCATTGCAAAAATGCAAGAGGCCCTGGCCGTATACTACGGAAACCCATCGTCTACCCATAGCTTTGGAAGATCGGCAAAGACCGCTGTTGAAAAAGCGCGTAAAACCATTGCCAAAACCTTGAATGCGCAACCGTCGGAAATTATTTTCACTTCAGGTGGAACAGAGGCGGATAATATGATTTTACGTTGTGCTGTCCGCGATTTGGGGGTGAAAACGCTGATAACTTCCAAAATTGAACACCATGCCGTGTTGCATACCGCGGAAGAATTGGAAAAAGAATATGGTATTTCCGTAAAGTATGTGAATTTGGATGAAAAAGGCAACCCGAAATTGGATCATTTGGAAGCCTTGTTGACACAGGATGATTCCAAAAAGCTGGTCAGTTTAATGCATGTTAACAATGAAATTGGGAACATAAGTGATATAGAGGCCATTGGGAAACTATGCGGGGAACATGGAGCACTTTTCCACTCCGATACCGTACAGTCCATTGGGCATTATCCTTGGGATGTGCAAGCCGTACCGGTTGATTTTATGACCGCGGCCGCGCATAAATTCCATGGACCAAAAGGTATTGGTTTTGCCTTTATCCGTAAAAATTCAGGATTAAAGCCCATGATTTTCGGTGGAGCTCAAGAACGAGGTCATAGAGCAGGTACCGAAGCCTTTCATAATATCGTGGGTTTGGAAGAGGCTTTTGTGAAAGCATACGAACATTTGGAGGAAGAGACCCAGACAGTAAAAGAGTTGAAACAGTATTTTATTGATAAGGTCAAACAGGAAATTCCGGGAGCTATTTTTAATGGTCTGTCAGCGGATTTGGAAAAAAGCACCTATACCTTGGTCAACGTACGCTTACCCTTTGACAAACAAAAAGGACTGATGCTGCTGTTCCATTTAGATATGAAAGGCATTGCCTGTTCCAAAGGAAGTGCCTGTCAATCTGGAAGTAATCTGGGGTCGCATGTGCTTTCAGAAATCCTTCCAGAAGAAGAATTGGAAAAGCCATCTTTACGCTTTTCATTCTCCATGTACAACACTAAGGAGGAATTGGACTATACCGTTCAGGTACTCAGGGAATTTGCGGAGAGCTGATTAGTTTTTGTTCCTTCGCTTCTTTTCCTTGTCATAAGGAAATTTACGGGAAGCCGTCTTCATCATTTTATCGATAAGTTCCGTAGTGTTCTTTCCCGTTTTTTTGGAGATTTCGTTTTCGTATTTCCAAAGCAACTTTCCGGTTTCACCATCACTTATTTTCACTCCGATGCGCCCATAATTGGCATCACCGCTAAAATAATCGAGAAGATTGAAATCTGTGGGAACTCCTTCAGAAAGTAAAATGTTCAAGTTGAGGTTTCCACTGATGATTCCGTCCACATCCAAAATCTTGCAGAGTTCTTGGGTGGTGTGAATATCAATATTGTCATAGTCAATCCCATTTTGGGCCAGAATAGCGTTGGTGTTGTTGATATTCTGAAAGTCTACATTGAACTTTTTGCGTTCCTTCCGTTTGGAAAAATAGGTTTCCAGTGCATTTTGAACGGCATACCCTTCCCGTTGTGCCAACACTTTCAGTTCATTTCGATCTACCACCTCTTTCAGTTCCAAATGGGCAATAAAGGGCATAATGGCCAGTACTCGGTGATCTTCAGTCAGTTCATCAAACTTTCTGTTCTCATAAATGTTTTTCTGCGCCGATGCCCAAGCAACGGTCAAGAATACAATCATGGAAACGATTTTTTTCATCGGTATCATTTAAAAACCCACCCCAAATTTTAAATTGGGAATACAACTCGTCAAATAGTTGGGCATAGCAAACTGGCTTTGGATGTCATATCCCTGACCCACGGGTCATAAAATTTTGGTTATTGAACAAAGCAAAAATTTTAAAACCAATACTAAACTCCTTGAACCTGTGGAGCCAATGCCCTTGAGGGTGTTTGTTTTTTCGTCTGCAAAAATATAGGAAATTCCCATATGGGCCCTTTTATAATCTCTTAATCTATTCTGAAAATTATAGGGATTGGCAAGTTTTCCCAAAATAAGCTACTGTTTCCATACAATACCGGCCCCAGTATAATGGCAGCCAAACCTTGGGGAACAGTAATCCAAAGCATTGAAAAGATTAAGAGTATAGGCTTGGAATCAATGTGTTATTTTCTGAAAAAGCTGCTGGTAAACGTACTGCTGTTACCTACATTGTCTGTAACGATGACTTCAAGTTCGCACTCTGTTTCATTCACAATATTATCATCAAAATTATAGGTAATGGTATTGGTTTTGGGTTCATATTCCATGAGTATCCATTTTCCATTCAGGGTAGCTCTATAAGTATCTATCCCGCTTAAATCATCAGTAATGGTCAAACTCAAATAACTATAATTGCTCAGCCATTGTTTTTCCTTGAAATTCTTTGGTGAAATAGTGGGGGCTACACTATCGCGGGCTAGTGTATAGGTCCCTAGATCGCGTGTTCGGGTGGTAAAAGAACCGTCCCGTTTGTAGGTTGTGGCATAGGAAGGTCTTAAATTCTCATCCAATCGGGCAATGAACAGCTGTTTTCTTTCAGATGGTGGATATTGGGAAGGATCAAAACTAATGGTAAAGTTGCGGTGAGCGGCCACACTGTTATCATGAATGGTAATGGTGTCTTTGCCTTTTTTAAGATTGATGTAGAAATCTTTGTAAAAGGTATTGGCCGGGAAATACACTTTGGCGGCGCCCAGGTCAAAATTGTTGGGTTTATTGGCAAGGATGAAGTTTTCGGTGATTTCTTCTTCTTTTGTGATTTTTGGGATTTCTCTCTTTCCTTCCACGGGAATGACCAATTTGGTCTCATTTCCTTGAATGTCGGAAATAAGAATTTCAACCGAATAGGAGAGGCCTTCTTTTATGTCAATTTTTCCATCATTGTAAAGCGTTTTATATATGCCAAGGTGATTGTAGGGCTCCTTGAAACATTTCTGGATACGCTGTCTGAATTTCCCAAAATGTTCATAATCAATCAAAGTGTTGATATAACGGGTTTCCCCAAAAGAGAAGGTTTCAAAATCGTATTCCGAGTAGACCCTGCCATTCACAGTTTGCTTTACGGCATATACCCCATTTTGGTTAGCGGCCATGTCCAAACGATCAAAACTATTAATGCCAAATCCAATGGTGCCGATCGCGGTCACTTTATCGCCCAAAAATGAACCGTCAGTTTGCCGAGTAAAATTGAGCTGTATTTTTTTTGCACTCTGATTTATCAGGGCGTCATCGGATAAAGGATATCCGTAGAGTCCTAATAAAGTTGGGTCTGTGGCGTCTCTGACCTCAAATCCATAGAGGAGGGGGTTGGTTGGTTTTTCGTTGACACTATTGCGTATTTCAAAATGAAGGTGTGGCGCAGTAGAGCCACCAGTATCCCCAGAATAGGCAATAATACTGCCTTTGGTGACTTTTAATTCGCCATAATCTGGAAAAGCTTCAACTTCATAGGATTGTTTGGTGTATTGTATTTTTTTGATGTACTCTTCTATTTCTGGACCAAATTTTTTGAGGTGGGCATACACAGAGGTGTAGCCATTGGGATGTGCCACATAGAGTGCCTTGCCAAAGCCCCAATGCGAGATTTTTATGCGGGTGACGGTTCCATCACCAATGGCAAAAACGGGCAACCCCTCCCGTTGTTGGGTCTTGATGTCCATCCCTGAATGGAAATGGTTGGATCGGAGTTCGCCAAATGTACCTGCCAACACCAAAGGAATTTCCAACGGGGGTTGAAAAACACCTTGGGGATATTTTTCTTGAGCGGTAAGCACCAAGGCCAATAAAAAAAGAACTCCAAAAAGATTGAGGCGCATATCGTTTTTTGTTATTGTCTACGAAAGTAACCAATGTTTTCTTTTGTAAAAAGAGATTTAAGATACCTTGTGGGCTTAAACCAATGCTTCAAGAATATATCTAAAAACTATTGCGAGGTTATCCAAGGATGGTTAACTTTGTATAATACGCATTGACGTTTGCAATTATGGGCGAACTAGTTGAGATTGTTGATTCTTTGGAGAATAAGGTTAGCAAACTGTTGCACAAGATGGAACTGATGCATCAGGCCAATGCCAAGTTAAAAAAAGAATTAAGCCTCGCTAAAGAGGAGAACCAAAGTCAACAGAACGCCGTTTTGGAATGGGAAGAAAAGTACAATTCCTTAAAAATGGCAAGCTCAATGCTGGGTGGTAATACAAGTAAAACAGAAGCTAAGCTCAAAATAAATACATTGATCCGCGAACTGGATATTTGCATAGCCAAACTTGCGGATTAGTTTGAACTGAAATTATGGATGAGAAGCTCAAAATAAAGCTTTCCATAGCTGATAGGGTATATCCTTTAACGATAGACCCAAAGCAAGAAGAAGGATTACGCAAAGCGGCCAAGAACATTGATAATCTGGCCAAAAAGTTTGAGCAAAACTATGCCGTAAGGGACAAACAGGACGTTTTGGCCATGTGTGCCCTTCAGTTCGCCTCAAAAATAGAGCAAAGTGGAATAGACCGTTCGGAAAGTACCGAAGCAGCATTTGAACGTCTTAAAGCGTTGAACGATTTAGTGCATTCCAAACTCGGGGAATAATAAGTTCTTTTAAATAAAATATTGTTACTGCCCACATTGGTAATCATTTTTTGACAAACTCAACACTATAACAATTAGAAAGGGTGAGTTTAGGTTGTAAAAGCAGGCCCTACCTGTATAGGGATCCTTGAGCAGCTTGTTAGCCCTAAACCTGTATTTAGGAGTTTGTACAAAACTTCCACCAATGTGGGCTTTTTTTTATAACCAAACATAATTCAACATGGATAATATCATATTTGTTGCCGTAGCAGCTGTTGTTGGATTGGCGATAGGATTTGCAATTGCCAAGATGATGGAGAAGGGAAAAGCGACCAAGACCATTGCAAATGCCAAGAAAGAAGCAGCGGATATCATAAGTGATGCAAAAAAAGAAGGGGAGAGCATTAAGAAAGACAAGATATTCCAAGCCAAGGAAAGATTCTTGGAATTGAAGGCGGAACATGAAAAGGTCATCAACAACAAGGATAAAAAAATTGGTGAGGCCGAAAAACGGACCAGGGACAAAGAATCCCAAGTAAGCAGTGAACTGGCCAAGAACAAAAAACTGAATGAACAGTTGGAACAACAAATCAGGGAGATTGACCATAAAAGCGAAATCCTTGACAAGAAACAATCCGAAGTAGAAAAACTGCACAAAAGTCAAGTACAACAATTGGAAGTCATTTCAGGGCTATCCGCAGAAGATGCCAAGAGCCAGTTGCTGGAATCTTTAAAAGAAACGGCAAAATCTGATGCCATGGCCTATATGCAGAGCACTTTGGAAGAAGCAAAGCTTACCGCGCAACAAGAGGCCCGAAAAATTGTAATCAATACCATCCAGCGTATTGGAACCGAGGAGGCTGTTGAAAACTGTGTATCCGTGTTCAATTTGGAATCTGATGATGTAAAAGGCCGTATCATTGGTCGTGAAGGACGAAATATTCGCGCCTTGGAATCCGCCACTGGAGTAGAGATTATTGTAGACGATACCCCAGAAGCTATTATCCTTTCTTGTTTCGATTCTGTGCGAAGGGAGGTTGCCCGATTGTCACTGCACCGATTGGTCACTGATGGACGAATCCACCCCGCTCGTATTGAAGAAATTGTAAAAAAGACCGAAAAACAAATCAATGAGGAGATTGCCGAAATCGGGAAGCGTACCGTAATCGATTTGGGAATTCATGGGCTGCACCCTGAATTGATCAAGGCTGTTGGACGAATGAAATATCGTTCTTCCTACGGACAAAACCTATTGCAACACTCCAGGGAAGTGGCAAAACTTTGTGGGGTAATGGCCGCTGAATTAGGGTTGAATCCAAAATTGGCCAAGCGTGCTGGATTGTTGCACGATATTGGTAAGGTGCCCATGGCCGAAGTGGAGGTTGAGACTCCCCACGCCATTTTAGGAATGCAATGGGCCCAAAAATTTGGTGAGAACAAAGAAGTTTGCAATGCTATTGGTGCCCACCACGATGAAATAGAAATGACCACCTTGATTTCTCCGGTTGTACAGGTATGTGATGCCATTAGCGGTGCCCGTCCTGGTGCAAGAAGACAGGTTTTGGATTCCTACATCCAAAGATTGAAGGATTTGGAGGATATTGCATTTGGGTTCAACGGAGTACAAAAAGCCTATGCCATTCAGGCCGGTAGGGAGCTTCGTGTAATTGTGGAAAGTGAGAAAGTAAGCGATGATAAAGCCGCCGAACTTTCTTTTGAGATTTCACAAAAAATACAAACGGATATGACCTATCCCGGACAGGTAAAAGTGACGGTGATTAGGGAAACCCGTTCCGTGAATGTAGCCAAATAAATAGCACTTATTTTTGGTAAACACCACTTTCAAGCATCAATAGCCCTTTTTGTAAATGGGCCAATAGATTGGTGAGTTTTGAAACCGTGGAATCCCCCATAAGAACATTTAATCCCAATTTGGGCGGGCCATGTTGCCTTACTTTTGCCAAAAGCGAAGTGAAAAATTCTATTCCGGCTTGGGTTTCATCTTGTTTGGAGATTGATTTTAAACCAAGGTTTTCAACAATCTGGGCCATTTCACCATTTTTGATAAGAAAACTTAAATTTTCTTGTGATGCCCAAGGCATCGGATATTGAATCACCCCATCATTTTTTCTGAAGATATCATAATACAAAAAATGACCTCCAGGCTTGAGCACTCTATAGGCTTCACCGTAAAATTTTTGTTTGTCGGGAATATTCATTTGCACATGCTGCGTCCAGACAACATCAAATGAATTGTCTTCAAAAGGTAGTTGAGCAGCACTCCCCTGGATAAAAAAGGTTTTGTCCTCCAATCCCACCAGTTTGGAAAGTGAATTGGCGGTTCGTACAAATTCTGGGCTCAGGTCGATTCCCGTAGCCGTACAATTGAATTCATCAGCAAGCATTCTGCAAGGACCTCCAAGCCCACTTCCCATGTCAAGAACCGTTTTACCCTCAATGTCAATGGTTTTTGCCAATTCTTTGGAAACTGAAGCACCCCGTACATGAAATTCGTCAACACCGGCAATATCACTTCGTTGTACATGGCTTAAATCCACACTTAAATTTGCTAGACGATTCAAAATTTCCTGGTATAGACCATCTGTTTGGTAGTGTGCTGCTATTTTTTGGTCGAGATGATTCATTGTTATGGTATTGTTCCAAAGATATTGGTAGCAAAAGCTCTCTTTTGCTTACTTGCAACCACAATATTTGTCACTATTTGCTTTTTCAAAACACTCCTTACCCTCATTAAAGGCAAAGTAAGAAAGACCGAGGGTTCCTAAGCTATCAATATACCCAATTCCCCAAAGCTCATAGATTCCACTACTTATCAACAGTATTATGGACATGTATATGCAGACCAAAGTGCAATTGGCATCGGCTAAAATAGGAGCAGAGTCCAATTTGGTGCCCACTTTTCTTTTTCCGACGACCAACATCCACATCACCAAAATGGAAATTATGGAAATCACTACACCCCAAAAAGTGGTCAATGGTTTGTGTCCTGTCCAAATATTATAAATACTGGTCACTACAAGGGCCAGAACCAACGCATAAAAAGCAAAACCCGTAATCTTTAGTGCAGTACGTTCAAAATTATCCCTATTGCTATTGGGTCGTTTTTGGATGCGAACGATCATGTGTGCAATCCCAAGCCCCGAGATAACCTCAATAAAACTATCCGAGCCAAACCCAAACAGGGCCAAACTTTCATCCTCAAATCCAAGGTATGTAGAAATAAGGCCTTCCAGAACGTTATAAACAATGGTAAATATGGCAAGTACAAAGGCAATTCTATAATATTTCCCAGTGTTCGTCATATTGAATCTGCTTGTCTTTTTTTGAAATCAGAAGAAGTTAAATTATCAATAGTAATCTTGAAGGGTCAGGAAAACATGTGGTTATTCTTCCTCGGAGCCATCCTCTTCTTCCTCCGCTTCACGATTCAACTTGTTTTCGAGGATGTTCAGTTTTTTGAGCTTTTCCTTCCAAGTTTGAAGGGCATCCTTTTGTTTATTGAGATTGTTCACAACCTCTTTTACCAAAGGGTTGTCCTCTGAATCGTCGGAGAAGAACTGCAAATTGTTTTCCAACTGGCGTATCTCTGACTTACTTTCATTGATTTTTCTTCTGATAAAGACCCGCTCATTGCCAATGGCGTGATTATCTTCTGTCTTGGCCAACTCTTGTACTTTGTTGCCATACTTGAGCAATTCTGATTCTTGCTTGCTAACGCCAACTTTTTTGAAAAGGGCATCAATGATTTTGTTGAACTTACCATTGATGTGTTTTTTGTTATAGGGGATGCGACCGTATTGTTTCCATTCATCAAGAAACTTTTTAATGGCGGCTAAATCCTTCTTCTTGTCTCCACTTAATTGAAAGGCCTTTAAGCGGGTCAAACAGTCATTTTTCTTTTCAAAGTTCTCGTATTCCTCCTTGTGGGCTTCATTCTTTTCGGCATGCAAACGATCAAAATAATGGTTGCAGGCATTCTTGAACTCATTCCAAATTTTGTCGGAATACTTTCGGGGCACATGACCAATCTTTTTCCAATCGCTTTGTATGCGCTTCATTTGGGGGGTAACGGTGGCCCAATCGTCACTATCTTTCAGAGAAATCGCCAACTCCAATAATTCCCTTTTTTTCTCTAGGTTTTTGTGCTGTTCCTTTTTTTGGTTTTTATAAAAAGCATTTTTGTTCCTATTGAATTTCCGAACCACTTCCTTGAAGGCGCTCCAAGTATCCTCATTGACTTTTTGAGGCACCTTGCCCGCTTTAAAAAAGAAATCCCTAAGTGCTTCTACTTCCCGGATCTGTTGTTGGATTCCTCTGTGGTTATCCGCAACATTCTCAGCAATCTTGGCAATGTTGCCAATGATTTCCTGTTTTTTCTCCAAGTTTTTCTCGTAGACTTTTTCCAATTCCTGAAAATGTTCCTGCCTACGTTGGTGCATGGCTTTGGTAGCGTTGCTAAAACGCTCCCAAATCTCTTCGCGCTGTTCTTTGGCCACGGGGCCTATGTCTTCTTTCCAGATTTTGTGCAAGGTCTGGAGTTCTCGGAACGCTTTGCCTAAATCGGGTTCGTCGGCTAGAGCTTCGGCTCGTTCCACCAATTTTTGTTTTTCTTCAAGATTGTGCTTAAAGTCCAGATCGCGCAGCTCGCGGTTCAAATGAAGGAAATCGTAGAAGATTTCCATGTGATGGTGGTAGGTGCGCCACACATCGTTATAACTGGCTCGTGGAACAGGCCCTGCATTCTTCCAATTTTCTTGGAGTTCCTTAAAGTTTTTGTAAGTGGTGTTGATGTCCTCTTCCACATCAATGAGCCCTTTGAGTTGCTCAATGATCTCTAACCGTTTCTGCAGATTGCTTTTTAAGCTTTGCTCCAGTTGTTTGTAATATTGGTCACGTTTTTCACGATATTCACCATATACCTCATTGAACTGTCTTTTGGCAACGGAATTATATCTAAAATCTATCTCATTGCCGCCTTTGGAGACAAATTCTTCTTTTTTATGCTCTAAAAACTCCTGAAATTTTTGGTCAAACTCGTATTTAATCGAGCTTACGTGCTTGTGAATGGCCTGTACCTTTTCATTTTTGACCAAACGTTGCAGTTCGCCCACAAGGTTTTCCATAGACATGGCGTGGTAATCCAACATGGGGATATAATGCCGCTTTTCATTGTCGGCATCTTCCGCATCTTCGGCATTGGATTCATCTATTTCGTCAATGGCTTCGTCGGAGTTTTCCTTGGATGAAGATTTTTCGGTTTCCCCTTTGGATTCGGGGGGTGAACCATTTTCAGATTTGGTTTCTTCAGCTTGTTCAGATATAGCGGCATCGGATTCTTTTGGTTCAGAAATGGGGCTTTCTTCCAATGGAGTCTTTGTATTGTCCGATATTTGCTCAGTACCACCTTCAGCTTGCTGAAGTTTACGATCATTTTCCTGCATTAGTAGTCTCCTTTCCTTTGGATTGATGATAATTATAGCCAATTTAACAACTAAATTACCTAATAGCAAAAGTATTGAATCTTCTTTTGCACAAGATTTTTATTGTGCAGAGTGATGAAAAAGCTATATCGGTCGTCGTTTTTTAGGGCGTGTTCCAGATTTCCCAAGCCTTTTCGGCCTGCCCCAACAACATTTCCAGTCCGTTGGAAATGGTGGCCCCATTTGTTTCCCCCAGCGCCAGAAAAGTAGTTTTTTCAGGATTGTAGATAAGGTCGAACAGAAGATGCTTATTTCCAATATATTGGTAAGGTAGTGCAGGTTTGCCCTCAATGTTGGGGTGGGTGCCCAAGGGTGTGCAATTGATGATTACGGTGTACGCTTCCACAATATCCTTGGTGAGTTCCGCGTAGGTAAACTGATTTTTCTTTTTGCTTCGGGAAACATAGGCGTGGTCAATGCCCAGTTCGTCCAACACAAAACAAATGGCCTTTGATGCCCCTCCGGTTCCCAAAACCAAGGCTTTTTTATGATGGGGCTTCAGCAATTTTTGGAGCGATTGCTTAAAACCGTATGCATCCGTATTGAAGCCTTTTAGGCCATTCTTCGTGAATTTTATGGTGTTCACCGCTCCAATTTTGGCAGCTTTTTCATCTAGTTCATCCAAAAAGGGGATAACATCCTGCTTATAGGGAATGGTGACATTGAGCCCTTTGAGATTGGGTTCCGCCAACACCGATTTGAATTCTGAAATGTTGGGGATGTCAAAATTTTCATAGCTGTGGTCGTTCAACCCCAGTTCCTTGAATTTTTTGGTAAAATAGCCCTGCGAGAAGGAATAAGAAATGTTTCTACCGAGCAGTCCGTACCTGTTTTCTTTCTTTTCTGTTTTTCCCATACCAATCCAATAGCAATAATACCAAAATTCCACCTATCACAAAAAGAACGGCCCACCAAGTTTCTGCATGTCCAAAATTGGGAAAGTAGCGTTCATAGTTGCGAACGATTTTATCCCCATTGGAATCCAAAATGAGATTGCCTAGGGAATCCACTTTGTATATGGTGCGTTTCCAAGGCCAAACAACACCTAAAGAACCAATGATAAACCCTAAAATTACAGCGGTGGCCGTAGCTTTATAATGTTTTAGTACGTAGCTCAACAAATGTGAGAAGGTCACCAAGCCAGTGGCTGAGCCCAAGGTAAAAACACCCAATATTTTCAAGGTTTCCATCCGCTCGGCATTTTTTAAAAATCCAAAATCACCCGAAAAGATTTCAGAAAAGGTATCGTACAATGCATTCACCGAATCAACCAATAGCAGCACATAATTCCCTAAAAGAATTAGAATAAATGACCCAGAAAGCCCGGGCAATGTCATCCCCGAAACACTGATGATGCCACAGAAAAAAATAAAAAACAGGTTGTCGTTTTCCCTGGCGGGACTCAAAAAACTGATGGAGACACCAATGATCAGTCCCAAAATCCCAAAGGGAATGGTTCGTTGGTTCCAAGAATTATACTCTTTGGCGATGTAATAAATGGAACCTAAAATCATTCCGAAAAAAGTGGCCCACACAAAGAGTTCATTATGGTCCAAAAAATAATCCAGGATTCGGGAAACGCTAAAATAGCTCACCAACATGCCAAAAATGAGCAGCATTAAAAACTCGGCATTTGTGTATTGATAAAAACTCTTGAACCTACCATTGAAGAGCAGTTTTACCGCCTTGGAATTGAGTTTTTGCAAGGAGTAGATGAATTCTTCGTAAAACCCACCCACAAAAGCAACAATACCACCAGAAACACCAGGCACCTTGTTGGCGGCACCCATGCATAGGCCTTTTATCACCAAAAAGAAATTATCCAGAAATGATCTTGGTTGATGCATGTGACCAATAGGTTTTCTTATTTTTTGGAAGCAACTTTTTCCAAGATAAAAATAAGCGAAAAACCTATCATAGCTAGGATTATGGCAAGTATTAACTGATTGTCGCCCTCAAATGCCGATGGCAAGACATTCATGTCGTCCACAACCCTGGTTTTTTCCCCAAAGGTTTTGGTTTGCAATACTTTTTTCCAAGGCCATATTTTATTCAAAGAACCCAGTATGAAACCAGTTAGCAACGCCAGGGTGATGTCTTTGTAGTGGTTGAACATCCATTTGAGCAACCGTGCGAAGCTCAAGAGGCCAAATAGGGCTCCCACGGCTACGGTGATTATGATTTTAATGTCCCGCTCGTGGACGGCATCCAAAATGGTTTTGTAGGAACCCAAAAGCACCAAAATGAAAGCTCCAGAGATTCCGGGAAGGATCATGGCGCAGACCGCTAAAGCTCCTGACAAGAAAAGATACGCAAGGTTATCCACATTCTCGCTGGGTGGAAGTTCAGTGATAAAAAAGGCCGCGGCGGCACCGAGAATCAGCACCACAACGGTACCCAAATTCCATCGGGTAATTTCTTTCCCCACAAAAAAGATGCTGGCCAGTACAAGTCCGAAGAAAAAGGACCACAATAAAATGGGTTCATTTTCGAGCAGCCAACTCAAAAATTTGGCCAAGGAAAGCACACTGATGAATATTCCTAGAAAAAGTGATAGCAAAAAGTTGCCGTTGACCTTGTTCCATGCTGCTTTGAGTCCTTCTTTTTTCAACGCTGTAAAAAGGGAAAGGTTTATATTGTTGATGGAAGTGATGAGCTCCTCATAGATACCTGAGATAAATGCAATAGTACCTCCCGAGACACCGGGAACCACATCTGCCGCTCCCATGGCCATTCCTTTTAGGGTAATAACGATATAGTCAACTAATCGACGTGCTTTCATGAATTTGGTAACGTATGGAAACGCAAAGTTAGGTAGAAGTCTTTTTAATTTGGGAAACCAGCGCTTGCAGCCATTTTATTTCGCTGAACTCTGGAAATTCCTCATCAAACAGTTGCAATTTCTCAATATCCAATTGCATGGCAGCTGTAAGTTTTTGCTTGGCTTTCATGGCCTCTCCGTTTTTCAGATAAACTCCTGCCAATTTATAAGTCAGCGCTGCATTATCTGGATAGAATTCCAACCCTTGGATCAAGACTTGTATGGTAGAATCAAAATCTCCGATTCTTTTTAGGACCTCAGCCCAGTTTCGCCACGTGTCCAATTCATAATTGCCCAAATCAACGGTTTGTTTAAAGGCAAAATCAGCTTCATCCAAATTATCCATGGCCAGGTATATCTTTGCCGCTTTTTTCCAATACAAAGGATTTTCTCCGTCAATATTTATGGCCTTATTGATATAGTACAGGGCTTTCTCGTAATTTTTTTGTTTGTAATAAAAATTGGTAATGGCCAGCCATCCCTTGTCCAATAAAGGGTCTTCATGAACCGTGTTGTAATAATAGTATTTGGCCAAGTCATAGTTGCCCAATTTTTCGTGGCACTTTCCAACGCGAAGGAAGGCATGCGAAGTAGGGTCATCAATAGAAATAGTAGTTTCGTAATTCTCTATGGCCTCATTATATCTACCCAATTTTTCAAGGACTTTTCCTTTCTCAAAATAAGCACCAATGAAGGAATCATCCGAAATGATGGCAAAATCAAAAGCGGTCAATGCTTCTGGAAACAAATCCATGGCATAGTACATTTTGCCCAACTGGTGCCATGCCACCTCGCAATAGGGATTACGTTCCAAATAATCGTTCAAGTAAAAAATGGCCCCATCAAAGTCTTCCAAAAACTCGAAGCAGTACACCACATTGTACAGGGAAGAATAATCACTGTCATCAAATTCAACGCAGCGCATAAAGCTTCGCTTGGCTTTTTCATAATCGTCCATAAAAAGGTATTCCATGCCTAAAAGGGAATGGATGTCAAAGCTGTTCTCGCTAATATGCAGGGCTTCCAAAAGTAGATTTACGGCCGCTTGGTGATTGTCTTTCTTGGATTGGATATTGGCCCGTTGTATATAGATTTCCTCGTTGTGGGCATCTATGGTCTGAATCTCATCCAACAAGCGTTCTGCGGCTTCGTACTTGTCCTCAAAGGTCAAAACTTCCACCTGTAACAGCTTTAATTCCAAAGAGTTGGGGTGTTGTTCCAAACCAATTTGAATGGCTTTTTTGCCCAAGGAGATTTTACCGTTGTTCAGGTAATGGTGAATGATTTCCTCAAAGTCCTCTGCATCAAAAAAGTAGACGTCATCCGTCTTGAGCATGGACTCAAATTTGCTAATGGATTTGTCAGGATACTCGTTAGAATCTAACGCCATAGGAGCGGGTTTGGTTTACTATGGACTTAAAATTAACCCTTTGCTTAGGTGTTTTAGTCCAATTTTTGGGTATGTTATCAACAAATTAGTTAACAGTAGCAGGTTTAAAACGATTTAAAATAGCAATGATTTGGTCGCAACCTTTCTCAATTTCTTTCACGGAAAGGGTCAATGGAGGGGAAATTCGAACGGCTTTTGGCTCAAAGAGCAACCAAAAAAGAATTAGGCCTTCTTTGGCTGCGGTGAGTATCAAATAATCCGCAATTTCTTTGTTTTTCATGAGCAGCGCCAGCATTAACCCTTTACCCCGAATCTCTTCAATCAAAGGATGTACCAAAAGCTTTCGGAACAATTTTTCTTTCGTCAGCGTTTCCGCAATGAGCTGTGATTCAGTGACTTCCTGCAAGGTTGCCAGACTGGCAGCAGCGATGACTGGATTTCCACCAAAAGTGGTAATATGGCCCAATTTAGGACTGTCTTGCAGTGTGGCCATCATTTCATGGGATGCCACAAATGCTCCAACGGGCAATCCTGATGCCATGCCTTTTCCAATAACCAATATATCGGGGACACAATTGAAGTGCTTAAAGGCAAAAAGTTTTCCTGTCCGTCCAAATCCGGGTTGAATTTCGTCCAAAATAAGAAGGGCCCCAACTTCATCACAGCGTTTCCGCACTTTTTCCAAATAACCCTCTTTGGGAAGGATAAAACCGGCTCCACCCTGAATGGTTTCCAAGACCACAGCCGCAGTTTTCTCTGTAATCTTGGTCAAATCAGCCTCTAAATTGAAGGAAATAAATCGAACATCTGGAATCAAGGGTCTAAAAGCACTTTTTCGCTCCTCAAACCCCATAATGCTTAAACTGCCCATGGTATTGCCATGATAGGCCTTTTTGGCTGAAATAATTTCGGAACGACCTGTGTACCGTCTTGCCAATTTAAGGGCACCTTCCATGGCTTCGGTACCTGAATTGACCAAATAGGTGGTTTCCAATTTTTCAGGGAGATGGGAGGCCAAAAGTTTGGTGAATTCCACTGCGGGTTGTTGCACATATTCACCGTACACCATTACATGCATGTATTTATCCACTTGCTCTTTTATGGCATTGACCACACGAGGATGACCATGTCCCAAACCGCATGCAGATACCCCTGCCACAAAATCCAAATGGGCATTGCCCTCTACATCATAAATATAACTTCCTTTGGCATGGGATATTTCCAAGCCTAAGGGATGCGGAGTGGTCTGGGCTTGATATGTAAAAAAGTCGTCTTTGGACATTTAAGGAATCTGGGCTTTCTTAACTTGGGTCTTTTTGGGCTTCACGGCTTTGGTGTTCACAGCATTCACCGGATCATTCTGATTTTTTTGGCGCTCTTCTTCTTCTGCATCAATATCGATGGGATTATCTATTCCCCGGATTTTTACCAGTTCGATATTGTTATCGTCCTCATCAAAAATATCGTCTTTGGTAAGGATGCGCTCATCACCACGCCAAACAAATCCTTTTAATTTTCTACTCTCCACGGGAAGGTCTGACTCCGGGAAAATATCTCCATCCGGATTGACAAAAAAGGTGATATCATCAATATCATTATTGGCCATGAGCAGTCGTATTTTACTGCAGATGGTCTTATCAATACCCACTAGCTCTTGGTCGTCATTATATACGTAGTATATAACCTCGGTATTTTGAACTAGGTCTATTATTTTTAGTTCATTCTCAATGAATTTACCAAGCAGGTTCTTTCCCTTGGCTTGATTGTAACCCTCATTGCTGATGGTATCCAATGAGATAATAAATGCATTCTCGATAACTTTAAGGGAATCCAGTTTCTCGGTTTCCATGTCAGAAATCAAGTGGATACTGTCCCCGGTAATTTGGTTGTCCACATTCCAAAGGATCGGATCAGTGATCAGCTGGGTGACCCCGGTTTTTTCACTAAAGTGAATGGAATCACACTTTCCGCTCAAATCCGTTTTATAAAATTTGGCGTTACGGAAGGCACGTAAAATCCTTTCCTCCTCTTTTCCCGTGACCATTAGGGTATCGCCGTGCATATAAAGCGAATCTTGCTGCACCAAGCTTATGGAAACGGCACGTTTTGTAGCGAAAACAGAATCCTTGGCCTTAAATACCTCGGCATAGTGTGCCTTGATCACACCGTTATTGATGGTATCCGTTATTTTTATATTATTTGTGGCCGATGCAAATTCAGTGGCCTTATCAAAATAGAGACTATCTCCTTCTATAATTTTGTTGTCGTAGTCGATACGGGTGTTCTTTATCCCGTAGCCCTGCTCAATTTTGGTATCGTAAAATCCACGTTCACAATAAATTTTGTATTCCTCACCGGTAATGGTTGATGGACCATACATGTAGGCATTTTTGGATGTGGTATAGTAATCAAGCTGTTCCGAATCTATAATGTACTCCGGATTATCAATATGAACATTTCTTTGAAACTGATATTTTTTTGGGGTCATAAAATACGTGCCCACTTTACTAGTGAGCACATTGGCGGAGTCAACCACTTTGCCACCTGAATCATAGTAGGATTCCTGTTTTTCACGATCAAAATAGAGGGTGTCTGTGGTCAAATTCATCTGACCATTGGTAAGGTAAACACTTTCCCATGCCTTGGCCAGTTTTGTGTTCCCATCGTAATCCATCTTACCGCTGTTCATCTCAATGGAATCTCCTTGTTGCAAACGAATGTTGCCTATGGCCTTGAGCCGGTTTTCTTTGGTATAAAAAATAGCGATATCGCACCAGAGGTCTGCACCTTGATGTTCAAACTGTACTTGGCGCTCATCGTCTTTACTGAAAATAGACGCCCCAGGAAATTGTTCCTCATCCTTGGTGAAATTGGCACCATAAACAATGTTTATTTGCCTGCCCTGGGGTTCTACTTGAGCATGGGCCACGAAACAGGTTAGGACCAGAATGACAAAAGAAATCCTTTTCAAATCCATAGAATTTTGACCAAAAGTAGGGTTTTTAAGGAAAGTGGCATATAGCCTTTAGAAAGGTTTGGGATTTACAAACAGAATTGAATTCTTATTGATGTTGTTCTTTTTGTACTCTTTCGGCCGCTTCCGTTGAGGTCAATACGGGGATGATTTCAAAATCAACCAAATCTTTCCAATGTTTCACCCACTCCAATAAGGTGTCCAAGCTCTCACTTTTCATAACCTGATAACATTTTTGAAGGTTTTCCTCCACCCAACTGTCTACATACTCCACCTTTTGTGGCATCATCCTTCCTTTTTTGGAAAATCGCTCGTAAATCGCAGCAGTTTTTCCCCGTTTATAGGTTTCAATGACCAGAAAGGTTTTCATTGTGTGCTATTCTTTCTTGATCAAACTAATGGCAAAACCGCCTCCTTCCGCCAAGGGTATAGAAAGGGATGTTTCTTTGCTGATTTCCATATTTTCAATGACAATGGCCGTTGGATTTGTCTTATAATGGGCATCTTCAGCGTCTTTATAGATAATGGCATCATAGGTGGTGCCCTCATCCAAGAAGTCAAAATCAATACTGATTTCCCTTTTGTTTTCATCGGTTATTCCACCTACAAACCAATTTCCGGTCTCTCTTTCTTTTCGTGCAATGGTGACAAAGTCTCCCACTTCACCATTCAAGACCACAGTTTGGTCCCAATCCACGCCAACATCCCTAATAAATTGAAATGCCGGCTGGTTTTCATAGTTTTCAGGAAGATAACAAGCCATTTGAACGGGGCTATAAATGACCACATATAGGGCCAATTGCTGTGCAAGCGTGGTATTGATTTGGTTGTCTTCCTTTGTGGGAAGACCAATATCAAAAACTCCAGGGGTAAAATCGATAGGGCCTGCCAGCATTCTTGTGAATGCCACAATGGGCAAATGTTCAGGAGGATTACCACCATCTACGGACCACGCATTGAATTCTTGGCCCCGCAGGCCTTCCCTGGCAATGGCATTGGGGTATGTTCTACGGATCCCTGTGGCCTTAATGGGTTCATGGGCATTAACAGCCACTTGGTACTTAGCACCGGTTTCCAATACTTTTCGGTAATGGTTTACCATCCATTGGCCATGGTGGTATTCACCTTTGGGAATGATTTTCCCCACATATCCCGTTTTTACAGAATGGATGCCCAATTTGTGCATCAATTGGTACGCCGTATCCAATTGGTGCTCGTAGGTACGCGGAGCAGCAGAGGTCTCATGGTGCATAATGATTTCTGCCCCCTTTTCCTTGGCATATTGGTTGAGTCCTTCTAAATCGTAATCGGGGTAGGGGGTCTCAAAATCAAATACTCCCTCGCGGTCCTCAAAACCAATCCAATGTTCCCATCCGGTGTTCCATCCTTCTATCAAAACTCCAGTGATTCCATTTTTGGCAGCAAAATCAATATACTTTTTGGTATTTTCAGTGGTGGCCCCATGTTTTCCTGTAGGCTTTAAATCTTTGCTGAAGGCGTTCATATCTTGCGAACCTGCATAATCCCAAGTGGATTTTCCAATATGCATTTCCCACCAAATACCAACATACTTTTTGGGTTTGAACCAGCTTACATTTCCAATTTTATTGGGCTCGTTTAGGTTGACGATGAGTTTGGAATCTATCAACTCTGTTGCTTTCTCCGCTATTTGAACGGTGCGCCAAGGTGTTTTAAAAGGAAGGGCACGTTTTACTTTGTATCCCAATCTATCCGAACCTACCAGTTCGCTGGTCAATTTGAGGGATTCCGTATCCACTTTTAAGGTCATACCGGCATAGTCGGTTAGGTTGGCCTCATGAAAACTGAGGTGAATACCGTCATTGCC
Organism: Allomuricauda sp.; assembly: GCA_050303195.1. GTDB lineage: Bacteria > Bacteroidota > Bacteroidia > Flavobacteriales > Flavobacteriaceae > Flagellimonas. Next base: position 14,590 of record JBNLBG010000028.1, on the reverse strand, counting down.
CCGCATAGTGACCGGAGTATTCACGGCATTTTCAGGAATATAGGTCTGGGCCAGATTGGGATTGTTCCTTTTGGAAATGGCATCGATTTCAGAAACCTTTGTGGTGTTGTACAAATGCTCATAAATATCCCAATCCCCAGGGATCCACCATGCGGTGTAATCTTCCGTAAGTTGGAATTCGGTGTTTTCATCCATGATTACCAGACTGTCTACACCTTGTTGGGGCAGAAATTCATATCGAAATCCGATGCCATCGTCATACGCGCGAAAATAAATATTGATTTTACGGTGTGGTGCGGTGTCTTCTTCCAGTTCGACCAGCATTTCATTGTAAGCGTTGACGACTTCCGTTTGCTCGCCCCAGGGCATTTCCCAAGTCTTATGGACCGCTTTTTTTGCTGAACTTATCAACTTCAGATTTTTCTTGAGTACTTTCTGATCTTTAAATTCAAAGCCCATTGAGGAAGCATCAATGATGATTTTCTCATTATGGCTTACTAGATATGCCGGTTCTCCCGAAGCTGAGAGCCGAAAATCAATAGTATTGATTTTCCCTGGTGATGTTAAGGAAAGCGTTACGGCTTCTTGCTTACTACAGGATATAAGAATCCCTGCAAAGCATAGGAGCGCTAGTAGTTTGTTCATTAGAGCGTTGTTTAGTTAGTCCTGAAAAATAATCACATAAGCCGTGCTGAGTGATTTTCTCTCATCTTAAAAGTACTAAAAAAGAAACAATGCTCCTCCTTTAATCGTTACCTATGTATGGTCTGCAATCGGTCTGGCCCTACGGAAACAATTTTAATTGGTACATTTAATTGTTCTTCCAAGAAAGCAATATAATCATTAAGAGCCGGAGGCAATTCTTCGGCCTTCGTCATTTGGGTGAGATCTTTGGCCCAGCCTTTCAATTCTGTGTAAATCGGGGTTACATGCTTGCTTTCAATATTGTAGGGGAGGTGTTGTATTTCTTGACCTTTGTACTTATAGGCGGTACAGACCTTGATGGTTTTAAAACCACTCAGGACATCAGCTTTCATCATCATAAGCTCGGTTACCCCGTTGATTTGGACTGCATATTTGAGTGCTACCAAATCCAACCAACCGCATCGTCTAGGTCTACCTGTTGTGGCACCAAATTCATTGCCCACACGTCCCATGGTTTCACCTTCTTCGTCAAAAAGTTCTGTGGGGAAGGGGCCACTGCCTACACGGGTGGTGTACGCTTTAAAAATTCCCAAAACCCGCTCAATTTTATTGGGAGCCACGCCTAAACCGGTACAAGCACCGGCTGCGGTGGTATTGGAGGATGTCACAAACGGGTAGGTTCCAAAATCAATGTCCAACAAGGAGCCTTGCGCACCTTCGGCAAGGATTTTTTTACCTTCTGCCTGAGCCCGGAACATATATTCCTCGCTATCAATGAAGGTCAATTTTTTGAGGGTTTCCACACCTTCACAGAACTCTGCTTCAAGTTCTGCCAGATTGTATTCTATTTCAACATTGTAGAAATTGATCATGGACTCATGCTTATCGGCCAAGGCCCTGTATTTTTCCTTCCAATCATCAAACTCCAAATCCCCTACACGCATTCCGTTACGGCCTGTTTTGTCCATATAGGTGGGTCCAATACCCTTTAGGGTAGAGCCAATTTTAGCCTTTCCTTTTGATGCTTCGGATGCCGCATCCAACAAACGGTGTGTTGGTAAAATAAGATGAGCTTTTCTGGAAATGAGGAGTTTGGACACAAAATCGATATTGAACTTATCGAGGTTGTCCAATTCCTTTTTAAAGATTACGGGGTCAATGACCACGCCGTTACCCACAATGTTAATGGCATTTTCATGAAAAATTCCTGATGGGATAGTATGCAGAACGTGTTTTATGCCATCAAACTCCAAGGTGTGCCCTGCGTTGGGACCTCCTTGAAATCGGGCTATGATATCGTATTCCTTGGTTAATACATCAACAATTTTTCCTTTTCCTTCGTCCCCCCATTGGAGTCCAAGCAATAAATCTACCATGAAATGTTTCGGTTATTCAGTTAGGTTTTCTTCTTTGTTTCGGGTCCCGTAGAAATACAAAGAGTGATTATTGATCTTGATGTCAAAAACCTCTTCAATTGTTTTCTTTATGGATTGGATACGGGGATCGCAAAATTCAACAACTTCACCAGTGTCTGTTAAAATAACATGGTCGTGTTGGCGATCAAAATAAGATTTTTCGTATTGCGCTTGATTTTTACCAAATTGGTGCTTTCTGACCAACTTGCTTTCTAGTAGAAGCTCAATGGTATTGTACAAGGTGGCCCGACTTACACGGTAATTTTTGGTTTTCATCTTAATGTAAAGAGATTCTACATCAAAATGATCGTCACTGTTGTAAATTTCCTGTAAAATGGCGTAGCGTTCAGGGGTTTTGCGGTGTCCTTTTTCCTCAAGAAAAGCAGTGAACACGTTTTTTACAATTTCCTGATTTTTGTTGTTTCCCATGGCTTTCTACCTAAGCTAATGCACAAAGGTACAGCTAAAAATTAAATTCTGGTCACTTTGTCGATGCCCTCTACCTGCTTTAAGTTGTCCATCAACTTTTTGATGATATTGTTGTTTTTTACCACAAGCGTTATTTTTCCTTTAAAGGTGCCGCCATCAGACGAAAAATTGAGGTTTCTCATGTTCACGTGCATGTTGTCCGAAATGATGTTAGTAATATCATTGACCAATCCCAAGTTGTCAATTCCAGTAAGTTGAATGTCCACAGAAAACTCCTCTTGTGTGGAGTCTATCCACTTGGCACTGATGATTCGGTAGGCGTAATTGGATTGGAGGGAAATGGCATTGGGACAGTTCTTTTTGTGCACTTTTATACCATCGTTCACACTCACAAAACCAAAAACATCGTCCCCGGGAATAGGATTGCAGCATTGTGAAAGCTTGTAGTTCAACTTTTCTTCTTCTTTACCAAAGACCAGCATGTCGTACTTGGTGGTAATCTCATCCTTATCAATATCCTTGGAAACAGGAGTTCTTCGGATACGGTTTTTAAAGAAATTAAGGAACGCATTATGGTAGGAGGAAGCAAAATCCTTCAACTTTTCATTGTCAATTACCCCTATACCTACGCGGTAGAAGAGGTCCAAACTGGTCTTCAGCTTAAAATAGGCGACCAATTTGTTGACCGTATCCTCGTTAAGGTTTATTTTTTGAGATTTGAGTTTTCTGCGCAGGATTTCCTTACCTTCCTCGGCAACGCTCTTTTTCTCTTCTTTTAAAGAAGATTTAATTTTAGATCGGGCCCTGGCGGTCTGTGCATAATCCAACCAGCTTTGGGTAGGTTTTGCCGTTTCTGAAGTGATGATCTCTACTTGATCGCCACTCTGTAGCTCAGAACCTAGGGGCACCAATTTCCCATTGACTTTGGCGCCTCGGGTCTTCATGCCAATTTCCGTATGGATATGAAAGGCAAAATCCAGTGCCGTTGCTCCTTTGGGCATGGACTTCAACTCTCCCTTGGGGGTAAAAACAAAAATTTCCTTGGAATACAGATTGAGTTTAAACTCTTCAACAAAATCCACCGCATTGCCGTTGGCACTTTCCAAAGCCTCTTGAAGTCGGTTTAACCATTCCTCAATACCCTGTTCTTTTTGGTCGCCATGCTTGTATTTAAAGTGGGCCGCATAGCCTTTTTCCGCAATTTCGTGCATCCGCTCACTTCTAATCTGTACCTCCACCCATTTTCCTTTGGGCCCCATCACGGTTATGTGCAAGGCTTCATACCCTGTGGATTTGGGTGAGGTGATCCAATCCCGAAGTCGAATGGGGTTTGGCGTAAAGTGGTCCGTTACAATGGAATAGATTTTCCAAGCCAGGAACTTTTCGTTCTTTCTATCTGATTTGTAGATGATTCGAATGGCAAACTTGTCATAGACCTCATCAAAAGGAATATTTTGGGCCTTCATTTTCCTGCGGATGGAAAAAATGGACTTCATTCGACCTTTGATTTCATAATTGAGGCCTTCCTTGTCCAAAGAATTCCGGATGACATCAGAAAAGGCTTCAATATAGGCGAGGTTCTCCTCTTCGGTGTCTTCAATTTTTGCCTGAATGTCGTAGTAGACATCGGGCTCCGTATATTTTAGGGCGAGGTCCTCTAAATGCGTTTTTATGTTGTACAGGCCAATTCTGTGGGCCAGGGGTGCATAGATGTACAGTGTTTCAGAGGCAATTTTGACCTGTTTGTGCTCTGGCATGGAATCCATGGTAAGCATGTTGTGGTAACGGTCCGCAATTTTAATGATGATCACCCGAACATCATCATGCAAGGTCAACAGCATTTTCCGGAAATTTTCCGCCTGCTGACTAATATCTTTATCCTTTTTTAAGTGTGCTATTTTGGTAAGCCCATCCACAATTCGGGCAACGGTCTCCCCGAACATGCGTTCAATGTCATCCAAGGTGTAGGGCGTGTCTTCAACCACATCGTGGAGAAGGGCAGAGGCAATGGAAATGGCATCCAAACCGATTTTGGAAGCCACAATTTTGGCCACGGCAATAGGGTGGAAAATATAAGCTTCTCCCGACTTTCGTCTTTGATTTTTATGGGCATCAACGGCCACATCAAAGGCAGAGCGTATCAACTTCTTGTCCTCATCGGTCAAGGTTTGATAGCTGATACGAAGCAATTCCTTGTACTGCTTTGCAATCTCCTTGTTCTCTTTTTCAATGGCAGCCTCTGTCATAGCATATTAAATTTACCACAATCTTTATTGGTAGGCAACAAAAATTATGCCTTTAAGTTTCTAATCCGCTCCACAAGGGGAGGGTGGGAGTAATGCACAAACACATAAGCTGGGTGCGGAGTTAGGTTGCTTAAACTGTTCTTTGACAACTTTTTCAGCGAAGTGATTAGTGGAGTGGCAGAAAAGGTAGTTTTGGCATAGTCATCCGCTTGAAACTCAAACTTTCTGGACAAATAGTTCATGGCCAGCCCCGTAATTTCTGAAATAGGGCTATACAATAAGGCAAAACCTACCAACCCGGCATGAAAACTGGGTGTGGAAACCCCAATGGCTCGAGAAATTTCTGGATGGTTGATGAACAACGATAGGACATAGAGCGTAAAACCGGTCAAAGCTAGGGAAGCCGCGAGGTTAAAAATGATATGCTTTCGTTTGTAATGTCCCACCTCGTGGGCCAAAACGGCCACAATTTCCTGTTCATTAAGATCATGGATCAACGTATCATACAGCGTAATTCGTTTTTCTTTTCCAAAGCCTGAAAAATAGGCATTGGCTTTGGTAGAGCGCTTGGAACCATCGATTACAAAAATGTTCTTCAACTCAAAACCCACGTTTTGGGCATAATTTTCAATGGCTTTTTAAACTACCCTCGTCCAATGGAGTCTGCTTGTTGAACAGGGGAACAATGAGTCGACTGTAAAATAGATTGGTAAAAAGGATGACTACGCCGACCATCATCCAGGTATAGATCCAAAAATGAGGTCCGGTCCATTGATAAAATAGAATAAACAAGGATAAAACGCCTCCCGCCAAAACAGCTGTGAGAATTCCCGATTTGATGTTATCCAAAAAGAACAATTTCTTGGTCGTTTTATTAAATCCGTACTGCTCTTCGATGACAAAGGTTTTGTAGTACGAAAAAGGAAGGCCCAATAATGCACTTCCTAGCGTAATAATTCCGAAGAATAGCAGTGTCATGGGAATTATCTCAGTGGTTATGGAGCGGGTGATTTGATCGATCCACTCGAATCCGCCAAACCATAAAAAGCAAATGGTAAGAATCAGTGAGAAACCATCAGAAAGCAATCCAAAACGATAGTTTGTTAGCTTGTATTCCTGCGATTTTTGATACTCGGCATCGTCAAAAACATCAGAAAGTTCTGAGGGAACGGTGGATTTGAATCGTTTCGCATTCAAATATTCCAACACTTGGTGGACCAAGTACTGGACTACCAAAATAATGAGAATGATGTAGAACAAGTAGTTTTTTTCCATAGTCTAAAATCCGCGTTGCCGCTTCGCCTCAAATATAAGTATTGCCGCCGATACGGAAACATTCATGGAGTCGATTTCACCTTGCATGGGTATGATGATATTCTGATCTGAATTTAGCAACCAGTCCTCCGTAAGCCCTGTGGCCTCAGTTCCAACAATAATCGCGGTGGCCCCAGTAAAATCGCACTCCACATATTTTTTTGAAGCGGTAAGCGCCGCACAATAAATTTTTATATGGTTTTGTTTTAAAAAATTGATGATTTCCTCAGAACTTCCCACACCAATCTGATTGGTGAACACACAGCCTACACTGGACCGAATAATGTTTGGGTTGTATAGGTCGGACCTTGGGTTGGCAATCAGGACGGCATCTACGGCTGCAGCATCTGCGGTTCTCAATAATGCCCCAACATTCCCAGGCTTTTCTGGAGCTTCCGCAACCAAAACCAAAGGGTTTTCAGTTGTGAACCGGATATCTTCCAAGGCATGTTTTTTTCCTTTTGCAATGGCAAGAATACCTTCGGTGGTTTCCCGGTAGGCCACTTTTTCATAAATCTGCTTGGAGATTTGTACAATTTCGGTATCGGGATTTTTGGAAATCAGATTGAAATCGGGATGCTCCAAAATCTCTGGACAATAAAGCAGAACCTCGAAGGTATACCCACCTTTTTGGGCTAGTTCCATCTCGCGTTGTCCTTCCACTATAAAAAGTCCGGTCTTCCTCCGCTCCCTGGATTTTTCCTTAAGCTGCAGTATTTTTTTGACCAATGGATTTTGGACACTGCTTATGATTTTGACTTCCATACAAATCAAAAATAGAGATTCCTGTAATTTAAAAAAGGGGTTTTCGACCAAGTGACAAATTAAAAACCATGAAAAAAATAGCCATCATTTTGCTCACCTTGGCGATTGGGGCCTGTAAACCTACTCCTAAAAATGAAAAAACCAAAGAAGCTGTCCAAGAGAAAACCGTAGAAACGAAATCACAATATCCAGAAGCATTATCCAAAGTTTTAGAAGCGCATGGCGGATTACATCGCTGGAAGGACCAACGCACGTTGAGTTTTGTGCTGCCCAATCCTGAAAACCCCGAAACCCATACCGTGGACCTTTGGTCCAGGAAAGATAGGATAGACACAGAAAAATTTTCCATGGGATTTGATGGCAATGAAATTTGGCTTTTAGACCCTAATGATAATTATAAAAGAGATGCAGTCTTTTACCATAACCTGATGTTCTATTTTTATGGGATGCCCTTTTTACTAGCCGATAATGGCATTGTGTATGGTGAAACCGACGATTTGACTTTTGAGGGTAAAAGTTACCCGGGTGTTCATATTAGCTATGATTCAGGAGTAGGAGTTTCTTCCAAGGACGAATATTTTCTGCATTATGACCCTGAGACCTATCAAATGGCGTGGTTGGGCTATACGGTGACCTATCGAACTGGAGAAAAATCTGATAACGTGCGGTGGATTCGGTATAATGATTGGCAAACCTTGAATGGGGTGGTGCTACCAAAGGCCATTACATGGTATAATTATGAAGGGCGTGAAATTTTAGAACCAAGGGATACGCTTTCTTTTGAGGAAGCTACTGTAGGCACCACACCAAAACCTGATGAATTTTACGCTAAACCAGGGGGTGCCGCTGTTGTGGAACCGAAGTAAATTATTTGAAAAAGGAAGTTATAGTAAGAGCGGCGTTCCAATGAGCGCCGCTCCTGTTTTTATGGTTTACTTTCTCTTTCGTATTTGCCCATATACCGTTTCCATAATTCGGTCTGGTGGGTTTCCAAGGAAATATCCCGTCCATCAATAAAGGCTTTGGAAAGTTGGTTGGTACGCATATCCAAAGCGTCTCCTTCCGAAATGAACAGGGTGGCACTTTTGCCTACCTCCAAGGTGCCGTAATCGGCATCAATGCCCAAAATTTTGGCAGTATTGCCCGTGATTAGCTGCAAAGCGGCCTCTTTATCCAATCCTTGGCCTACAACTTGACCGGCATAAAAGCCCAAGTTCCGGGTTTGGAAGTTCGCCATGGATTCGTTTTGCAGTCCTACCAACAAACCAGCATCGACCAGTAATTTTGGTAATTTATACGGAAAATCATAATCGTCGTCATCAAATTTGGGCAAAGCGTGGGTTTGGCCCACCAAAACGGGAACGTTGTGCTTTTTTAAGAAGTCCGTTATTTTATGGGCACTGTATCCCCCAACGATAACAATGTGTTGAATTCCTACTTTCTCAGCCAGTGTAACGGCGTCAGTCATCTCTTTTTCTCCATTGGAATGGATGTAGAACCGTTGGGAACCCTCAAACAATCCTTGCATGGCTGCAAAAGGTAGATTTACTTCTTTGGAAGTCGCTTTTCCATAGGCTTTGGCATTTTCCATAAAGGTTTTGACTTTCTCTACCTGTTCCTGATACTTTTTGTTTGGAATAAAAGCATCAGGTTCTCCCCGCCAGGTACTTCCCTTTCTGAAAAGTGCAGGCCAATTTACATGGATTCCATCATCGGTTTTAACCGCGGCATCTTCCCAGTTCCATGCATCAAACTGAACAATGGATGAAGTTCCTGAGATTCTTCCGCCCTGTGGTGTGGCCTGTCCCAATAACACGCCATTGGGACGCATGCTTTCCACCACTTTCGATTCGGCATTATATGCAATAAGACCACGTACATTAGGAATCATTTCTCCAATTTCATCTTGGTCATCACTGGCTCTAACAGCATCAACTTCTACCAAGCCCAAGGATTTGGCAGGAGCTATAAAACCGGGGTAGACATGCTTCCCTCCCGCGTTGATCATGGTGCCAATGGTTGGCGCCATAAGATCTGCTCCAATTGCGGTTATTTTCCCATCCACAAAAATGATGGTACAATTTTCTATGACTTCTCCATTCCCAATGTGTGCCGTTGCTCCAAAAATGGCAACTTGTTCGGTTTGCGGAGGTGCAGGGGTCTGTTGTGCTGAAGTTGTATAACTCAACGCTAGTGCGACCATGAAAGTGAAGGTCCTAAATAACACCCCTAAAGTCCCCTCAAGGGGACAATGATTGATTGTTTTTATATTTATATGCTTCATCATCTTGCGTTAAAGGGTTTCACATTCAAATCGTTCTTTTTTATTCTGTACAGGAGTTTGGGTCTTTTTCCCGTTTTCCTTTTCGCTCAACATCATGTTTATGAGTTGATTTCGCTCTTGTTGAACCGATTCACGAAGCATTCTGTCCTTTTCCAAATCGAAATAAACCGTGCCTTCAATTAGTGTTTTCTCCGCTTTGGCATATACGGAAAGAGGATGGTCGGTCCACAACACCAAATCGGCATCCTTACCTTCTTCCACACTTCCCACTCGGTCATCAATATGAAGCAGTTTAGCAGGGTTTAAGGTGACTGTTTTCCAGGCTTCCAATTCAGACATGCCACCATATTTTACCGTTTTCCCGGCTTCTTGGTTCAGTCTTCTAGACATTTCGGCATCATCACTGTTGATGGCAACCGTAACTCCCTGGCTGGCCATGATGGCGGCATTGTAGGGAATGGCATCGTTTACTTCAAACTTATAGGCCCACCAATCACTGAAGGTAGAACCGCCCACACCGTGTTCAGCCATTTTATCGGTCACTTTGTAACCTTCCAGGATATGGGTAAAGGTGTTCATTCTAAAATTGAATTTCTCAGCCACCTTCATCATCATGTTGATTTCACTTTGCACATAAGAGTGACAGCTAATAAACCGTTCGCCGTTCAGAATTTCGCCCAAAACCTCCATTTCCTCATCATGGCGGTAAGGTTGCCCACTTTTCTTTTTGAGATTGTACTCCTTGGCCCTTTGAAAATAATCCGTATAGACCTGCTCTACACCCATTCGTGTTTGTGGGAAACGGGTAACACTGCCCCAGTTGGACTGCTTTACGTTCTCACCGAGAGCGAATTTTATAAACTTGGGTGCATTGGTAAAAATTAAACCATCCGAATTTTCACCCCACTTCAATCGTAGAATGGCAGAACGACCTCCAATGGGGTTGGCCGAACCATGCAAAAGTTGGATGGTGGTAACGCCACCCGCCAAGTTTCGATAAATATCCATATCCTCTGGGTCAATGGCATCTTTCATCCGAACTTCAGCGGAGGAGTTATGTCCTGCTTCGTTGATACTCAAGGCAGCAATGTGAGAGTGCTCATCGATGATTCCTGCAGTAAGGTGCTTCCCGGTGGCGTCCACCGTAGCAGCACCACCTGCGTTAAGCCCTTTCCCAACCTTGGAAATTTTTCCATTTTTCACCAAAACATCCGTATTCTCCAAAACGCTGGTACCTGTCCAAACTGTGGCATTTTTAAAGAGGATATTTTCCTGTTTGGGCTTGGTTTTATAGCCATATCCCACATTCGGATAGGAGACTGCCATCAACTTTGGTTTCTCTGAAGCGCCCTGTTTTGATTTCTCCTCAAACGGAGCTGTCTTGGTCAGATTTACCATGGTCTCCTGCCCATTTGAAAGTACTACTTTGGCGGCGATGTTATCCGAGGAAGGAGCAACATGGGCAATTAAACGATAGGTGTTTGTTGCACCATCTGAAAACGCCAAATTCAACCAATCTGCACTGTAATCAATTTTAGATTCCAGTTTTTCTGTTCCCTTTTTTACTTCAAGCTTGGGTTTATTGGCCTCTCCTGTAATGGAAACCACAAAGGTTTGACCATTTAAAGTGAGATTGTAGTCGCCACGAATATCTTTTTGGTCTTTGGAC
>JBNLBG010000028.1:0-3725 GCA_050303195.1 Allomuricauda sp. | reverse complement strand
TTGTACCAATCCATATCATAATACAATTGGCGCATTAAGGCGATGGCACCCATAATGGAAGTTGGATAGGATTGGGTTTTCGCAATGCTTTTGTCAAAAGAAAAGTACTGAGCGGATTTATCCTCTAGGATACGTTGGGCCTCACTGCCTTCATCGTTCAAGGCGACCAATACCCCGGTTCCGCGAGCTATTCCATCTTGAATATGTGTATTTATAACCCCAAAACCAACTTTTCTGAGTTCCTCAGCTTTCTTGGCATCATAGGAAAAGTTGGTTAGGGCATTGTTCTCGGGCATGATGTGGTCGTTCCAATAATACCCTTCGCGAGTAGGTTCATATTGGGATGACCTACCTTGTGCGTCTGCTTTTTCAGGCTTTTTTACCCCAAAATCAGAAAACACATCAATAAAAGAAGGGTAGATGAATTTGCCTTGCAGGTCTTCCACAATAGCATTTTTAGGAATGTTGACCGATTTCCCAACCTGAACCACTTTTCCATTTTGAATGAGTAGTGTTCCGTTCTGAATGACTTCAGTCGGGGTCACGTAAATTTTGGCATTGGTGAATGCCCGGTAATTGTTGTTTTTGGCCTTGACCCCATCATTTTTTGGAAAATACTCCTGAGCGAACAGGGAAGCACTTCCTAAAAATAGGACTAGAGCCATTAGTTTTAATTTCATATATCCAGTATTGAATTAATCCAGCTAAAGGTAACGGAAGTGGGTATTTTGTACAAGTTGGATTTATCCTCCTTTTTTATGATGGTTGATCATGAGTCCAACCACGGAGTGATAACTTTGAATCCCCTCTTTTTGATTGTTTACTTTTAAAAAAGTGTTGAAGATGGATTTGAACACCGGCTCCATGGGATTTTGATAACTTTCCCAAAAACTCCTTAACTCCTGATAATTTTTTTTGACCCCGGGGTTCAATTGGGCGATGATTTCTTTTGATTTTTCCTCATTCTTTCTAGCCAAATCCGCTAGGCAATATCCCAAGGCATGATTGTAGGCAGAGTACTTAAAATAGATATCATCACTGTTGGAAGTCACCAAAAACCCAATAAAATTAGTGGCGTCCTCGGCAGAATACCCCAATTGGTGACCCACTTCGTGCCCACTTACTGCAGGTAATCTAAAAAAAGGCATGATGCCATTCACTTGGGCTTCGTTGGTAAAGGGATTTAGATATCCCCCATAGCCCATATAGGTGAGCGGAATACTATAAATGGATGATTTTAGACTATGGTTTTGATATTCAAAATCAGGATACGCCTTTTGCAATCTGGTGTAACCCTCTTCCGTTTTTTGGAAAATTTCCTTTCGGCTATAGGGTACTTCCACAGGGGCCAAACTATCACCTGTAATCTGCATTTGGTAGCCATTGGTCTTTTGGGCAAGAAACTCTGTGAAATCAATCAATTCATCTAAGGTATATTCCTTTTCAATTCCCATTTTCCAGGTTATGGGCTGTCGGTAATAGTTCATGCCCCATAACAGATGAAAGGCAAAATAGGCGATAGAGAGAGCCACAATAATATCCTTTGTAAAAAGCAAAGGCTTTGCCTTAATGGATTTCCAATGCTTGTACACATATCGAATGGCGAGAATTCCCAAAAAGGTATAGAGCAAATCCCCAACTGAAAATGGAATCCAGCCCAAAAGAAATCGTAACGCTTTTGAAATAAACAGGTACAGACCATTGCTATAATAATGCTCCACAAAATTGGGATAGCTCCCCATCCATTTTACCAATAGGATTTGAAAGGGTAGGGCAAGGGCAATGATGGTTTTGGTTTTCTGTCCCATTCGTTAGCAGTTGAGCCATAAAAAAAGCCGCACGGAAAAGTACGGCTTTTTCTATGTTTACTCAATTTGGATTATTCTTGGATTCCTGTAATTTCCAAATCAAAAATAAGGTCGGAGTTTGGAGGAATTGGACCACCGCCTTGTGCTCCGTATCCCAAATGAGAAGGAATGAACAAGCGCACTTTGTCACCCACTTTCATGCTTTGGAGTCCTTCTTTGAACCCTGGTATCAAACGAGCTTCTGGGCCATATTCCATGGGGAATGGGGCGTAGCCTCCTTGATCCCTTCGGGCTGGATTCATCTGATTGAATTTTTCAGCAACTTCTTGCATGTTACTGTCAAACAGGTCGCCATTTGGCAAATATCCGGCATAGTTTACCAACACTTCTTGTCCTTCCTTTGGTTGTTCTCCCTCTCCTTTTACCACAGTGTAAATTTTCAGTCCGGTTGGGGTTTCTTCAGCTTCTTCCTTCTGCTGGGCAAATTCGGCAATCAGGTCTTCTTTCATTTTTTTGAACGCTGCTTCCGCTACCTTGGCTTCCTCAAAATAATCACTCATTACCTGGACGGCATCAAATTTTTTAGCCTCTTTACCATTGCGAACAATTTCTACTTTATTCATAACCACTGGAACTTTGGGTTTATCCCTTTCGGTTTCAACATTGGCTATGGAATCGACCACATCCATTCCTTGAACCACCTCTCCGAAGACGGTATGCTTGCCGTTGAGCCAAGGTGTTGCTTTGTGGGTAATGAAAAACTGGCTGCTATTGGTCTTTGGGCCACGGTTGGCCATGGAAAGTATTCCTTTTTTGGAATGCAGCAAAGAATCGTTGAATTCATCTTTAAAAGTGTACCCAATATTTCCACTTCCTGTCCCGGAAGGGTCTCCTCCTTGAATCATAAAGTCTTTGATGACCCGATGAAAGACAACACCATCGTAAAACTTCTTTTCTTTGTATTCATCGCTTACAAAAGGGCTGTTGCCTTCGGCAAGGGATACAAAGTTTGCAACGGTAACAGGGGTTTTTTCATATTCCAATTTCACAATAATGTCTCCTTTGGTGGTTTGGATATCGGCAAAGATACCATCGCCCAATTCGGCATACTTGCTGGATTTGCATCCAAAAAGAACCATGGAAAACAAGGTGATTAGCAATAAGGATTGTTTCATTTGTCTGTTCGTTTTAATTTATACTGTCTTTATTTATGATAATTGTATGCAGTTCCACGGACGATTTTATTGGGGTCTGTGGCGCAATGGCATTATTGTCTCCCTGATAACCGTATGCTTGCAATGAAGGGAACACAAAAGTAGCTTTTTCACTGATTTTAAGGAGCTTTACGGCATTTTGAAGTCCGGGAAACAGTTGTTGTTTGTCTACCACATGTGATGTTGGGCCTAGCTGCTCCGCACTGTAAATCGTATCGTTGCCCAATGACATTACATTGTATGAAAACAAGATTTGATCATCTGTTTGTGGAAGATAGGTGGCCGTATCGTTTTTGGTTTCAAAATAGTACCAAAATCCGTTCGGGCTCGTCATATATTCGTGGATAGTGTCTTTGGCAATCAAATCTTGAATCAGTTTTTCTTCTTTGGCCAACAATGCTTTGTTCCGCTCCACGGATTCTTTAAAAAAACTTCCGGATTTTACCTCTACGGGTCTGCGGGGTTCTGGACCTCCACAGCTTAGATAAAGCAATGCGAATAATAGAATCAAGATGGGTCTCATGGATTCAATTCACTTTTATAGGTTTTTAGAATTTCATTGAAACGTTCCACGGTTTCCTGCATGGACAAATCACTTTTTCCGCCTGCAGCGTTGTCATGTCCGCCACCATCAAAATGGTCACGTGCAAACTGGTTGACCGAGAAATCTCCAACGGAACGCAACGAAATCTTGATGATACCC
>JBNLBG010000027.1:0-33877 GCA_050303195.1 Allomuricauda sp. | reverse complement strand
TTCGAATTTGACTTTGTTAAAAATTCGGAGAAGCGAGAGGGTAGCACGCCAAGGCGGTGCTACGATAACATTTTGCTTTGCAAAGTCCCATGAACAAAGGGGTCAATAGGAAAATGAAGATTCATGTGGAATCAGACATTTACTGTAAAACCTCCCGAAGAACCTTGAAACATTAAAAAAAATTACTGTAAAATGGTCCAGAGGATAAAAGAATATGGGTTTTCAGCCATCAGCATCAAGGCAAATGTCGCCAAGAGGTTTCGCTGTTTCTCAAAGAGGATCGCAAGATCACATACCGAAACGTTGAAGTGCATTATGGATTTTTTTGAGTGGCATGGCTTCACTCCCAATGACAGGTTTGCAAAGAGCATCCTGGATGAAATCCATAAGAATCGTAAACGTACCGAGGCCTCCATTGCCATCATCCGTGATATTGAGATAACACAGACCAAGCCCACCAATGCCATCCTCCATGCCCTGCTCGAACAAAAGGTCAAACATGAAAAACCCATGAAGGTTGTCAAGGAACAACCAGAGATTGAGATAACGGTTCCCAGAATCCGTTATGAAAGGCTCATGGACAAAATGGAGATGCTCAAAAGGGAGAGTCAACATGTAATTGACCATGTTATTTTAATAAAGCCTTCTTTTGGGAAACCTTATTTAAAGTTGGAAATCACGGAAGGTGAACTGGAAAACTATAAACGAACACTTCAAAACTTGTAGGGTGTTCAGGAACTACCTTTGAACTTCCTGCCTCGCTCAGCAGGTTTGTTTTGGTAAGATTGGGACTTGCAGCGTGAAACTTCGTTTCACTCGCTTTTTCATTTTACTATTCCGAGTGATTTCCTAATGTGCAGTTTTCTTTTGTAACCTAAGGGAGGAAAAATGAGATTGTCATGGCAATGACACGTCTTGAATTCCCACTTACTCACCCAAGACTAAGTCCGGACAAGGCATTACTTACGCTAAAAAGCACAAAACAAAAGGTTTCCATTATGACTAGATTATTTTGGACAGTAGCTGTTTTGGGGTACTTACAATTATACTCCTTTTTAAAAGTGCCAAAACCATTTTCTTTCAGCGAATAAAGGCTCCAGACATATTTTTCTAGACAGAAGATGAAAAGTTATTCCATTGATAAATTACATTCAGCAGTCAGTCACATTGGCACTCACACCACTTTGGTATAAACTTTTCCAACTGGGATAAAAAATCATTGATTTCAGCTTCGCCTTAACAACCTATGCTTTCCTCTGTCAATTTTGGCAGATTGGAGGCTTCCTAAGATAATTCAATTCTGCTTGCAATGGAAATTTGTTCCAAACAAATGTCCCTTGATTTTCGGTGAAATCCCCATTACTATCATTTCATTTTTATTTGTTGTTCAGTTGTTGGTATTCTTTAGAGAGAATATTGCTCTCATTCTCACAAACACCACTGATAATTGAAGGTTTTTTGCCCCATTTGGGATTTTTTTCAGTACGCAAAATTTTAAATTCGGAAGTATCTCCCCCAATAAAATCAACCGAACTCCCAAAAACAACTTTCTCTATTTCATAGTGCCTAATTACATAAGAGCACATTAGGCAAGGCTCATGGGTTGTGTACAAGGTGGCATATTCCAACTTTACTTCGTTGCCGTTGGCAATGGTATTTCTGATGGCCTGGATTTCGGCATGATTGGTTATATCGCCCATCGATTTTACTGATTCGATACCTTTTCCAATTATAGAGTTATTGGCAACAATGATGGCACCAACTGGCGAATCTTCATTGGCCAAAGCCATTTTGGCCAGATCCAAACACTTTTTCATATACTTTTCATGGTTCTCCATACCATTAAATTTCAATTTCCAAATCTGATTTCGGTTTGGAACAACAGATCAAGATTTTATCGTTCGGCATATCCATGAATGGTTCGGGGTCGTACTCAACTTCTCCCTTAACGAGTTTTGTCTCACAGGTAAGACAGGTTCCCATCCTACAACTGGAGAGAGGTTGTATCCCATGTGCCTCTGCAAAGTCAAGGATATTGGAAAAATCATCGCTCCAATCCAACCCGATTCTGGATTCTTTGAAGACCACTTGATATTTTGATAATCCGGAATCTGTAAGTTTGGGTTTACTCCCCAAAAGTTTCTTTTCACCAAAAAACTCATAAAATATGTCAACGTCGTTTACGCCCATTTCGTTCAAAAAGGTATACATGGTATCCATAAAGCCAATAGGACCACACAGATAAAACTCTGCTTTGCCCTGCGGCAATATTGTTTCAAGATATTCTTTTGACAGCAATCCTTTATGGTCATGATCCAAGCCTTTTTTTTCAGAAGCCCCAGGAAAAGTATGACTGATGGTAAGATGCACATTGTCCATTTTAGTTGCAATATGTCTCAACCATTTACTGAAGGGTTGCACCTTCATGTTTAAACTTGAATGAATAAAATATACAGGGCGAGCATCCTGTTGCTTTAGAATATATTCAAGCATGCTGATCATCGGAGTGATCCCAACTCCCCCAGATAACAACACCACCGGCTTCCCCGTCGCATTGGACAAATAAAAATTTCCCGTCGGTTTGCTCATCTTGATCCTGTCCCATGGGTTTAGGATATCATGAAAATGTTGTGAAACTTTTCCATGTTCTTCCCGTTTAATCGTCAATCTGTAGTAATCCTTTCCGGGAGCATCAGACAAGGTATAGTTTCTTGTCAAAATCTCTTTGCCGTTGTTTGGTTGTACCTGCACGGTAACAAATTGACCGGGCAAATAGGTATCAAGTTCTTTCCCATCCACCCGTTTTAGATAAAACGACTTTATGGTGGTACTTTCTCGAATAATTCTATCTACGTAATATGATTCAAACATGATAGCTCTAAATGGGATTAAAAGGTGAATAACTTAGAAGTTCCCAATTCACGGAATGATGATTTTCAGTAATGACCCATTGTAAAACCTCGAATAGCCAATACCTGCCAGTACCGGTTGTTCTAAGGAGGTCTTGTTCTTCTTTTTGTTCAAAAAGAAGTTCTGATTTACCTGTTAACTGAAGTGTTTTTTTATTTTTAAAATCAATAAATAGAAGCCCTGTATTTGGGTTTTGTAAAATATTCCCCAAGGTGTTGTACATACTATTACCTTGATAATCAGGTATTTTTAAAGTCTTATTGTCTAGTATCTCCACAAATGCCGGTTGGCCACCACGATGTGAAGCATCCAGTTTTTTGTTACCTCCCTGACTGCCCACAAAAAGTGTATCGGCCGAATGTATCCATGTTTTGATATCTTCGGTAAAGAAATTGCCCGATTCTTTACGCGGAAGCGTTTTCCTAAAACCTTCGGGCATGGAAATAACCCTTTGTTGTATATACTTAGGACAATTTGGATATGCTTCTTCTACATTCAATTCCAAAGTATGGCCAGTTGTAGATATCGTACCATTGATCCTAAACCTTCTTCTTGTAGACAACTCAATAAATAACGACCCTATATTGCTAATCATGGCAGTATTTTCAAAGAAAACATCGCTTGGATCACTATATATAAGTTCTTTGTTAAATATCATTCTTGTGGAATCCAAAATGGATACAAAGCCATAATCTCCTATAAGCAAAGACACCCAGACGTTCTTGTTATAATCCACTGAACTCATGATCGCCATAGGTTGTTTTTCAATAAAATTGATGGCTCCTTTTATTATCTGGTTTGTGATCACTCGGCCATTGGCATCTGCCAATCGTACTTCGCCTACTCTCTTTTGAATTTCTATTTCACCTTGGTGATATACATTTTCCATAATTTGATGCAATTAAAATGGCTGCTATTCAATTATTGAAATAGCAGCCAATTATCCTAGTTAGAAAGTGATAACATTGAATCCTTCATGTTGTAATCTTACAAAGCTTGGCAGTCCTGTTGTACCGGGAACGTTATTGTCCTTAATCAAATCCAAACCGGATGGTTCGGCACCAAAAACTTCGGAACATGCACAGGAAACCCCTTCTATCCTGTCTTCCACTGCTTTGTAGAGGGCATTGGCGGGATGATCTCCTTTTTGGAGTTCTTCTGGCCATCTTGTGCCAGCACCTTGAAAAAGGATTTTCACTTCGTCGTCGGCTTGTTTAAAATCGTACGCCGCTGCGAGGGCGTTAAACACACGTCCCAAAGCTTCTTCGGAACCTGCTTTTGGTTCGGATAGAACCACAATTGCTGTTTTACTCATTTTTTACTTTAAATAATTAATAATTACAATCCTCCCGTTCAGATATATTTGCGCTTCAATTCATTATTTTTCCGAACGTTCGGTTATTAAACCGCGCAAAATTTTTTAATTCTCCTTATAGCTGTTTTTAATGTTGTTCAAAGTTGATGCGAAAACCTTGTTGGTATTCAAACCTTTGGCAACTACCAGACTCCCTTGAATATTTACCAACACCTGAATGGCTTTCCTTTTTGACTCTTCACTATCAAATCCAAAATCCTGGCCCAAAACTGTAAACCCATCGATCCACCGCTCCATTATTTCCTTTATTCCCTTGCCCAAAAATTCAATGCCGGAATCCATTAGCAGCGCTCTCAGTATACATGTCTTATCTCCGCTTCCGTAGAGTTCATCAATATTTTGTAAAACGGATTCCAAACGCTTATTAGGCGAAATCCTTTCATCGATCAAAAGATTGTATATGTTGTTTTCTACCCATTCTCCGACGTAGTCTAGCACTGCTACCGCGATTTCCTGTTTTCCGCCGGGAAATCTATGATACAGGCTTGCCTTTTGAAGGCCACTTGAAGCAGCCAAATCATTGAGACTGGAACCCTCATAGCCTTTGGACTGAAGGACATACATCAACCCTTGCAATAGATCCTTCTCATTAACTTTTTGTGGTCTCATGGGGCAAATATAAAAAAATATTTTATTTTACCAAACGTTCGGTAATAAATTATATTTTTAAAATATCTCATGTTTATGAACTCTTGACCCTGTCCAAAACTATGGGCTATAAATACGGAAAAAACAATAGCGCCTAACAATTTCTTACATCAGTTTGAATTGTGCTGTCAATATTCAATATTTTGAGCATCTTGATAATCATAGCTGCTCCTTCCACTATCAATATGCAAGTATCTCTAGATTAGCTACGGTTTAGGTTTTACAGCTTAGAAATCAACTACCCTATCCAAAGCCTCATCAGCCTCCCTGTGGATAAAATTGGCCTGATAGTTCAATGTAGTCTTCAAATCACTATGGCGATACAGTTTTTGAAGCATCAATGGATGTATCCGGTCTCCAGCAATGTTCCCAAAGCTATGTCGTGCGATGTGGTTTGATAGGTTCTTTTCGAGCCCGCACTGTTCTGCAATTCTCTTAAGATATTTATTGAAAAGTTTTGTCGCATTCCTTGTCTTGATAAATATACTTTCGGTGTCCTTTGGGTCAACGCCCTTCAAAAAGGGGAACACATAACCATTGTTCCTTTCTTCTTTATAAGCATTTAAAATAGGTTTGGCCTTATCAGGGATTTTAAGACTCAATGGTTTATCATTTTTCCCCATTACATAGAATAAACGGTCATTCTTAAAATCTGACCACTTTAGTTTAACCGCATCCGAAATACGTATCCCTGCAAAGTAAAATGCCAACAACCATACATTTCGGGTATGCCAAATGGACGTCCCTGACTCAAGAACCAAATCCTCAATCTTTTCTATTTCGCCAACTGTTAGGCCAATTTTGTGGCTCGTGCCAATTCGTATCTTTTCCTTTTCCCCTGCAAACGGATAATATTTGGAATCGACAATGCCTTCTTTAATGGCAATATTGAACACAGTTCTGATAAAAATAAGTTGGTTGGTGACAGTACGTGTTCGCTGTCCCAGATAAACAGAACAAAATGTCTTGTATCCTTCCATGAACCTTACATCTATATCTTGAAACTTCAAAGATTTGTTCTTTGAAAAATATTGGGTGGAATCCAAAAAGGAACTTTCTGATTTCCTACCCCTACTTATTCGTAATCTTCGGCGTTCCTTAATCTCATTTATTACAATATCCTTTTCCTCTGAAAGCCTCAAGTTCAAAAACTCTTCCATATTGAAGAGGATGGACAACTCCGACTTTGCAACTGAAAAAGTCCCCCTTTCATATTTCCTCTTGATGCGTTCGGCGGCAACATTAAAAAAAGACTTAGATCCTCGTGCCCCTTTCAACCTCTGTTTTACTTGGATTGGGGTAACCTTGTCCTTTGTATCCAAATAAATGTCATTAGCCTCAATGAGTTTCCCCATTAAGAAATTGTTCAATTTTTTTTGGTTTGGATGCGTACTTTTTACTTTTCCCCTGGTTTTATCCCAATCCTTTTCCAAAACGTATTGTCCCGTGAAAAAATAGTTGGTCTTGTAGTCCTTGCTTATCCTGACCGCTAGTGGAGCAGTTCCATCTTTTCTTTGTTTATTTTTTCTCCTAACTATTTTAATCAATGCCATTTCTAAACCCCTTTACGACATAAATATAGTCATTGGAATTTAAAATGGGTACAGAATAGGTACAGAATAATTTGGTTTTAAATGATATTTAATAGGTTTGGTTAAAGTCTTAAATACTATTAATCAATTAATTATCAATATTTTAAGATGAATTTGAATTATATATGACAAAGCTCATAACCCGAAGGTCGCTGGTTCGAGTCCAGTCCCCGCTACAAGGTCTTAAAACCTAAAAATCAACGGATTGTGTACCTGCAATCCGTTTTTTTATGCCCGATGTTCTCCTATTTGGGGGATAGTACAAGGATAATACCCTATTTAGGTAACTTTCGTAATTCCATGCTCTTCTTGAAGTTTCCTGTGGAATGCCAAGATGGCCCCCACACTTTTTTGGTCTATCCTATGGCAATTTAGCACTGCATTTTCCAAGGAATTCATCATTTTATCAAATCCGTCATTTTCAAATATATTGCCTGTTTCCAGTTTAAATTTCCCGCTTTCAACAATGGCATTCCTTAACTCATCCTTTGTATCGATGTTGGGCATGGGAACAAAATTGAGGCTATCCAAAAGCCGTATTTCTTCATTTAGGGCTACAATGGATTGTTTTATAGTATGCATAAGAGCGTTAAGTATCCCGTGGGTTATTTCTCCTTGTGCCTGAGCTTCCTCTAATTTCTTATATATTGCCGATTTAGTTCCTGCAATGGCCCGATAAATCCTGACAATTCCTCGATGTTGTTCATAAAGACCCAATAAAGTGGCTTCTTCATCAACGTTCTCCGCAAGCGCATAATGAAACGTGCAAAAGGTGTTATCCCATTCTCTAAATGATTCTTCAAATAGTTTTTCCCGTTGTTGTAATAAATAATTATAGCCTTGTTGTAGATTCTTTTTCCCATAGGTGATTCCATGTACTGAAAAGGTACTCTCCGTGGCGGTCCCTTCTGCAATCTGTTGCGCCTTTAACATCAATGCATCCAATTCGGCCACAGGTTTTAGGAGTAGTGCCAAATCATCTTTTATTTTCTCCAACATAGATGCATCTACCGACGTTATCTTTTTGGCTGCCTGTTTAAGTTCAGGTGCTTCTGGAATCTGCATAAACCTGTTTCCAAAAGTGTTGCTGTATTCCGTGAATAATTCACTCCCCAGAGTTTCTGCTTTGATAAAATTTTCAAAAGCTTCCGTGGTGATATAGGTCTCAGGACTCCGGTTCAAATATTCTTTATAGAGCAACTCGGTCATTTTTTCCTGCAGATGCTTCTTTTCCCCAAACAAAATCCATGGTGACCGCTGATCTTCCTCGCAAGCCACGTAGGGTACTTTGGCATTATTTTGACGTTTGTCATTTGGAGGGTGGCTGGCATACATGCTGACCTTGGACACCTCCGAGTCCGAAAAATATAGTTTTCCGCCTCTTGGATCCTCAGGCAAATTGGTCAATAGCTTTAATTGTTCCTTGTCCTTTCTTTTTAAGGCCATTCCGTTGTGGAGATACAAATTCCGAACAAAATTCTTCTTTTGGGAAGCCAAATGTGCGTGGTTAAGTGTACTGTTCCAATGCGTTACTCCCCCATTCAACTTCCACAGGGCGGAGATAATGGCATCGCTCCCAGATGTACTCACAGCCACCTTGTCTGCATTGAACTCCATTTCCCTTGAAAGGGATGAGTACATGATATTAAGAAATTGGTAAAATAGGATCAGTATTTGACGAATGATCCAAATTATGGGCGTAATTACCCAGGCGGCGGCTGAAAGCCGAATATCTGAAGCTCTCCACTGATCCAACAAATCGTCCCATTTATCCCGCGCAAAAATTATATCATGTATAATGGTATTGGCTGAAATAATATAACTCCCTATTTTCATGCTCCTCTGGGCAAAATGACCAAATTCGTGGCTGATCACTGCCTTGAACTCAGAAAGATTAAGGCAATCCACCAAACCCATGCCAATGGTAAGCTCCTTGCGTACTGGAAGAAAAAGACTCAACCACATATTGGTATACGATACATATGCATTGACATCTGGATCAACATAAATAGATTTGGGCTTTGGGGCTCCGGTTTCCTTGCACACCTGGTTTACAAAACCCCAAAGTTCAGGGTGTTCTTCCTTTACCAGTGTAATACGGTTACTGGGCTTATGATTCTTGAGTTTAAAAATAAACTTCAATGTGAACACAAACAGCATCGCAGCTCCCGCAATGGCACCAGCTTTCATTAAAATAGTAAGCTTATTGATCATTCCCATTTCATAGGTTACGGCATAATATAGCAAATACCCCAATGAGGCCACCAAAGCGGCATAGAGTATAAAAAAGAGCACTATCGCAAGGATTGCCAGAAGGGTCTTAAATCGATAGGATGGGGTTAAACTTGTTAATTTTTTGTTGGATAGGACAGGACTTTTAGGGTAGTACGTGGTTGTCATTGAAAAGATTGGTTCGATTTAAATAAAATAAAAATATAAAAAACAAGTGTTTTACTACAAAAAATAAGCTAAAGGACTTCTTAGCCGAGGGCCAAAATGATGCATGCTTGAATGTTATTGGGAATGGTGAAATGATTGTTCAATTGAAATTAGCGAAGCTACTTTCCTCCAATAATTCATCTTTTCAATGTAAAATGACCGGAAAAGGCTGTCCCATTCCCCAGGTCAGCTTTAAACCAATAATCATTAGATAGCATTTCACTTCCATTGTATGTCCCATCCCAACCAATATCATTTGGCGAAAGTTGCTTCAATAACTTACCGTATCGGTCAAATATTAAAACAATTGAATTTGGGTATTCGTCAATTCCAAGGATATGCCAAAAATCATTATTTCCATCAAGGTTGGGCGTAAAGAATTTAGGATAGTCAACTACGGTGACTTTTTCAGAATCTTCTCCGCAACCAAGTTTATCCCTAACTTGAGCGGTATATGAACCGCCTAAAATGTTGGTGAAATAATTGCTGTCCTGAAAGTTTATACCGTCTATGG
This sequence comes from Allomuricauda sp., assembly GCA_050303195.1. Lineage (GTDB taxonomy): Bacteria > Bacteroidota > Bacteroidia > Flavobacteriales > Flavobacteriaceae > Flagellimonas. Next base: position 24,399 of record JBNLBG010000027.1, on the reverse strand, counting down.
AATATTCAAATTCACCATCACCTGTGGCAATTATTTCAACTGAATTGTTCCGGGATAAATCCTGATACAAAACTTCCACTATGGTGGGAGGCGATGAACGTATCAATTCAAAGTCAAAGCTATTTTCACAATATATCCCGTTTTCAAGTTTACTAACCAGCAGGGTATACACCCCTGCGTCTATTAAATTTGCCTCGTTTGTGTTGGAAACAACGCTCCCGTCTTGATAGGTCCAATAATAACTATCCAAATTATCATCTACACTTACACTTAAAAAAGGTTCAAGATTGCATATGAAATAAGATTCTTCAATTGATACCATTGGAGGTTTTTGTACAATGAGGTCAAAACTTGTTTCGGTATAACATAAACTGTTCAATTCGTTTTCTACTCGAACGTTGATGGTTTGATTCCAAGCTTCCGTATTTTGAAATGAAAGCGGTAATGGACTAGGTAATTCAACACCGTCGGAAGTAAAGTATGTTAACCTTAATCCAATTTGTCCGCCGATTATTTCTGATTCAATTTCAGAGGTGTCGAATTGAGCAAAACCACTACCATTATTACATGCATATTTGGGCTGTGGAACATTGATTTGTGGTTGTATAGTGGTTTTAAGGACCAATGGGGTTTCTTCAAAACAATTTGTTAGTGGATTGGTCACTCTAACCATAATAGTTTCTTCATCTGTTGCCCTATTGGTATATGGATTGGGCAATGGACTTGGTAAAGGGGTTCCATCAGCATCAAAATAAGACACCAACATGTTTGTTTGACTCCCCACTACCTCCGATTCTACATTTGAGGTGTCAAAATATTCGGAAATACCATCGTTATTATCATCGCAGCCTATTAAGGTATCTAAAGCGTTGGCCACTGGTAACGGGTTGGCCATTAGCTTAAATGTTGTCTCAATGGAACAATTGTTGATGGGTTCAATTGCACGTATTGTGATTTCCTCTTCATTGACTACCAAATTTTCTACAGCATTCAATGGAGCCTGTATTTGTATTCCATTTTCATGATAAAAAGAAATACCGATGGAACCATTTTCAGCCAGAATAGCATCGTACAATTGCTGCAGATCAAAAACTGCAAAACCATCTGTCTCATTACTACAAACAAAAAGGTCTGAAACAGCGGTTAAATCAGGAAGAGGATTTGTAATTAAATCAAAGGTGGTTTCAGAATAGCAGCAGGGATTATTATCATGCGCCACCCGCACCGTTATGGTTTCCCTATTTGCAATGGTATTGGTAAAAGGGTTGGGCAGTATGTCATATTCGTTGCCCGAGCCATCAATGAAAGTAACAATTTTATTGTTTTGTCCACCTAAAACCTGTTGTCTCACCGTTGAAACATCAAAAGTAGAAGAAATACCAGTGTTAAAATTGTCCTCACATGAGTATATATCATTGATGCCGTAAGCATTGGGTGGTTCTTTGACATCAATGGTTTCGGTAATAACCTCAATATTGCCATTAGTGTCCAACACTGTAGCGCTTACAGTATAGACGCCGTCCACAGTAAAATCATGATAAGGGGATAGATCGGTAGAAGTATTACCGGCCCCCGAAGCAGGGTCCCCAAAATCCCACGTCACGGATGCAACATTGGTATTTGGAACAACACCAAACTCTTTTAAGAACTCCGAACAGATGTTCGAGACATTCATATTAAAGTTATTCGAAACATGATTCACATTTCCTGTTACATTAATATAAAACTTGGCATCAGGATAACCTCCAGATTTTCTAAAGGCAGGGTCTACCATTGTCACATAATTTTCCATGCTATAACCTGGTGACCCAGAGCCACATCCCCGATACCAAGAATCACCCTCATCATATTCTGTGCCTGAAATAAATATCGCGCCACTCCCCCAGGTAATTACGTTTGTAACCTCAACCAATATCTTTTTCACGTGACTCGGAACGGTTATTGGAGTATCAAAATTAACTGTCACAATTTGTGGAAAATATTGTGAGATATAAGGTAACCTATGCACTTGACTACTTCCAATTAAATTTGTTTCAGAAAAAGAGGAAGGAAAATTATCATCAACTTCGTAAATGTTAAATTGTATACCGGTTCCTCCATCAGAACTACTAATACCTATTTGACCAAAATTGATAATAAGCTCTTCATTTGCTGAAACTCCAAAATCTTCAAGAGCAAATAGTCTAGCCCAATATAGCTTACTGTATGAGCATGAAAACATGGAGGTCCTTAATATTTCTCCACAGAAGTTGTGTGTCAGAGTCGCCGTTGAACCTGAATTTGTGGCGCTGAATTTTTCTCCTGTAACATTTATAAAAAAGTTGGCATTGTGCACAGGCACAGTCAAATCCTCTGTGGACACATGAGAATAATATTCCCTACATCCTTTAAACCAAGAGGTGCTGCCATCATCAAATTGGGTACCTGCGATAAGAACTTTCTTGTAATCATCATTATAAATATCATCCATTTGGGTCACCTCCACTAGAATCCTTTCAACTGTGGTAGGAATAGTAATAGGTGTATTAAAATCAATATCAACAATTTCAGGGGTATCCCCTATCTCTGGAGCTAATACCAAGTTACCAGTACTGATTATTTGAGGTTCAGAATTGGGAAAATCCGAATCAATGCTATAAAAATTGAATACTAATCTGGCCCCTTCATAAGAATTACTGACTGCCACTTGGCCGGATGTAATAATAAATTGCTCACTGGTAGATATTCCGAAATCGGAAAGTACAAAGGTTCTGGCCCAAAACTCTTCACGCTCACAAGAGTCCATATCCGTTTTTATGGGTATATTTCCAATATTGTGTGTCAATGTTATTTGGGCAAAGACACATTGGATGGAAATAAAAAAAAGAATTAAGGTTGTCCCTTTAAACATAAATTATTGTACTTAACACAGAAATATGAAGTTTTATCAATTTCAATTAAAGAACTTATAAGTTCTTTATCTTTACAAGAATGCGTTTGTTTTGCATGGTTTTTACAAGCTGGTTCAATTCTTTCAAGTTTCCGTATTTGTCCTTAGGGATAACGCCTTTTGTAATCTTATAGTTAGATTGAATTGTAACCTCATTGCCATCCACTATCTTCAAGTCAAAGGAATACGCCCCAAGTTCGTTTTCAAAGTGAGTGTTATAACTATCTGCGTTCAGCACTTCAATGTCATCGGGGAACTTGAGTATCAACATGATATCATCTGTATATTGATAATCCAAATAATAGTTTAAATCGGATACTTCCTCATCACTGGCAACTTGGTTATGTTCAACAAGATTATCCAATGAAATACTGATCATATTATTGTTTAGACTAGAAATTGCATCTTTTAGTCTACCTTCAGCTATCATAATATAACCAAAAGGGGGGGTCTCTTTAAAATGGGTCGAGGTAATGGTATCTATTTGCATGACATCCTCATTCCCCTCAAATTCATCCAAGGCGTCATAAAACTCACTTACCTCCTCTTCCTGTGCCAGGAGCCCAAAAAATCCTTTTAGATCGGTATATACTCCTCCCGAAACCGCTATTCTATATTTTGTAGGGACTTGATCTGTGGCATTTGGTTCAATTTTGCTGTAATATACCTGTTTTGCATAGTTGTGGTCGGCACTTGTTTCAGGTAAATTTATCATTTGAACCGAAACGGAGTCTACCTCTGCCAGTTCTAGATCACGGCTAATAAACTTATCCTTTCTCCTTAATTTTTTTTGAAAATAGGGCTTTGTTATAACTGCTTTTGTATTATAAACTGATGTTGGAATTTCATTGATCTGATACTTGGAATACGTGTCGTGGGGATATAATAAATTTAAGCTGCCTTTATCATCTTTATAGGCAAAAAATACATGGTCAAATTCCCCTTTTCTAATATAATACGGATCTATTTTTCCAGCCTGTTTGCTTCTACCAAAAACAGCCCAGTATTCAATTTCCAAATCCTCAAGCAGTCGTCGATATAGCCTTCGAATACTAAGATGGTTAAAGCGTTTTTCTTTAAGAAAGTACCCGCTTGATTTCAATATCTCGGATTCCTTGGGATCCTCCATCTGCATATTTTCCAGAATGTCTTTATGCAACAGTTTTAGCTGATAATATTTGCTGCTGTCTTTTGCACTTCCGAGCGTACTTTTTTTCCATCTATTATAAAATGCAGAGTTCTCAGAATCCAAAGCGATAGGCTGGGTTATTACATTAAATTCTTGATTATACACATCCTTCCAAGTCCTACGTTTGGCATCACTTTTTTCCATGGAGTAATACATATATGGCAACTCGCAGGGTATACATGTATATTCGTTTTCTTTTAACCCTTGAACCTCTTCCATTTTAAAAACACAGTACGTTAATGTATCGTTTGCAATTACCTGTGGTTCTGGAAAACCATTATATCTTTTATATCTAATATTCAGTGTCGGTGTGGTTCTGATGGAATATTCCGAATTAAGGCTGGGCACATTGGCATAGAGGTTTACAAAATCCATCATTTGATGCGATTTTGGATATTCGGTGTACGTATATTTGATTAAAATCGTATCCCCTGGTTCCACACCGGGAATTGGGTGGTTTATGATTTCAGATTTTATGTTTTTGGTTTTGTGCTGAAATACATCACTGGAGTCAAGTTCAATTACACTTCCATTACTTTTTAGGGTCTTGACGTCTATTTCATATATATTATTGGCCACATGCCGCTCTAAGCTCAAGAAGGCAAATTGATCCACTCCATCACTGTTGTTGACCACCAATTTATTACTGATTGAGATATATTTTCTATATCCTGAAAAAGACTTTGCATAGGTAATGTCTGTGTAGGAATGTACGAGGTAAGCATCAGATTTTTTACAGTGTTCTGCGAAGTTAAATTTGGGGATGCTATCATTAGCTGATAATCCAGTACTTAAAAAAGTGAGCAGTAAGAAGACACTTTTGTTAAGTTTTGCTTTTAAGGACAATAGGCTCATTTGTTATTTTTTTAAAAAATTCCAGTGTCTTGTTTATACTATCTACATTCTCTTTTTCAACTTTTTCATCGTCCACTACAAATTCATAATCACATACAATTGTTTTACCCTCGTCATGGCTTATATTTAGAAATAGCGAAATCCCATCGCTGCTTAAAGAATGTTCAATTGGGTTAAACGTGGAAAAAGGTCTCCCCAACTCAATCCTCAAGTTCACTTTCTTATTAAAATTGCTTCCAAAGTGAGTCCCTTCCAATAAGGCTTCCCTATTTTCAGTTTCAAAAAGACGTGGTAAGAAATCCAAGAACACGTATTGGCTGTTTGAATCATTAAAAACTTTGCCATTTACAAGTAAATTGCCCTGTGCCCCCATTTTTTGGGCTTGTTGGATTACTTGAATGTCAGAAATAAGCTGATTACCAAACACGGATTGGTAATGTTCCCTCCCCATTGCCAAAATCTCATCTTCGGCAAGGTTTTGATACCCACGCCTCAACGAATTCCCAGAAATGCCGTGGTATTCCACTTTGAATTCTCCTTGTAATGCCAGTTGACCCGGAATTTCCTTAAGACTTATTTGGTAATCAATGGTGTTTTCCTTTGGTGTAAACCCTTCTGCCTTCAGCCATTGGCCACCATTCGGATTTACAACCAATAGTGTACGGTTTTGAATACTCTGAACAGGTGTATCGGGAATATGGATGGGATCGGTGGGATCCAAAATAATGGGTTCCCCGTCTATGTATGCCAAGCATACCACATGATTGGCCGAACTCAATGAAGGGAAATCACAATCACTGATATGGTCGTAAGTGGCTGCCAGAGCAACATGACTTTTAATTCCCTTGTAATTAAGTGCTTCCGAAAGGAAATTTGATAAATCCTTACAATCTCCCTCTTTATTGGTATAAACATCATTGGCATGGGTGGGAATAAAAGCCCCCATTCCAATTTCAACAGCAACATACTTAAAATTGCTCTTTACATAATCGTAAATAATTTCCAAAACTTTTCTGCGGTCATATACTCCCTTTGTGAGTTCATCCAGCTTTTGTGCAACCTTGGCGTTGAACCCTCTTTTTGTCCCTAGTTTTTTAAGGTACCAATCGTTCAAATATTTTTTTGCATCGGTACTATATGAAGCAGGTGAGACAATAGTTCTGATCATAGGCTCTTTTCTTTCTCGATATATTCCAAACAATGCCAAAGGATCCATCTCTGTTTTTTCAGGTTTAGCAACAATATCCCAAGTCATTTGTCCCATAGTGCGTGTTGAATCGATGGTAAAATAATCCAGTGAATCTTGGTAAATAATATTGTGGACAAAACGAAATGTTTCTGGAACCTTCACGTGATACGCCAGTGTATCTATATTGGCATACGAGAAGAGCGGTAAGTTGGATAAATACATGAGTTCATCACATTCAATGGAATATGTGATTTTGGTTTCAGGCCCGGGAGGAAAAAGTATCGACTTGATTTTTTTACTTGCGATATAATCAAGCTCAACAGCCTCATCTATAATGGCAACATCTTTCTCCAACTTATAACGCTTGCCTTTTTTCGAATAAACTTGAACATTGGTTACTTTTTCCAGTTCATTATCATAAAAGATTACATATGGAATCAGTTCATCGCTCTCTTTTACTATGGCGCTTACTTCCCTAACAAAAGAACTATCGTTTCTTATTACAATGGTTTCAGTTTTATTTTTGATTGAAATTTCCTGTGCTATTGTTGGAATGGAGAAGATGCAAAATGCAAAAGCAAAGACTAATCTGTAAGTAGGAGTTTTCAAGAATACAATGGGGTTGGTTTGTAGTATTTTAAGTGAACTGTATTTGTATTATTTTTTTTAAATATATGGTATTCACATAGAGATATACCCTTTAAACCTATCTTCTGCTCATTTTACTCGATGTAACCTAATTTATGCAATTACATTGAACCTCTATTTGCGAGTTTTTAGTAAATGTAGGAATTTTCTATATACTGCAAACTTTCGATTAGGTTCAAAGCAATTTATTTCGAAAGTATCTTCTTTAAACTCAAGGCCAATCTTTGTGCCATTGGAGTAAACCCACCTCTTTTCGTAATCTAAAGTTCTTGATTATTTTTAACTCAAAAAACCATACATGATACCCTGCACGTTTTTTGGCTAAATACATCCTAATTAGGATAAAATAAGGGGTTAGGTTGAATTCAAAATATGAAGGTCACTGGTTCGAGTCCAGCCCCTGTCACTAAGTAAAAAAGCTGAGATCATCACCTCAGCTTTTTTAATTTTTTGAAAGAGTATGCATCCTGCAATGAAAAATCAATACTCCCATCGTTTTCTTCTGAGTAGGACCTTGGCATAATTCCGGGCCATTTTATCGTCATAATCTTGGTAAGAGCGTTGCGCCCATTGCAATGCAAGATCCGTATTCCCCAATACTTCATTGGCCACCGCAATATTATAGGCAGCCCTACCCGCCGACTTACTTGATGGATCATTGGCAATCCCAGTCCAAATTTCTATGGCTTCTTTCCAGTTGGCAACCTCGGTTCTTCTCCAACCTGCATCAAAAAGATGTTTATCGCGGCCTTTCCCCTTTTTATACATATCGCGTCTTACCCTATAAAAACTTGGAAAGAATCGACTGGAGTACTGTAGTCCCGCATCATATGCTGTTTCTGGAAGTGCGGTAAAAGGTAATGCGCCATTCATTAAATCAAAATCCATAAGATGGGTTTGTTGGAACTGATCTATGATAGTTTTGCTCGATGGATCGTATAGTCTCCAATAACTTTTTACGTTAACACGGGCACGCCTTGGAATTCGTCCACTGGCTTTGCCCGTTTGTATAACTGACGTAACCTGCTCCATAGCGGTATTAAAAACAAAGTCTGAATTGGAATCAAATGTTTCCAAAACCAAAAGCACATCTGCCTCAGATTCTGTACAGATTTCACTGACCTTATCCCAATCCAAAATTTCTGGGGTAAGTCTGGTTCCTGTTCCCTCCAGCCTTGTTTTGGAAGGTATCACAACCCTAAAATGGCCTCTGTCCTGTATTCCGTCAAAAATACCTTTGATAGCTTCATCCGAGGCCAGCTTGTCGGATCCAGCAATTTCTCCCGTGGCAATGGACTCAAGGGTTTTGTTCGATGCATCTTCCTCTTTCGTCAAAGAACGGTTGACCACGGCAATGTCATCGATGCCTTGAGGTAAAATCAACACGGGGTCTTGGGGATAATCCAAATAAACATATCCAGAACTGGCGCATGAAACCAAACTAATGCAAACCAGCAAATAGGTGAAAAGTCGAAGTTTTTTCATAATTGTAAGAATTTGGGAATGAGTGTAATCCAACAAACATGCCAAAAAATGACTTATCTGCCTTCCCATATCCTTAAACGTTGAAGAAAACCTTTTATTTTTAAGGGGTTACGTGGTATTTTAACAAAAAAACTGAGCCCCTTTTGGTAAACATCACTTTTTCAACCTCAATTTGGCGAAAACCGGCAAATGATCTGAAGGATATCTAAGATCTTTGGAATCACTCAAAATGGCACTTTTAAGCACCTCAACAGTATTCGGGGAAACAAAAATGTAATCGATTCTTCTCTCCACGGGCTTAGTAAAATCAAAACCATTAAAGGTTCCTGAAGGGCCAAAAGCGTTTTTTCCAGCTGCAATGTGGGCATCTTCCATTTCTCCCAAAATTACCTGTACCCCTGGACTGTCACCTTCCAAGTTGAAATCGCCCGTTAAAATAACGGGCAGGTTAGATGGATTCAACTCCTTGATTTTCTTGAGGATCAATTTGGAACTTTCTTCCCTTGCCTTCACCCCAACATGATCAAAATGGGTATTAAAGACCATAAACTTGGTCCCATCTTTCTTATTCTCAAAAAGTCCGTAGGTACAAATTCGTGGTAAAGCTGCATCCCATCCTTTAGATGGAACCTCTGGTGTTGTGGACAACCAAAAGGTGGATTGTTCCAATAGGTTGAACTTTGTTGTATTGTAGAAAATAGCCGTAAACTCGCCCCGATCATCACCATGGTCACGCCCCACGCCAAAATAGGTGTAATAGTCCAGTCCGTCATCAATCGCTTTTAATTGATGGACAAGCCCCTCCTGGGTCCCAAAGACATCGGGGGCATAAAAATTTAATTGTGCTATGAGAAATTCCTTCCGATTGTCCCAGTTGTTAGGGGCATCGTTGGGATTATCATACCGAATATTATAGGAAATGACATCCAAATTTTGACCGTTGACATTGAATACAACGCCCAAAACGAATGCAATTAGCACACTTTTTCTCATAGCTATTGTTTCTTTTGGTTATACAATTTTCGGGTTTTAACCTTTAATGAATCACTTAATAATGACGCTGCAATCTATCTATTTTCTGATATTTTAAAGTTATGGTTTCTTTATTTTCTTCATCTGATTAGGTTGTTGTTAAAAAACCCCAATCTAATCCTAGATTGTCCAAGGTTTCCCAAATAAATTGTATTTTTCGCTTTGTAAAATGCTTAGACGCCCTTAGGTATTTTATTCCAGAGCAACGATAGAAAGGGCTAATGCCATAAGAATTAATAATTCTTACAAACAATGTATGCACGTTACTCTGGGTCTTTTTGCCTATTATTTGTACTTTTCTCAATTCTTTTCTTAGCTGGATGTGGTTCCGAAAAATCTGAAAATCCTCATACCACTTGGACACATTATGGAGGTTCACCTGACCAGTCCAAATATTTTAATGCTTCCGAAATCACCAAAGAAAATGTTGGTGAACTAGAAGTTGCATGGGTCTATCCCACGGGAAATGATTTCAATTTCTTTAGTCCCATTATTGTTGATTCCACCATGTATGTCCTTGGAAAAAACAATTCTCTTATTGCTCTTAATGCAAGGACAGGTGAAGAAATATGGATACATGCCAATCTAAGGGGAATCACCCGAAGAGGCATCAATTATTGGGAAAGTCAAGATAAGAAAGACAAAAGATTGCTATTTACCTTGAACAATTCCTTACAGGCCATTGATGCCACTACAGGAAAATCGATTATGGATTTTGGCGATTATGGATATGTTGATCTTCGAAAAGATTTGGGGAGGGACCCATCAACCATTGTGCGTATCCAATCCATGATGCCCGGTGTACTTTACCAGGATTTGCTCATTTTAGGATCCTCAACAGGGGAAACCTATTTCTCCCCACCTGGCCATATAAGAGCCTACAATGTAGTAACCGGTGCATTAGAGTGGACATTCCATACCATTCCCCAACCTGGAGAATTTGGGTACGACACCTGGCCCAAGGATGCCTACAAATATGTGGGGGGCACCAATGCGTGGAGTGAAATATCAGTGGATCAAGAGCGGGGCATCGCTTATGTACCTCTTGGGTCGCCAACGTATGATTATTATGGGGCAGACCGATTGGGCAGTAATCTTTTTGCCAATTCATTGGTTGCCTTGGATGCCAATACCGGTGAACGTCTTTGGCATTTTCAGACTATTCACCACGACCTTTGGGACTATGACCTTGCCAGCGCTCCACAATTAATTACGGTACAACGCGAAGGGAAATCTATAGATGCGGTATCCATTGCCACCAAACAAGGCTTTGTTTTTGTTTTTGACCGCGTAACCGGAGAGCCCATCTTTCCCATTGAGGAAAAACCATTCCCCCCCAGTAACATGCCCGGAGAAGAAGCTTGGCCAACGCAGCCCATACCATCCCTGCCAGAATTCACAAGACACGAAGTTAATCTGAAAAATCTTAACCCCTATTTTCCAGACAGTATTAAACAGGCTTGGGTAAAACGATTGGATTCTTCAAAATCGCAACTTTATCTTCCGCCATCTGATAAATATGAAACAGTGGTGATGCCGGGGGCTTTAGGAGGGGTTAATTACGGAAATACTGCAAGTAATCCAAATGATGGAATCATGTACATCATGACCCAAGAATATGCTTCAACCTATCGATTGAACAAAGTTGAACCTCCAAAAGAAGATCTCTCTGAAAATGATGTGGAAAGGGTACAAAACTTATACAGTTCCACATGTATTGCTTGTCACGGACAAAACATGGAAGGTGGTGCCGGACCTTCATTGTTGAACATTGGGCACCACATGCGCTACGATGAATTCAAGGAAATTGTGACAAACGGTCGTGGTCAAATGCCAGGGCTGGTCCATGTGGATGAAGAATCCCTTAAGGCTTTGTTCAAATTTCTGGGTGGAAATCCCGTAAGCAGCCCCTTTAGAAGACCAAATACCGAAGAAACTATGCCCGAAGGACCTGTTGTGGCCTCAGGAGGTGTAGAAATTAAACCTGATGCCCAACGAGGTGCACCCATGAGAGCATACCCAGAAGGTACAGACCATCCTGATGTACAATACACCACTGATTATGGACTGGATTGGCCTGCACTTATTGACCCACCTTGGTCATCAATTGTAGCTTATGATCTTAATGAAGGTACGGTCAAGTGGAAAAAACCAGTGGGTATAGATTCACTTTATGCAAAAGGCGACCCGAGCAAAGGAGCACCACAAGGAACCCAACGGAAGGGAATGGTAGTTACCTCTACTGGTTTGGTCTTTGCAACGGCCAAAGGTTCAAAATTGTATGCTTTTGATCAGAATACCGGAGAAACGCTTTGGGAGACCACCATGAACCACGAGTCTAATGCACAACCCAGTATGTATACGCTTAATGGTAAACAATACTTGGTAGTGAATGCCAATTCCAATTTTTTTAGAGGCTCCTACGACCAGTCCAAGAAACCTGGCGCGTTACCAAGGGGATATGTAGTTTACGCTTTACCTGAAAAATAGTACAGCGGTTCAATCAAACATAACAGTCAATATACTTTTGAATTATAAACCAAAACATTTCAGTATCATGAGAGCACTTATAGCCATCTTTTTGATCATTATAACGGGCAGCCTTTCAGCCCAAACCATACAGAATCGTATCATCCATAACGACCCATCTACATATAGGGATTTAACCTCTGTACATGCCGGTGCGGGAAGTATGGGATTCACTCAGCTTATTGGCCGAAACGATTTGTCAACCAATTTCCTTTATCTGCATACGGGAACCATTGCGGGTAAATCTGGAATAGGCCATCATTTTCATCACAGCATTGAGGAAATGTATGTGCTTCTTTCTGGAGAAGCTGAGTTTACCATCAACGGTAGAACCTCAAAAATAAAGGCCCCCGCCCTTGTTCCTTGTAAGATGGGCGATTCACATGCTATTTACAATACAACCGATCAACCTGTAAAATGGCTCAATTTTGCGGTCAGTACCATTAAAGGTCGTGGTGATGCCTTTGATTTGGGTGATGATCGGGTGGGTGCTACCCTAGATCCCGTTCCTGCTTTTGTTTCGGGGAAACTGGATAAAGAATTGCTCAAAACCGAAAGGACACCGTATACAGGAAACGGCATATCGTACAGAAGGGTATTGGGGCCCGAAGTTTTTTCCACTAATTGGAACTCTGTAGATCACTTGACCATTCCCGCAGGAACCAAGACCGACCCACATCAACTTGAAGGTATGGAGGCGGTGTATTATGTTATCAACGGCTCGGGAACGGTAACTGTAGATGGAAAATCTGGAACATTTGGAAAGGACGATGCCTTCTTCGGAAAACTAGGAGAACATATCGCACTAAACAACACCGGCAATGAAGAGGTGGAATTATTGATCATTGGCATCTCTGCTTCCAAGAAATGGGACATTAAAAAGCCCTTAAATGAGCCTAAAGCCATGGTCTTGCAAATGGATTTTGTTGTGGAAAAGGAAAACGCTCAAGCTTTTGAAGAAATGTATTATTCCATCTATGTGCCCGCCATGATTGTTCAGGATGGGTATTTAAGCTCAAAATTATTGCGCCTGTTCTCCCCTGACCAAGCCAAGGAGATTCAAGCAGAACCTACCACCTACAATTATCAAATCCAATTTACTTTTGAAACTGAGCAACAAAGACGTAATTGGGTGGCCAGCGAGCAGCATCAAATTGCATGGCCCGCTGCAGCTGCCTTGGCCAAAGAATTCAAATGGCGAGGCTATTTTGTCATGGGTGACGATGACCAATAAAACCAATCCTGTCACCAAAGGATTATAGGATATGCCCCAATTTTTTAGGGCCATTTACGAATACTGCACAAGGCCTGCCATGTTGGTGCGTATCCTATATACTTTATCGTAGCTAACCATATAACGGGTTTTCATATCCTCACCCCTAAACAAGGATCAATTTGAAAACTTGGCAAGTTGATCATCCCCACATAATTTCCTTTGGCATTGAAAATCTGTACGCCATAGTAGCTTGCCACATACCTATTTTTTCTCAGGGTGTTCCCAGAATTTTACCAAAAATTAGACCCAATTGTGGCATGGGCTTTAATTTATTACCCGATACTGATACTATATTACCCTTAATAGTGTGGGAATGGAAAAATGTTAGTACTTTTTTACAAAGTAAAGGCAAAAGTCCTCAGAAAATGAAAATTCTACCTTTTAAAATTCCCAAACCTGAGCAAGAAGCTTTGGTCTATCAAGAAGATTCTGGCATAATTTTCTATGACAAATTGCATCAACATGAAGAAATACAGATAAGCTATATTGTTTCTGGAGAAGGATCCATTGTGGTAGGTGATACCATTAGCGATTTTAAAGCCAATGATATACTTGTCATAGGCGAAAATGTTCCCCATGTTTTCAGAAGCGACTCAAAGGCCTCGTCCAATTCTATCATGTACACCTTATTCTTTACCAAGGAATCTTTCGGAAAAGAATTTTTTACACTTTCCGATATGACAAGACTTCAAAAATTCTTTGAGGAATCTGGGTATGGCTTGAAAATATTATCCGAGAATGAACGCCTTGGTTTACTTTTTAAAAACCTAAAAAACCAGAATCGAATCCAGCGTATCGCCACGCTGTTGAACATACTGGATATTATGATTTCTTCGGAAAAGCAGCCTTTGTCCACATTTGTCTATCGCAAAAAGTATACAGAGGATGAGGGTAATCGCATGAATAATGTTATAGACTACGCCTTGAGTAATTTTCACGAACCCTTTTCTTTGGAAATGATAGCGGAAAAAGCGAATATGAGCAAAAATGCATTTTGCCGTTACTTTAAGAAACGAACCAATAAGACCTTTTTCCAATTCTTGATTGAAATTAGGATTGAGCATGCCTGCCGTTTGCTCTTTAAGGACAACGACCTACCCATCTCTGAAGTTTCTGAACAGTGTGGCTTTTTGAATATCGCCAATTTTAATCGAAAATTCAAGGAGCTTAAGGGTGTCACCCCAACCCATTACAGGAAGTTTACCATAGAAAAATGGAGGGACAAATACTCTAAATCTGCCTAGGATTACATTGATGTAATTTCTACAAATCCAAATGTACCTTTTGTAGAATTCTTCTGTTGGAAGACACTATTATTGCCCCAACTCCCGAACCTCAAAAACCATTAATTCTTGATTTTCGAAACGGGCCTGAACTTCAATGGGATTACAACAAACCTCACAATCTTCCACATAGGTTTGGTCCGATACGGAGCTATCCAAAAGAAAGGATATTTCCTCCCAACAATAAGGACATTGAAAAAAATGCTCGTACATAAGTGGATAATCCCTTAAAAATCTATATTGAGGAGCTGTCCGCTAATCTGCAACATTTGCAATTCGGCAAGCTTGGCATTGTACTTGGCCTGACTTTTGGCCAATTCAGCATTCAACAGGTTCAGTTGTGCCTGTCTGAATTCAATTGAAGTAACTTGACCCAATTGATACCGTTCATCGGTTCGGTTAAAGTTATTTTGGTTGGTCTGTAGGTTTTTCTCCTGTACTTCCAATACGTAAAGGGCATTGGTGTAGCTGTCCCATGCATTGCGTATGTCCCGTTCCACCTCCAATTCTATCTGCTTTTTTATCAGTTCTTGGTTCTCATAGGTGATTTTGGCGTTTTTTGCACCCGTAATCGATCTTCCTCCATCAAATAAGTTCCAGCTTAGGTTAATAGCTCCCGTGACTCCTGTGGAGGTATTTTGAAGGGAAAATGCAAGCGGGCTATTGTTGGTGGATTCGTTCCAGCCATAAGTACCGGTGAGACCTATGGTCGGCAAAAAGTTGCTTCGGGCCACTTTTATATTGTAATTGCTTATACTGATGTCTTTTTCTATTATTTGCAACCGAACATTGTTCATTTTGGCCTCGTTGTGCATACTCTCCATCTGTAGGCCCGGTATAAAATTCACCGTGGTATCAATTTCAAATTGAGTGGAAAGTTCTCTATTGAGAATAAGGTTCAAATCCCGCATGGTATTGCGCAATTGTTGTTTGGAGTTGAGTAGATTGATACTGTCCGTATTGATGTCCACCTCGGCATTTAACACATCCAAACCTGTATTTTGTCCATATTCAAATTGATAGCGTGCCCGTGTAAGCCTATCTTTTGAAATTTCGAGCGCCTCCTCCAAGTTGGCTGTGTTCTCGGTTAGGCGGGCCACTTCATAATAGACGGAGAACAACTGCAAAATTGTCGTCTCAATGGTTTGTTTTACTTCCAATTCTGATTGTTGGGACCGCTCCTTAAAGCTTTTATAGTTGTAAAGACGTCCTAGTCCATCAAACAAGGTGTAATTTACATTTAGGGAAGCATTGTACCTCCTTGTTTCGGCTCCATCCGCTGTACGTGTCTCGCCATTGGCCAACACACCCTCTGTATTCTGGCGATCTATGGTTCCTGCTCCGTTCGCTGTAACCGTGGGCAAATACCCAGAATTAAGGATACTGGCATTGTTTTCATCGATTCTTTTGGTGTTTCTCGCCACTTGAATGCCCAAATTATTCTCCAATACCAAATCTATGGCCTCTTCCTTGGAAAGGGTTTCTTGAGCGTTAACCGAATAACCAAAAATCAATAAAAAAAGGGGTAGCGTATAAAAAATGCTTCTCATTATGTTGTCTCTTCTAAAACTTTTGAAGGCTCTTCTTCAGATTCTTCATGGTTTATGTGCCCGTTAAGGCCGTTTCCACTTTCCTCAAGCATCTGCTGTTCTTCGTGTTGTTCCCTGATGGCACGTTCCACTTCTTCATGGGATACTTTTTCTCCGGTCCACAATCTTTTGGACCATACTTTAACATTGTTGCCAAAAGAGAGGAAGAGGGGCAACATCAAAAGTGTAAGGATAGTGGCAAATCCAATTCCATAGGCAATAGAAATGGCCATAGGCTTTAAGAACTGTGCCTGTCTACTCTTCTCCAATAAGAGTGGTGCCAAACCTGCTATGGTGGTAATGGATGTTAAGAATATGGCCCTAAACCGGGAACGTCCGGCTTCATAGAGGGCTTCTTCAAACTTTAATCCATTTCGTAAATTGATGTTGAATTTTCCTATCAATACCAGACCGTCATTGACCATAATACCAATAAGTGCGATAATCCCCAACATGGAAAGGATATTAATGGGAAATCCGTGTATCCAATGCCCCCAAGCCACAGCCGTTAAACTGAAAGGCACCAAAAGCAACAACAATAATGGCTGGCTAAAGCTTCTGAAGGTGAATGCAATGGTGATGAAAATGAGAAATAGCATGGTCAATCCCGCAAATCTTAAGGAGTTTATAAATTTGTTCGCCTCTCTATTTTGACCTTCGTAAGATGGAGTAATGGTAGGATATTTTGATAAAATATCGGGCATTACCTCAGTACGGATCCAACTCATGGCATCGGTTCCGCTGGTGGTATCCGGATCGGTCAAATCGGCGGACACCTGTATCTCACGCTGTCCATCCAAATGGTTTATGGCCACATCGCCCCGTTCAATGGAATAGGTTGCGATTTCTTTCAAAGGAATACGTTCTCCCGTGGGAGCCAAAATTCGCATTTCATCCAAATCTGTAATGGAGGATCTATTTGAACGATCATAACGAACCCAAACCCTGATCTCATCCTGTCCGCGTTGGAAACGCTGTGCCTGAGCTCCAAAGAACCCCGCTCGCACCTGGTTCATCACAGAACGAAGGTCCAAGCCCAGCAAATAGGCATTCTCTTTTAATTGCAGACGTATTTCTTTGATCCCGGCTGGGTCGTTGTCCGTAACATCCTTTAAGTTACCATTGTTGAGCATGGCACTTTTTAATTCTTCCTTGGCTGCTTTTAACTCGGCAATATTATTTCCCAACAGTGAAACCGATACGGGAGATCCACCAAAATTTCCTCCGGAGCCATAAATTAAGCTTTCCACTCCGATTACTGGGCCAACCAACTCCCTGAGCCGTGTAGTTACCATATCTGCCCTAATTTCATCTGGGCGTTCTTCCCCTGGCAACAAATTAATTTCCAATGTAGCTGCCGATGATCCCGGTCCCACGTTTTTGATCATGTTTTCAAAAAGCTCCTTATCTGTGTCTTGCAAATACTCATCAGTAAGTTCTTGGTTAACGATATGTGCCTTCTCCTGAATCAAACTAATGATGGAATCGGTAACTTTTTCGTTGGTACCGTTGGGCATCAGCAATTCAATTGAAATTTGGTCACTGGCAATCCTTGGAAAGAATGATGTTCTGATAACACCTCCACCAATGGACCCCAATGTTAATACCAAGGCCATAAAGAATAGGGCAAACGTTAAAAATTTGTAGTCCATGGCAAACTTAAGAGCAGGACTGTACAATTTGTCCCGCATCCAAGCCATGAATCTATCCCCCATTTTATTGATTACCCGTAATTCCGCAAAAACTTTGGCTACTCCAGTCTTAGGACCTTCTTTTTGGGGATGAAGTGCCTTGGAGTGTGCCAAGTGTGCGGGAAGAATAATCAAGGCTTCCAACAAGGAAATTACCAAGGTTAAAATCACAATTACGGAAACCTCAGCAAAAAAATCGCCTATCCGTCCATCCAAAAACAGGATTACGGAAAAAGCCAACACCGTGGTTATAATTGCTGAAATAATTGGGGGAATCACCTCCATGGTTCCATCTATGGCTGCAAGCACCGGAGGTTTTCCTTTTTCATAATGCTGATAGATGTTCTCGGCTATTACGATACCATCATCCACCAAAATACCAATGACGATGATCATCCCGAAAAGGGACAACACGTTTATGGTAACGTTGAAAAGTGGTGCAAAAACAAACATTCCCAAGAAAGCAATGGGCAAACCAAAAGCTACCCAAAAGGCCAAGCGCGTGTTTAAAAAGAGGGAGAGAAAAATCAGTACCAAAATCATTCCCGAGATAGCATTTTTCGTAAGCAATTGGGTACGTTGGGTCAATATTTTGGATCGATCATCAATGACTTCCAATTGCACATTGGCATGTTTCTCATTGAAGTCCTTCATGTATTCCTTAATCTTCTCGGCCGAACCGATCAAATCTTCGGTATTGGTACTGGTAACGGTGATATTTACCGCCAGATTTTCATCAAAATAGGAAGCATTGGGGGTTTCAGAGAAACGATCCCGGATTATTGCCACATCCTTTAGGCGCACTGTACGACCTGCGGCATCGGCCCGTACCACAATATTGGAAAGTTCGTCTCCGTAATAGGAACGGTTCTTTGCCCGGATCAAGTATTCTTCCGTAACCGTTTTAATATTACCTCCGGTCACCAAAATATTGGCATTGGCCACCGCTTGGGCTACTTCTGTGAATGATAAATTATAGGCCAAAAGACTGTTCTCGTCCACGGCTATCTCAATTTCCTCATTAGGATAGCCTGAGGGTTGAATTTGGGAAATACCGTCTATGGCCCTAAGGTCGTTCTCAATTTGACGTCCAATTTGTTTTAAGGTGGCCAACGGGACGCCTTCTCCATTTATTGCAAAACTAATGGTGGGCCGTACCGGTTCTCGCTTGGAAACAATCAATGGTTCCATTCCCGTGGGAAAGGTTGGGACCCGGTCCACGGCATTTTTGACCTCCAACAGCATAAAATCAATATCTCTTCCCTTTTCAATCTCAACATTAATGGAGCCGCTGTTTTCCCTAGAAGTGGAGGTAACCCGCTCCACACCTTGCAACCCTTTTAGGTTGTCCTCAATCTTTAAGGTGATCCCTTCCTCAACTTCTTGTGGAGATGCACCAGGATAGGTAATATTGATAATGATGTTTCTAGACTCCGTAAGTGGAAAAAAAGAGGATTTTAGGGTCAGGGCACCAACAATACCAAAAATCAAAAATGCTACAACGATAACATTTACGGCTACATGATATCTAATAAAATAAGAGATTACCTTTTTCACAGTTGTGCGCTTTTGGATTCCTTCTCATCAAACACTTTTACCAACATTCCTGCATAAGCGCCTGATATTGGTTTTGCCACAAAAACTACTCCATTGGGCACATTCTTAAGCACTACTTTTTTATCTGTAAAATAAACGGGGTTGACCTCAATGATATCCAAAATGGAATCCCGTACCACAAAGATTTGGTTGTTCTCCAACAACAACGAGCGATTTATCTCAATGGCATTGGTTTCTTCCTTTGCTTCAAGGTTGGCCTCTAGATATTGGCCTTCTTTAAGGTCATCGCCACTCACCTCAATAAAAACGGTAATGGTCTGCGAGTTTTGGTCAACACGGCCATTCACTCGGATTACTTCCCCTGTGTAGGTTTGGGTTTTATCCAAATTGGAAAGCTCCACTTTTCTTCCAACCCTTATGAAGTCACCATAAGTCTTTCCTACGGAAACTTCCAATTCATATACCCCCGTATTGATGAACTCGCCTAATTTTTGGCCCGAACGAATCAATGTGCCCTCGGTGACCAACGCTTCGGTTAAAACACCATGGAATGGAGCCATTATGGTATATTTTACCAACCGCTGCTCCATATTCTTTACATTATAATAATTGGAAATGACACCCCTTCCCGTAATGAAAAACTTTTCTTTTTCAGTGGACATTTCTGGGAGTTCGGGTGTGGTTTTGGTCAAATCAAAACTGTTCAAATATTCCTGCCATTTAGGATATATCTCCGGATAGTCCAACCGAAGATCGGGCATAATAGAGGTTAGCAAATTGTACAGACTACTTTTGGCCGATTGCACACTGGCATAGTATTCATTGGCATCAATGCGAATCAACGTTTGTCCTGCGCCGTATTCTTGGCCTGTTCTGAACAACTTACTGCCCTGACGGAAAACCCCTTGTACTTCAGCGTAAAGTTCCACCCTTTTCTTGGCCCTTAGATTACCATTTGCAGGCACCATGATGGGAACAGTCGCATTTTTTACGGTATCCACAAAAACGGTCTTGACCACTTTTTGTGATTCTGGCCGCCCAGTATCCTTACTGTCTGCAATAAGCCTAGCAAAAAATATGGATCCAAAAATGATTATGCCGCCCACAACGGCAGAGATGATTAGCTTACGCATGCGTAGATTTTGAATTAGTGATACAAAACTATTCCCTAGACCTTTCTTGAATGGTTAAATATTTCATAATTGTTACTGAAAAAAAAAAGGGGATACACGCCTGTATCCCCAAACCAAACAAACTAAAGTATTAACTAACTACTTATTTTCGTCTTCATCTTCAAATTTTGTATCCGCCATACGTGAGCGCTCAAAATGAATTTCATTGAATCGTGGTGAAAGAGTCTCATCATCAGAATCGAATACCAAAAATTGATTGGCATCCATTGCTTCAAGTCCAGTATATGAATCGAACCTATTATTTTGGATTTGTAGTATTTGTAAGCTTGCCAATTGTCCAAATTCAGCGGGAATTTCTCCTCCCAATTGGTTATTGGCCAACACCAATTCCTTAAGTTTTCCTAAATTTCCTATTTCCTGTGGGATGCTTCCCTCCAAACTGTTTTCAAAAAGACCCAGTGTTTCCAATTTTGTAAGATTTCCAATGCTCTTTGGGATGATGCCCTTTAAATTGTTACTGGACAGATTTAGTTCCCGCAAATTTTTAAGTTCTCCAAAGGACTCTGGAATGGGACCGCTCAAAAAATTGTTGAACATGGAAAAGACTTCCAATTTCTCAAGTTGTCCAATCCCATCGGGAATGGCTCCCTTAATTCGGTTCATCTCCAATTGAAGCACTTTTAAGTTCTCTAACTTAACAATGTCTTTGGGCAATACCCCAGTAATGCTATTGAACGCCAGGTTTAGGTTGGTTAGGTATTTTAATTTCCCGATGCTTTCGGGAAGCACGCCTTCCAAATTGTTCATGAACAAATTAAGGCTAACTACATGCCCACCTTTAACCTCTACGCCTTTCCAGGTATCCACTGGTGCTTCCAAATCCCAAGTAATTTTCCATTTACTCCCATTGGTACTTCTGTACAAGTCAATAAGAGCATTCTTTTCCTTTTGGGAAACTTCCGCATTGGCTGAGACTTGACTTAAGGGGGACATCAAGAATATGAAAAAAATGGCCAATCGAATCATTGAATACTTATTTGATGATAAAGAATTTACCTACAAAGTAATAAGAATACGTAAAAGTCCACAAATATAATCGGCGAAAAGTCAATAAATTGTTGTGAATCCGGGTAAAAATGTGGTGTGAATTCCCGATTTCGTGTTAATTCAGCAGTTCCAATTCGTGGGAAAGCTTCTCCCAATCTTCCATTAGGGACTCCAAGTTCTTCTTTTTTCTTTGGTAATCATCAAAAAAATTGGGTTTGGCTATAGTTTTGTCATAATCCATTAGCAGCTGATGATCTATATCACCAATCTCTTTTTCCAGCTGCGAAATCTTTTTTTCAACCCCACTGAGCTTATTTTTTAATGACTTTTGTTTTTTTTGGGAATGGTAGTCACTTTCTTTTTGTTCAACCTGGATTTTTTCCTCAATCTTTTTCTCGCCCTTCTCAATTTTTCTAAAATCCTCTGCCTTGCGTTGTTCCAGATAAAAATCGATATCACCCAAATATTCCTTGATACTACCATCTTTGAACTCATACACCCTATCGGTGAGTCCTTGTAAGAAATCCCGATCGTGAGAAACCAAAATCAAGGTTCCTTCAAAATTTTGAAGGGCCTGTTTTAGTACATTCTTGGATTTGATGTCCAAGTGGTTGGTAGGCTCATCCATAATCAACACGTTGAAGGGCTGTAACAACATTTTGGCCAATGCCAACCGATTACGTTCCCCACCAGATAGCACCTTCACATATTTTTCCACTTCATCTCCGCGAAACAAAAAGGAACCCAAAATGTCCCTAACCTTGCTTCGGTTACTTTCATTGGCAGCATCCGTCATGGTATCCAAAATAGTCTTTTGTCCATCCAGATATTCAGCTTGGTTTTGGGCAAAATAGCCCAATTGCACATTATGGCCGATTTTCACATCTCCGCTATGGTCCAATTCACCTACAATAATCTTGGCCAAGGTAGTTTTACCTTGTCCATTCTGACCCACAAAAGCGGTTTTGCTGCCACGTTCAACCAGTAAATCAATTTCTCGGAGGACTTCATTTTTGCCGTAGCTCTTGGAAAGAGCTTCCAGTTCAACCACCACCTTTCCGGGATTGATAGAAACCGGAAACCGAAGGTTCATGACGCTATTGTCCTCCTCGTCCACCTCAATACGCTCCATTTTGTCCAACTTTTTGATGAGCGATTGTGCCATACTGGCCTTGCTGGACTTTGCCCGGAACTTTTCGATGAGTCTTTCGGTCTGTTGAATTTGTTTTTCCTGGTTTTTCTGGGCACTGAGCTGTTGTTCCTTCATTTCCTTGCGCAATTCCAGAAACTTGGAATACGGCTTTGGGTAATCGTAAATTCGACCCAACGAAATTTCAATGGTTCGGTTGGTGACATTGTCCAAGAACATTTTATCGTGGGAGACAATCACGACCGCTCCGGGATAACTTTTAAGGAACTGTTCCAACCAGATGATGGACTCAATATCCAAGTGGTTGGTAGGCTCATCCAACAGCAATACATCATTGTTTTGGAGCAAAAGCTTGGCCAATTCAATCCGCATACGCCATCCACCGGAAAAGGTATCTGTCAACTTGTTGAAATCCTCTCGTTTAAAACCGAGTCCCAACAAGACTTTTTCAGTGTCGCCTTGATAGTTGTACCCACCCAAAATTTCATAATGGTGTGTCACATCGTTTAAATCCACCATCAGTTGATGGTACGAATCGCTTTCATAATCGGTCCGTTCCGCCAATGCCATATTGATATTTTCCAATTGGGCTTCCAAGGATTTGATTTCGGCAAAAGCTTGGTAGGATTCCTCCAAAACCGTTCTACCTTGTTCAAAATCAATATCTTGTTTTAAAAACCCAATCTTTACATCTTTTTCCTTGGCGATGGTCCCCTCATCTGGCGTCATTTCTTTGGCCAATAATTTAAGTAGGGTGGACTTTCCCGCACCGTTTTTTCCGATGAGACCTACCCGATCGCCTCCGTTTAAGCGAAATGCGATTTCCTCAAAAAGATATTCGCCTCCAAAGGCTACAGAAAGATTATGAATATTTAGCATTTTATGTGACCAGAATTACAAAGCAAAACACGGTGAATCCGTATTTTTGCATCAAAATCGCTGCAAATGTTAAAAAAAGGAACCAAACTGTACAGTATTTTAACAGGAAGTTGTCCCAAATGTCATGAGGAAAGCATGTATGAAAACACTAATCCTTATGCGCTTTCACAACTCTTTAAAATGCACGAACGCTGTTCGCACTGTGGTACAAAGTATAAGATTGAACCTTCTTTTTTTTATGGTTCCATGTATGTAAGCTATGGGGTTGGGATTGCTTTTGCTGTGGCCACTTTTGTAATCGCCTTTTTGTTCTTGGGAGCGTCACTTCCAACTACTTTTATTGCCATTGTAGGCACTTTGGTTGTTTTTATGCCAGTCATCATCCGGTTGTCACGAAATATTTGGATCAATTTCTTTATAAAATATGATCCTACTGCTGCCAAACAGCAACATACCGTGAAAGGTCAATTGGAGTAATACTTCTTTGTAAATCTTTGGATATTGATTTCAGGATCTAAGGGATTTTTATGTTCAATATAATTGAACAACTGCATGGAAGCGAATGGAGCAATAAGCACCCCTCTCGATCCAAATCCATTCAGCACATATAGGTTTTTGTGTTTTGGATGTTGCCCGACCAAAGGTCTTCGGTCTACAACGGTGGGACGTATGCCCGCCACATGGTCCACCACTTCAAAATCGCACTTTAAAAAGGTCTTTAATTTTTCCAAAAGTTCATTTTTAGACGCTTCGGTAGGTTCGTTGGTCTTGTCCTTCCATTTGTAGGTAGCACCAATTCGGTATAGATCACCTCCCAACGGGATACTAAAGACGGAGGATTTTATCACATTTTCCTCCTTATAATCTGGAGATTTAATGGTCAATAGTTCTCCTTTGGTCCCATTGAGGGGGAGGTAGTTAAAAAATGGGTTGTTTTT
>JBNLBG010000026.1:0-33954 GCA_050303195.1 Allomuricauda sp. | reverse complement strand
ATTGATTCTGTTTTTCGGACAGAAGTACATCACCCCACTTTTCAATACAAAAACCAATTGGATTGTGGGTGGAGCAGCGCTATTGGCCTGTGTCTTGTTTGCCAATCATGTATTGAACCATTTGCCTTCAGTAGATTTTAGACCGTACAAGATTGGAGCCAATATTGAGGAAGGGATGACCGTTCCTGATGATGCACCGAAGCCAATAATAGAATATCGTTGGAAATTCATTGTAGATGGAGAAGAAAAAATATTTGCCACTAATGGTTCATATCCAAGTGTAGATGGCGAATTTACCAAGGAGGTGGAGACTGTCGAAATTCAAAAAGGCTATGAGCCACCCATTCATGATTTCACCATTGAGAAGGATGGCCAGAATTTTGCCTCAGAGCTTTTAAATGAAGAAAAATTGGTCATGGTGATCGCTTATGATTTGGCCAAAAGTAATTACGATGCATTTTCAGAAGTGGCCCAAGTGTCGGCAAAGGCGAAGGAAAAAGGATACAAGGTCATTGGTATGTCCGCCTCCAATGATGAATTGGCCAATCAGGTGGAGCAACAATACCATTTGGACTTTGACTTTTATTTCACCGATGAAACAGCCTTAAAAACAATCGTACGTTCCAATCCGGCCATTTTGGTGTTGGAACGCGGAACCATTCAGCAAAAAGTACATTACAACGACTTAGATAAACTTTCATTTTAATTATAGAACACAAGAAAAACCAACAACATGAGAACAAAAATAGTGGCAGGGAACTGGAAGATGAACAAGAATTTGGAAGAGACAGAGGCCTTATTGGCCGAACTTTCAGCCAAGCTGCCCGATACCAAAGCACAAGTTATTGTATCACCAACATTTGTAAATTTGGCCGCCGCAAAAAGGAGTTTGCAAGCTTCCACTATACAAGTTGCTGCCCAGAACATGCATTTTGCGGAAAGTGGAGCTTATACTGGTGAAATTTCAGCAGATATGCTATTGAACATTGAAGTGGACATTGTTATTTTGGGTCACTCTGAGCGCCGAGCCTATTTTGGTGAAACAGATGAACTTTTGGCCAAAAAAGTGAAAACTGCTGTGGAAAAAGGGATGAAAACCATCTTCTGTTTTGGCGAGGAATTGGAGGACCGAAAAGCGGACAATCACTTCTCCGTAGTGGAAAGTCAATTGAAAAATGCCTTGTTTGATTTGGAAGCCGGGGCTTGGAAAAATATCATTTTGGCCTACGAACCCGTTTGGGCTATTGGTACCGGCGAAACTGCCTCACCAGAGCAAGCCCAAGAAATGCATGCCTTTATCAGAAAGACCATCGCGTCAGCTTATGATGCATCGGTAGCAGATGGGGTTTCCATTTTGTATGGGGGTAGTGTAAAACCTGGGAATGCTTCAGAAATTTTCTCAAAACCTGATGTAGATGGTGGATTGATTGGCGGTGCATCCCTTAATTCAGATGATTTTGTGGCCATTATTGAGGCGATTTAATTTTTCACGCCATGGCACTGGTGTATCTGGAGTACAATTTTAAAATAAATCCCACCCAGCCTGCAACGGATATTCTCATTGCAGAACTGGGTGAAGCGGGATTTGAAAGTTTTGTGGAAAACGATTCGGGTCTATTGGCCTATATCCTAAAATCAGGATGGAAAGAGGACATTTTGGACGACCTCTTTATCTTAGAGCACCCAGATTTTGAAATTACGTGGACCAGCAAGGAAATTGAGCAACAGAACTGGAATGCGGAATGGGAAAAGAATTTCCATCCCATAAAAGTAGGGGATAGATGCATGGTACGAGCTCCTTTTCATGACGCGGCCCAAGTGGAGTACGATATTGTCATTGAGCCCAAAATGAGTTTTGGAACGGGCCACCACGAAACCACCCACATGATGTTGCAACACATTCTGGAAACTGATTTTGATGAAAAATCCGTTTTGGACATGGGATGCGGCACTGGGGTATTGGCCATTTTAGCCAAAAAAAGGGGCGCCGGACCTGTGGACGCCATTGATATTGACGAATGGTGCTATTTGAACACCCAAGAAAATGTGGAACGAAATGACTGTTCGGACATTCAAGTTTATCAAGGGGACAGCAATTTACTGAAAGATAGGAAGTACGATGTTATTTTGGCAAATATCAATCGGAACATATTGTTGGAAGACATCCCCATTTATGCGCAATGCCTTAATCCAGAGGGATTACTTTTCCTAAGTGGATTTTATTTGGACGATTTGGATGCAATTTCTTCAAAATGTAAGGCCAATGGTTTGGAATTTGAAAAAAAGCTGGAGAAGAACCGCTGGATTTCAGTAAAATATGTAAATTAGAAAGGCATTAACTCCACGATTATGGGCACAAAAGAAAAAGGCTTGGAAGACCTTCTTCTGGAAGAGGAGACGGTTAAGCAAAATGAGATTGTACTTTTTAATGATGATGTGAATACGTTTGACCATGTCATTGAAACATTGATAGATGTCTGTGAACATACTCCGGAGCAGGCGGAACAATGCTCCCTAATAGTGCACTACAATGGTAAATGTACCGTTAAAACTGGGGAGTATTCCTATTTGAAACCCAGATGCTCCAAATTGTTACAAGCAGGACTGAGTGCTGAGATTGTCTAATTTGAAATCCAAACAGTACTCTTCTAGAGGTTCCAAAAGGGTTGAAATCTCTTAAATAGTGTCAAAAAGCTTAGAGGCTTTAAATTTCAAGGTGATAATTTCTTCACGTTGAAATTGTAGCTTGAAGGAGTTTTATATTCTAAATTTGTTTGAATATCAAAACCATTAAAAACCATCATCTAATTTTCGTATTCAGGAATGAGCGAATTCTTTAAGGCCGAATTAAAAGACCGTTTTTTGGAATATGCTCTTGAGCGCAGTGACTATTTTGAAATACAAACGTTGTATGATGAGTTTCTGCGTCCAAATTATAGCTTACAGTTTGCAGAAAAACTGGTCAAGGAAATCCAAGAGTACGACCCAGAACTTTTGGATGTGATGAGTGGTAATGGAATGGATATTTTTATGTTGGCCTCGACCCCAAGCACCGAGGATTTTTTGGAAGAAGGGGGGTTTATGGACATGTATGTCAAGGAAGAGGAAAAATGGGATGTGTTCGTAGAGCAATTGTCCAGCACTCGAAAATTGAGCAAGGATGAAAAACAGTTTCTGAAGAAGGGTTCTCCCTCGCTTAAAAGAGAAAAAAAGTTGCTCATCATTCTTATTTCGGCCATAGCCATTAGCTTTTTGTTCACCCTGATCAGTATTTTAAAGAGTTCGTTCTTGGAGCCCGAATATGTCCCCGCCGATGAATTTGAACGGAGAATGGAACAGTTACATCTCCAATATATAGAAGAAAATCAACGCCTCATGGAAGAATTAAAAGCGTCCAGAACCCTTTTGGATTCCATAATGAAAATGCCGCTTGAGTAGTTTTTTTAACGATTCGTAAAAGGCTAATCACTATTGGACACAAACGCAATGTGTTTGCTGTCTTTTGCCCAGCTGGGAACATTAATGGTCCCTTGGCCACCATAGAGATACCCTATTATTTTTACGTCGCCTCCATCAGCGGGCATTAAGCGTAGCGTACAATGCTTATAAAATGGATGTTCCCCAAACCCGATGGTTGGAGGGAAAGAAATGAATACAATCCATTTTCCGTCTGGGGAAATATGGGGAAACCAATCTTTGTATTTAGGGTCGTTGGTCAGTTGAATTGGATTGCTGCCGTCTGCATTCATTCGCCAGAGGTGCATATTGCCTGTTCTATTTGAGTTGAAATAAATGTATTTGCCATCCGGGGAATATTCGGAGCCATCATCCAAATCTTTGGTGTCTGTAATTTGGATTTCCTCACCAGTAGCCAAATCCACACCATAAATATCAAACTTTCCTTTGCGTTCCGCTGTGAATATGATGCGTTTGTTGTCTGGCGAAATACTATGGAGATAGGAAACACCTACTCCATCTTTCGTTACTTTTTTGGGAAGGGAATCTCCCTCGGGGTTCATCAAATAAATGGAAGACAACCCATTATCATCTTGGTTGTGATTGCTGATGCCCAAGATGGTCTCATCAAATGAAAAAACGTGGTCGTTGTTGTTGTTCACCGCAAATCCTGTGTTTATTTGGGATATTTCATCGGTTTCAAAAGAATAGCGATACAGATATCCATTGGAGTTAAAGACTAATTCTTGGTCTTGGTTGACCCAGTTTGGTGCCTGAATGGAATGTGCAGAATTGAATAAGATTTTGCGGTTCCCAGTCTCCACATTCAATATTTCCATATTGCTGCCGATATAGTCTCGATAGGGTTGAAAATCGGGGGCAGCGGGTTTAATGATTCGCACATTTGAGAAAACCGCTTTTTCAATTACTTCTGGATTGTGGGAACACACATAAAGACCCACAAAAACTTCATTCCTTAGCGTTATATCCTTGAGCTCCAATGTGGTAAAAGGTTGACCAAATTTAGCTGTGGACATATAATAGACACCAGCTCTACGTTCCAGTTGAACCACATCTGGCGCCACATCGGTAGATACAATTTGTTCCGTTTCACTCCCAGTTTCCCTTCTATATTGAAGCGAGGTGAGACCATCACCATGAATGGAAGCATTTACATGGGGCGAATCTCCTCGTAGATTGTTTCGAACAATCCATCCTATTTTCCTATGTGGGTCAACCCCCTCTCCAATAAACCGAACCCGCGCCCTAAGAATAAAATCCCCTTGAATGGATTTGTAGAGATACTGGAATTGATCAGAACCGGCCCACATATTAAATCCTGAACCCTCTATGGTATATTCTTGGTTCTCAGAATCATAAACGATAGTTCCTTGAATGGCAGGGTTTCCGATATTGATTTGATGGTCAAAAATGCCATATTTACCATAAATGCCCAGTTTTTCAAACGGTTTTGTANTTGATCTGAAGCCAAGTAGGGAAACCGTCAATACGGCAATCAGTAGTGTCATTTTCATCTGTTGGGTTTGTTTGTTTTTGATGTTAGGTTTGTTTAGGGTTATGAAAATCTTACAAAAGATAATCAAATTAGATGAGTAACTTTTTGAAAAACAATATTTTAAATAATTTGACAGGGAATGTAAAAGGTCTTATAAGAAAAATTGAAAGAATCGTAACATCTCGGACCCAATCATCAAAATATAACGTATATCATTTGTGGAGCATTGGTAGAGTGAGTATTTTTGAATTGAATATCAATACTTTAAATCAAAAACCATCAAATCAGTTTCAAATGGACCACGTATCTTCTGTGGTCCATGTGCAACAGGTTGAATTACTCCAAACACACAACCATTTTAAATGTCACCAAACCAAGAAATCGAAAAGAACCTCTTTATTATCCTCTACCTTAATGCCATATATCCCCTTAGTTCAAATCTTAAATCCTTTTTAGTGGATACCGCCAAAAGTTGTTCTTTTAAAAAGAATGAAATCATCAGTAGCGCAGGGGAAATTTGTGATAAACTGTATCTCATTAAAAAGGGTATGGTGCGAGGCTATTTTGTTAGTGAAGAAAAGGATATAACCACTTGGATAGATTCCGAGAATGAGATTTTTACATCAATCACGGGTTTTTTTAAACATGAAAAGACCAGGGAATATATCCAAGCTTTGGAAACTACCCATTGCGATTATCTGGAATATGAGGATTATAAGTATTGTCTCGACAATTTTCCTGAAATACGCCAAATCTATCAGATTATGCTGGAGCAATACTACGTATTGGCGGAACATAGGGTGTATTTGGCCCGAATACCAAACGGTAGTAAGCGACTGGAATTTTTCATGCAGACCTGTAAACCTGAAATTCTTGATCGGATTCCAAAAAAACATTTGGCCTCTTTCTTGGCCATGCGGCCAGAGACACTTTCTAGGTTAATGAAGGAGAAATAGTGGCGAAATTCAAAATAGAGTACCACGAATAGGAGTGTCTGAAAAAGTTGAATTCTTATTCAATTTCATAAACCCAATAATTTGTCCGTAAGACAATATTTATTCATTTTTGACGATAAGTTATTTGACCCCATACTTTATAAAAATGTCCCAAACGCTGAAAGTCGTATTTGCAATCATTTTTATTTTTTCATTGAGCACTGTCCATTCCCAAAGTAAAAGTGATTTGGGATTAAATTTTGGTGCTACGTATACTTCGCTTTGGGGGTATGACTATGCAGGATATATTGATTATGACATAGGAATTCTATTGGGACTGCACTATGAAATTGAATTTACTCCAGGAATTATCTTGGCAACTAACCTGAATTATGAACGCCGTACCATAGATGGAAAAGGAACCTATTATAATTATGAAGGACGTCCTGTGGAAAACTATACCTATAAGGACAAGTTTCATTATATAAACTTTCCCATTTTTTTGAAGATACCTTTTGGCCAAAAAGAATTGTGGTTTATGGAATTTGGCCCCTTTATCAATATGCTTTTGGATGACTCCATACGAAGAGAGGGGATAGGTTCTTCTTTCAAAACATTGGATTATGGCCTCACATCTGGGTTGGGAAAGGAATTCCCTACTCGAGGAAAGTCTAGTCTTATCCTAGAATTGCAAGCAGAACTGGGACTCGCCAATACAATGGGTTTTGAAAGCCCTGACCCCAATGCCCAAACCAAGAAAACAAGTACCCTAAAGCTTCTTTTTACTTGGGTCTTTAAGTAAAACATAAATGAACTATTTAATATGAAGTATATAATAAGAATTTCTACATTGATTACGCTCCTCGCTGTTCTTCCCCTGTCGGCACAAAAGTTGGAAACAGCACCAAGTGACCAGTCGGTTGTGTATTTCGTAAGGGCCAAGTCCATGGGGTCCTTGGTGAACTTCACTTTTTTTGATGGTAAAAAGGCCATAGGGAAATTCAGCGGCCGAAAATTTTTTCGATACCAGTGTGAACCTGGAAAACATCTTTTTTGGGCCAGATCTGAAAACAGGTCATTTGTAGAGGCTGAACTTGTGGCTGGAAAATCATATATGATTGAGGCCGTTCCCAAAATGGGAGGGCTAAAAGCTGCGGTAAAATTGGTCCCAGTAGAGGCTGATGTACATGATTTAAAAAAGATAAAGAAAGTATTTTCAAAAAAAGCCGTGGTTACCTTTTCATTAAAGGAATTAAATGAACTTCAAGAAGAGATGGAAGGGGTTATTGTAAGAGGTTTGGAACGGTATGATCAGGGCGCGGAGCAAAATGAGGAAATAGCCAAGTTGCCATCCAACATGACCATTGATGTGGAAGAACTTCTGGCTGGATTAGAATAAAATAATATATTTCGCATTGAAATGTTGCGAGATCACGGCCGCCTTCACTGGAACATATGTGTTGACGCATACATTAAATGCTTAACTTTTTACTGGAATAGAACAGATCATGGTAAACATTGTACCAGTAAAGGCAAGGGCAAACATCAGTGTAGTGGCAGACTTGGCAAAGACCATTTGGACGGAGCACTACACTCCTATCATTGGATTGGAACAGGTTAATTATATGCTGGGCAAGTTTCAATCTGAAACGGCGATTCAAGACCAAGTAGAAAAAGGAACTGCGTATTACCTAATGCAGTTTCAAGATGCATTTGTGGGGTACTTTTCCTTTAGTATCCGTGAGGATGTTCTTTTTTTGAGCAAGTTGTATGTCCTAAAATCAGCAAGAGGAAACGGAATAGCCAGAGCAGCACTTTCATTTATTCAAGAGAAAGGACAAGAGCTTGGTCTAAAAAAAATAAGATTGACCGTAAACAAGTATAACTCCAATGCTATTGTGGCCTACCAAAAAATGGGATTTATTACTGTTGAGTCCATAGTACAGGATATTGGCAATGGATTTGTTATGGATGACTATGTCTTGGAAAAAGAAATCGTTTGATCTCTTGTTACCAATTATCCGGACATGGTTTTAGATTAAGGTTTGAAAATAATGAGATTCATCCTGTTTGATACAAATTGTAAATCATTCAGTAACTTCAGTATTCAGAAGAATTATCAGTCTTAAAATTGGAACAGCACTGCTCGGTACAGCTGGAAATATAAACAGGACCCTAGGTATTCCCTACTAAAAAAAGCTGTCGGATGAACCAATAAGTTTGCATGGAAGTATTGGTTGTCCATTTCAACTCTTTTTTGCCGCTTAGCGAGATATGCAAGGAACTTGTGCATGCAAAATCTCAAATATGTTAATGTTATGCTAAAAAGAATGTTTTTTTGACTGGCAACTAATGAAAAAAATAACAATTTAAAAAAAAACCTTATTTTTAAAAAGTGTGAAGGAGACACTTTATTTTTAATTGTGTGCTTTAGACCGATTATCTTTTAAAAAAACGTGCTGATTAGACCTTGGGCGGTGTTTTGGGCATTTTTAGGAGTAAAATCAAATAATAACCAATCATTAACTAATGCAGAATATAAAAACCTGGCTAGGGCTAGCCTTTGTGGCTTCACTGTGTGTCATGATTAGCTCATGTAACAGCAAGAAATCGAAAACAGCAGATGACACCCCAAAAAGAATGGAGATTCTCTTTTTGGGTCATAAGACAAATTCCCATCACGATTCTGAAAAGTTGGCAAGTATATTATCGAGGGAATACTTTAGGAGTGGCATCAATATTTCATTTACCGATAATCCAGACGATTTAAATAAAGAGAAACTGGCCCATTATGCGGGGTTGGTAGTTTATGCAAATCATGACTCAATCACTGCACCACAGTCCGAGGCACTGTTGGATTATGTTAGGGGCGGAAAAGGATTGATTGCACTGCATTGCGCTTCTTTTTGTTTTAGAAATAATGATGAAGTCGTTGAGATGATCGGTGGCCAGTTCAAAAGCCATGAGTATGATACCATACAAAACGTCATCTTAAAACCGGACCATGAAGTTATGCAGGGCATTCCGGCCTTTGAAACCTTGGATGAAACCTACGTACACGATAAAATTTCACCCAATATTGAGGTGTTGGCAGAACGTGTTGAAGGCAATCATCATGAGCCGTATACTTGGGTTAGGCCTTATGGAGAAGGTCGGGTTTTCTATACGGCTTATGGCCATGACATGAATACATTCTCCAATCAGGGTTTTTTGGATTTGGTCAAGAATGGAATTATGTGGTCAGTTGGGGATGAAGCAAAATCAAATCTTGAAAAGGTATTTATAGCCAGCCCTGAATATACAGATGGACTTGTGCCCAACTACGAAAAAAGAGACCCCGCACCACGAGTCCAACAACCCTTGACTCCCGAAGAATCGATGTCTTTAATGCAGGTCCCTGTGGAATTTGAACTTAAATTATTTGCATCAGAACCTATGCTTTATAATCCTATGTACATGAATTGGGATGAGAAAGGAAGGCTTTGGGTTATTGAAACGGTGGATTATCCAAACGAAGTAAAAGATGACGACTTGGGGGATGACCGTATTAAAATATTGGAAGATACCGATGGTGATGGTAAAGCAGATAAAGTAACCACATTTGCTGAAAATTTAAACATCCCAACCAGTTTTGTATTCTCCAATGGCGGTATCATTGTTAGTCAGTCTCCTTCATTTCTGTTTCTTAAAGATACAGATGGCGATGATGTGGCCGATGTAAGGGAAGATATTTTACCGGGCTGGGGAAAAAATGACACCCACGCCCAATCTTCAAATTTACGCTATGGTCTGGACAACGACATTTGGGGTATGGTAGGCTATTCTGGTTTTCATGGGGTGTCGCAACAAGGAACTTCAGATTCTTTGTCGTTTGACAATGCCATGTATAAGTTTGATCCAAACTCGAGAGCAATAGAGCATTTAGGTGACACTTCCAATAATACTTGGGGATTAGGTTTTTCAGAAGAATTTGATGTCTTTGTTTCTACGGCCAACA
The DNA here is from genome assembly GCA_050303195.1 of Allomuricauda sp. Classification (GTDB taxonomy): domain Bacteria; phylum Bacteroidota; class Bacteroidia; order Flavobacteriales; family Flavobacteriaceae; genus Flagellimonas. The sequence continues at coordinate 24,050 of JBNLBG010000026.1, read as the reverse complement.
ATACACACACCGCGTTTTTTGGAATACCAAAAAGATATTTCGAAAAAGCGGATATTGATGAAAACGGTGTTGTCAAATTAGATGCCCATTACGATATGCGCTATGCCATTAAAAATCTTCGCCAAGTAGATGTTATGGGGGGATTTACGGCCGCAGCAGGGCATAGCCTATATACGGCCAGGGATTTTCCGGAATCGTATTGGAACAGTGTGGCATTTGTTACCGAACCAACAGGAAGATTGGTGCACAGAGTGAATCTAAAACAAGAGGGAGCCGGTTTTGTTGAAGATGGAGATGGTTGGAATTTATTGACAAGCGGTGATGAATGGGCAGGCCCCATTCAAGCTGAAGTAGGACCGGATGGAGCCGTTTGGATAGCTGATTGGTATAATTTTATTATTCAGCACAACCCAACACCTTCCGTAAGCTCTGCTGGAGTCGATGCGATGAACGGTTACGGAAATGCTTATGTGAATCCGTTAAGGGACCGTTCTCGTGGACGTATTTATAGAGTGGTTTACAAAGGGCACGATAAAAAAAGCACCCTTACATTAAACAAAGACAATAAACGAGGTCTTATAAAAGCATTATCCAACAACAATATGCTTTGGAGAACGCATGCACAACGATTGTTGGTAGAAAATAAAGACACTTCTGTTTTTCCAGAATTATATAAGTTGGTACAAGACGAATCAGTGGATGAGATAGGAATCAACGCACCAGCGATTCACGCCTTGTGGACGCTAGATGGATTGGGAGCCTTTGATGGTTCTAACAAAGAGGCCTTGGATGTAGCCAAAAAAGCATTGTCTCACCCCACAGCAGGTGTACGGCGTGCCGCTATTCAAGTGTTGCCGAAAAATGTGGAAACCTTTGAAGCGATTGAGAAAGCTGGACTATTTGCAGATGAAGATTACAGGGTACGATTGGCGGCCGCGCTGGCCACCACTGAAATGGCACCATCCGATGCTATTGGAAAAGTGCTTGTGGATATGGCCGAAAAGGAAGAAAATTTCACCGATATGTGGTTGAAACATGCCTTGACCATTTCCGGTAAACTAAATGTAAACGGATTTAAAGCAGAATTTGCCAAAAGGGGATACAAGCAGAATCCCTCCTTAATGGAAGCCTCTCTGGCTCAAAAACTAGCCTATGGCTCTCAATTAAAGACGGTACAACTTAGGTGGACGTGGAGACGTGCAGTACCACTAACTCCAGAAATAGCGAATAGAGAGTGGATTGTTTCTGGTGATATAGAAAATAATTCAGACGAAGAGCATTCAGGGCTAATTATGGTGCAAGGAAATCGTAGAAATGGGTATGGGCTGTTTTTCATGGATGGACAATTGAATTTTGTCATCAACCAAAATGGCAGAACCTACAAAGTGGTGAATTCTGACCGCCTTCCAAAGAATTTTAAGTTTGTCGCAGGATTACAAGAAGATGGTGTTATGAGGTTGGTAATTGATGGAGAGGAAGTTGGCTCTGCCCAAACGGCCGGTCTGTACAAAGATAATTTAGACCTTGGCGTAAGGGTTGGTTTTGAAAGAAGTACGGGTACTGATAAAGTGGCCAATTACCCTGATGTATTCTATTCCAGAACAACATCATTCAACAATGGAAAGTTGGAAATTTTAGATACCTCTGCAGCTACTGAAGTTGTCGAAGATGTAGATCAAGTAATTGTCTTGAACACTTTGAAAGATGTCATGAAATATGACAAAGAATTGATTACCGCCAAAGCAGGGAGCACTATTCAGATTGTGCTTAACAACCCAGATTTTATGCAACACAATTTAGTGCTCGTTCAGCCAGGAACTAAAGAAAAAGTTGGGGCTGAGGCCGATAAATTGGCAATGGCCAGTAATGGTCAAGAATTGGAATATGTACCTCAAATGCCTGAGGTCATTGCAGCAACCCCTTTAATTAATTCAGGGGGCAGTTATACGTTAACCATAAAATTACCGAATAAGGCAGGAGACTATCCCTATATATGCACATTCCCCGGTCACTGGCGAATTATGCAGGGGGTATTGCGTGTAGAATAATCGGCATTAACTAAATAAGATAACCAACTGAATTTATAATTAAAAGTATGAAGAATCAAACGGCTTCCGCACCAGATAGACTGCTGTTCTTAACCTGTTTTATTGCATTGGTAACCACGGCTTTTGGATTTATCCTTCGGGCTATCGTTTTGCCTCAATGGGGGGTGGATTTTAATTTGACCCAGACCCAACTAGGGGAAATTTCAGGAGTTGGTTTATGGCCCTTTGCCATTAGTATTGTCCTATTCAGTCTCGTAGTAGATAAAATAGGGTATAAAACCTCATTGGGCTTTGCATTTATATGCCATGTTGCCTCCGTAATTCTTACAGTTACTGCTACAGGCTATAGTTCGTTGTATCTGGCCACTTTTATTGGGGCCATTGGCAATGGAGTTGTAGAAGCGGTAGTAAATCCTGTGGTAGCGACCATGTTTGCCAAAGAAAAAACGAAATGGTTAAATATGTTGCATGCAGGCTGGCCAGGCGGTTTGGTATTAGGAGGTGTTTTTGCCCTAATAATGGGGGCCGAAATGGATTGGGAGTATAAAATCGCCCTAACATTGATACCGACCTTAGGTTATGGTGTTATGATGCTGCGTCGCAAGTTCCCGGTAAATGAACGGGTACAGGCAGGTGTATCCTATAAGGAAATGTTACAGGAAGTTGGTGCCGCCGGAGCGCTTATTATTGTATCCATTGTGGTTTTTCAATTAGGGGAAGTATTTGGTTGGACCCTTTGGTTGAACCTTGCTATTATTATATTGATTACTATATTATTTGGACTCTATACGCGAAGTTTTGGCCAACCACTGTTCGTAATCCTATTGATTATTATGATACCCTTGGCGGTAACAGAACTGGGTACAGATAGTTGGATTACTGATTTAATGACACCGGCAATGACCAAAATAGGTCTCCAAGCTGGATGGATACTGGTGTATACTTCTGCAATTATGTTTGTGTTACGATTGTTTGCTGGGCCTATCATCCATAAGGTGTCGCCTCTTGGACTATTGGCCATTTGTTCATTGGTAGCTGCAGTAGGGCTATTTTTCCTTTCCCAATCAGTTGGTGTAATGATATTGGTGGCAGCCACCATTTACGGATTTGGTAAAGCTTTTTTCTGGCCCACCATGCTCGGCGTGGTTGCAGAACGTTTCCCAAAGGGCGGAGCCTTAACCCTGAATATTATTGGTGGATTGGGTATGATTGCAGCGGGTGTTATTGGAGCAGGGATTATTGGATTTATTCAAGATAGCTCAATCGAAAAAGGGATTAAAGAATATGATCAGGTCCAAAATACCGAACTGAGCGAAAAATATATTACCGATGAAAAAACAAGTGTTTTTGGCGATTATAGAGCCTTGGACAAACAAAAGTTGGCTAATGCTTCCGATGCTGAAGTTGAAACCATAACAGAGGTTCAACATCAGTCTAAAAAAGAAGCATTGCAATACATCGTTATATTTCCTCTTTTGATGTTTGTTAGCTATATGGCACTTATCTTTTATTTCAAAAAGAAAGGAGGCTATGCTGCCGTGGCACTTACAACACACGATGATAATTGACAAGTAAAAAATAAATGGCTTTAAAGAATATTAGGTTTGGTGCAAGTACTTGGTTGTGGGCTTCACCTTTTACAACAGAATCAATAGAAGAACTTTTTCCAAAAATAGCCCAGATGGGTTTCGATGTTGTTGAAATCGCGGTGGAAGATCCAACAGTAATAGATGTAAAAAAAGTAAAGGAAGGATTAGATAAATATGGACTTGGTGTAACCATTTGCGGTGCATTTGGAAGTTCCCGGGATTTGACCAACGAATCGGTTGAAGTACAAAAAAATGGACTTTCTTATATTGAAGATTGCCTTGACATTTGTGAAGAATTGGAGGTTTCCTTTTTTGCAGGCCCAATGTATTCCGCTGTTGGAAAAGCTAGAATGTTGCCACCAGAACAAAGAAAAGCGGAATGGGATTTAGCCGTAAAAAACTTGCGGTTGGTTTGCGAAATGGCCGAAGCACGCGGACTTCAAATAGCCTTGGAGCCTTTGAACAGGTTCGAGTCGGATTTGGTGAATACTACAGAAGATGCCCTTAGAATGGTAAAGGACATCAATCATCCGGCAGCCAAAGTAATGATCGATAGTTTTCACATGAGCATTGAGGAGCGTGATGTGGAAGGTGCTATTAAAGTGGCGGGGGACAATCTCATTCATGTTCAGGTATCGGAAAATTATAGGGGCGCTCCAGGAAGCGGTCAAACACCTTGGGATGCCTATAAAAGAGGACTTGAAGCTATTGGGTATCAAGGTGTGGTTTCCATTGAAAGTTTTACAACCAAAAATGTGGAATTGGCAGGAGCAGTTTGTTTTTGGACACCTAAAGCAGATTCGCAAGACGATTTCGCGAAAGACGGACTTCAATTTTTAAAAAAATGGGCCTCAACCTAAGAAGCATATTTTATCAGAATTATTAAAATATAAAACATGAGTAAAAAAATTAATGTGGCCATTGTAGGTCTTGGTTTTGGAGCAGAATTTATTCCAATTTATCAGAAGCATCCAAATGCTGAAATGTACGCCATTTGTCAGCGTAACGAAGAGAAAATGAATGCCATTGGTGACGAATTTGGAATTGATACACGTTACACAGATTACGAGGAACTATTAAAAGACCCAAATATTGATGCAGTCCATATCAATACCCCCATTCCAAATCACGGTGAACAATCCATTAAGGCATTAAAGGCGGGAAAGCATGTGGCTTGCACCGTACCTATGGCAACAACCGTAGAAGAATGTAAGCAAATTGTTGAACTTGTCAAGGAAACAGGTTTGACCTATATGATGATGGAAACTGTGGTGTATGCACGGGAGTTTTTATTTATGAAAGAGCTTTATGATAAGGGTGAGCTTGGGAAAATTCAGTATTTAAAAGCTAGTCACCAACAAGATATGGATGGATGGCCCAATTACTGGCCAGGACTTCCACCAATGCATTATGCTACCCATTGTGTGGGACCTGTTTTGGCATTGACAAAAGGGGAAGCGGAATATGTGTCTTGTTTTGGTTCCGGAACTATTCGAGAAGAGCTTATTCCCATATATAATTCACCATTTGCTGTAGAAAGCACCCATATTAAATTTAGAAATTCTGATTTAAGTGCCCACGTTTATAGGTCGCTTTTTGATGTGGCACGCCAGTATCGTGAAAGTTTTGAAGTGTATGGTTCAAAAAAATCGGTGGAGTGGCCCCTTATAGAGGGACATCCTTTGGTGGTTCATACCGCTAAAAAACCGGAACCTGAAATACCGGAAGAAGTGGAATCTCCGGATTACGCCAAGTATTTACCTGAAGAAATTCAGCGTTTTACCACTAAAGGAGTTTATGATACGGATGATAATCAACACTTATCCTTTACGCAAGGTGCCGGGCATGGAGGTTCGCATCCACATTTGGTACACGAGTTCGTTCATGCACTTATACAAGGTACAGAGCCTTATCCAAATGCGAAGCAGTCAGCCAATATTACCTGCGTTGGCATTTTGGCGCATGAGTCTGCCTTGCAAGGAGGGAAGCAAATTAGTTTGCCCGACTTCACCTTAAGTGACAGTTAATTTTAAATTATTATATCAAAAGCTTGAATTAGCTCCAATTTCATGGATTGGAGCTTTTTTTTTGCAAGTTACATTATGACACCCTCATTTCATTGTAGAAGTCAATCCAGTTTTTAGGGTTTGGTTAGAGCGTGTCTTTTTTTTGTTGTTTGATGAATTTGGATGGGGGCAGGCCAAATTGTTTTTGAAAACCCGATAGGATTCATGTGCAAAAGTTGAAGGTTAGATTTGAGGGCCTTGTTGTTATACTTTTAAAAAATTCGGTTTTCGGGGTAGCTTACAGACCATCGCCAAAAGAGGGGAAGAATAGCGTCCCCATACGTGCTGTCATTGACCAGGTATATATAGATCTCCTTGATCTTTCCATAATCCTTTGCAAACTCTAATACCCTCCAGTTTGAACTTCCATCTTAAGTATTGCTCAATTTCCCTGGTCTTTTCCATGTCAAAAGTGTCTCTTGATTTTATTATCATGGTAGTACACTCTTAGTTGACGTAGTTATATGTGATGGGTATTTATGGCACTTAGGGCCTTATATCGGTATATGGTTGCTCATTTGGTTATTTTTTGGCCGATATGTTGGCACATTGACAAATTTGGCGATCATTATTTCCCACTTTAACATAAATAATACATTTCAATACGTTCTAGGATACATTTTACCCCCTTCCCATTCGAGAGGCATCATTAACATTGCCCTATGTTCCTCCAGCTCTAAAAAAGAGTGGTTTCCTTGGTTGGAAGTAGTCATTTTGATGGTTTGATGGAGAGAGCATGATGGAAATTAACTATAACCAAACAACGAAGTATGAAAAGACCTTTTATTAAAAAAAGAGATCATTACCATGATTTTTTTGGGTTGGATTTGAGGACTGGGTTAAGTGCAATATCAATGTTCTTTGCCCTTTTTGTTCTGCACGCTAATGGCGTTCATTCCAAAAATGTGAAGATGAGTCCAAGCAGTACGCTTGGATTGGAATTTGAGAATCAGGGAAGTGAGGGCCTAAGCCTGCAATTCACCATTACAGGAACGGTCGTGGACGGTACTGGTCAGCCTTTGCCAGGTGCCAGTGTAATCGAGAAGGGAACCACAAACGGTACCCAAACGGATTTTGACGGTAATTTTTCCTTAAATGTTTCAAGTCAAAATGCCACATTATTGGTTTCTTATATTGGGTTTTTGCCCAAAGAAGTTGCCATTAGTGGAAAAGCTAATTTGAATGTAACCTTACAAGAAGATGTTGCCTCTTTAGATGAGGTTGTGGTAATCGGTTATGGAACGCAAAAGAAAGCACTTGTTACAGGAGCCAATCTTCAAGTAGATGCTAGTGACATTGCTAAGACGAACACAGTCAATGCATTACAGGCCTTGCAAGGACAATCTCCTGGAGTTCAAATAACTTCTACTTCTGGCCAGCCAGGGGAAGGGATGAAGGTTATCATTAGAGGTCAGGGATCTACTGGAGGTAGCGGACCATTATATGTTGTGGACGGTATTGTTGTTGGTGGTGATATCACCTTTTTAAGTAATTCCGATATTGAATCTGTTACAGTTTTAAAAGATGCGGCATCTGCGGCTATTTATGGTGCCCAAGCATCAAATGGGGTTATTTTGGTGACCACTAAAAAAGGTAAAAGAGGTAGTAGGGGGCAAATCACGTTTGACCAGTATTATGGATTTCAATCTGTAGCAAGAAAGGTTGATTTGTTAAATGCTACCGAATATGCCACGATAATAAATGAGACGGCGGTAAACTCAGGAAAAGCGCCTTTTTTTACCAATGATGAGATTGCCCAAATGGGAGAAGGAACCAATTGGATGGATGAAATGTTCGTTGACAATGCGGCAACAAAAAATTACTCAGTCGGGATTTCGGGAGGTTCAGATACCTCTGTTTATTCTGGGTCATTGTCATATTTAGGGCAAGAGGGTATTGTAGGAGGAAAAGACCTATCAAATTATGAACGCTATAATTTTCGGTTCAATTCAGAACATAAATTATATAAAGATATTGTAACCTTTGGTGAGAACCTAAGCTTTGCTTATACCGATAGGAATGGTATAGGTGTTGGTAATCAATATAATAACTCGTTAAGAGGGGCTTTTAGTGTAAGCCCTTTGCAGCCATTTTATGATGAAAATGGAGATTTTTATAGCACCCTAACGGATACTGAGCCCTGGCTTGTGGGTAGTTCAAACCCTTATGCAGCTATGTTTTATGGTAACCAAAATGAAAGCAATAACCAAAAATTATTTGGTAATGTGTATTTGGAAGTAGAGCCCATAAAGGGACTGACTTTAAGAACAACCTTAGGTTTGGATTATTATGCAGGGGAAGGACATTCCTATAATCCCATTTATGAAAAGTTGTCCATTTATACAGGGCAAAACGATTACAGTTCGGTATCACAAAGCATGAACAAGGGCAAAACCGTTATTTGGGACAATTTATTGACCTATAAGTTTGATGTAGCTGCCAATCATCATTTTGAAACTATGGTAGGAACCTCATCTATAAGAGGTAGTGGTACTTTTATTAATGGTAATAATGCCGATGCGGTTTTTAATGACCTAGCGCATGCTTGGTTGGGCGTCACAACAAATTCCGAGTCAGACTTATTAAGTTTAGGAGGAGGTAAGTTTGAAAATTTTAGGATGTCTTATTTTGGCAGGCTCAATTATAATTTTAAAGAAACCTATTTGTTAAATGCTACCTTCAGGGCCGATGGTTCTTCTAATTTTGGTCCAGGTCATAAATGGGGCTATTTCCCGTCGGTATCTGCTGGTTGGGTGGCAACCAATGAAAACTTTTTAAGTGGTTCTGACATTCTTAACTTCTTTAAGTTAAGGGCAAGTTGGGGACAAGTAGGAAACCAAAACGTTGGGGCTTTCCAGTATTTGGCAACTATTAAATCATCAACAACCAATTATATTTTTGGTAATGAAGAGGGAGTGTTAACACCAGGGGCTTATCCTGATAGGCTGTCTAATCCGGAATTAGAATGGGAAACATCAGAACAAACCAATATTGGTTTTGATGCCAGGTTATTTAACAACGCATTGAGTGTTAATTTCGATTGGTACAGAAAAACCAGTAAAGATTGGTTGGTGGTTGCCCCAGTTTTAGCAACTGCAGGTGCAAATCCACCATTTATTAATGGTGGTAATGTAGAAAATAAGGGGGTTGAACTGGCATTGCAATATCAAAACAGTATTGGCGACTTTAACTATTCCATAGCTGCAAATGGGGCGTACAATGAAAATACCGTAGGAAAGATACCAACAGTTGACGGTTTGGTTCATGGACAAACCAACCAAATTTTTGCCAATGCACCTGAATTTTACAGGGCACAAGATGGGTTTCCATTAGGGTATTTTTGGGGTTATAAAACAGCAGGAGTATACCAGAACCAACAGCAAATAGATGCTTTGGGCATTCAGCCAAATGCTACTCCAGGAGACGTTATTTATGAAGATATATCAGGAAACGGTTCTATAGGAGATGAGGATAAAACCATGGTTGGAGACCCCAATCCAGACGTTACCTTTGGATTCTCTCTATCTGCAAATTACAAGGCATTTGATTTTTTGATTGCAGCAAATGGGGTGGCCGGAAATCAAATTGCCCAATCCTATAGGAGTCCAGGGGCTTATGGAAACTATACATCAGCCATATTGAATCGTTGGCATGGTGAAGGAACCTCTAATACAGTACCTAAATTGACAGATGACAGTAGGAATTTTGCTCAATTTTCAGATTTGTATATCCAAGATGGGGATTTCTTGAGGATCAATACGGTTACATTAGGTTTCGATATCGCTAAATTGAAAATGGCCAAACCATTTTTTGCCAGTCAGTTTAGAATTTACGCTTCTGTACTGAACCTTCACACTTTTACCAAATATGACGGTATGGATCCAGAAATTGGGTTTGGTACTGATGGTTTTTCTTCTGGAGTTGATGTTGGGTATTATCCCAGACCAAGAACGATAATGATGGGATTAAACGTTAAACTTTAAAAAAAAGAAAATGAAAAATACATATATATACGTATTGCTGCTAGGGCTTTTGTCTTTAGGTTCATGTAGTTTGGACGCTGAGCTTTATACGGACCAAACTGATGCAAATTTTTATAAAAACACTGGTGATGCCTATGCTGCTCTTGTAGGATGTTATGATGGACTGCAAGTGATAGGAGGCAAAGGAGGCTATAGTTTTCCTGTGATAAGCGAAGCTATGTCCGATGATTGTTTTGGTGGTGGAGGAACCAATGATGGCTATGGAGGTCAGGTAATGGATGAATTTGATATATCACGTTCACCAGGGGATGTTGATTTATTTAACGACAATTGGGTGCTTTATTACAAGGCTTTGTACCGTTGTAATGTGTTTTTGTCCAAAATGGATCAAATTGATTGGGGTGGTGACGATGAATTAAGAATGACTTACGAGTCTGAGACTCGATTCATCAGAGCTTATCTTTACTTTGAAATGGTACGATTATGGGGTAACATTCCGTTGTTGACCGAACCATCCAACGAGAATATTCCACAAGCCAATCCGGATGATGTTTATACGGTGATTGCAGAGGATTTAGTATTTGCTGCGGAAAACTTACCTGCTGTGGCCTATAATACAGTTGATAGTGGTCGTGTTACCAAATGGGCGGCAAAGTCCATGTTGGCACGTGTTTATTTGTACTATACGGGCTACTATGGTCAATCTGATTTGGTAGGTTTGGTCTCGAAAGCAGATGCATTGGGCCATTTAGAAGATGTGATAGCCAATAGTGGTCATGGTCTAGTGGATGATTTTTCAACCCTTTGGCCGGCAGCTTCTGCAGTAGCAGGCACCTCCTATGCTGGTGAAGACAATATGGAAAATGTGTTCTCCATTAAATTCACATATACCGGTGATTATAATGGAAATATCGATGGTAATACATGGTTGGTTATGTTTGGCAAGAGAGGGTATTCATCTTACCCATACGGTCAAGGATGGGGCTTTGCCACTGTTAACCCAAAACTTTGGGATGCTTATGGCCCTAATGATACTAGACGGGAAGCATCAATAACTGGTGTTGAAGAAGAAGAGTTGGATATAAATATCGATAACCAACGCGAATATACTGGGTATTACATTAAAAAGTACACCCCAATGTCTGATGAAAATGGCAATCCGGTTACCGATGGTTTAGGGGCAGGAAGTTTCCAAATCAGTCAGTTTCAAGATTATGTTGTGATGAGATATGCTGATGTGCTATTAATGGCGGCCGAATTGGGAAGTGCCAATGCACAAAGTTATTTTGATCAAGTGAGACAGCGTGCTTACCAAGGTAATTTTACATCCATTCCGGTCAACCAGGCAAATATATTGAATGAAAGACATTTGGAATTCGCTCTAGAAGGTATTAGGTATTGGGATTTGTTACGTCAAGGAATTAGTACTGCAGCTGCTGAGATTGCTGAGACCACAACCTTGTCCGATGGAACTACTCCAATCACAAAAACCATCACGGCGGCTAAAATCCAAGCAACAAACGGATTGGTACAGATTCCTAGTACACAGATTACATTATCTGGTGGTGTTTTACAGCAAAATGCTGGGTGGTAATTTTTGATTAAACCAAAAACTTTAAAAAATGAAAAGTATTAAAATAATAATCGCACCAATTTTGATACTGGGAATTGGATTCTTAGTATCATCATGTGAGCCGGACAGCTATTCTTTGGACGAAACACTTGATGTTAATGCATTGGATTTTTCTGTTACGCAAAATCCAGATTATGACAATCAAGTTTATTTAAAGAGCAACACACCAAATGCCCTTCCCTATTGGGATTATGGAATAGGGATATCAAATAAAGAAAAGGATACCATTATAATTCCTTTTGCCGGTACATATAAAATAGAATATTCAGCCTTTTCGCAAGGCGGTTATACAACATCATCAGCAGATGTTACCGTAAGTGAGAATGACCCTATCTTTTTTGCAGATCCAAAATGGGATTTGTTGACAAACTCGGAACTAGGCAAAACATGGCAACTTGTAGGTGTTTATGTTGGTCAACAAAGTGATTATAACGTTAATTGGTGGCAACCCGATATTAGTGGAGAGTCCTATTATCAGGACAAGGTCACACTTGATCTAAATCAAGGATTTAATTATGCAGTTGATGACCAAAATGGCAATATTGAGGAGGGTAATTTTGTGCTAAAGCTAAATATCGATTACAATCCGGGCGATGATGGAATTGGTCCTTTTGATTATTTAACAATAGTTGGAAGTGGCTTGCCCATTACAGATTTTGGAGGTGATGGTATTGGGACTACCTATAGAATCTCTAAATTAACCGAGGATGAAATGATATTGAGTCAAGGAGCAGAATTCATTCCCGATAGAAATACGGAAGATTGGTCTTGGTTTACGGTTTATGAAAGAGTTGATTAAAAATTAACCATATAAGACAAGACCATATTTTTAGCTGGTATAGTAAAGCTAAAAAAATAAAGGTCAAGTATTAAAGGAAGAAGAGGGCTGTCTAAAAAGGTTGTTTTCTGTTGATTCGAGCCTGCCTTTGTTGGTAGATAGGCGCAGTCGAGAATTCATAGGCAACTGATGATCAGCCAGGGTTGGGTTTCGCTCAACCTTGATAAGAATGCATGTTCATTGCTTTTTAGGCACCCTCTTTTTTAGATTAATTATCGCCTCTTTCCTTAATACTTAAGCGCGTCATTAGCGAGGAATTTATTAAAGCACACCTTCTAAAATTTTATATAGAAGTTTAAACATGTTATATACCTGTCGGTACTATAATGACCTATTCATTGATGAAAAGACAAATCAAGCATATTAGGCCAATAAGGCTATTTATTTTTGGATGCTTAACACTATTGGTATTTAATGTCAATGCCCAACTCCAGAACACAGGCATTTTAAATGAACCAATTGATATAGGCAAGGATTTTGAGGATTTTAAAAACACCTATTATTTGGCAGACGAACTGGTTTCCTTTGATCCAGAAACTGGAAAAGGGACCCTGAAATATCTGCGACACAATTTTGCCACAAGACAGGCATTCAACAATATGTTGAGCAGGCTCGTGCCCGTGGAAGCAAACGAGTTTCCAACAACGGAATATGCGGCTTCCCCAGAACTGCCCTTCTCCATAGAATTTGTTTCGGATAGGACCATACGGATCAAAGCAACTTCGGGGCCACAATTTAAAAAACAAGAAACATCATTGATGTTGGTCAATGGCGTTGCCAAGGACGCCAGAAACCTTTGGAAATATTCAAAAGTCCCGGAAGGCCATAAATACACAAGCAGCAAAGGTTCGGTCGTGATCACCGAAAAACCGTGGCACGTATACATTTACAATGCCGATGGAAAACTGCTGACCAGCACACTCCACTTGGATGATGTTAAGAGCACATATACACCAGTGACACCATTTTCATTTGTTCGGAGAGCGGATGATTACTCCAGGAGCATGGCAGCCGTGTTCTCCATGTCGCCCGAAGAAAAAATATTTGGCTGTGGCGAATCTTTTACACAGTTCAACAAGCGGGGCCAAAAAGTTGTTCTTTGGACCGATGACGCCAATGGTGTACAGAACGAGACCATGTACAAGCCCATTCCATTTTACATGAGCAGTAGGGGATATGGAGTGTTCATGCACCATTCAACCCCCATTACCGTGGATTTTGGAAAATATTTCAATGCCGCCAATTCCATGATGATAGGCGATGATGAAGTCGATTTGTTTTTCTTCATTGGGGAACCAAAGGACATCTTGGATGAATATACAGACCTGACCGGAAAAGCGGAAATGCCCCCGCTCTGGTCCTTTGGATTTTGGATGAGCCGTATCACCTATTTTTCAGAACAGGAAGGAAGGGATATAGCAAAGAACCTGAGAAAGCATAAAATCCCCAGCGATGTCATCCATTTTGATACAGGTTGGTTCGAAGTGGACTGGAGGAACAACTACGAATTCTCCAAAAACAGGTTCGACGATCCAGCCAAAATGATTGCCGATATGAAAGATGATGGCTTCAATGTATGTCTTTGGCAGTTGCCCTATTTCACCCCAAAAAATACCCTGTTCAATGAGATTGTAGAAAAAGGGCTGGCCGTAAAGGACAAAAAAGGGAACATTCCCTATGAAGATGCCACGTTGGACTTTACCAACCCCAAAACCATTGCATGGTACCAAGATAAAATTGCATCACTTTTAAAACTGGGCGTTGGGGTCATTAAAGTGGATTTTGGCGAAGCCGCGCCCGCTACAGGAATCTACAGCAATGGCAGAACAGGGTTCTACGAACACAATTTGTATCCATTGAGGTATAATAAGGCAGTTGCTGAAATCACCAAAAAAGAAACAGGGAACACCCTGATCTGGGCACGTAGCACTTGGGCCGGTAGCCAGCGTTATCCTCTACATTGGGGCGGTGATGCCGCGACCACCAATACGGCCATGGCGGCGACCTTACGGGGCGGATTGTCCTTGGGACTCTCCGGGTTTACCTTTTGGAGCCATGATGTAGGCGGATTTGTAACAAAATCCCCAGAGAATTTATACAGAAGATGGACACCTTTTGGCATGTTGACATCGCATGTGCGCAGTCATGGTGAACCACCAACTGAGCCTTGGGAATACAGTGAGGAATTCTTGAAAGGCTTTAGGGCTGCCGATAATATGCGCTATAAATTAATGCCATATATCTACGCGCAGGCAAAACATGCTTCAGAAAACGGATTGCCCATGTTGAGAGCCCTGTTTGTTGAATATCCCAATGATCCAGGTACTTGGTTAATTGATGACCAATATCTTTTTGGGTCCGATATGTTGGTGGCACCACTGTTTGAAAATGGTACCGAAAGGAATGTCTATTTACCGGGAGGCAAATGGATCGATTACCAAACCGGCAAGGTATATGAAAAAGGATGGCACACCATAAAAGCAGGTGATATTCCCATTGTGGTCTTGGTCAAGGACGGTGCAGTAATTCCACATATCAAATTGGCACAGTCCACCAAGGACATGGATTGGAGCCATATAGAGTTAAAAGTATATGCTGCAGATGCAACCACGGCCAAGGGCAAGATTTATCTTCCCAACGATCTACAATTGTATGATCTTGTTCTGGAGAAAAGCACTTCAGAATTTGAATTGAAAGATAATCCAGTGAGTGGTATGGCCACCTTCACCATAGGATTGATGGAATAAAGAGATTGAGTTAGTTTAGTTTTTTAGTTCTTAGCTGGGGGGGATTAGTCTCCTCCCTAGTTAACGTTATTTAAGTAAGAAAATAGTGATAAAATTTATCATTCCAGTGAGTGGTATGACCACTTTCACCATTGGATTGATAGAATGGAGAGATTGAGTTAGTTTAGTTTTTTAGTTCTTAGCTGGGGGGGATTAGTCTCCCCCCTAGTTAACGTTATTTAAGTAAGAAAATAGTGAGAAAATTTATTATTCCCGTTTTATTCCTGATTCTGGTTTTAGGATGTACCCATAAAGGGAAAGAGAATAGCTTTGAAGTTGTTTCACCAGATGGGAAAAACAAGATTAAGTTCGAGTTAAAAGAAAGTAGCCCCAAGTATGCCGTTTATCACGACACAACTGAAATCTTGGCATTTTCAGATATGGGATTTTTGCTAAAGGACAATGAAGACTTAAGTTCAAATTTTGAAATAATAGATGTAGAGAACTCTGCTTTTGATGAAACATGGGAGCAGGTGTGGGGCGAGAAGAAGAACATTCGCAACCACTACAATCAATTATCGGTGACCCTTCGGGAAAAATCAGAAGCCAAACGAAAATTGGAAATTCAATTTCGGGCCTTCGATGATGGTATCGCATTCAGATATCTCTATCCACAGCAAGGCAAGGACAGTTTGGTCATTATGGACGAATTGACCTCCTTCAACCTAAAAGAAGATGGCGATGCATGGTGGATTCCCGCCTACAGGGAAAATCGATACGAGTATTTGACCACAAAATCACCCGTCAGTGCCTTGGATACCGTACATACCCCCTTGACCATTAAAAGTAAGAGCGGACTCTCGCTGAGTTTCCATGAAGCCAATCTAAAGGATTTTGCCAGCATGACCTTGGCACGGACCACGGGAACAACTCTAAAAGCGGATTTGGTACCATGGGCAGACGGTGACCGGGTAAAGACAAACGGAAGTTTCACAACCCCTTGGAGAACCCTTCAAATTGCGAAAACGCCCGGGGATTTGATTACTTCCCATTTGATCCTGAACCTAAATGACCCCAATACCATAGAGGACACCAGTTGGATAAAACCAAGTAAGTACCTCGGTATCTGGTGGGGCATGCACATTGGCAAATACACGTTTTGGGAAAGTCCCACCCAAGGGGCCACTACCCAAAATGCACTTGAGTACATCGATTATTGCAAAAAACTGGGCGTGGACCATCTGTTGATCGAGGGATGGAACAAGGGATGGACCCCAGCTTGGTTCGAAAACCGAATGCATGAGTTCAGTTTTACCAAAGAGGCGGATGGTTTTGATCTTAAAAAAGTGACCGATTACGCCAAGGAAAACGGCGTCCATATCATTGGTTACCACGAAACAGGCTCCAATATCATCAATTACCTAAAGCAGATTGATGAAGGTATGGCCCTGTACAACATAATGGGCATCCATGATGTGAAAATAGGACAGGTTGGTTCCCGATTGAACATGAAAGAATGGCACCATGGGCAGTTTGGTGTCAATTATTACAGAAATGTATTGAAAAAAGCCGCGGAATACCAGTTGACGGTGAATTTCCACGAACCCATAAAAGATACCGGAGAACGTAGAACCTATCCCAATATGATGGCCCGTGAAGGTGGGCGCGGACAGGAATACAATGCCTGGAGCGAGGGAAATCCACCCAACCACACCGCCATATTGCCCTTCACAAGAATGCTTTCAGGTCCAATGGACTTTACCCCTGGTGTTCTGGATGTTGAAATTGAACAAGGCTATGAAGGCCGTGATGTGCACACAACAGTGGCAAAACAACTGGCCCTGTACGTAGTATTGTACTCCCCCATTCAAATGTTGGCCGATCTGCCTGAAAATTACATCGACAACCCTGCATTCCAATTTTTACAGGATGTCCCCGTGGATTGGGAGGACACCCAAGTGCTGAACGCTGAAATTGGTGAATACATTACCACGGTACGCAAGGATAAGTATAGTGACGACTGGTATTTGGGAAGCCTGACCAATGAGGAAAGCCGTTCTTTTGAAGTCCCTTTGTCCTTTTTGGATGCAGATGCAACATACGAAGCCCAGATTTATGCTGATGCGGAGGGAATCAAATGGAACAAAGATGCCTCCAACATATCGATTTCAACAAAAGAAGTAAATTTAACCGACAACTTACAGCTCAACCTTGCCGAGGGTGGAGGAACGGCAATTAGATTTAAAAAACTATAATCCAAACTGATGAAACCAAAAATAGTAGTACTGGTGATGGTAAGTCTTATACTTTTTATGCAATCTTGTAAGAAGGAAAAGAATACTTCATCAATAAAGACAATGGAAGAAAAGGGCTATACTCCCAAAGAGTTTGATGGTGCAAAGTTTGATGCAAAAATAGACTCACTGATTGCACTCATGACCTTGGAGGAAAAAATTGGAATGTTGCACGGCAACAGCATGTTTGCCACGGGAGGAGTGGAGCGTTTGGGCATTCCGGAATTGAAAATGGCCGATGGACCATTGGGAGTTCGTGAGGAAATTTCCCGTGACTCTTGGGCCCCGGCAGGTTGGGACAATGATTTTGCCACCTATTATCCCGCAGGAGGAGGACTTGCTGCCACCTGGAACACCGATTTGGCCCATACCTTTGGTAATAGCGTGGGGCAAGAGGCCCGTGCACGGGGCAAGGACATGTTGCTTTCGCCCGCCATCAATATCATTAGAACACCATTGGGAGGGCGTACATACGAATACTTCACCGAAGACCCGTTCCTGAACAAGAAAATGGTGGTGCCGTTCATTGTGGGATTGCAGAACAACGACGTGATGGCCTGTGTAAAACATTATGCGGTAAATAATCAAGAGACCAATCGGGGTACGGTAGATGTACTTGCGGATGAGCGCACATTGCGGGAAATTTATCTGCCCGCTTTCAAAGCTGCAGTGACCGAGGCAAATGCCTATAGTCTAATGGGGGCCTATAACAAGTTTAGGGGCGATTATTTGTGCGAGAACGACTATATGCTGAACAAAGTATTGCGGGACGAATGGGGCTTTAAGGGCATTGTGGTCTCAGATTGGGCCGCGGTGCATACCACGGTGAAAACACTGGAGAACGGCTTGGATGTTGAAATGGGCACCCCAAAACCCTTCAATGAATTTTTCTTGGCAGACGCCTTGATCGCAGCGGCCAAGGAAGGGAAAATTTCCGAGAAAGAAATTGATAAGCATGTGAAGCGTGTGTTGCGGGTGTTGTTCCAGGTAAAGGCCATTGATGGAGAGAATCGCGAAAAAGGTAGCTTGGCAACGGAAGAACACTACCAGGATGCCTATAACATTGCATCAGAATCTGTGGTTCTGCTAAAGAACGAAAAGAACCTATTGCCACTGCAATTGGATAATGTAAAATCAATTGCGGTCATTGGCAACAATGCCACAAAGAAGAATGCTTTGGGGGGATTTGGTGCCGGTGTAAAAACAGAAAGAGAGGTTACCCCTTTGGAAGGCCTTAGGAACAGACTGCCAGAAAACATAAAAATTAATTATGCGGAAGGGTATTTGGAAAGGTATTCTAAAAACGATAATGACATAAAACAAGCTGTTACCTTGAATGGTCCAACAACAGTGGACGAATTGGACCCAGAAAAGCTTGATGAAGCCTTGGAGGCTGCCATTACTTCTGATATGGTCATTATTTTTGCGGGGTCCAACCGCGATTACGAAACAGAGGCCTCCGACCGTAGGAGTTTAGACTTGCCCTTTGGACAGGAAGAACTCATCCAAAAAGTATTGGGAGTAAACCCCAATACCATTGTGGTTATGATTGCCGGAGCACCTTTTGATATCAACACAATTAAGGAGCAGTCATCAACGCTTGTTTGGAGCTGGTTCAATGGTTCGGAAGGAGGAAACGCATTGGCGGATGTACTGTTGGGCACCATAAATCCATCAGGGAAATTGCCCTGGACCATGCCCAAGAAAATTGAGGATTCACCTGCGCATGCCACCCATAGTTTTCCAGGCGATTCAACCGTAACCTATACCGAAGGTATCTTGGTAGGGTATCGTTGGTTCGATACCAACAAAGTGGAACCAATATACCCTTTCGGATATGGACTGTCCTATTCCACTTTTGAGTTCTCAGATTTAAAGACGGATAAAAAAGTCTATAATGAAGATGAAGTTATGGAGGTATCTTTCCAAATAACAAATACAGGAAAAACAGACGGTAAGGAAGTGGCACAGCTCTACGTTTCAAAACCAAATTCAGCAGTACAGAGGGCTGTCAATGAATTAAAAGGATTTAAGAAGGTACTGGTTAAAAGCGGAACTTCTGAAAAGGTAACCATCTCGCTGCCCGTAAAGGAACTGGCTTATTACGGTGTGGATGAAAAACAATGGGTTGTTGAACCGGGCGCATACGATATTAAAATTGGAAAATCGTCTAGAGATTTACCTATAGAAGCATCTATAAACATTGAATAAAATTGGGATAACCGTGATAAATGTGGTTTTTGAAAAATGTGAAAGCTCTTTTTTGGGCAGTGATTTTGGTGTTCTGTGGAATATAAATTGGTATAGAAGTATAGGGTAAGATATCCAAGTATCATTGATACTATTGTCGTGGGCAGAAATTAATTATTAATGTTGGATTTTATTTTGTTTGAGTTAGTTTAAAGATTCTTGTTTGCGTAATGGCAAGCAGGAATCTTTTGTTTTGAACAAGAGGAGATATAAAAGAAGTGTCCATGTTTAATATTACGTTTTTTTAAGGATTGCTTTTTGCGATTGTTTAAAACAGATCCCTAAGGGTATATGAAACAACTTTCAATTTTATTCATATTAATATCATTTGGTATTCATGGACAAGGTACTCCAGATTTTTTCCCAAAGGAAAGTTTAATGTCCATGGGTATTTATTACTATCCGGAGCATTGGGATAAAAGTGAATGGGAACGAGACATCAAGAATATTTCCGAAATCGGTTTTGAGTTTATCCACATCGCTGAATTTGCTTGGATTGACATGGAACCTCAAGAGGGCACTTATACATTTGAATGGTTGGATACCGTTATAGATCTTGCTGCTAAGTACAGATTGAAAGTCATTTTAGGAACCCCTACCGCTATTTCCCCAGTATGGATGGGGATTAAATATCCGGAAATTTATTTGATGGGACCGGATTATCAACGGGCTGAGCATGGTACAAGGGCACAACAGTCATTGAGTAACCCCGTTTGGCGTGATTTTGCGAAAGAAATTATCACAAAAATGGCCGAACGCTATGGAAACAACCCTAATGTGATGGGTTGGCAATTGGACAATGAACCGGAAGCCAAAGAAGATTATAGTCCGTCATCCCAAGAGGCCTTCAGAACGTGGTTAAAGAACAAATACAAAAATATAGATGCCCTCAATACTGCTTGGGGCACAGAATTTTGGAGCCAAGTCTATAATGATTTCAACCAAATTAAAATCCATAATGCAGATCATGTGGGCTGGTGGGGCACTAATCCACATGCTTTATTGGATTTTAAACGGTATATGGCAGATACCCAAGCAGAATTTTTGGATTATCAAGCAAGCATTCTTCGTCCATTAATTTCCAAAAAGCAATTTATTACCACAAACTATACGGCCACTACACCTAATGCCGATCCCAGGAGAACAGAAAAATTGGATTTCAATTCTTTCACTAGCTATTTGAATAAAGGTTATTCTAATATTGGAGATAAGGGATTTCGTTTGGGTGACCCAAAAGAGCTTTCGTTTGCTTTAAATTTCTTTAAAACCAAGAATGATATTGCTGGGGTTATGGAACTTCAGCCTGGGCCAACTAATTGGGGAAATGTAAATCCCTTATTGCAACCCGGAGCATTGCGTATGTGGTTATACCATTGTTTCGCCGAGAATATGTCGTTTGCCTGTTCCTATCGTTATCGCCAAATCAATTATGGGTCGGAACAATACCATAGTGCCATTACAACCCTTGATGGCGTGACACTGGCTCAAGGAGGAAAGGATTATAAACGAGCAATAGAAGAAATGAAGCAGTTGCGAAAAGCCTATAATCCTAATGAAAAAATGCCAAAAGAAATAGAAGCACGTAAAACGGCTTTGTTGTGGAACTATGACAATGCTTGGAGTATGGGCAGGCAAGGGCAAACAAGCCAATGGAATACCTTGCAGTTTTTTCAAAAATATTTAGAAATCGTAAAATCATTTGGATCACCAACAGATATTGTTAATGAAAATGATGATTTAAACGATTACAAGGTCGTTATTGCCCCTGCTTTTGAATTGGTTGATGATGCCACTATTGCTAAATGGATGGATTACGTGAAGCAAGGGGGTAATCTTGTGTTGACGGTAAGAACAGGGGTGAAAGATAAAAATGGCCATTTATATCAATCAGGTTGGGGAGAAAAAATTTATCCGCTGATCGATGCTAAAATCGATTATTTCGATCAATTACTACCTTATATGAAAGGGGTGGTTAAAGGCTACAATAAGGAATATTACTGGAATAATTGGGCCGATTTGGTGAATGCCAATAAGCCTGAAAATGTTTTGGCCACTTATACCGATCAATTTTACGCGGGAAAAGCGGCAGCTGTTATCAATAGAATAGGAAAGGGAACGGTTACTTACATTGGTGTGGATACAGATGATGCACAGCTTGAAACGGATATTTTAAAGAGTGTCTATACCAATGCACAGATTCTTACCGAAGATTATCCAGAAGGGGTTTACGTGAATTGGCGCGATGGTTTTTGGGTTGCGGTAAACTATTCATCAAAGGATTATGAACTGAACATACCACAAAATGCCCAGGTATTGATTGGTTCCAAAACATTATCGTCTGGAGGCGTAACCGTCTGGAGCGAATGATTCAGATGAAAAGAGACTGTAATTAGGATTGTAACAAAAATAGAAATGGAAGCAACTGTGCTTCATAAGAATATAATTGATAAATAGAATGAAAAAAATTTTAACGCTTCTTTCCCTTGTTTTCTGCATGAATGTAAATGCTAATGTAGAATTACCATTATTGTTCAATGATGGAATGGTTTTGCAACGTAACAAACCCATCCCGGTCTGGGGTTGGGCAAATGCCAATGAAAAAATTGAAGTTCATTTTAAGGGACAAGTTGTAAAAACAAAAGCGGATAAAAATGGAAAATGGTCTGTTCGTTTAAAACCTGAAACTGCTGGTGGTCCGTATGAATTAACTGTAAAAGGGAAGAACACGATTACCATAAAAGATGTTTTGGTAGGTGAGGTATGGTTATGTAGCGGGCAATCCAATATGGAGTTTACGGTTAATGGGGCCATGAATGCTGAACAAGAAATCAACGATTCCAACTATCCCATGATTCGTCAGTTTTTGGTTGAAAAGGAGATGAGTTCTACTCCTAAAGAGAAATTGAAATCAGCAAAATGGGAAGTATCCAGTCCTGCCACTGTGGGCAATTTTACGGCTGTGGGCTACTTTTGTGCTAAAAAACTATATCAAGAATTAAAAATCCCCATTGGTATTATAAATGCTTCTTGGGGAGGTACCTGCGTTGAAACATGGACCAGTAGAGAGGGTTTTGAAAATAGCGATGAGTTCAAGGACATGATTTCAAAATATTCAAAAATAGATATGGACTCGCTTGTTGAAAAGCAAAAAAAGACTATTATCGATAAATTAGAAAGCATCCAAGGTTCAAAACCAAGCATTGATAAGGAATCTTCTTTTAAAGATATTGCTTTTGATGACTCTAATTGGCCTGAAATGCAAGCCCCAAAACTGTGGGAGAACCAACAATTGCCCAATTTAGATGGTGTGGTTTGGATGCGGAAGTCGATTGTTGTTTCAAAAGAGGACGCTAGCAAAGAAGCCATCTTGGAATTGGCAAAAATTGACGATGATGATGTTACTTATATAAATGGTGTTGAAGTTGGTATGACGATTGGTTATAATAAAAAAAGGGTTTATAATGTTCCTGCGGGAGTTCTAAAAGAAGGTAGTAATAGTATTGCTGTAAGGATTACCGATTATACAGGAGGTGGTGGTATCTGGGGAGATGAAACAGATTTGAAACTCACCATAGGTAGTACAGTTATTCCATTATATGGGGCATGGAAGTTTCAAGTTGTTGACGTAAATATCGGAATATCCCCAAATAGTTACCCGAGTTTATTGTTCAACGCTATGATTAACCCATTGATTCCTTATGCATTTCAAGGGGTATTATGGTATCAAGGAGAAGCCAACGCAACCCGAGCAGAGCAATACAAGAAAGCTTTCCCTACGATGATTGCCGATTGGAGGGCAAAATGGCATCAAGGCGATTTTCCATTTTACTTTGTACAATTATCTTCTTTCGATGAGTTTGGTGGTAATAGCAATAATGGTAGTAGATGGGCAGAATTAAGGGAAGCTCAGAGTTTCACACTGGAAACCGTGACTAATACCGGTATGGCCGTGACCACAGATATAGGAAATGCCCTGGACATACACCCAAAAAACAAACAAGATGTTGGCAAGCGTTTAGCAGCTATCGCCTTGAACAAGGTTTACAACAAAAGTATTGTTTTTAGTGGGCCAACTTACAAATCATTGGCCATAGATGGCAACAAAATCATTCTGACTTTCAGTGATATTGGCGGCAGATTGACAACATCTAATAAATATGGGTATCTTGAGGGGTTTGAAATTGCGGGGGAAGATAAAACGTTTCATTATGCCAAGGCTTTTATAAATGACAATAAGGTCATTGTTTATAATGATGATGTACAAAATCCAGTGGCTGTCCATTATGGATGGGCTGATGATGCTAGTGATTGTAACCTTTATAATGCAGAGGGTCTTCCAGCATCCCCTTTTAGAACAGATGATTGGGATGGAATCACAGAAGGAACAAAGTATAGGTTTGAGAATTAATTTTAAGTACATTATTGTGGGCAGAACTGTTACTCTTCCCAAAAACCGGACTGGGGGACATTGGACATAAGGTTTTGTTTTAAACTGTCAGATATTATGCAAAAATTGAAGCTTTATATTTTTGGAATTTTTTGGATTGCTTTTTTCCAAAATAGTACTGCGCAGTCACCTTATGTCTTCCATCATTTAAATACGAATGATGGCCTTTCAAATAC